>NZ_LR701576.1 GCF_902498805.1 Imperialibacter sp. EC-SDR9 | reverse complement strand
TAGAAACTGTAAACGATGAACTCAAGAACATCTGTCAAGTCGAACATTCCAGACATAGGTCTTTCGAAAACTTCATCACCAACCTTATTTCAGGATTGATTGCCTACTCCTTCTTCCCCAAAAAGCCTGCAATCAAATATCAACCCGTCAAAACAAGCCAATTAGCCGCTTTTTAAAATCGAACTCAGGTTACTAGTGAAAAACCGGCTTCATCTGATGAAGCCGGTTTTCTTTTTATTAAATATCGCTGAACTATGACCTATTAACCAGAACAATAGTTATTTCCAGCTATTTGTCGGGAAATTATATCATTCAATAAATGGCTCTTAGATTTTGTTGGCTGGGAATTTGTCTGCTGATCGCCGCTACCGTTTCTGCTCAGAATAGTCAGTCGATAGCCCAACTTAAGCAAGCAGACAAAGTTCAGAATTCGAGAGAGAGGATAACCTTTCTATTGTCCGCAGAAGGTCTGCAAACCATTTCCAATGACTCTATCAAAGTAGCTTACCTTCAAAAACTGGGAAACGCCTACGCTCAGGCGTATTCAAACGATACTGCACTTTATCATTTGAATGAGGCACTACAGTTGGTTGACTCCAAGCCGTATAAGTTGCTCAAAGGAGAGATTTATAATAGCCTGGGTAATACGTCCCTCACCCTGAGTGCCACCGACGATGCGATGAAGTACTACAATGCAGGTTTAGAAGAAGTGGGTGATTTGCCCACAGTGGACGGCGCTTCTCTTAAATCACGGCTTCTAGGGAATATAGGAGGAATATACAACGAACTGGAGCAGTATTCGAAATCGCTTGAATATGCACAGGCAAGCTTTCAGGTCATTCAAGAATATAATTTAACAGACCGGTATTTTATGGGGCACCTTGTGCTTGCTTTTGCCCATAGTGCGCTGGGAAATCTTGACCAGTCGATGGATCATAATTTAAAAGTACTGGAAATAATTCTGGAGAATGGGGATTCTTCGTACCTGGCATACGCTTATAAAAATATTGCATCGATTTACCACCAGCAGAAGGATTGGGAGCTGGCAAAGAAGTATTATCTGAGTGCCAGGGATGTTGCCTGGGCAGTTCAGGAGTACGAGGTGTACGTGAGTTGTTTTTCCAATCTGGCGGAAGTTTCAGAGCAGCAGGGGCAGCTCAAAACAGGTATTAGGTATGCCGAGCAGGGCATTGAGGCAGCTAAAACGTATGGGTTGTTACCCAAACATATCGAAGCAATTAAATTTTACTATTCCCTTTTGAAGAAGTCAAACGAGACAGCATTGGCATTGTCGGTGCATGAAGAATACTTGTCGTTGAAAGATTCTTTGTTTAAGCTGGAAACGGTGGCTCAAATTGAGGAAATAGAATCGAAATATGAGAAAGCAGAGCAGCAAAAGGAGATAGCGCTGCTAACGGCACAGCAAGAATTGACAGAAAGTGAATTGTCACGTAAGCAGCAAGTGCAGGCTTTTTTAGTTGGCGCTTCTGTGCTGTCAATAATAATTCTTGTGTTGGTGATCTATAGCCAACGCCAGAAGGCACAATTAAGACATGAGATTCTGGAAGGGCAACTCAATGAATACCGGATACGGCTCAATGAAATGCTGGGGAAATACGAAGGAGATTTTAGTTTGTCGCTCGAAGAACTCAACGGGCGAGTGTCCAACCCAATTTCTGAGCGGGAATATGAAGTGCTGAAGATGATTTTCACCCAAAAGACCAATCAGGAGATTGCCGATGAGCTTTATTTGTCGATCAACACGGTGAAGAGCCATCTTAAAAACCTGTATGATAAGCTGGGTGTGAACAACCGGGCGGAAGTGGTGAAGTTTATTGCTTCGAGGAAATAGGCATTTTTACCAATAATTCCTTAGTTTCAATGGCGAAACAACCTTTCAAACACTATGATTCGTGCAACGCTTGTGGCAGGGTTGCTTCTTGTTGTTTCTGCAGTTTCAGGCTCGCCCTACGATAGCCTCCTCTCGGTGGTGGGTGTTGCCGGGCAGGTAGATAGAGAAGCCCTCACCCAACTCAGCGCCGCAATTCATGACAGCCATTTCCAGGAGGCTGAAGAAAAATACGATGAGGTAATGGCCTTGCTGGAAGCAGGAGGCGATGATGGCGCACTTGCTTTCTGGCTCTCCGATTACGGAGTGCTGCTATGGAGGAAAGGGCGGTTTGCTGGGGCTGAAAGACTTCAGAGCCGCTCCCTTGACCTCTATGCCTCACTGGCCGACTCGCTTGGCATGGCCAACTGCTTCAACCGGATCGGCCTTATTCACGAATCGAGAGGCGATTATCAGATAGCATTGGAGACGTATTTAAAAGCGGAGGAGATTGTGGGTGACGACCCCAGCTTCCTGATCAAGCTTTACAACAATATGGCCATCGTCTACGACCATCAAAACCTGCCAGCTGAAGGCATCAGGCATTATCAAAAAGTGATACAACTTGCTGAAGATGTCGGCCAGCCCGTCGGGGCTATGTTTGCCCTGGGCAACATCGGAGGCAGTTATGTGGAACTGAAAATGTACGACTCTGCTGAGTACTATTTGTCAAGGGCTCAGCATATCGCCCGTCAGGAAGGCGACAGGGGCATGGAGGCCAATATCATGCAAGCCAGGGGCACGATGAACCTCGACCAGGGTAAGCTACAGGCAGCCTACGATTATTATACCTCGGCAAAAAGCCTGAATGAAGAGCTTGGCGATCTCTATGAGCTTAGCTACAACTATCAGGGGCTGGCTGCCTACTACGACAGGCTTGGGCAACAGACCGGAAATACCGCCGATTTTTATAAGAGCCTGGAGTATGCTAAGAGCCTCGTGGAGCTTGCCCGCCAAATCGATTCTGACGAGCGCCTGCTATATGGCTACGAACGCCTGGCGGATATCTATGCTATGCTCGATGATTTTGAAAATGCATTGTACATCACGCAGAAACACAGCCAGGTGAAGGATAGCCTTTTTAATGAACGCCAGTCGGAGCAGATACTTGACATGAAGGAAAAATATGAGACTGAGCAAAAGGAGCAACAGATCAGACAGCTGCGGCTGGAGCAGGAGGTGGCGTCACTCACCCGCAACGGCTTGGTCGCTTTTTCGGTACTGGCTGTTGCCATCGGTGGTCTGGTCATCAGCCGACAGCGGCTCAGCATGCAAGCTAGAAAAAAGGAGAAGGAGTTGGCTGAGCTACAGCTGGCGAAAGCCCAAAGCGAAGTGTATCTCAAGGAGCAGGAGCTTCTTACCTATGCCATCACTATAGCGCAAAAGAATAACTTGCTGCATGAAGTGAAAGAGCTTTCGAGGCCTGTAAAGAACCTTGACGAGGCGAATAGCAAGCTAAAAAAAATCAGCCTGGATATTGAGAATGGTCGGGATCTCGCAAAACAGTGGGATGAATTCAGACTGCGGTTTGAAAAAATTCATCACCACTTTTTTGAAAAGCTGGCAGAAATGGCGCCTTCCCTCACCAATACCGATATGCGTATTTGCGCCTATCTGAAACTGGGCCTTACGTCCAAAGAAATCGCCGGGCTGCAAAATGTGGGCGTGGCTTCGGTGGAAGTGCAGAGGTCGAGAATACGAAAAAAACTCGGCCTTGAGCAAGATGAAAACCTGAGTAGCTTCCTAATGGGCGTATCGTAATCTATTGAAAATCATGTAATTAACTATTTTGTTAAGGTTTTGTAAAGGTGCTTTTTTTTACTATTTGATGTGAATGGCGGGTATTTGTCTGAAAAAAACCAGACATGAAAACATCAGCCATTTTATTCTTGCGTCCACTGTTGGCCAAATACTGGCTAGCCCTTTTTCTTTTTACTTTGTTCAACAATAGCTGCTACGCTTTCTATCAGGATACTGTTAAGCCGATTGGGACGCTTAGTACGTCCGAGCCGGTTCCTACTACCAATCAAACTTTTGAAGTAACTGCCTTCTTTTCCGAAGAGGTATATTTCGGCCTTTCTGGTCTCGACCTCACCAATTGCACGGCTAGCAACCTGCAGACCTCAGACAACCAGACATTCACCTTTGATGTTACTGCATTGACGCAGGGATTAGTCAGCATCACCATTCCGTTTTTTAGTGCAAGCGACTTTGCCGGGAATCAACTCAAGGCCAATGTCCTGTTCAACACAGAGTACAACGCTCCGCCAGTGCCATATTTGTTTTCCACCATTTTGGATACGAATGATAACCCTTTTTCTCTTGAAATGGATTTCAGTGAACCTCTCAGCGAACTTTTAACCACAGATTTCACGGTAACAAACGGTACAGTAGCCGACGTCACTTTAACTGCAGTGGCTACCGAGTCCGTTCTGGGAAGGGTTCCCACCCATGTGTCTGCTGTCACCGATATCCATTTTGATCGGGCTAATAAACGCATACTCATTGCCGAGGCATCCGGACATCGGGTCTGGGTATTCAACCGGGCTGGTCAGGCATTGTTTAATTTTGGAAGCCAGGGAAGCGGCGATGGACAATTTCAGCAGCCCTTTGGGGTTTCAACTGATTCAGATGGCAATATTTATGTGGCCGACAAGTATAATTCACGGATCCAGGTATTTGACGATGGAGGTACTTTTATCAGAAAATTTGGTAGCAATGGATCTGGTGATGGAAAGCTAAGTGCTCCCTGGGATCTAGCCCTTGACAGCGATGGCAATATCTACGTCAATGATCTCGGTAACTATCGGATTCAGGTATTCGACAATGCAGGAAATTTCATTCGGAAATTTGGTAGCAAAGGTACTGGCGATGGTCAGCTGTCGTCAGTTCGGCATATGGCTTTGGATAGCGACAACAACTTGTACCTGGCCGATTTAGCTACTCACAAGGTTCACGTATTCGACGATGACGGCAACTTTGTTCGCAAGTTTGGCACCTACGGGTCGGGGCAGGGGCAGTTGTTTAGTCCAAAAACGATCGCCATTAACGACGCTGGTGAAGTGTTGGTGGGAGATAGTTACAGTCGTGTGCAGGTTTTCGACAAAGAGGGAAACTACCGCCGGGTAATTGCAACCAATATGTTTAGTGGAGCGCAGGGGCTTACCATTGACCACAAAGGAAGGGTGTTGACCGGGCTAAATGGTTGGGTGTATTTTTACGACCTGCAGGAAGTGGATTACACAGTAAGCATCACTCCTGAGAATGAAGGAGCGGTCACACTAACCTTGCCGGCAGGTGCAGTGGAAGACAGGGATGGCACATCCAACGTAGTAATGGTTTCCACGACCGCCTACTACGACAGCACGCCACCTGAGGTCACCTTCAGCAACAACAACATTGTCACAAACGATGCTGATTTTTCTTTTAATATTATATTTTCGGAGCCTGTATCACTTTTTGGTATCAATGATCTGCTTGTTACCAATGGTCAGGTCATCGCCTTCTCAGTTGTTGACGAAAGAAGTTATAACCTGGAACTCAAAGCCATAGAGGAAGGCGAGCTGACAGTCACGGTTCCGGAAAATGGAGGGACAGATGACGCAGGCAATGGGAATTTGGAAGCGATTTGGAAGTCTACCTATGATGCCACTCCCCCATCGGCGGAGTTCTCTTCAGCTAATACCATATCGGGAGCCGAGCATGAGTTGGTTGATGTCGTTTTCTCTGAAGACGTGACCGGTTTTGATGTTTCTGACCTTGCGGTTTCCAATGGATTCGCAAGCGATTTGCAGGCACTTTCCGAGAGCGCTTACCGGTTTCTGCTGACTCCAGATAATGAAGGTGAGGTATCTGTATCCATTCCTGCGGGAGTTGCCAGCGACCAGGCCGGCAATGAAAATGATTCACAGAGTTACAGCATCAACTTTGACTTTACAGGCCCCGAATTATCGGCCGAGGCCCCCGTTATGGTAAATGGAGACTTTGAGCTCACAATCGAGTTTAGTGAGGAGGTAGTTGACTTTGAACTCACAGATGTCGTTGCTGTGAATGCCGAAATTACGGCGATCGCCAGTGCCGACAATCAGATATTCACGGTAACGGCAAGGCCACAAGATGCAGGCGAGGTAACTTTTTCTGTATCGTCAGCTATAGCAACAGATCGTGCGGGAAACGAAAATGCGCCTTTGGCTGAGGTAGTCACTGTGGTTTATGATAACGTGGCACCCACTCTCATGCTGAAAGAGGCAAGTCTTGTGCTGGATGAAGGCTCGGCCATACTTACAGTGCTGGATGTTGACGACGGATCGTCGGATAACATGGGGGCTGTTACGATCGTGCTTGGCAAAACTGAGTTTACATGTGCCGATGTGGGTGAAAATGAAGTGGACGTAACGGTCACAGATGAAGCAGGAAATGAGTCTGTTGGTTCGGTCGCCGTCAGTGTCACAGAGTCGAATCCTCCGGTTGCAGTCGCCCGGGATATTGAGCTTGTCTTTGGTGACGAAGTGGAACTGGTGGTGACAGTGGCCGACCTGGATGCTGGTTCTTCGGACGATTGCGGTATATCCTCAATAGGCGTTGACAAAACAAGATTTACAGTCGCTGATCTCGGGAAAAATAGTGTAGTCTTTACGGTTACCGATAAATCAGGGAATTCAGCCTCGACTGAAGTTACAATAGCTATAAAGAAAAGACTGAAAGCCAGCATAGAGCCGGTTTCGATTCGCTACGGAGATATGGTGCCTCCGATCGACATTCATTACGAGGGGTTTGTTGGTGAAGACACCGAAGCAGTACTGGATGAAGCTCCTTCAGTTTATACGGAGGCGGCGCAGGGGTCTGTGCCGAACACCTACCAAATTGAGCTTGAGGGCGGTAGTGACGATGAATACCTAATTGAGCTGAGCTCAGCTGATTTGACTGTGGAGAAGGCGCCGTTGACAATTCAGGCAAATGATGAGGAAAGAGTATACGGAGAGGAGAATCCTGTTTTTTTGTTGCATTACGATGGATTCGTCTTAAGCGAAGATGAGTCCGTTGTGGAGCCACCAACTGCATCTACCGAAGCCACCCCAGATAGTGACACTGGTATTTACTCAATAACATTAAGTGGAGGCAAAGCAGAAAACTACGAGATAACGCTCAAAGACGGTAGCCTGACAGTGAATAAGGCCAGGGCCGCCATCTTAATCACAGGTCTTGAGCAGGAGACCGACAATAAGCCGAAAGAAGTGACAGTTACAACAGATCCTGCCAACCTGCCATATGAAATTACCTACAATGGTGACGTGGACGTTCCGGTGCAAGCCGGTTCCTATCAGGTAATGGTGGTTGTCACAAGTACAAATTACGAAGGGGAAGCCGAAGCCGTCCTGATCCTCAATGATCCAGTTATGGCTGTGGCAGAAACTCTCCTCGCCGACGGAGTTAAAATATACCCGAATCCTGTGGCGGACTACGTAACAGTTGACCTGGGGAACACCGGATTGAACGCAGGAATGATAAGGCTTTTTGATTTGAAGGGGTATGAGATACTGAGGGATCGGTTCTATGGGCAACAGCATTTACTCAATCTACAACGACAAGTAAGCGGCCTCTACCTTCTCGTCGTGACAGACGAGGAGGGGAGACTGCTGAAAAGAGTCAAGGTGAGGAAAGAGTAGGTGAGAATCAGAGAGATTGCTACCACGGGAGATTTGCGAGCGACATTTCTCGGAAAACAATCCCAAGACCACTTTTGTCTTCTGCTAAGAAGAGGCAGTTGCCATATTGGTAACCATCAATTCCATGGAAAGCAGCCTCCTGATCATTAGCCTGTTCTCCCAAACTGGTGTGCCAACAATGCTGGTGTGACCTAATTTGGGTAGGAAAGCTTTCACTACAGATGCAGCTTCAACCACTGCCATTTGGCTTCCCAGGCAATGATGCATACCATAGCCAAATGAAAGGTGATCGTTTACCTTTCTGTCGATAATTAGCTGGTCTGGGTTTTCAAAATGACCGGGGTCACGATTGGCAGACCCAAGGCAAAGAGTGATGGTGCTATTAGCGGGAATTTCAACCCCAGATAGGACTATAGGCTCGGGGTTTGACCTGCCTGTTATCTGCACAGGTGAGTATAACCTTAATATCTCCCGGACAAAGTGCTCAATGCTGGCGTCGTCATCAAGTTTGGGTAGTAGTTCTTTGTCTTCAATTAATGTTTGCAGGCAAATGCTTATCAGGCTGGAGGTTGTTTCAAAGGCAGCAATGAAAAGAAAAATAATGAGCGATACGGGATCAGCATTAAATTCAGGGTTGTCTTCTGCAGCTTTTTTGACAGCAGCTGCCAATCCGGTCGACTCCTTATCAAGGCTGCTGTAGTAAAGATCAAAAGATGCCCGAAGGTTTGTTGAGGCTAACTGGATATTTTTTAAATCTTTAAAAGTCAAATAGGGATCAAGGAGTTGAACCAGCTTGAAGCCATCAGACTGAAGTTCTTCTCCTAAATTTCGCGGCATGCCCAGGACATCGCAAACCATCCATACCGGTAGCTTCTTGGCAATAAAAGAGACCAGGTCAAATGATGGTGGCATATCTGCCAGGATTTGATCACAAATCTCGGAAGACTTTGTCGAAAGAAAAGATTTTGAGGGCCAGTTTTTAGCCAAAACGGATCGAATAAGACTATGTATTGGCGGGTTTTGTTGTATAGGCATTCCTTCCACTGCCTGCCGAATCGAGCCAAAGTCTATGTTTCTGCCCGTGGCATATTGAGTCATTTTATAAATCCATTCCGCTCTGGCTCCTGTCCGAAAATTTTTAGCAAAAAGCACATGCTTCACGCCATCATAGCTCATTACTACGAAGTCCCCAGTGGGTGATTGGAATACAGGGGCATGCGCCAATATTTTGGAATATACTGGAAAGGGGTTAGTAATAAACCCCGGATTCGATGGTTGCCAAAGCTTAGTTACGTCCATTTATCAATTTGTAAACGTGCTCGGTAAAGGAAGAAACAGTTGGGTTGTTGTAGAGACTCAAAGGGTCAATGTCGATTTTATAATGCTCCTCAACATCTCCCAGTAAGAAAATTGAATTCACCGAATCCAGCCCCAGATCATTAAATGCCACAGCATCATCAATCGTGGTGACTTCTTTTCCAATTTCCTTCGCAATTAGTTTTTTGATGAAATCAGCTATTTCAGATTGGCTCGTCATACTAGGAAGTCATGAATAGGTGTAAGGTCAATAGTAAAAATTGTAACTGAGGAATTATTGAGCGTTTCATGACGCAAGTCGTCATAGAATATTTCAATTTATAAGTATTTATGGAGATTCAATAAAAGCGAAACTAAAATCCTGTTAATTTACCCCTCAAGCGTAGAAATATTTGCCAAAACTTGCTTTTCGCAAAGGGGAAAATTTAAGTTACTGTTGTTGATGTTACTTGTATTGAATGCTTTTTAATAGTAGCGGCTACGGGGTCTTTCTGATTCTGTTACTTGTGTTTTATTACTTTACTCCAAAATCCTGGAGGTGGATACTGCTTTTAGCCTCAAGCGTATACTTTTACACGACCTGGAATTCATTCTTTCTTATTGTAGTCGGCCTATCAATTCTAGTAGACTACATCTGTGGGCTTGCGATCTACAACTCAAAGCTACAGTGGCAAAGAAAAGCCTTATTTTGGTCAAGCATAGTTTCCAACATTGGCCTCCTTTTCTTTTTCAAATACCACAATTTCTTTGCTGAGAATATAAATACTGTATTCAGTGCATTGAACATAGCAATTTTGATTCCCAAAAATTCACTTCCTTTTCCCATAGGTATAAGCTTTTATACCTTTCAAACCCTCAGCCACACAATTGATGTTTACAAAGGCTTCAGAAAGCCGGAGCGAAATTTAGGAGTGTTTTCTCTCTACGTATTGTTTTTCCCACAGATTTTAGCGGGCCCAATCGAAAGATCTAAGAATCTTTTGCCACAATTGAATAACCTAAGTCTTTTAAGCTCTGAGAACGTCACCGCTGGCGCACGGCTTATCCTTTGGGGGCTATTTAAAAAAATGGTAGTTGGAGACCGGATCGGGGGGCTGGTGGATTTGGTTTATGGGAGCCCTGAAACGTACAAAGGGTTGCCGCTTATGATCGGCTCCTGTCTTTTTACCGTTCAGATTTTTTGCGACTTCTCTGGATATAGCGACATGGCAATTGGCTCGGCCAGGCTTTTTGGAGTTAAGCTTTCGAAGAACTTTGACAATCGAGTGTATTTCGCCAACTCTAAAGCAAATTTTTGGAAGGGGTGGCATATTACGCTTAGTGACTGGTTTCGGGATTACCTTTTCTTTGCCGTTTTGGGAAAGGGAAGAACGCAGGTTCGCTTTTACCTAAGTCTGCTATTCGTATTTTTTATCACCGGGTTGTGGCACGGAGCAAATTGGGGCTTCGTAATTTGGGGAACGCTGAACGGCGTATGGATAGCAACTGAACGCCTCACCTACAAATGGCGATTTAAACAATTTGATAAATTTGGATTGCTGCGGTTTCCTAGAGTATTCAACTTCTTCTGTATAGCTTTTATTTTTCTGACTACTTCCTTTACGGCAATGTGGTTTAAATCCGAATCGTGGGAGGCTGGTGCTATAATATTGGGACATAGTTTGGACTGGGGTAGTTTCGGAAAAAATCCTCTCACGCTAAAAGAGGTTCAGGAAATTGGCTTTTGTGTGATAGTATTTGTTTTAATGGACATTATTAATGTGACCATGAAGCTGAATGATTTTAGTGAATGGATTGCCAAAAAGTCTTTTCTACTTCGATGGACGATATATATTGTGCTTGTTGAGGCAATACTGAATTTTGGGATTGCCAGCAACGAATTTTACTATTTTAAATTTTAGAGTGAAAAAGGTCTTTCTAAAAGCACTTCTGTTTGTGCTACTTCTGGTTGTGATACGGCTAGTCATAAGTACCTTGTTCCCTTTGGAGGACCGGCAATCGGCACTCAATGGAAAAAGGACATTACTGAGTACAAACGAGAGCTTTAACACCGTCATTCTGGGCTCAAGCAGAGTTGAGAGAGGTGTTGACCCTTCTATAGTCGACTCCATGACAGCCCGCCATCATTTGAAATCTTTAAACCTTGGATTTCAAAGCCTTACTTTTCCTTATATCAATGTTATTTCAAATCAGATTGTGACAGAGAGAGGAGTCGATTATTTGCTGGTGGAGCTGACGGGCCCAGGCCCGGACTTTGGAAATATGGGCCCTTGGTTTGAGTTTATGAGCTCGAATACCGCGGAAAATTCATTTTCTGATATTGTATTCTTATCTCAGCAGATGGCAACAAGCTTGAAAGGGATGCTGAGTACTCGCCTGAATATAGTCAATTTTGCAGGCAGATATCATTCACATAAAGGTCTACGACAAAACGGATACTTACCATACCCCGATAACCTGAGGGACGAGGAGAAACTGCCAAATCTTATAAACTCCAGGTTGACATTAGATGTGCATTCGGGGAATTATCCGCAGCGGAAGTTGCAAAGTAAATACCATTTGGAAGAAACAATCGACAAGGCAAATGCCAACGGAATTAGAATTATTTATATTCTACCGCCATTAATCAAAGATGAAGACGAGGCGACTTTTATATATGAGACTTTCTATGAGCTTCCTGAGGAGTATAGATTGAATGTTTATTCAGCAGAGTTTGCCGAATTGGTAATGGACAGTACTAAAAGGAAAAACTATTTTCACCTTAACAATGAGGGAGCTGTTATTTTCTCTCAAATCCTGGGAGAAAAGCTGAATGAGCACCTCTCTAAATGGCCGGATACTAAAAAGCGGGACAATTAGCCAATACCCGTTAAGGTTAAAATTGGGACAGCTTGGCTGCCTTGGTTTCTTCTCTTCCAACCGCCTCACAAAAAACCCCCTTGAGATTCCAACTAATTAAAATAACTTATACCTGATTCCGTGCGGATGGGTAAGGAGGGTGTAAATTAAACCAGACTTAATGTACTCAATGTTTTATGAGAGCCTACCTACTACTATTCCTTTGTTTTCTTTTTGTCTCGTCCTGTCGGGAAAATAAAAAAGAAGAGCCTTACGATCCCGACTCCTTCATTGACCCAGAGCTTTTTAAGGACCACATTCGGGTGACTGATTTCCAAACCGCTGAGGAAGAAATGAAGGGCTTTCACCTGCCTCCCGGGTTTGAAATCAATCTCTATGCTTCTGAACCCGATATCACCAAACCTATCAACATGGAGTTTGACGACAGGGGCAGGCTGTGGGTTACGCATTCCATCGAATATCCTAATGAGGCTTCTACAGGTTCTGGGCAGGATAAGATCACTATTCTTGAAGATACCAACGGCGATGGGAAGGCAGATAAATTCACTGATTTCGCCAGTGATCTCAATATTCCTATTGGCATTATGCCGGTAAAAGGCGGCGCTATTGCTTATAGTATTCCTAATATCTACTATTTCGAAGACAAAGACGGAGATGATAAGTATGACGAGAAGAGAGTACTTGTAGGCCCATTTGATCATGTCGATACCCATGGCATGATCAATAATTTCCTTCGTGCACATGACGGCTGGATCCACTCCTCGCATGGTTTTCGAAATGCTTCAAAAGTATCTGGCGCTGACCACGATTCAATAAGCATGACGTCTGGCAATACTTTCCGCTTTCGTATCGATGGCAGCCGGGTGGAGCAGACTACTTTCGGCCGGGTCAACCCTTTTGGGTTTGCTGTGGACGATCTTGGCTACGTCTACTCTGCCGACTGCCACACCATGCCCATTTTCCAGATCATCAGCCAGGGTGATTATCCACACTTTGGGAAAAAGCCACCGGGCCTCGGCTTTGGACCGCAGATGATGAATTACCAGATTGGTTCCACTGCCCTTTCCGGACTAGACTACTACAACGGAGAGGCTTTTCCCGAAGAATACAGAAACAGCTTTTACTCCGGCGATGTGGTGGCCTGCAGGGTGAGTCGCAATACGATTACTTATATTGGGTCGACGCCAGTAGCAACGCTTCAAAAAGATTTTTTGGTGAGCGAAGACCCTTGGTTCCGCCCGGTGGATGTGAAAATTGGCCCTGATGGTGCTCTTTATATCGCAGACTTCTATAACCGCATCATTGGGCACTACGAGGTACCGTTAGATCACCCTGGTCGGGACAGGAAGAGCGGTCGTATCTGGAGAATTACTTACAAAGGGGAGACAACCGATCGGGTGGATTGGTCAAATGCAAGCCTCGACGAGCTGATCAAAGGTCTTGGCCAGAGTACTTTTTCGCAACGGATGATGGCGTCGAACCGACTGGTAGACTACAAGGCTGATGAGGCGGCGCAGCCGCTAAAAGCACTTTTGGCGGATGGTAAAGCTTCTTCCAAGCAGAAAGTGCATGCCATGTGGGCGCTAAAGACGCTTGAAGCTCTGTCGGACACAGAGTTAAAAAGTGCTGCTACAGAAAGCGATCAGGAGGTCAGGGTGCACGCCTATCGTCTCCTGACAGAATATGAATCGTTGAATGATGAGACGAGATCTCTGGCGCTGGATGGGTTAAAACATAGCGATCCTCACACGCAGAGAGCGGCGGCTGGTGTTTTCGTGAGGCATCATGATGCTGCCAGCATCAAACCACTTGTGACAGCGGCATTGGCGGTGCCGACGCAAGACACCCACCTTCGATACACTTTGATGATAGCTCTCCGTGATCATCTCAAAAATGCCGATATCCTTGCTGGTGCCGTAGGCCAAACCTGGAACGAAGCGGAAACAAAAGTCCTGATGGACGCCATGACCGACGTGCCTTCTGCCATCGCCTCTGGTTTCATCTACGACAACATAAAGAAGTACAATGCCCCACACGACCGCATGGTGGTGTACTTACAGCACGTAGGACGTTTCGTTCCGGAAGCACAGCTTACTTCGGCGATTGATTTTATCAAAGAGAAATTCAATGGCAATGCGGCCGGTCAATATACGCTGTACAACACGATCCAAACTGGTATCGGTCAGCGAGGAGGTTCTGCCAATGCCAAACAAATGACCAATTGGGCTACAAGCTTTGCTGGTGACTTCCTGAAAAATCTGGAGACAAAACCTCAGCTGGTGGCTGACCAGCCGTCAGCACATGCTGATGAGGAGTATGAGTACTTTGAGGAGATTTCTCAGCGTCAGGAATTTGCGGCGAACATTGCCAGCCAAAATAAACTGACAAGCTATGAACAAGGTCTCCGTGACCTGCTGAATGCTTCGTGGGCCAAAAGCAAACCCAGGGCGGCTGCAGCCAAAGCATTGCTGGACATTAACGGCAAAGGCAATATTAATATGGTAGAAGCCAAATTAATTAGCGCTGAGGAAGAGCCTGCCTTCCGGGAAGAGCTGGCCAGAACAATTGGCACATCATCTTATGCCGGTGTAACGCCGTTGCTGAATAAATCGCTGAAAGATGCGCCCAGCGGATTGCAGGTAGCCATCGCTTCGGTGTTTGTGAACTCAGCCGAAGGCCTAGCCAGCTTACTGAAAGCAGCGAAGGATGGCTTCATCCCGCCCCGGATACTCATGGACAGAAGAGTGAACGAGCAGCTACTATCAAAGCTGACTTCTACGCAGAAAAAAGAATATGATGCACTAACAACAGGTTTGGAGTCTGTGCTGGAGGAAAGGCAAAAACTGATTGATGCCAGATTGGCCAGGTTTGATCCTAAGCCTGACGTGGAGCTGGGTAAGGCTGTGTTTATGAATAACTGCAATGTTTGCCATCAAATCAACAACGATGGCGGCGTGATCGGGCCGCAGCTCGATGGCATTGGAAACTGGGGCAGGAGAGCATTGGCAGAAAAGATTCTGGATCCGAACAGGAACATTTCGCAGGCATTCAAAACGTACACAGTTACCTTGAATGACGGCAAAGTGGTGAGCGGCTTGTTCAGACGGGATGAAGGCGAGCTGGAAGTGTATGCTAATGCCGCCGGCCAGGAATTTACGCTAAGCAAAACCGATATCAAGGAGAAAAAAGCGTCCCAATACACCCTGATGCCCGACGCCTTCGGTGAGTCCATCAGCGAAACTGATTTTGATGCTTTGCTGGGCTATTTGCTTACACAGAAGTAAGACAATTGTGTCGAGGCCTGTCAGGGGACAGACCTCGGTTAAGTCACGAGATAGATCAACTATTGTGTAAAGAATTTTCAATTGTAGATGCGCCCATTCAGGAGGGTGGCCGAAGAATTGGCGGGCTGTTGAGGGCAAAGGCTTGAGCGTTTAATTCTTCAAAGACTTTTGCCTACTTTTTGTCCCGGCGGGGAACCGCTTTTAAAAAGTAGGAGCCTGCCCGGCTTGAGGGCGATGGTTATTTAGATGAAAATTGTTCACAGTATGAAGAAAATTGCCACTTCTGTAGTCATCGTATTCTTTTCAATACAATGCTACGCCCAACTCATGAAAAACCATATCGTCGCCGATGACATCCCCTTCAAAAAAACCATCCTCTTCGATAAGTTCGTCTCCGAAGGAGTAGCCGTCGGCGACGTCAACAACGACGGCCTCACCGACGTCATGGCAGGCCCCTTCTGGTTCGAAGCTCCTAACTGGACAAGACATGAAATCTACGAACCCAAACTCTACGTAGCTGAAAAAGAATGGAGCAACTCCATGCTCAATTTCTCCCTCGACGTGAACCAGGACGGATGGATTGATTTCATTCGGGTCGATTTCCCGGGCAAGGCGGTGTACTGGCATGAGAACCCTCAGGGTAAGGAAGGCTACTGGAAAGAATACATGATCCACGAAACTGTGGGCAACGAATCACCCGGGTTTTATGATGTGGATGGCGACGGCCGAAAGGACATCCTGTGCGGCGATGTGACCAACAAGCAAATGATCTGGCTGAAATCGCCCAGCAAAAAAGGTGATGTCACCTGGAAGAAACACACTATTAGTTTGCCCGGCACTCCCGGTTCTGAAAACTTCTCCCATGGTCTTGGCCATGCCGACGTGAACGGCGACGGTCGCAAAGACGTGGTGATCAGAGAGGGTTGGTGGGAAGCGCCGAGTGATGTGACACAGCCTGCCTGGTTCTGGCATCCATCCAACCTTGGCGAGCCATGCTCCCACATGTATACTTACGACTTTACGCAAGACGGACATCTGGATGTTTTCTCTGCTTCGGCCCACGAGAGAGGCATCTGGTGGTATGAAAACGAAGGAGACGGTAGTAACCAGAAGTTCACCCGCCACCTCATCACCGACGAAATGTCAGAAACCCATGCCGTGGCCTTTACCGACATCAACGGCGATGGCAAAAAAGATTTTGTCACTGGCAAGCGCTACTACGCCCACATGCGCCAGGGCACGGGTGCTTTGGAGCCTGCCTACCTCTACTGGTTTGAATACGTGCAAGGCAAAGAACCCAAGTGGATCGCTCACGAAATCGATAATGACTCAGGCGTAGGCCTCAATGTAGTAGCGGAAGACATCAATAAAGACGGCCTGACTGATGTGGTGATTGCCAACAAGAAAGGGATTTTTGTATTTGAGCAGGGGAGGTGATTCGGCGGAATCAGTTATGAAAGTCAAGGCTATAGCAGTATCGTGTCTTTTGATGGTGTTCGCAAGTTGCAATATGCTCTATCAAAATGAATTTCAGGAGGCGATCGATGTCGGCGAAGTGGGAGATAAAAAGGTTATTTGTTTACTGTATAAAACAGGGATTGATAATTATCGTTATGAGTTCAAGTTGGTTGAAAAAGCGGACACGATGGATATTTCAGAGTTGTTTCTTAACGATGCCACTTCACAGAACTCCGATTTTGAGTTGCAAGTAATTGATGACACAGTCAATATTTGTTTGAATAAGCCAGTTGGACAAGAGTTCCGTGAGCTCGGAAATCACAAGTTTCTTTTGAAAGGGTGCCTCAATTAATCTCTCATATAGTTACAGCTTCAATTACTTCAGAGCCTGTTTCTGAAGGCTTATCCCCTAAAGCCTTCTCACCCTCACCCTTGGTTTGTAATGAGCAGAACTTCACACAATTGAGAGAGTAGTTTGAAAATTGCAAGGAACCCAAAAGGGCCTAAATTCTACTTCCTCCAATCCCCTTGGCCTGTCCCCTGACAGACCATCTCTCAGCAAGTCCGACTCTTAAGCTAAAGCCTCTTCACCCTAATATTCTTATAATACACCCTTTGTCCATGATGCTGGAACATGATATGGCCTTCTTTGTCAGAATGATAATCTGGGTTGCTTGAGAATTTGCTGTCAGCTAGCAGCTTTGTCATTTCAAGGCTCCCGATTTCAAACTCCAACACTTTGACACCGTTGAGCCAATGCTCCACATGGCCGTTGTTGTGGATGAGTTTAGCTTGATTGAAATCACCGATTGGCTTAAGTTTTTTATTTGTGGGCTTGATCAGGTCGTAAAGCGACCCAGCCGATCTTACCGCTGCGGTATCGTTGAAATAGATGTCGTCCAATACCTGAATTTCAAAGTTGTCCAGCCAGTTGGGGCTATTGCCATTGCCAGCTTCCATGGTTAGGTTCTCCTGCATATGAAAAAATACGCCTGAATTGGCTGCAGTGTCCACCGCCCATTCGTATTCAAGCTCAAAGTTTCTGTAACGGCCCTTGGTCAGCAAATCCCTGTTGGCAGTGTCTGGATTGGTGACCAACATGCCGTTTTCAACCAGCCAGACACCCTCTGGAAATACATCTATTCCATATCCTCTCAACGAATCAGTAGATGTTCCATCAAACAGTACTACCCAGTCATTTTCTGAGACTTCTTTTTGTTCTGCTTTTTTGGTTTCAGAGCACGCTACCATTAGAATAGTGGCAAAAAGAAGAGGGAATAATCTGTTCATTGAATTTGAATTTTTATCAAGGTATCAATAGTGAGCGAGTTTTTTGCGACTTTTTCTGCAAAAAGCACCTGTTTGAAGTTTTTACTGGCTTTGGTGGTTACAATCTTCATAATCTCCTCAATGTCAATACTCCATCAGCTATGATTACAGGGTAATGTGCTGCTTGCAAAGACGTGAACGTTTGACGAACTTTAATGAATGGTTAGAAAGGTGTATATCGACACTTCAGTTGTTGGGGGGTATTTTGATGAAGAATTCGAGTTCTGGACAAAAATTTTCTTTGATGCGGTGAAGAAAGGGGAATTCAAAATTGTTATATCTGAGCTGCTGACAAAAGAGCTTAAATTTGCACCTGCCAAGATTGGCTCGTTTTTGGATGGGGTCTCTGAAGAGCATAAGCTTTATGTTGAGTTAGATCAAAAGACGGAGGAATTGGCGAGGAGTTACGTAAATAATGGAATCGTCGGCATAAAAAGCCTGGCGGACTGCCGCCATATTGCAACAGCCACGGTAAACCAAATTGAGATTCTGACGAGCTGGAATTTCAAACACATAGTTAACCTTAATAAGATTCATTTATATAATGGGATTAACCTTCAGAATGGTTACCGAACAATTGAAATCAGAACACCGAGAGAGATCGTGAATTATGAAAACTAAGGAAGTAACTGAAAAAAAATTCGACGCCGTCACAATGATGCGTGAGATTCGAGATAAAATTGACAAAGAAACGGAGGGCATGAACTTTGACCAACTGAAAAAGTACTATATGCAAAGTGCAGATGAAAATAAGAAGCGCTCTGCTAAGTGACGCCAATTCTGTGACAATCTTGGTATGGTATTGACAAGTCATTGACTCGACCCCATGGCCTGTCCCCCGACAGACCTTCAACTTACAGCCTCCTCAACGTCAACCCACCATCTGCCACAATCACTTGACCGGTAGCGTAAGGAATACCACCTGTGGCCAAGGACGCCACAATCTTCCCGATGTCTTCCGGCTGGCCCAGCCTCTTTTCCACAGTAAGGCCATTGGCTATCAGGTCTTCGTACTTGCCTTTCACTTTACTGATCATGTCGGTTTCGATCACGCCAGGGCGTACTTCATACACAGGAATGCCAGCTTCCCCTAGTCTGGTCGCTAGCAGTTTGGTCATCATGCCCAGCCCCGCCTTGGCCATACAGTATTCTCCACGGTTAATGGACGCCACTTCTGCCGAAATGGAGGAGATGGTAATGATGCTTCCTTCAAACTCGGGCACTGATGCTTTCTCTTTCAGCATTTGGTTAGCTACCAGCTGAGAAAGAAAAAAAGTGCCTTTGAGGTTGATGTCGAGCATGTAGTCGTAGTCGTCCTCATCAATCTCCAGCACATCTTTGCGAACCCTGGGAGCCACTCCAGCATTGTTCACCAGCAAATTCAGCCTTTTAAAATGAGCCAGGGTCTGAAATACCATTTTTTCCCTGTCTTCCTTCACGCCCAGGTTGCCTTGCACATAAGCCACTTTCGCTCCCAGCTTTTCCAGCACACCAATCACTTCTTTGATGTCCTCTGCCGGCCGCATGCCGTTCAGGGCCAGGTCATAGCCCGCCGTTGCAAGGGACTTCGCAATACCGAAGCCAATTCCTCGTGTTCCTCCGGTAATCAGCGCTACTTTTCTATCCGACATATCAGAGCTCTTTCTTGATTTCTTTGATCAGCTTGGCTTCTTCCATCTGCTTATAGTAAGGGTCAAGCGGGAAGCATCCTGAGATCATGCCGTTGCGTGGGCCTGTGGTGCAGTCGGAGAAAGTACGGCAAATTTTCGCCCTTTTCATCCCTTCGCCTGACAATATATCTGCCGGCATTTCTGGGTAGGAGATCACCATCCGGCCAATGCCCACAAAATCCACGTCACCATTCTTCAGTACGGCTTGCCCTACGTTGGGTAGCCACTCCTGCAGGTAGGAATACCCTGACCCAACAATAGCGAGATTAGGAAAATCCTTTTTGAGTGCCGCCACTACTTCCAGGTGACGGGCAACACCTACAAGTGGATCCTCTGGTGGCAGGTAGCCGTCGGAAGGAGGGAAAAGAGCAGGCCTGGTTACGTGCGGATTGTAATAAGGGCTGCCAGCAGTGATGCAAAGCAGTTCGATGTCGAGCTCCTCCAGCAAATGCAGAAACTTTTTTGTTTCGGTCAGGTCGTAGCTAAGGCCCGTTTTTTCACCACCGAAAGCATAGTTATAGTGGCCTGTTACTTCGTAAGGCTCACCTACTTTGTCTTCGGCTTGTGTAAACGGCAACAAATCAATTGCGCTCAATCTCACGCCAATTTCTAACCCGGGAGCTTCCTTTCTAATACCTTCTACGATCGAGGTAAGAAAGCGGGTCCTGTTTTCGAAGGAACCGCCGTATTTACCTCCCCTGTCAATGGCACTCAGAAACTCATGACCTAAATAGCCATGACAATGTTTAATGTCTACGAAATGGAAGCCCGCCTTTTGTGCCAGCACAGCCGCCCGGATAAAATCTTCAATGAGGCTATCGATGTCCTCGTCGCTCATTACCGGATAGTCGTCGCCAAGTCCAAATTTCTTGTTCAGGACAGGGTGGGCGTAGAGTATCTTTGGCTGTAGTTTTTTCTTGTCGAACGGTTTGCAAAACCTGCCAGAGTGGGTCAGCTGGAGGCCGATAACCAGATCGTCGGCGCTGCTAAATTGCTCCTGATGATCTTTGACCAACGACTCGTAAAGGCTGACGAATTCTGGAAAGGTATCCTCGTTGATCATCAGCTGATTGGGATTGGCCCTGCCTTCTGGGTGCACAGCCACCGCCTCACAGCCCCATAGCAGTTTAGCTCCACTGATGGCGAAATGATGCCAGCGTCTTTTGGTATGCTCCGAAGGCCTTCCGTCCGTGGTTCCATCCCAGCCTTCCATGGGCAGGATGCAAAAGCGGTTGCCGACGGTTCTGCCCGAATTCAGCGAATAGGGTTGACCGTATGGAGAATTGGTAGTGGCCAATTCAGCATCAAATGGAATGTCTGCCCCAATTTCTCCCAGGTAGCTGGTAAGGTCTTCCGCAGTTTTGAGCTGCGCTACTCTTTTAAATACCGGTCTGCTTTTCGTAGCCATTGATCTTAAGCCATTAATCCATTAAAAAACGTATAATATTCTTCACCTTTCAGCTGTTTGGTCAGGTACAGGGCCAATTCCCTGGCATGATAATCCCCCCACATGCTCGACTCGCCACAAGGTACCTTTTGTCCCGCAGGCACATGATCCCAATCATTAGGGCGGTGGTAAACAGAATGTAGAGTCAACCCTTGGTGTGCTGGGTCAGTCGAAAGATAAGGCTCACTGAAAAGCGCCTTTGCGGCCGTTAGCCCCGCTTGCGTATATTTTGGTTCGTTCAGGTACTTGCCAAGCCTCAGAAGCCCTTGTGCGCCAATGGCGGCTGCAGAGCTGTCTACCGGCTCGTGGGCATTAAAAGGATCGGAAGGTTGTGATAAATAGTCGCCCATGTGTACCAGGCCAGGAGCTCCTGTATCCCAGTAAGGGATGCCATCTGTACATGAATTTTCAATATAGAAATCGCAGGTAGCCTTGGCCGCCTTCAGCATCAAAGCCATCAAATCCTTTTTAGATATAACTCCTTCCAGTGCCGACTCAGGTACTTTTTCGAAGAACTCAAGCTCCTCTGGAAAACCGCACATAGCCCAGGCCAGTCCTCGAGTCCAGGTGCTCATGCCGGTGTAGCCTTGCTGTGTGCTCACGCTGCGAAAGTTACCGTCGTTGGTATTGAAAATGCTTTCATGGGCCGTGCGTCCCCAAAGATCATACAGGTCACGGCCTTCTCCGTAAAACACCGAATAGTTGGCGGTCGAGATCAGGTGCCGCACAGTCCTCTTTAGCAGGCTGATTTTCTCGTCGTTTTCACCCATCAGTGAGTGCCCCATTACATGGCTCATCATCAGGATGCGGCAGGAACGAACGGTGTCGACAAACAAGGAATGTGGGCCGTTGAAAGAATAAATATAGCCGCCATTTTTTGTAGTTGTCCAACGCATAGCTTGCACGGCACCACTTACCTTGATGGCCAGCTCATAGAAATTCTTTTCCCACTCGTTGTGTTCAGTTTTGCCTTCATGCATCAGTCTTAGCAAATTGCCGTAGGTGCTGATATTGTTAAAGCCATGGTCGTGAACCCCTTTGTGGGTGAGGTGGGGTGCCATTTTTTCGACCGTATTTTTTCTGCCTATTTGCAGAAATTCCTTTTCTCCGGTAGCATCATATTGCAACAGTGCCGACCCAAACTGGAAGCCCTGCGTCCATTCTGTCCACCCACGGGTAGTGTATTTGCCTTCTACGGTAAAGACAGGCGTTCCGGCTTGGCCATCGTATTGTTTTTCAATCGCCAGGATTTTCTGACCTGACAAATCCCAAAATTGGTTAAGGCTTTTTTCTAAGTGTTCAACCTTCAGTTGGTTGTCTATTTTCATTTCGTTCCTATATGTTTAAAAAGCAAGAGGATTACCTCTTCTCTCAAAGATCAGTAAAGTGGCTACGTCAAGCCATGTGAGCTTTCTTGCCTTACCCTGCCTATTTTTTGTGTAATACCATTATCAAGACGCTCAAACCGCCATGCACCATGTACAGCACGATGTCAAAATTAAATCCGCCGATTTGTGCAGGTATCACCGAAGCGATCGACAAGATGACACTGAGTAATGCCAGCCCGCAAGTGATCATCAGTACTTTGGGTGGGTTTTCAAAGATAACCGCAGCGAGCACTAGCGGTGCCATGACCGAGGTGCCTGTAAAGCTCAACCTGGCCAGCAACACCAGTTGGTCGCTCATGTAAATGGAAAAAATGAGCACTACTAATGAGAATACCAGTAGCGAGATTTTCGTATACCGCATCACTGTTTTGTCCTCGCCTGAAAGCAACGACCGGAGTTCGGAGCCAAGGGCAAAAATCTGCGCATTAGTGGTAGAAAGGCAGGCTGCGAAAAGACCGACAACGGCCAGTGCAGCTACCGGATTGGCCTGGTCAAATAGTAGCGCTGAGGATAGAAACTCTGACGTAGACACATCTGGATATTTCAGCGCACCATACAAGCCGATGAACGCAGTGGGGAGAATCACTAGTATTGCGAAGAGCCCCACGGCGTAGGTCATTTTATGCACCGAACTCAGGTCCTTCATCACGATTAGCCGGGTAGTGAGTTGCGGCTGTGTCACCGGAATCATCACAATAGCGATGGCGGATCCGATCAGGAATTGTGTGCTGAACAAGCCTTTTGGGCCAGGTAGCGTGAGTAGGTCTGGGTTTTGTGTGCCAATATTCGCCATCAACTGACCAAGTCCGCCCGACATTTCGAGGCAGGCAAGTCCAATGATCCAAATAACGACCAGCAGCAAAATGCCCTGGATGGCGTCGCTGTATACAATGGCTTTGAGGCCGCCAATTTCTGCATAAATCAACATAATCACCACCGTGCCTGCCGACCAGCCCCATGAGGGAATGGCATCAGGAAAAGCTGCGTTGAGGAAGATGGAGATGCCCCTGATCTGTATGGCGACATAAGGAATAAGAAACAAGAAGGCGGTTAAGAAGAATAGGTAGCCTGCCCAGGGAGAATGGTAGCACTTAACTAGCAAACCCGCTATCCCTTGAAAACCCTTGGCTTTGGCCAGCTTACGAAGCTTGTAGCCAAACCAGATGATAAAGAATACCATCAGTGCATCCGAAAAGGCCAGGAAGATCCAGGCACCTACCCCGTGGTTACGGAAGAAGTCGGGCATGCCCATGAATGTGAAGGCGCTGAACAATGCGGCAGCAAAGGTCATGAAGCCCAGGAAGGCACCTATGGCAGACCCGGCCAGCATGAATTCGTCCGAAGTTCTATTTTTTTGATAGGATTTAACAGAGGCCAGCACCAGCAGGCCAATGAAGATGATGAAGAAAATAATCAGCCAGGTGGTCATATCAATCTTCTTTATGCGGGAAAACCCGGGTTCCTATAAAAGTGAGTGCCACCAGCAGCGCAGTGATGAGGATGCTACTCCAGAATACGTAAGGCAGGGAAAGAAAAAGCGGCTCGGCATTGCCGGGTTTGAAGATTACGCCAAAGCTCAGAAGAACGAGCAAAATGGCTGCGGCGACAACGATTCGCCATGCAGTAAATGATTTCATCTTATAAGTAGGTTTAAAGCGGATTGAAGATTGGCAAATAAGAGGGCTTTTGCAATTTGTACCGGGACAAAATTTAATTAGCATTTCTTTTACAATTAATATAGAAATGCTTTTATTTGTTTTACAATCTATATACTAATGAGCAAATCATACATAGGTGAATTTGAAGAGCTGGTGCTGACCATTGTGGCCATCCTTCAGGAAGAGGCATACGGCAATGCCATCGTTGGTGAAATAAAAGCTAAGGTCGGCAGGGAGGTGAACCTCAGTGCTGTGCACGTGACCTTGTACCGACTAGAAGACAAAGGGTATGTAAAATCGGGCATGGGTGGAGCCACCAATGAAAGAGGTGGTCGCCGTAAACGAATTTTTACCATTACCAATGCCGGCCTGGCTATTCTCAAAGACATGAAAGAGTCACGAATGGATCTTTGGAAGCTAATTCCTCAGTTGAATTTTGGATAAAAGAATGCCAAACAAGCACTTACATAAAGGTTTAGCAACTCGGTGGCTTCGCTTCCTCCGCTGGTTTTGTCCTCCGAATCTCTACGAAGGGATAGAAGGCGATTTGCTGGAGCAGTTTGAGGTTGATGTAGAAACGCTTGGTGATATCAAAGCTCGTCGGAGATTCAAATGGAATGTGCTCCGGTTTTTCCGGCCGGGAATTTTGATGAGAAACAGTTTTAACCGCCATTTAATGAATACGGGGATGTTTGGAAATCACCTGAAGGTTTCTTATCGGCAGCTAACTAAGAATAGGGCATTTACCATTGTTAATGTTTTGGGGCTATCCCTCGGCATGTCGGCTGCTTTTCTGATTTATCAGTATGTCGGTTATGAGAAAAGCTACGAAAGCCTGCATGCTAATAAGGGCCAGATTTACCGGGTAACGACGGTTTGGAACAGGCAGACAGTTGCAGATGATGCACGGGCTACAACAGTGCCATGGTCGGGCCCTTCAGTAAAGGACGCCTTTCCGGAAGTGCTGGAATATACCCGCTTTGCTCCTCTCAGTGTATTTACCGGTGAGTATTGGGCTGTTTATAACGAGGTAAGCCTGGCTGACTTGGAAGTGTTTTTCGCTGACCCTGGCTTTCTGAAAATATTTTCTTTCAAGCTTCTTCAGGGAGACGCTGATCTGGCACTAAGTGACCCATTTTCGCTGGTCATTACTGCTTCCAGTGCTGCAAAGTTTTTTGGGAGCCAAAACCCTATGGGTAAACTCATAACGATTGACTCACATGGAAACCTGGGCCCGGCCACCTTTGGAGAAAGCAATTTTAAGGTGACAGGCGTCATTCAGGATCCTCCCGGTAACTCTCACATGAATTTCGACTTCCTGATTTCGTACAGCACAATTTTTCCCGGGCTGAGCAACGGGAGCACTTACTGGCACTGGGACTACACTTACACCTATCTGCTGATTAAGGAGGGAAGTAATATTGCTGAACTAGAAAACAGAATATCGAAGCTTAGGGTGGCTCAGCATGGAGACGAAATGACCTATTTCAGCGATGCTATTGACTTCAGGTTGCAGCCCATCAGTGACATCCATTTGCATTCTGCTTTGAAAAATGAGCTCAAAGTCAATGGTGACGGCAATGGGGTTTTTC
Source organism: Imperialibacter sp. EC-SDR9 (assembly GCF_902498805.1). GTDB lineage: Bacteria > Bacteroidota > Bacteroidia > Cytophagales > Cyclobacteriaceae > Imperialibacter. The sequence continues at coordinate 298,326 of NZ_LR701576.1, read as the reverse complement.
TCCTGCAGCTGGTGATGATAGGCATCCTGCTAAGCGCTTATATCAACTATATTAACTTATCTACGGTAAAGGCTATCGAAAGGAGCCGTGAGATTGGCGTGAGGAAAATCATTGGTTCAACTCGTCGTCAATTGGTGGGCCAGCTGTTGGTAGAATCTGCGTTGCTGAAATTACTTTCTGTCATTGTGGCTTTTCTCATTTCCGCAAGCAGCATCCTTTTTATAGAAAATGCTTTTGAGCTGAAGTGGCCTGCCTGGCAGAATGGCATCGTTACAACTTCAATGATTGCGTCTGCAATAGCCATCGTAGTAGCAGGCATCTTGCTCTCGGTGGTATATCCTGTTTTGATCATTACCCGGATCAAGGTGATAGAAGCCCTGAAAGGGGGCAGACAAGGAGCGGCAGGGTTTGGGAGAAAAATTGAGTTGAGAAAAGTGCTTATTGTGGTGCAGTTTGTCTTCTGTGTCGCCTTTACTACTGGTACCTGGTCGCTTTACCAACAGCTTCGTTTCATGAAAGACTATGACCTGGGCATGAACATGGATCAGGTCATTGTAGTGAAAGGGTATGGCTCTCAGTCGCCTAAGGTTTATGAGAGCTTCAAATCCAAACTGAATGGGGTAAGCTTTGTGGAGTCGGTGGGCTTTTCGTCGGCTGCCCCTGGCGACGAGGTTAACTTGCTGGGCCTGAAAGCCAATGTAACTGTTGGCGATCAGACAGAGCCAAAGGAGCTAAAAATCGTCAGTATTGATGAGGATTTTTTTAACACCCTGGAGATTGCACTGCTGGCCGGCCGCTCATTTGATCCTGCGAATATTGCAGACCAAAAATCGGCCATTGTCAACGAATCAGCGGCCCGTTTACTGGGTTTTGAAGACCCGTTCGAAATCGTAGACGAGCCTATGCACAATCTGCAGGAAGTAGACAGCAGAATTGTGGGGGTGATCAAAAATTACAACCAGCTTTCTCTAAAAAACTCCTATGAGCCCATAGTGTATGTCCCCTATAAGGAATGGGACAGAAGCTGGAACAGCAGGTTTTTCTTTGTGAAAGTGACTGGTGGCACAACAGGCAATCGCTACCAGGAAGCTCTGGCCGAAATTGAAGCCGCATGGAAAGAAGCCGCACCAGAGCAACCCTTTCAATACTTCTTTCTCGACAGTCATTTTGAGAATAAGTACCAGGCCGAAACTGTATTCACCTCGCTGTTTCTTTTCTTCTCACTCTTTGCAATCATCATCGCATGCCTGGGGCTATTTGGTCTGGTGGCTTACAGCACTATCCAACGAACAAAAGAGATCGGGATCAGAAAGGTACTTGGAGCGACGGTGGAGAATATTCTTGCTCTGCTTTCCAAAGATTTCTTCCGGCTAATTTTGGTTGCTTCGTTATTGGCGGTTCCTATTGTTTGGCTGGCGCTTGAATCATGGCTCAATACCTATGCCTTTCGAATTGATGTTGACTTATGGCTTTTCATTGTTCCATTGCTGAGCGTTTTTGGGCTGGCCTTAGCGACAGTCATCCTTCGGTCGTGGAGAGTGGCAGTTAGCAATCCGGTAAACAGTCTGCGCTATGAATAAACCGTCTCCCACCTGGCTCCGCTTCCTCCGCTGGTTTTGCCCTTCCGGGCTTTATGAAGGCATTGAAGGCGACTTGCTGGAGCAGTTTGATGAGGATGTTGAAGCTTTTGGTGAAAGAAAGGCGGGACGGAAATTTAAATGGAATGTGCTCAGGTTTTTCAGGCCGGGGATATTGATGAGGGATACTTTTGAAAACAGACTAACAAATACTGGTATGCTAAGAAATTACGTGACTATCGCCTGGAGAAATATCATTCGGCACCCAGGCCACACAGTACTGAACGTCCTGGGCCTGGCCCTCGGACTGGCGAGCTGTTTTTTGATCGGTTTGTATGTTCGGTATGAGCTAAGCTTTGACGACTTTCACACAAAGGGGGAGCATATCTACAGGTATATACCGCAGTTTGCCAAAGATGGGCAAATGACACTTCAGGTACAGACAGCTGCAGGCATAGCTCCTCATCTGAAAGCCACCGTTCCCGAGGTTGAGCAAGCAGTTAGGTATACGGAATGGGAAGAACAACCTTTCTTGAAATGGAAGGGAAAAGAACTCCCCGCAGCAACTCTATCTCTTGCAGACAGCAACTTCTTCAACATGTTTTCATTCCGGCTGCAAGAGGGGAACTCAGCGGATGTGTTGACTCGTCCTCTCACCGTAGTTATCTCCAAAACTATTGCTGAAGCTGTTTTTGGAGACGAAACCCCCATAGGCCAGGTGATTACCTATGATAGTAACCTCGAATTGGAAGTTACGGGCGTTTTCGAAGATGTTCCTGCCAATAGCCATCTTCAGTTTTCTTATCTGGTATCTGTGGCATCACTGCCAAAATTTTATGGAGCTGACCAGACTGTGCTTACCAGCATGAACAATTGGAATTTCTCCACCTACTTGTATGCGCCGGATGTCGTAGATATGACTGATTTTCATCAAAAAGTGACGCAAGCTATGGTGGCCAAAATGAAGCAGTTAGGCACTTTTGGTGATGGTGAGGAGGCGGCCGCACATTGGCTTCAACCGCTTTCCGACATTCACTTCACTCAGGGAATTCGAGGAGACGGCCCTACATCAAATATCAGCCATGTCTATATTTTCTTAGCAGTAGCCATTTTCATCATTCTCATTGCGTGTTTCAACTTCATGAACCTTTCCACTGCCAGGGCGGTAGGCCGGGCTAAAGAAGTAGGAGTGAGAAAAGTGATGGGCGCTGTGAGGAGGCAGCTTATATTTCAGTTTTTGAGTGAGGCTTTTTTCATCGTCTTAATAGCAGGTGTCCTGAGCCTGCTTCTTTTCTGGCTGGCAGTTCCCTGGTTCAATGACGCCCTGGGCTTGCGACTTACTTTTGATATAGACAATGACTGGCAATTCGTTACTCAACTGTTGGGTATCATCATTGCGACAGCGTTCGTAGCAGGCAGCTATCCTGCTTTTTACTTATCGTCGTTCACTCCTTCTTCAACTCTTAGAGGAGGAAATGCAAAAGGTGGTAAGGTGGGCTTTCGAAATATATTGACTGTCATCCAATTCAGTATATCGGTATTTCTGCTCATCGGAACATTGGTCATCAGCAGCCAGCTTTCTTACATGAAAGAAGCTAAAATGGGTTACGAAAAAGACCTGGTAGTTCATTTTCAACTGACGAATGATTTGGAGGGAGAGAAATTTGAAAGCTTTAAAAACGCACTATTAAATCATCATGGAATTGCGGCCGTTAGCAGGGGAAGCGATGTGCCCGGAAATATCACCGGCCACAATATTTTTGAAGTTCAGGTGGGTGAAGAAAAACGGATCAAAGCATTTACCTACATCACCGCCGACTATGGTTACCTCGATGCGCTTGGAATCGAGTTAGCTGAAGGCAGGCAATTTTCCAGGGAGTTTCCGACAGATGAAACACAGGGCTATTTGGTCAACGAGACCCTGGTTGAGTTTTTAGGCCTCGACAAACAGCCTGGCCGAGTTGTTGGCACACCCATGCGCTGGTTGTATTCCGACTCCCAGGAGGCAATATAATCGGGGTCGTCAAAGACTTTCATGCCAGGTCACTCCAAAACAAGATTGAGCCCATGGTGATTTGGTTTAGCAATGAGGAGACTGTCGGGATAGTAAAGCTCAATGGCAACGATGTTTCAGGCGCTTTGACTACTTTGGAACGGGAGTGGAGCAGGTCGGCTTCGGGCTATCCGCTGAATTATACTTTTCTTGATGAATCGCTTGGCAGGATGTATTTGGCTGAAGAGAAATCCATGACACTTGCAGGGTCTTTCTCGATTTTGGCCATCTTTATTTCCTGCATGGGCCTTATTGGGTTAGTGTCGTATGTAGCCGAACAGCGGAAGAAAGAAATTGGCATCAGGAAGGTGCTTGGTGCATCAATGGCCGGCATTGTGACCCTTTTTTCGTGGCGGTTTATTCGACTTGTTGTGGTGGCGGCGGCTGTCACGGTGCCGCTGTCAGTACTGGCTGTGGACGAGTGGCTGGCCAATTTTGCTTATGCTGCACCGCTTCAGTGGTGGGTGTATGGTATTCCGGTGGTGATCGTGTTGCTTACCACTGTTGCCGTGGCCTCAGGTTTCACGATGAAGGCTGCCAAGGCTAATCCGGTTGATTGCCTGAGAAATGAGTAGTCGTTACTCCTGGAGTAGGCAATGGTGAGCCCCGTCCAAGTTGGTTTCGGAAAATTATATATTGATCAAGGTTGTTTGTGCTCGTTGGATTTTAATAAACGGCTATCGAAAGAAATGTTTAGTAAATTCAGGTGAAAATGAATGAGCAATGAAGATGCATCTGGTCGGAGGTTTTCTGGGAAGCGGTAAAACGACCGCAATTGCAGTCGCTTGTCAACAACTTACGCAGCAAGGCCTAAAAGTTGGCGTGATCACCAACGACCAGGGGCAATACCTTGTTGACAGCGAGTTCCTCAGTGCGGAAGGGATTTCGTCTGCACAGGTAGCCGGAGGTTGCTTTTGCTGCAACTACGACCAGCTCGATGAGCAGATTCAACGAATGACGGCTGGCATCTCACCTGATGTTATTTTCGCTGAGTCGGTGGGGTCATGCACCGACCTTGTCGCTACGGTGCTCAAGCCCCTTCGGAAGTTTCGTCAAGAAAAAATGGAAGCCGTGACCCTTTCCTGTTTCGTCGATGCCAGAATGCTGATGATGCATACGAACGATAGACGGCTGCCCTTTAGTGCCGACACCACCTACATTTGGGAGAAGCAAATCGAAGAAGCCAGATTAATTGTCGTCAACAAAATTGACCTTATTAGCCCTGCCGATCTTCCGGCTTTCAAGCAAGCACTGACCGCTAAATACCCTGGCAAAAAATTTCTTTTCCAAAACTCGCTTGACGAGGGCTCGGTTCGTGGATGGCTGAATGAGCTAGAGGCGAACGGGGATTCCAATAAGCTCACGCCACTTGATATCGACTATGCCAAATATGGCAAAGGCGAAGCGGAGCTTGCTTGGTTGGATGAGCAGATTACGATCAAAACATCCCACGGCACGGCAACAAAAGTAGCCATTGATTTCATCGAAGGGCTGACTAGTAGCATCAAACGTCAGCAGCTTACCATCGGGCACCTTAAGTTGATGATCACATCGAATGGTAGACAAAGAAAAATTAGCTTCACCACTGTGTCATCCCCCGCAGCCGAAACTAATGAACTCAGGACTTTTTTTGGGCAATCGAATGAAGTCCAACTTACAGTGAATGCCCGGGTTCAAACAGCTCCCGAAGTCCTTAGAGGTCTGTTGGAGGTTGAACTTGGCTTGCTGAGAACAGTCGATACCATTATCTCTGAGGAGAATATTGTTTTTTTTCAGCCAGGCTTTCCAACGCCTACTCATCGGATATTGAGCTGATAAGCTGATCGATTAACGGATGATCTGCAAGGTTTTGCCAATGCCTGCTTGTAGCACTTTTTCCACGCCAACCTGCTCAGCGTATTTACCCCAATGACTGACTACTTCTGCAATCTCCTGAATGATGCTTGCAGCTTTCTTCACATTCATTTGATTGGCCACAGCCAGTAAATCGTTTTTGGTAATAGCTGTTCTTTTGCCGTTTATACTCAGGGCGTGCTGGCTTACCCAGTCGCTGTCGGGCCTATAAGCATGGCAAACATCGAACGCCGGCGACAATGCCCATTGCCCGGTTTTGTCCATCATGAAAGCGAAGTTTTTGGTGTGATCATCACAGTTCCTCCCCATCACATTAAAAACCATTCTTCTGTACAGCTGCTCAGCTTGTGGGTAAGGCAATCCCAGGAACCTCATGGTTTCAAACAACTGCTCATAGCTGTACATCGTCACCTCATTAAAGTCGAAATGCCGCATCGCACAAAAGCTTTGCACATGCACTTTGCCCTGATCGGGAACCCGGTCAAACCGTTTGGTCATGAAATGAGCCCTGCCGTTTTCTTCCAGTAGTTTGCTGTCAGTCATTGTTATGCCAGCCTCCTTGGCCATGAGGTAGTAGGCCATTTCTACCCGGCCGTACCCACTGGATGAACCAAATTGAGTATCGGTCACACCGTCAAACTTGATGATCCAGTGCGTGAACCCTTTGGGAGCATTAGTTTGACCGCTCTTGATGTCGCCCGTCGATTTGTTGTAGGTGATCAGGGCTTTTGCCCTGGCTCCACCGGCTGATGAGCCAATTTTCAGTATGTCGATCAAAGCCTTTTCTTCGTCGCTGGCCACATTGGCGGCAAAGTCCTTCCTCCCGGAGAGAATTTGCTCGGCCACTTGTATCAGGCTTTCTATTTCTATTTCTGTGGCCTTGTCGTCTGCCTTCGGAAAAGCTGGTTCCACTTCCAAAGCGCCCATGCCACGGGAGCCAATAAAACAAAGGGTTTCTACAGGGTTCAGGCTATTGGTGGGGCGTCCCTGTCGGGTAAGCCAGGTGTTGATTAGCGCATTGCCATACTTGTCGGGCAAAATATCGGCTAACAGGCCAGGCAACCCTTTGAATGTGCTGGTAGTACGCAATTCAGGAAACGAAAAGACCCGGCCTCTTGCTTCTTGTTGTGGCATCTGGACGGGGGCCAGGTCCCAGTTGTTGGAGAGGAAGCCGGGCTCGTATTCAAACGCTCCTATCTCGTTGGTTGGATCCCAGGCGATGGCACCCACTCTTTCTCCCCAGATATTGATAAACGCCGTTGTTACCATTACCAGTCGGATGAGGTGCGCTCAGGAGCTTTCCTTTTTGATGCTCGCTGCCGTTGACTTTGCTCCAGCTTTGCCAGCTGAAGTGGGCTCAACTTTTTCTCTACCTTGAATGACTCCAGTACCTGCAACTGACTCAACGCTCTAAGCAATTGGATAAGCGTGAGGGTATTGGATCGCTTGCCTTGCTCAAATTCGACCAGTGTTGTGCGATTGATGCCCGCCTCTTCTGCAAGCTGACTTTGAGTCTTGTTCTGCTCCAGTCGATGATGCCTGACAAACTCTCCAATGGTGGACAGCAAAGCTGCGTCGCTCGTGAATTTTATTTTAATGTTGTTTTTATCCATCATTTTTGATTTAAATACCATATAATATCGGTTATATACAACAAATATGCTTATTATTAATCAAAATAACAACATGTCTTATGTTGTCTTTATCCATCATTAATGTTAAAAACTAAGTTAATGTTTATTATAACCAACAAAATGACTTTCGATATATGAACACGGAAAGCAGTCGTCGGGTTCTTTGCGACCTAAGATTTACCGCACAGAAGACTGCCAAGGCTTTGCGACAGCCTTTATTTTTACTCCACTAATTTCTCCTTTTCAACGCCGCCTCCTTTTCCTATCTTCAGCCCAAAATTTAGCTCCATGGATTTATCATATATCATCAACGAACTAGGCGAGGACAGAGAGAACTACTACCGCTCCGTGTCGCCTCCCATCATGATGTCGTCCAACTTTTGTTTCGACAACATCAAAGACATGCAGGAAAGCCTGGAGTTTGAACACGAAATTCCATTCTACACCCGTGGGGTAAATCCGACTACGGCTATTTTACAAAAGAAAATAGCGGCTTTAGAAAAGACGGAAGATGCACTCATCTTTGCCAGCGGAAGCGCTGCCATTGGAGCTGCTGTGATGGCTAACTTGAGTCAGGGCGACCATGTGGTGTGTGTCGAAAAGCCTTACAGTTGGACGAACAAACTGCTGAACCAGTTGCTTCCCAGATTTGGGGTGACGGCTACCATGGTAGACGGCACTGATCCCAAAAATTACGAGAGGGCTATCAGACCCTCCACGAAAATTCTTTATCTCGAAAGCCCCAACTCCTGGACATTCGAACTGCAAGACATTGAGGCGGTGGTGAAGATCGCCAAAAAGCATGGGTTGTTGACCATTATCGACAATAGCTATGCTTCTCCCATCAACATGAATCCCGCAGAGATGGGCGTTGATATTGTTACCCACTCAGCTTCCAAATACCTCAATGGCCACAGCGACCTGGTGGCTGGCGTGCTTTGTGCTACCAAGGAAATGACGACCAAGATATTCAAGTCAGAATTCATGACACTTGGAGGGATCATTTCGCCAATGAATGCATGGCTGATGCTGCGTGGGCTGCGCACTTTGCCGATACGTATGGAGAGGGCAGAAAAATCAACAGCGACCATCATCGACTTTCTTGCCAATCACGAAAAGGTAGGCAAAATCTACTATCCGTTCCACCCTAGCCACCCACAGTATGAGCTGGCTAAAAGGCAAATGAAGCAGGGGACTGGCCAATTTACTATTCAACTAAAAACTGAAAAGCCTGATGAGATCATTCGTTTTTGCGACTCTTTGAAGACTTTCTACCTTGCGTGTTCATGGGGAGGGCACGAATCATTGATCTTTCCGGCCGTTGCCATGGTCGAGTCAATGAATTACAAGAATGCCACAACACCGTTGAACATGATTCGTTTCTATGTCGGCCTGGAAGAAACTGATTATCTTATAGCTGACCTAAAACAAGCATTTGACAAAATTTAACGTTCTGGCGTTCCTAATTGCAGGAATCAATCTTCTGATTGGAGGGGCATCGTATGCCCAAAGCATCAAGGGAATTGTGATCGACGAGAAAGGTGAGCCACTGCCTTTTACTACCATTTATGTGGGAGGCACTTCTACAGGTGTTTCTACCAATCAGGACGGAGACTACGAGCTTTCTCTGGATCCTGGCCCCTACGATATCGTTTTTCAGTATGTTGGCTACAAGCGCCAGGTGCAGGAGGTCGTTGTCATTCCTGGTAAGACCTACATGTTGAATGTGCAGCTTCTTCCTGAAGCCTATCAACTGCGGGAGGTGGTGGTTAATTCTAAAGACAAGGATCCTGCTTATGCAGTGATAAGGGAGGCTATCAGAAAACGCAAGTACCATCTTACTGAAGTCAACGCATTTTCGTGCAGGGTCTATATCAAAGGCAATCAGCATCTTGATAATATCCCCAACAGTGTATTGGGTTACACCATCCCTCTCGACACAGGCATCGTGTATCTTTCTGAATCGGTGTCAGACTTGTCGTATATCTATCCCGACAAATACAGTGAGCGGATGATCTCTTCCCGGGTCAGTGGACAAAGCAAGGCCTTCAGCTTCAATATGGCCTCCGAGATGTATGTCAACTTCTACAACAACCTGCTTGGAATGGAGGGGCTTACCGAAAGGGGCTTTGTCTCTCCTATTGCCAACAATGCTTTTTTCTTTTATGACTATAAACTGAGAGGTGCCTTTCAGGAGGGAGATTATTTAATCAATAAGATTGAAGTGATCCCTAAAAGAGAGAATGACCCGGTTTTCAGCGGGTTTATTTATATCGTAGAAGACAGTTGGAGCATTCATAGCATTGATCTTGTGCTGCCGCAGAAGAAACAGATCGAATTTGTAGATAGCCTTCGCATCCGTCAGCAGTATGCACCTTTGGATCAGGGCATCTGGATGATGCTGTCTCAAAGATTTGACTTTAGAATTGGGGCATTCGGTTTTCATGGCAACGGATATTTTGTTGGTGTATACTCCAACTATAAGATAGAGCCAAGGTACAAGCTGGACGCAGTAAATAAATTGACCGGCCCAACAGTCGAACAGGTTGATACGCTTCCGAAAAATGATGTAAAGCTGTTCCCTAAGCCAAAAAAGAGTTTCGGCAAGGAGGTGCTCGTAATCGAAGAAGATGCTAACAAGAGAGAGGACGTGTATTGGGAGAAAATTCGGCCGATACCACTCAACGATTACGAAATACGTGACTATAAAATCAAAGATAGTCTGCTAGTGATAAAAGAGTCAAAGCCATTTAAAGACTCTATGGATGACAAAAGAAATAACTTCAACCTTGTGAAGCTTTTTGTTTCAGGTTACAGATACAATAGAAGCTACAAGAGAGATTTTCTTTCGTTTGATCCGTTAATCAAAGCTATTCAGTACAACACTGTGGAAGGGGTGGTGGCCAACCTGGATGTGAACTATACCCGACACTATGAGAACAACAAGTTTTACAGAATCACTCCCGCCCTTAGGTACGGATTTAGCTCAGGAAAGCTGTACGGAAGATTAAGAGCGACCTACTATTATGATCCCAAAAAGTTTTCCAGCGCACAAGTAGATTTCGGACAGTTTGTCTATCAATTTAATCAGGCCGATCCGATAGTTTCTTATGTAAATACCGCCGAGACATTGGTAGGTGGCCGGAATCTGATAAAGCTATTTGAAAAGACTTATGTAAGCACGAGATACCGTACAGAGTTGTGGAATGGCGTTTTGTTTACTGGCCGGTTTAGTTGGGAAAAGAGGGTGCAGTTGTACAACACCTCGTTCCTTTCCATTTTGAAAGAGGAGAACCGTATTTTTACCCCGAATGCTCCTAAAAATTTGGAACTGGCCGATACAAGTTTCCCTACGCATGAGGCAGCCATTGTCGATTTGTCCATCATTTATCACCCGGGTCAGCGATATATTTCACGACCCGACCAAAAAGTATTGCTGGTCAACAAATGGCCATCTTTTACTTTCAACTATGTGAAGGGTTTGAATGGATTACTGGGATCGGAAGTCGACTACGACAGGGTGTCAGCCAAAATCAGCGATGAGATTTCACAGGGCTTGTTTGGCATGGGGAGATTGACACTCGAATGGGGCTTTTTCCCCGGTAAAAAAGTAGCCTACTTCATGGACTACAGGCAATTCAACGGCAACGCAACACTCTATGCCAGGTTTGAACCCGGCAACTTCCAACTACTTGATTACTATCTCTACAGCTCGCTGAAGCCGTACTTTATGGGGCAGTATGAGCACCACTTTGATGGCTTCATTGTGAATAAATTACCTCTTCTTCGTAAAACGAAACTACAAGCCGTAGGTTCGGTCAATTACCTGCGTGCCGGCACTGTCGACAACTACACAGAAATCGGCATCGGGCTTGAGCATATTCTTAAAATTCTTAGGGTAGACTTCTACACTTCTTTTATTGGAAGGCAACACCAGGCCATCGGGTTCAAAGGGGGGATTGGTTTCTGATCAGCGTTCGATAGATAGCACACCATTGAAGGATCGCTGCGAATACTTGATCATGTAATAGTAGACGCCGCTGGGCAACTTGTCGCCGTTCCAGACAAAATCCCTTTGCCTGGTCATATACACGTTGATTCCTTCTCTGGTCATCACTTTAAAAAATTGAAACTGGTCATCGCAGTTGTCAACCGGTAAATCGGGGATAGAGTAGGTGTCGTTAATACCATCACCATTTGGGGTGAAGATATTGGCTGGGAGAAATTCGCTCGGACTTTCACGGTCAATCAGGTTTATAAAAATCGACAAAGTGTCAAATTTTGGGTTGGGGCACCGGGTATCCCAGGAGAGGAAGGAAACCTTGTAGGAAACCTCCCTGGCGTCATCAAAGAGAAAGCACTCCGGTGCCCAGCGGAGGAAGCCTTTAGCCTGACCCTGCCCTTCCACACGGTTGAATTCGAAAGTTTCTGAAGGTGGCAAAGGCACACCATCGAGTAGATAGAGGGAAAGAAAGTCATTGTCGGGGTCTGTGGAGGTCACCTCCAGTTCAATAGACTCCAGGCTGTTGATGGTGACTCTATCGTTTTCGACACCAGCGACTGTAATCACTGGCGATTCGTTGGTTGCCTGAAATACATTGATCTTGAGGCTAATGACATCAGTTTCAGTTTGCAGGCAAAAATCATTGTCGGCAGCAACAAAGTTTACTTCAAAGTAGTCCTGCACTTCCGTGTCGATCAGGTCGCAGCCCAGGTTCCAACTGAAGGTAGTATTCACCTCGCCTGGCCCGGACACCGGGGTGAAGTTGATCAGGTAGTCCTCGAAGCTGAAGTTCACAGGTACCGCTATCAGGTCGATCACATCCCCATCTGCGTCGGTGGCGGTCACTGGAAAGGATAAGTTGGTGCCAACAGGAACCTGTAAGTCGTAAGAGCCAAGCGTAGTTGAAAGCTCCGGAGGATTGTTGACAGGTAAATTAACAGTGAGTGACATGCGGATTTCATCCCGGGAGTTGTCCATGCAGAAGTCATTGTCCGACAGCCGAAGTGTGAAATCAAACTGATTTTGCACCCCGAAAGGAAAGCTTCCGCAGCCAGTTTCCCATGTAAATACAGCCTCAATCGACCCTGCTTCATCTTTACCAATAGCGACTTGCATGCCCCACTCTTCGGGGTCAAAATCACTTGCCAAAATGTCAAGCACCATCGTTTCGTCATCCAGGTCAATCCCCTCCACTGGCAGGCTGTAGCTAATGCCCTCATCAAGTGTCAGGTTGATGATTTTGCTGGTCTGGTTGACGTAGCGGGGTGCCTGGTTGGGCGGTGGCTCCACAATTACAGCCAGTCTCACGGTGTCCATTTGCGGCAGCGGACAGGCATCGTCGGCAGCAATCAGATCAATCAAGTATGGGCCGTCACTCACATAAGGACACTTTGAAAGGCATACTTGAAGATTGAGAATATCCTCGGAAGTAGCGAGGTAGCCTTCTTTAATGGTGAATATGCCCTCTACTTCGCCGTCAAAATTCACTCCTACGGCTCTCATTTTTATATTTTTATCTCCAACAGGGTCGGTCACCTGTATGTCAAAGCATTTGTTGTCGCCCGCCTGGAATAACAGCGTATCTCTAATCACGGAATTAAAACTCAAGGACCCAGGCACACGGACTTTAAGGTTTGGTGGGGGTTCTGGATTGCAGCCATCCACCACCAGCATCTGAAAATCCCTTCTTACCTCACCTATTTTCTCCCCTTTTCTAAACTCCTGACACAAGACGGAGAATACGTACAAGCCAATTTTCTCTGGCTTCACAGTGATGAATCCCTTGTTGGTAATTCTCAGCGATGGGCTGCCAGGTATCACATGCTCAATATCTATGTTCTGTGCCCATATGACCTCAGGGTGAGGCGTCGGTTGGGGGATCGGCAAAGCCTGTAAAGCAGAACTGTTCAACGGAGTCACAAGGGTGTAGGCCAATGAGTCCCCGTCCAGATCAACGCCGGCAAAATCCGTGTAATACAATTGGTTAACGCAAGCGTAATCGCTCAATGGCGGAAACAAAGATGGCGATGAATTGATAAAGGGGCGGCCATTTTTCACCACAGGTGGGAACTCGAGGTAGTAAGTTTGCCCAGCCCCAATGGAGTTGACGATGTTGACAATTCCGGCATTTCTGCAACACCTTTCCCACACAACATAATACCCTTCAGGATCGCTGAAGTTTTCCGGCAACAGCTCTATTTCTCTCGTGTAAAACGCACGAAGCGTTTTCAGTTCATCCAGCGAACACTCAATATTGGTGTAGGGCACAGTGGCTCGGTCAGTGAGGAAGAGTGTGTCTCTTCTCATGAAAGCGTTGTCCGACTTTCTATAAATATAAGCCAGTAGGCCCGGCTCGGGCCCTGGATTAGCACTTTGTGCCTGATCAAAGTACTGGATCAGATTGAGGTTGTACCTGAAGCCCTGCACGTGAACCAACTCCAACTCGCCGCCTACGATGTGGTTCGCTAAAGACGATCCGCCACATAGCCCCCAAAGAAGCATAAAAAGAACTGTTGCGAGTTTTACTGTGCGGTAACGTTTAATCATTAGTTGCTAAACAATCTACTCTTCGAATCCCCTGTACCTAAAATTAGATGAAAGACCACAAATAATGACCAATAGTTGAAGAAAGCTTTTTGCTCGCTCTGTGATGAGCAGTCACTATCGATCCTGAGCGTTCTCTTCCATTGCCTTCTTTTTGCTAAACAACCGCTTTCTGTTTTTGATACCAATAACGATTACTGCTAGCAAGGGGAAGACGAGAAAGTACTCATTTCTCCAGTTTCCGGACGAATACAGGTATGTGCCTGCACTGATGATGATTGTCCATTTGAGAACGACGTAGCCCACCATGAGAAGTACGGTGTTACGGGAAAGATTCTTCATTGCCTTCATTTTGTTTGCGTTATTTAAAGTATTTACGAGCTGGACATTATTTTGTTTAGTTATAGCTAATATTTAATTTAGATATACCTAAATTAAAATAATTGAATGCTATTGTTACATTATCGGCATTTGCTGTTGGTCGAATATTTATACTTTTGGAGCCATAAAATCGAATTGCCATGAAGAAGTTAGTTGGTGCACTTTTCCAGTCAATGCTCCTGATTATTGGGTTTGCTGCGAAAGCACAGGACGCTAAGACGCTCAGTCTAGAAAGGATATTTAGTTCTAATGAATTCAGAGGCGAGTGGTTTGGGCAGCTTGCGTGGTTTGAGGAAGGAAACGCTTATACCACATTGGAGCAGTCGGAAGCGGTTGCTGGGGGCTACGAGATCGTTCGAAACAATACGGCGACAGGCGAAAGGTCTGTACTCGTAAAGGCCTCCGACCTGGTGCCTACGGGAAGCCAGCAGGCGCTCGAAGTGGAGGACTACACCTGGTCTGACGACAAAAGCAAACTGCTTATTTATACCAACTCTGCCAGGGTATGGAGACTCAACACCAAAGGCGATTACTGGGTGCTTGACCTTGCTACCAAAAAATTGACGCAGTTGGGAGGAAACAATGCAAAGCCATCTACCCTGATGTTTGCCAAATTCTCTCCCGATGGCAGCAAAGTGGGCTATGTGAGAGAGCACAATGTGTATGTGGAATCGCTGGCGGATGGCAAAATTACGGCTCTTACTACCGATGGCACTGACCGCATCATCAATGGAACGTTTGACTGGGTGTACGAAGAGGAGTTTGGCTGCCGTGATGGCTTTCAGTGGAGCCCCGACGGAAGCAAAATAGCTTACTGGCGTATTGATGCCCGGTCTATTCGCAATTTCCTGATGATCAACAACACCGATTCGATTTATTCCTACACAATTCCTGTAGAATACCCGAAAGCAGGTGAGAAACCTTCGGAAGCAAAGATTGGTGTAGTGAGTGCAGCGGGCGGGCCAACCCAATGGATGAATATTGCCGGTGACCCCACCAATAACTATGTGCCTCGCATGATTTGGAACGCAGACTCAAAATCATTGCTGGTGCAGCAGCTAAACCGTCAGCAAAACCACAACCAGGTGCTTAAGTGCTTCGTGGCCGATGGCAGGGTAGAAAAAGTGTATGAGGAAAAAGACCCAGCCTGGCTCGATGCCGTTGATGACTTTCAATTAATGAACAACGGGAAGTCGTTTACCTGGGTAAGTGAAAAGAGCGGATGGCGTTCCGCTTATCTGATAACAGGGTCTGAGGAGAAGCTTATTTCTCCGGCAGGGTTTGACATGATCAATATAGAGCAAATTGACGAAAAAGGTGGCTGGCTCTATTTCATGGCTTCGCCCGACAATGCGACTCAAAATTATCTTTACAGAATAAGGCTCAATGGAAAGGGTAAGGCCGAAAGGTTGTCACCGGCAGACCAACCAGGCACTCATAGTTATGAGGTTGCTCCCAATGGCAAGTATGCCCAGCATTCGTATTCAAGGGAAGGTGTGCCGCCGACCATGGATTTGGTGTCGTTGCCCGATCATAAGGTCATCAAAACATTCGTGACCAATAAAGTACTGTCAGCCAAAGTGGAGGCGCTGAGCAAAAACAAAACTGAGTTCTTCCAGGTAACCGGCGACAATGGGGTTACCATGGATGCCTACATGATCAAGCCGGTGGGTTTTGATCCTTCTAAAAAGTACCCGGTGCTTTTTCATGTGTACGGTGAACCTGCTGGTCAAACCGTGCGTGACGCATGGGGTGGCAGTGGCTACTTGTGGCATTTGATGTTGGCCCAGCAGGGCTACATCATCATGAGTGTCGATAACAGGGGTACACCAGGGCCGAAGGGTAGGGAATGGCGCAAGTGCGTTTATGGACAGATAGGGGTGCTCTCTTCTGAAGACCAGGCGGCAGCGCTTCGCAAAATCAAGGAGGCATATTCGTTTGTAGATGGAGACAGAATAGGCATTTGGGGTTGGAGCGGCGGAGGCTCCATGACACTCAATATGATGTTCCGCTACCCAGACCTTTACCATACTGGCATGTCGGTGGCTCCGGTGGCAGATCAGCACTTATACGACAATATTTATCAGGAGCGTTACTCGGGCGTGCCGCAGTTGATGCCGGAGAGCTACGAGAAAGGTTCGCCGGTTAATTTTGCCAAAAACCTGAAAGGCAACCTGCTGGTGATGCATGGCACCGGCGATGACAACGTGCATTATCAAAACACCGAGGTGCTGGTGAATGAGCTGATCAAGTACAACAAGATTTTTTCTATGATGAGCTACCCCAACCGGTCACACGGGATTTACGAAGGGAGAAATACCAGCAGGCATGTCAGAGAAATCCTGACTAACTACCTGAAGAACAATCTTCCCGCCGGACCTCGGTGAAGCTGTCAATTTTTGTTACATCCTTAGTTTTCCTTTTGGGCAAAGCGTAATTTTGCGGCCCTATGGGCAGAGGCAAGAACATAATACTGGAAAACATCACGATTGAGGCAGTAGCTTCAGAAGGCAAATGCATTGCCAGGCATGAAGGGCAGGTAATATTTGTGGAGCAGGTAGTGCCCGGCGACATTGTCGATTTGCTCGTTTTCCGTAAGAAAAAGGGCTTTATGGAAGCCAGGACTATTAAGTTCCATAGGCTTTCTCCTAAAAGAGTTGAGCCTTTCTGCTCCCACTTTGGCACGTGCGGAGGCTGCAAATGGCAGAGCCTGCCCTATGACGAACAGCTCAAATTCAAATGGCAGCAGGTAAAGGACAATCTGGAAAGAATAGCCAAAGTACCTTTGCCCGAAATCAATCCTATTCTTGGCTCTCCCGACACGCAGTATTATCGCAACAAGCTGGAGTTTACCTTCTCCAACCACCGCTGGTTGACGGATGAAGAAATTCAATCAGGTGCCGATTTGGAGAAAAACGCCCTGGGCTTCCACGTGCCCAAGCGCTTCGATAGAATTGTGGATGTTGAAACGTGCTACCTGCAGGGAGATCCCAGCAACGCCATCAGGACATTTGTGAAGGAAGAAACCATGAAGGCGGGCTATCCTTTCTACGATATCCTTACCCACGAAGGCTGGCTGCGCAACCTGATCATTCGTACGGCCAGCACCGGGCAGCTAATGGTCATTCTGCAAGTGGCCTACAAGAACGAAGACCTGGATAACCTGCTCGGTAAGATCAAGGAGGCATTTCCGCAGATCACCTCCCTCATGTACGTGATCAATAGCAAGGGTAATGATACTTTCCAGGACCTGAAGGTGGAGCTTTTTCATGGGCAAGATCATATCATGGAAGAAATGGATGGCCTGCATTTTAAGGTGGGGCCAAAGTCATTTTATCAGACCAATAGCAAGCAGGCCGAACGGCTTTATAAAGTGGCTATTGATATGGCCAACATTAAGGAGCACGAGTTGGTGTATGATCTCTACACAGGTACAGGTACACTGGCGCAATTTGCCGCAAGAAGTGCCGCCAAAGTAGTAGGGCTGGAGTACGTGGAGCCTGCCATTGAGGATGCCTGGATCAATGCGAAATTGAATAACCTGGAGAACGTGCATTTTCAGGCTGGCGACATCAAAGACTTGCTGACCGAAGAATTTATGGAAAGACAGGGTCGCCCGCAGGTGATCATCACTGACCCACCAAGGGCTGGTATGCACACCGACGTCACTGATGCGTTGTACCACTCAGGAGCCGAAAGGATTGTGTATGTAAGCTGTAATCCTGCCACTCAGGCACGAGACATCCAGTTATTAGCCGAAAGGTATAAAGTTGTTGAAGTGCAGCCTGTAGACATGTTTCCGCATACGCATCATGTGGAGAATGTGGTACTGTTAGAGAAAATATAATTCCCTTTTTGGGAACTATTCCTTTTGTTTTATCTTTGATTCATGCGGATAATATCAGTCGCTGCGTTGCGTGAATTTTGGAGTAGAGAAGGGCGGCAAGATGCAGAGCAGCCGCTGCGGGCGTGGGTTCAGGCTATTAAAAAAACCGAATGGGCAAGCGCCAACCACTTAAAGGACAAATTTGGATCTGCCAGCATTATAGGGGACGGCAGGGTGGTCTTTAATATTGGAGGGAACAAATATCGGCTAATAGTAAAGTTCAAATTTGACTTTCAGATAGGTTATATCCGATTTGTAGGAACGCACGAAGAGTATGATAAGGTAGATGCAAAATCAATTTAGCATGGAAATTAACGCCATTAAAACGGATGCGGATTATAAGAGCTCTCTTAAAAGAGTAGATGAGCTGTGGGAAGCGTCGCCCAATACCAAAGAAGGTGATGAGCTTGAAGTATTGGTGACTTTGATCGAGGCTTATGAGGAAAAGCACCACCCAATTTATCCACCCGATCCGGTCGAGGCTATCAAATTTTACATGGATCAAATGGGGCTTAGAAAAGTAGACATTGCCAAATACCTGGGCGGAAAAAACAGGGTCACTGAAGTGTTGCAAAGAAAAAGGAAGCTATCCTTAAAAATGATCAAGGCGTTGCACAACGATCTTGGTATTCCCGCTGAATCATTACTTTCTTAACTATGCAAAACGATCCCGAACTAAGCGGCAAATACCTCGGCACTATCACCAAAGACTTTGTGGTGGTAGCTGATAGCATTAAAGAAGCCTCTTACCAGATACGCAAACAAGGGTTTTCAGAATTTCCCATTTTCCCCATTGCCAAAGTGGAAATCCCGATTGGTCAATTGCTCATCCCCAGAGAAGATTTAAACTTGTCATGGAATTATTATGCCACCTATATTGATGAGTTTGTCAATAGGAAGCTGATCGAGGATGTTGATCAATTCAAAGGTGCTTTTAAAGACCCTGATGAATTCTGCTGCTTATTTGTGGTGGACGAAAAGCTGACCAGCTTCGTTTTTGTACCTTATCCGGAAGACTAACTTTCTTCTTCCAGAAGCAACCTCATCAGTACCTCGGCGGCCACAGTGCCTTTCAACTTCAGAAACTCACGACTGGTGTTGTCGCCAAATTCGAAGACCAATCCATCTGTATTGAAGGTTCTGTAGAAGAAGTTCCTCGAGACGACGCCATTGTCCACTTTTGACGGGCGGTGATTGACGTAATAGCCTGGAATAGACGCCTCAATACCGGCCAACCAATTCGTAGTGAGACCTGGCGTGTTGGTAGGCATGCCGGGGTCGATGGTGTAATAGATATCATCCCAGGTGCTATGGAAGTCCATAAAAAATACCATGGTGCCCTTCCTTTTCTTCATGTACGTCTTGAAGTAGTCCGCCACCAGTTTAACTTCGGGTTGATTTTGAGCTTCCCAGTCCCGGTTCAAATCCACTCCGCCAGCATTGTGTCGCCAGTGGCCTTCATCCACGCCATCGGGGTTCATCAGCGGCACGTTAAGTACATCATAGCGCTTCCTAAAGGCGTTTGAGAGCGAGTCATCCTTGAGTATTCTTTCGATAAAGGCCTTCATAGCAAAGAAGCCCGTGACCTCCGGTGGATGCTGGCGACTTATCACAGCCACCACTTTTTTGTCTTTGCCCTTCGACACCCGCATCATCTTCAGGTCCCGGCCGAGCGTGGTTTTTCCTATTGTCTTTGGTTTTAGCTTGTATACTTCTCCCACGGAATCCATCCAGGCATATACCTCTTTTGAAGTCCACATTTCCTGCCCAGCCACCCACACGGTGTCGCCAGCAGTCAGGTCAAGCACCATGCTGGCTTCTTTCGGCAGCAGTCGATAATTATAAAAGGCGATGGTGGTGTCCGACTTGGCAATAAAACGAGCAGAGTCCAGATTGGCCCAGCTTTTACCGTCCATGCTTACCACAGGAAAATAGCGGTGTCTGCCTTGCGGGTAGTTGAACGACAGCGTGACTTGTTTGTCGGTGCTGCTCCATACTTTGAAGGCGTACCAGGGGCTCGGATTCACTGGGTAGTTTTCTGCCTCAATGGTCAGTTGGAAAGTTGAACCGTTAGTGGGCACTGCGTTATTCAGCCTTGCCCCTCTGAAGTCATTGCTGAAGCCAATCCCTTCCTCTTCAAATAGCCAGACTTTTCTTTCCTGAAGCTGGATAGCTTTGGAGGAAGTTTCGACGATTTGTGTTGGCCCCTGACCTTGAAAACGAAATTGTTTTTCTTGCGGGTAGGCAATCAGCGGAAGAGCCAGAAAGATGAGAAGGAGACGTATGTGCATGAGCCTTGCTTTGAATTTGCTAGGCTACGAAATAGAAGGGAGAAATAAAATCGAAATTATTTACTGGTGCACCAGGCGAACACCAGATTTTGGAATAACCTGCTGCGAAACTACCCAATCCAGGGCCTTGTTCACAGTGTTAAAGTACCGCACCCTTTCTGGCAAATGCCTTTCCATGCTGCCCTTAATGGCCTGAATGGTGTATTGTGCAAAGGGATCTTCCGGCAGAATGGTGGCTGAGTAGTGGATGCCTGCCCGTATCATTTTAACTGTAAACTCTCCTGCTATGTAGTTCCTTGATCTGTCGTCAAGCACTTCCATATCCCTGGTGTCGTACAGCACTTTTGTGGCATGCTCCATTTGAACTGCTGAAAGTGTTCTTTGACCTACCTCCAGAATCTCCTCGAAAGTCGCAAAGCCTTTCCAGTCATGAATGATTAAATTGAGTTGTGGATGCCACGCCACCTTGATGTAGGGTTTGTCAAGGTAGGTTTTAGATTCTTTAATGAGAGAAGCAATTGAAAGCATTCAAACGATAGTTAAGTAGGTGGTTACTAGTAAATTTGAATTAAATTTTAGTTGCAAGCAAACATTGAATCCCGGAAACGACGAAATGCTATTTTGAGCGGACGAATTAGTCAATAAAAATAAAAACTAAGTTATTAGTTGTTAAACTAAACTATTCGTTTTACATTTGAATATACGTATAGAACATTATGAAAGAACTGACCAAAGCCGAAGAACAAATCATGCAAATCCTATGGAAGCTTGACAAGGGGTTTGTGAACGAAGTGCTTGAAGAAATGCCCGAACCTAAACCTGCCTACAACACGGTGTCTACCATTATCAGGATACTGGTAAAGAAGGGTTTTGTTGGCTACAAAGCATTTGGCAAAACGCACCAGTATTTCCCCAAAGTGGGTAAGGATGAATACAAGAGCTTCTTCCTTCAAAACTTTATGGGCAATTATTTCAACGGATCGTTTCAGAAGCTTGTCTCCTTCTTTGCCAGCGAAAACAAGCTGGATGTAAAAGACATGGAGGAGCTAATGAAGTATGTAGAAAAAGACATTAAAGAAAAGGACGATGAATAACCTACTCATATTCTTATTCCAATCGGTAGCGTGCAGCATAGTTTTCTATGCCATTTACTACCTCGTGCTCCGCAATGAATCATGCTATGCATTCAATAGGTATTACCTGCTGCTGTCAGTCGCATTTTCAACCATTTTTCCTTTGATCAGAATCGATTCTCCATGGGCACTGAGTGAAGAAGTGACGTCCGTGATTACGCTGCCGGGACTGGTAGTAGATCCTTACGCCAACTACTACACGGACATTTCCTGGCTGGAAGTTGTCTATGCGCTAGGAATCATTTTTTTCACCGGAAAGCTCCTCATGAAGGTGTTGTCTATCGCTAAGATTGTAAGGAACGGAGAAAAGGAGCTTCGCCAGGACTATGTTCTGGTGCGTACCAATGGCAAGCTTCCGACCTTCAGCTTTCTGAATTATCTCTTTTGGGACAACTCACAGCAACTGAATGCAAAAGAGGAGAACCAGATACTCAACCACGAGCTGGCTCACATTCGCAGAAGGCATTCCAGAGATATTCTTTTTATCGAAATTGCCCATGCTGTCATGTGGTTCAACCCGCTGATGTATGCAATTAAAAGCTCCCTGGTGATGACTCATGAATTTGAAGCCGACGACAAGGCTACCGAGGGCAGAGACATAGAGGCTTATCAAAAACTTTTGGCTCAGCAGGTGCTCAATCAGTACGGATTGGCGCTTGGCAGCCATTTCAATCAATCGCAAACACTAAAACGATTACGTATGCTTACAAACAAAAACAACAATGTGTACTGGGGTAAATTTGCTTTCCCGGTACTGGCTATGGCCATGGTCTTCGGAGTGATCAGCTGCGAACTACCGGGTGCAGGAGAAGATGAACTTAATATCCAGGCCGCCGCTGTGTCCGAAACGGAAGGAGAAGAAGTTTTCACTGAAGTGGAAGAAATGCCAACACCTCCTGGCGGAATGTCGGCTTTCTATACTTATGTGGCAAGGACATTGAAATACCCTGTTCAAGCAAGAAGACTAGGGGTGGAGGGGAAGGTTTTTATCGAATTTGCCGTGGATAAAGATGGTTCCATAACTGACGTAAAGGCACTAAAAGGAATTGGTGCTGGCTGTGACATGGAAGCAATGAACGTAATTGCGCAGTCGCCTAAATGGCAAGCTGGTAGACAAAGAGGGAGAGCTGTTAAAACTAAAATAATCCTCCCCATTACTTTCAAGCTTGGCGATCCGGAAGGAGAAGATAGAGTGATCAATAATGTAAAGCTGACGATAGATCAAATTGAGACTCCTGCAGACGAAGTCTTTTAACCGAAGAGATAAAGATTTGTAGTAAATCCTCTTTAGAGAACCTGCTTTTTTAAAGCGGGTTTTCCGTGTTTGTAAGCATGAAAATCCTCTGCCAGTAATGACAGAGGATTTTTGTTACCGGGTAGCTCGTTACTAATTGTGCACTGGTTCAGGTAAATTGAAATACTCACCTTTTGTTTTGTCAAGAGTGGCTGAGATAAGGTTGAAGTTTTCAACTGATGCTTCAAAGCTGACAAACTTGGCCACTATTATTCGTTGCCTGTAAACTATGAATGTGTTGGTCACTTCGGGGTTTATTCGGTTGAGATTTACCTCACTCGTCTTGTCCGTCAGGGATGGAACGAATGTGACAGCGATATTCTTCAAATCAAGTTCTCTTCCAATATCCTCCAATTCCTTTTGCCTGGCTTCTTTGCTGTAGGCTGTTTCGTTGCCATAAACGAAATAGACCTTCAGGTACTTGCCTCTTTCTACGCTTTCTTGCTCCAGAAAGACCAGCCACTTCTTTATATCATCCCAATCTGGTTTGTTGCCCACAAAGTACAGAATGCCATGATAACGCCCATATTTACAAACAGGGCACGTCTTCGTTCCCTTGTCGGGCCCCCAGACGTGGAAAGGTGTAAAGGAGGGGCTGTCCTCACCAATCTCCAGTCCTGATATTTCGGCTGGCTGCCCATTGGTCGGGTAATTGGGAATATTGCGGCCAAGAATAATATTATGTTCAGCAACCTGCAGGTCTTTGTCCAGCAACACTCGGAGCACGCCGCTCCCGCCCCTGTTTTCCATTTCCTTTCTTTTTGCTCCAGTTAGTAATGGATCATCGTCGAAAACAAATGCGTCGATATAATATTCGTCGTCGACAGCAGGCTCTTTGATCGAGGTGTGGATGTGGGCTGGCTCGTCTCTCTCCGGATAGGGGGCAGGCCGTACTGTGTAGATCGAATACCTGCCCGCCTCGTCTGTCTTCACCCAGCCCCGGATATGCCCATGTCTCCTTGCTTCTGCGGGCATGCCCTCAACCGGAGCGTAAAAACCTTGATTGTCCGTTTGCCAATAGTAGATAACAACCCCGCTGGCAGGAGTAGTGCCATCCACTTTAAAGACTGTGCCAGTGACGAGCAGCTTTTGGCCTACTTCGAACCAGCCAGCGCTTGTGTCAGTTGCGTTAATGGATGCTGGCATGCCGACGAACATAAGCTCGCACCCGTCGCACCCACCGCCTACAATGACTTTCTTTGCAGTTTGTTTCTGCCCGCTAACGTTGGGCTGACCCTGGCAGCTGAACAACCCCATTGTGAGTGCCGTCGCTATGAGTACCTGGCAAAATGTTTTGTTTTTCATAGCCACAATTTCATGTGCCTTTTCCGGTAAACAAACCTGAATACGTTAACCTGATGACTTTTTGATCCAACCCGTGGACTATTTGAACTGGTTCTTGAACGATGTCGAATAATTTCGACTCATTCGCACAACTTCACCATTTTTCAGCGTGATGTCGTAGTCACCGTTCAGGCGTGATTGATAAGACTCAACTTCTTTTATATTGACAATGGTAGATTTATGAATTCGCACAAATTGCTGCCGGTTGAGCTGCTCACCAAGCGCTTTCAGGGTTTCAGAATGAAGAAACTTTCGTGTGGCTGTATGTAGGGCTATATAGGGGCTTGCGCTGCTGACATAAAATATATCATTCACACTTACCGCTGTTGTTTTTGCTCCACTGCCCACCATCACGGCGGTTAAGTAGTGTTGTTCCGATGATGTTTTTAGCTTCTCTGCATCCAGGCGACTGAACACCAGCGCTGAAATGCCATAGATGAGAAGGCACAGGTAGGTATCCTCAGAAAATGAATATCTGAGCAGGTTGATAAACGAATAAGAATGATTCAGGAAAATGGAGTATGCTGTTGATATGATGAATGCAAAAGACAAAAGATGCACCAGGGTGGCCAGGACGGTTAGCACGGTGAGGAAGGCAAATTTCATCTTTCCGGAAAATGTATTTGAAAATTTTCCGATTGCATAGCCCTGCAGAATGGAGACGGGAAAGAAAACAAACCAAAAGCCTTTATGAATAATGGACTCAGAGAAGTAAAAGTGGTAATCATTTATATAAGCATGAAGATAATCCTGTATGAGCCTGAGGAGCACCGCAAATACCATCAGCAGGCCTGCGACCTTTACTATTTTCCAGCGCTGTGAAGCCCAAAAATCACCCTCTGATGATGCCATATCAAAAATCACCGTTTTCAACATTCGGAGTAAGGTAAAAATAAAATGGCAGACGGTCGCCTAAATTGGAGAACTCAAGTGCCTCAGAGTGACCTTTCCTGTTCAAAAAAATGCTTTCGCTCTGCTGGCACTTTTATTTAGTAAGAAAGCGATCTATCTTATGTTTCAACACCTTTGGCAATGAACACCTACAAACTACTTCCAACCGTCCTTTCGGTCATTTTCTTTTCCTGCGTTGATACCAGAAAGGCCGAAGAACCTTATCATCCGCTCAAATTTGAAACACGTTTTGATGGACAGCTTTATCTGCCCGAAGGCTGGGAATCCACCTTGTGGGCAGAGTCCCCTCAATTGTATAACCCAACCAATATGGATGTGGACGTCAGAGGCCGGATATGGGTGACTGAGGCTGTCAATTACCGCAATTTCAACAACGACCCGGGAACACACCTGAATTTCGAGGAAGGAGACAGGGTAGTCATCCTGGAAGACACCGACGACGACGGGAAGGCTGATAAAACAAAGGTTTTTGTGCAGGACAAAGACCTGGTGGCGCCGCTGGGAATAGCTGTTATTGGCAACAAAGTGATTGTTTCCTGCGCACCAAACATCATTGTGTATACCGACGAGGATGGCGACGACCAACCCGATAAAAAAGAGATCTTTCTGACGGGCTTTGGCGGATTGGATCACGACCATAGCTTACATTCCGTTGTGGCAGGCCCGGATGGCAATTGGTATTTCAACACCGGAAATGCAGGGCCTCACCATGTGATAGATAAATCCGGTTGGGAGCTTCGGTCGGGCAGTATCTACACCGGAGGCACACCCTACAACAAAGAAAATAAGCCTGCCCAGGTAAGTGATGATGGCAAGGTGTGGGTCGGAGGTTTGGCGCTACGGATTGGCCCCGATGGTAAAGGACTGGAGGTGCTGGCTCACAACTTCAGAAACTCCTATGAGTTGGCGGTGGACTCCTATGGCAATATGTGGCAGAACGACAACGATGATGAGGTAGTGGCCTGTAGGGTAAGCTGGGTCATGGAGGGCAGCAATGCCGGCTACTTCAGCGCCGACGGCAGCCGCACCTGGAAGGCCGACCGCAGACCAGACCAGGAGATTTTCACTGCCCACTGGCATCAGGAAGATCCTGGTGTGCTGCCAGTGGGCGACCGCACCGGGGCAGGGGCTCCAACTGGCGTGGTGATGTACGAGGGCGATGCATTTGGCGATGCATTCCGCGGCATGTTTTTAAGCGCTGATGCCGGAAGAAACGAAGTTTTTACCTATCAGCCCAGGCCAAATGGTGCAGGCTACGCTTTCGATAGAAAAGATTTGATCTCTTCGATCGGCACATCTACCGAAGATTACGTGTGGAATGATGTGGGGCCTGATGAAGCAAAGCTATTCCGGCCCAGCGATGTGGCAGTAGGCACCGACGGAGCCATTTATGTGGCTGACTGGTACGATCGCATTGTAGGAGGTCATCAGATGACAGACCAAAAAGGCTATGGTAGAATTTACCGGATCACTCCCAAAGGAAAAAAACTGGAAAAGCCAACGTATGATCTCACCACCACAACTGGTCAAATTGAAGTATTGAAAAGCCCTGCCATTAATGTACGAAATCAGGGCTTTGTCAGGCTAGCGGTGCAAGGCGAATCGGTTTTGCCTGAAGTAAAGAAACTCCTGAACGATAGCAACCCATTTATTCGTGCAAGGGCGGTTTGGTTGATGGCTCAACTAGGGGAAGCGGGCCTGGACGAGGTCGAAGACGTTTTGGCTTCTCATCCGTCCCCATCGCTTCGTGTAGCAGCCTACCGGGCACTCAAAAAAGACGAAAGCAATGTCATAGCCTACGCAAAGGCTACTCTTGATGACCCTTCTGTCGCCGTTTTGAGAGAAGTGGCTATTTCTATGAGAGACATGCCCTGGGGAAAATCTCAGGAAGTGTTGGTGCCACTTGCAAGCCGGTATGACGGCGTTGATGCCTATTATTTGGAGGCATTGGGCATTGGAGCACTTGGCAAAGAAGCAGACCTGTACATGGCCCTGCTTGAGAAGCAAAACCCCGACGCTGTCAAATGGACGTCGGCCTTTACCAACATAGCCTGGAGGCTACATCCTGATGTGGCCGCAACTTCCTTTGCAGAAAGGGCGTTGGCACCTGGCCTGGCGGATAACGAAAGATCAAAGGCCCTGGTGGCTTTGAGTTACATCAACGATATTGAAGCTGTCAAGCTCATGGCTGATCTAGCCGGATCGGCAACGAAGGAAGTGGCTAACGAGGCAGCATGGCTGCTTAATTTCCGAAAGTCCAATAGCTGGTTTTTACTAGTGAATTGGGACGAGCTTGAGAAGGAAATGCTGCCTGCACAAAGCCAGGTAATGCTCGAACAGAAGGCGATAATTCTCAGTGAAGAAAAGACCGTGGATGAAAAAAAGGACGCTGTCCGCTTGCTTGCCCAAGATGCTGAAGGCGGCAAAATTCTCATTGCTCTTGCATCGTCGGGCCTGCTCGCTGCACCTTTGATGACGGAGGCTGGAAAAACCATCTTCAGCAATCCTGACCAGTCTGTGAGAACGATGGCAGCAGAGTATTTCAAAGAGTTAGCTCCTCCTGGAGTTTCATATGAGGGGATAATCGAATTAAAAGGAGTTGCTTCAAAAGGGAGAGAACTCTTTGTGCAAAAATGTAAAGCCTGCCACAAAGTAGGAAGTACTGGCATGGAGGTAGGCCCCGACTTGAGCAAGATAGGGTCAAAATTTGATCAAAGCGGCTTGCTCAATGCTATTTTGGAACCCAGCGCAGCCCTTGCTTTCGGCTATACGATGGTGGAAGTGAAAACCAAAGATGACAACTCGTACTTCGGGTTTTTGGTGTCAGAGGGGGAAACGACTGTACTGAGAGACGTGTCAGGCAGGCAAACAGTGATTGACTCGAAAGAAGTCGTCTCAAAAAAGCCCATGGCGACGAGTATTATGCCGGGTGGTTTGGCTTTGGGATTGAACGAACAAGATTTGGCTAACTTGACCAGCTATTTATTAACATTGAAGTGAAGTTTAGGCAGCCTTTGAGATTTGAGTGTTTGGTATTCTATCTCTCATCCTTTCTCTATTTTCACAATCTCTTCGATTTTTTTCTCCAGGTCAGGTACCAAATTTTCAACTACAGCCCAAACCGCCCTTAGATCTACTCCAATATAATCATGAATTAATTTATCCCGCATTCCGGCAATTTTCTTCCATTCAATATCAGGGTATTTCGCCCTTATGCCCAAATCAATTTGCTTGGTGGCCTCACCAATTACTTCAAAATTTCTGATCACGGCATCCTGGACCAAAGGGTTCTCTAAAAACAATCCTTCATTTAGATCCGTCGTATACGATTTAACCTTTGCAAGGGCATCTAAGATATGCTCAAGATAAACAAGTGTATTCTTGGCCATCACAGGATTCTTATCAAATCTTGTTGAATATATGGCTTTAGTTTCTCATTGAGAGATTTATAAGTAATGAGGTCGACTTTTACTCCGAGAACTTCAGACAATTCTTGCTCTAACCCAATTAACTGAAGCAAATCGACCGTTTTATCAAAGTCGATGAGGATATCTATATCGCTTTTAGGAATTTGTTCATTTCGTGCGTAAGAGCCGAAAATACCAAGCAGGGTAGGATTATACTTACCCGTTATTTCTTTAATAATTCGTTTTTGGTCGGCAGTTATCACTCCCCAATTTAAATAATTTTCTATCTCTATCAACGGATTACTTGGTATGCCGAATTTGTTTTGATGCTGACATTAATACTCAAACCAACTTTGTCACCCTTTTTTTACAGGATGCATGATTCTGATCTATTGTTTTTTCTATCATCCTTCACAACCGCCCTTCTTTGTTTGATTTCTTCTCTGCCATCAATAACTTCGACACGCTAAAGCTACAACTTCCTAAAACACCCTTTACCATGAGTACGCTATCCAAATTTACTTTATCGCTATTGAGCTTTATGCTTTTCGTAGTAACTGATGCTACCTACGCCCAGGAAGTCAATCCGCTTGAAGGAAGATGGAACTTGAAGATCACCAGGGATGGGTCGGAGCTTCCTTCCTGGTTGGAGATCCAGCATTCGGGCTATCACACGCTGGTGGGCAGGTTTTGTTATGCTTCCGGGAGTGCTCGACCGATTGCTGAGGTGAAGGCAAAGGATGGGAAGTTCAGCTTTGCTATTCCCGTGCAATGGGAGCCGGGAGAAGGAGACTTGGCCTTTGAGGGGCAATTGACAGGTGACCAATTGACCGGCACCATGCGGTTTACCGATGGGAAGAAGTATAGCTGGGTCGGGACAAGAGCGCCAAAACTGGCTTACGTGGACAATCCAGAGTGGGGTGAGCCCATTACTTTGTTCAATGGTCGTGATCTGAGTGGATGGCATGCCATGGGTGAAAATCAGTGGAAAGTGGATGCAGGTGTATTAATTAGCGAAAAATCGGGGGCCAATCTGGTGTCTGATCAAAAGTTCAACGACTTTAAACTGCATATTGAGTTTCGTTACCCAAAAGGAAGCAACAGCGGCGTTTATCTACGTGGCCGCTACGAGGTTCAGATAGTTGACAGCAAAGGAATGGAGCCGTCGAGTGGCTTATTGGGAGGCATCTACGGGCTTATCACTCCCAATGAAATGGTGGCAAAGGACGCAGGCGTGTGGCAGTCGTACGATATCACGTTAATAGGCAGGAGGGTGACAGTAGTGCTCAATGGCAAAACAATTATCAGCGACCAAACAATTGCCGGCATGACCGGTGGCGCTCTTGATAACAACGAGGCCGAGCCAGGCCCGCTAATGTTTCAGGGAGATCATGGCGCCATTGAATTCAGAAACATCATCATTACTCCCAGGGTGGAAGGAAAAAAATCAGAGTAAAATCTTAAAACTTAACGGGTAAAAAGGGCCGTTTCTCAGATCAGGGAAACGGCCTTTTAATTCTTGCTTCAGAATAAATCCTTCAGGTTAAAATTCAACTCCTTGAGTACAGATGAAGTAACTGTACCTTCCCCTGCCAGGTAAAGCGTAGGCTTTACCCAGTCTGTGGAATAATAAATTTCCAGTGTTTGGTTGGCTGGATCCAGAATCCAATATTCTGGTATGCCGAATTTTTGATAGGCATTTTTCTTCTCGTACCTGTCTGTGTAACCGTTAGATGGAGAGATAATTTCCACAACAAGTTCAGGGGGGCCTTCTATCCCTCTCTTAGTCAACAAGTGCCTTTTTTCCTTTGAAAGGAAGATTAAATCTGGCTGAAAGACATTTCTATTATCTATGTAGAGGTCAACAGGGGCATATAGTACTAGTGCCCCCACTTTTTTTGCCTCCAATTTCAAAATATCATTCAGGATGCTCGATATAATTTGATGTTGTGGGTTGGGTGCCGGGCCCATGATCAGTTCTCCATTGATTAATTGGCATGGAGTATTTGTCTCTCCTAAAAGGAGATAATCATCAACAGTCCAATCTTTCGTTTTATCGATCTTTAAAGTTTCCATATTTAAGAGTAACTAAGATACAAAACGATGCCAACATCTAAAAGTGCTTCCAGCCCTGCGCTTTTAGCTCAACTGCATTGCTGTTTTTGGTGATCAAATGCCTGCCCTCTTTGGCGTCGGTCATGTAGCCTATAAAGTGGATGTCCATATGATTTTTCAACTTTTCAAAATCCTCCTGGCCAATGGTGAACAAAAGCTCATAATCCTCGCCGCCATTGAGCGCACAGGTGATAGGGTCTAGCTGAAACTCAACAGCGGTGTTGTAGGTCAGGGTGTCGATGGGCAGCTTGTCTTCATAAATCTTCACACCAAGGCCAGATTGCTTGCAGAGATGAAAAAGCTCCGATGCCAGCCCATCTGAAATGTCGATCATGGAGGTAGGCACAATGTTTAACTCCCTCAGCTCATGGATAATGTCCATACGTGCTTCGGGCTTCAGCTGTCGCTTGACAATGTAATCGTAAGGCCCGAGGTTAGGCTGCATGTCCGGATTGGCCTTGAAAACCTGCTTCTCACGCTCCAGCACCTGCAAGCCAATATAAGCACCTGCCAGGTCGCCTGTGGCGCACACGATATCACCCTTTTTGGCACCGCTTCTGAGACTTACCTTTTCCGGGTCAGCTTCTCCAATAGCCGTAACGGAAATCACCAATCCCGATGCTGATGATGTGGTGTCGCCACCTACCAGGTCTACTTTGTAATTCTCGCACGCCATTCTGACGCCTTCGTAAAGTGCGTCTATGGCCTCAAGCGAAAACCGGTTGCTCAGCCCTATGTTGACGGTGATCTGCGTGGGAATACCATTCATAGCCGCAATGTCCGACACATTTACCGCCACTGCCTTATAGCCAAGGTGCTGCAAAGGCATGTAAGAAAGGTCAAAGTGGATGCCTTCCATCAGCATGTCAGTAGACACAAGCATCACTTTGTCGCCCGTTTTGATGATGGCGGCATCGTCGCCAATCCCCTTCAAGGTTGACGCATTATTATTTTTGAACCGATCGCTGATCCTGTCGATAAGGCCAAATTCGCCTAGCTCCCCTAGTTCTGTTCTTTTGGGTTGTTCACTCATGATTGTCTTATTTCCTGGCAAAGCTCCACCAACACACCGTTTGTTCCTTTTGGGTGTACAAAGCACACCAACTTGTTGTCAGCCCCTTTTTTTGGTTCTTCATTCAATAGCACAAATCCTTCTTTTCGAAGGCGCTCCATCTCGGTTTTTATGTCATTCACTTCAAAAGCTACATGGTGAATGCCTTCTCCTCGTTTTTCTATGAACTTTGAAATAGGGCTCAGGTCGTTAGTGCCTTCAAGCAGTTCTATTTTGGTGCTCCCTACCTTGAAGAACGAGGTCATTACACCTTCGGAGGCCACTTCTTCGCTCTTATACGGAGCAACACCCAAAAGCTTTTCGTAAACAGCATTCCCCTCACTGAGGTTTTTTACAGCAATTCCAATATGTTCTACGTTGGTCATTCAGGTGGAGGGTTGTTTGAAACCGATGGCCGATTGATTACTTTTGCAAAGTTGAAGAAACTTTTCTTCTTACGGAAAAGTTTCTAGTAATGCTGATTTATAGATCACTTGCTATAAAAATGCGTTAGGAGCTAGTATCAAACATTGTTGTTTGGATGGAAATAAGAACCGATGTGCATGCCGATGCTGCCAGGGTACAAAATGAAATAAAGACCTACCTTGGCCTCAAAAGCAGCGAGTTGATTTTTGAGTACACTACGTTGGAGGGAGGTAAGGCCAAACTGGATCTTATTACCGTCAACCCCCGACACAATCAGTCGTTTCTGTTTCGCACAGAGATTGGACTCGACAAAGTAGAGGCACTCATCAAAATGCTCGACTACGTGAAGAGCTATCGGGAAAAGGAGTACAGCTACACCATTCAGTGGGTTTCCAAGGAAATGCGGGAACTCCAAACTTCTTACTTCCGGGCCAAAAACATGTACGATGCGCTCGATAAATTGTATTACGGACGAGATGTGAACACGATGACAGTTTACAGTTGCGTTTTGAACCCAATGACTTAAAATTATGAACATAGGTATCACTGACATAGCCAAAAATAAGATCGTTGAATTCCGTGAAAAGGAAGGACACACCAACGACCACAACATCCGTGTGGCAGTGCAGGGTGGCGGCTGCTCTGGTTTGATGTACAACCTGGAGTTTGACTCAGAGTTGAAACCAACTGATGAAATCTTCGAGGACAAGGGAGTTAAGATTCTTGTCGACAAGCGCAGCCTGCTTTATTTGATAGGTACCACGCTTGACTTCAGCGACGGTTTAAATGGCAAGGGATTCCACTTTGTGAACCCCAATGCGACCCGCACCTGTGGTTGCGGGGAGAGTTTCGCTGTTTAGCCCCTTGATCATCGAATGTGAAAATATAAGGCCGTCAATTGACGGCTTTTTTATTCCTCCAGGTGCTCCTCTGCTAGCTTTATTTCTTTTTCCATTCTATTGAAAAACTTACTTCGCTCTTTCTCGGCACTACTGCTGATCAACGAGGACTTATTGATCAAATTGGCCAGGTGATCTTCAGTAGACCGACAGAAAGAAGGGTTGGATGTGGAGAGGATGTTGAAAGTGTTGTATGTCAGGAAAGCTACACGCTTGTCGCTCATTTTGAAAAATATAGAATTGTCGGCGATCAGAATTTCATTTTTGTAGAGGCTGAAGGCACCTCCCTGTTCGCCAGGCTTAGTCGATTTTGTTCCTGTCTCAGCAAAATGCCTGATGTTGCCTATCATATCATTGAGCTGGCCAAGAATGACTTTGTAAGACTTGTTGTCCTCGAACAGTCCGCACTCAAGATAGAACTGAAGCTGCTTGATCACCACAATGATAGTTTCATCGCTCCATATTTCGGTGCTGGGTATCCTGGAGTATAGCGACCAGATTTTATCACCTATTCCCTTGAGGACACCCGAAACATAGGAAGAAGAAAACTTCTTGTTTTCGAGCTCGGGGTAGCGAAGCACTGTTTTCATCCAGAAAAACATCTTAAATGCAGCCAGCTCAGGATAGGGGAAATAATAGAAGATGGGAATGTCTTTGGCGCAATACACTAACTCCTTGTCAGGGAAACTGTTGATCATTTCCAGGTTGCCCTTTATGCTTTCCAGATATTTTTCAAATGTGAAGCCCGTGGTTGATACCTGCCTTACGTGGAACATGACAGTTTCTGACGTCTGAGCCAGTAGGGCGTCCAGCGAAATGCCGAACTTATTGGAAAGCAGAGTGACTTCTTCAATGCTGAGCAGAGTCTCTCCCCGAATTCTCCTGTAAGCGCTGTCCCTGCTGATATTTAGCAAATCGGCCAGTTCTTCAGCAAAGGCGATATTGGCCGGGAGCTTCAGTCGGATTTGTCCAAGGAAAGACGCCTGTATGTTGGGTGTTTCACTCAAGGTTCGAAGGCTGATAAGTATTGAAATTGTCGTTTTCGACTCTCTAATATCTCCATTTGGATATGGATTTGCAAAAAATGCAAATCCTATCTCCTGCTGACTCCTGCTGTTGGATTTTTTGCAAATCATTCTTTTCCTGTCAGCGCACAACCGGATGACATTCATTTCGCTATTCCCTTACTTTGATATCATCAAACAAAAAAGGAAGCCGGTGGAGTGGTTATTTTTTAAACCCACACTTATTTTTTAAAACCGCCATCTAAGGTTATCAGCTATTCCGCCGGCACCTTTTGTTTCGGGCTACTAAACAAAAATATTATGGAAGCTAATTATGATATTTCGGTAGTGACGATCTTTTACTTCTTGGCTGCAATGGCTATGTTGCTTGTAGTTAAATTTCATTTTCCCCAGGGATTTTTTCTTCACCAGCTATCCAGATTGTTCAAAATTCACCGGCTGTTTTTCTAACAAGTATTGACCGGAGGACAAAGCTCTAATCCGCATAAATTCATTTATTATTGTATACGGGTTATTTTAACACCATCTGAATGGGAAAGAAACTGCTATGCGCCCTGTCTTTGCTTTTTTGTGTGACGTTTGCTGAAGCGCAGATTACACAAACTGTAACTGGGACAGTGATTGAGAAAGAAACCAAACTACCACTTCCTGGTGTCAATGTTTTGCTGGCGGATACGCTTGGAGCTGTAGGCGCCGTGACGGATCTGAATGGGGTGTTTATTTTGAGGAGTGTGCCGCTTGGCAGGCGTTCTTTCAGGTTTTCGTTTATCGGGTATAAAGAGACATCACTCAACAACATCCTGGTTACTTCCGGTAAAGAGCTTTCGCTTGCTGTTGAAATGGAGGAGTCGGTGGAAGCACTACAGGAAATTGTGATTCAGGCATCGGCAAGCAACGAGCCGATGAACGACATGGCGGTTGTCAGCGTCCGGGCTTTTACGGTAGAAGAAACCGACAGGTACGCCGGTAGCCGGGGCGACCCTGCCCGAATGGCGTCCAATTTTGCCGGCGTTCAGGGTGCCGACGACTCACGGAATGATATCGTTATCAGAGGCAATTCCCCGCAAGGTGTGCTCTGGCAGCTTGAGGGTATCAATATCCCGAACCCCAACCACTTTTCCATTCCGGGTACTGCCGGTGGGCCGGTGAGCATCATTAACAATAAGATCCTGGCCAACTCTGATTTCTACACCGGGGCTTTTCCGGCCGAATATGGTAATAGCATTGCGGGCGTTTTTGATCTGCGAATGAGGAATGGAAACAACCGGAGGCACGAGTTCAGCGGGCAGCTGGGCTTTTTGGGTACGGAGGTTTTCGGGGAAGGACCACTTTCGAAGAAGCATACTTCTTCTTACCTTTTTAATTACAGGTATTCCACCTTGTCGCTGTTCAGCAGCCTGGGAATTGATATAGGCACTTCTGCCGTTCCCAAATACCAGGACATGGCCTTTCGCCTTAACTTTCCCCTGGCTGGAGGCGGGAGTATTTCGGCTTTTGGTATTGGTGGGGACAGCGACATTGATATCCTGATCAGCGAGCAGAAAAAGCCTGAGCGCAATTTGTATGGCGAAAACGACCGGGATCAGTATTTCAGCACCAACATGGGGGTAACGGGACTCAGCTACACAAAGCCACTTGGCAGCAACACTTTAATGAAGGCAACGCTGGCCGCCTCTGCTGGTAGTCAGGATGCCCAGCATTATTATATCTACAGGCATGTGGATGCCGAAGGATTTTATGCTGTCGATTCCCTGCCTCAGATTCTTGGCTATCAGTTCAACCAGGCAAAATATTCAGCCATTCTCACCTTTTATCAAAAGCTGAACGCTAAAAACTCCCTTGTTTACGGCTTCAACAACGACCTGTACAGTTTCAACTTTCTTGACAGCGCAAGGGTGCTTCAGGACGATGGAGTTGACTTCAGTGAGTTTACGACAAGGTGGAACTCGCAGGAGCAGTCTCTCCTTCTTCAGCCCTATGTGCAGTGGAAGCACAAGTTCAACGACAGACTAAGTTTGGTGTCGGGGCTGCACAGCCAATACTTTAGCCTCAGCAAAAGCTTTTCACCCATTGAGCCAAGAGCAGGGTTGGCCTGGCAAATGGGCCGAGGCCAAAGCCTCAATGCAGGAG
The DNA here is from genome assembly GCF_902498805.1 of Imperialibacter sp. EC-SDR9. Classification (GTDB taxonomy): domain Bacteria; phylum Bacteroidota; class Bacteroidia; order Cytophagales; family Cyclobacteriaceae; genus Imperialibacter. The sequence goes on along the minus strand of NZ_LR701576.1, from coordinate 262,367 downwards.
TGGGGCTTCACAGCCAGATTCAACCCACCTACCTCTACTTTTACTCCAAGCCAGGGGCTTCAGGTCTTTACAATCAGGAAATGGACTTTACGAAGAGTGTTCATTATGTGGCTTCGTATGCTAAGATGGTCACTGCCAATATCCGGTTCAAAACAGAAGTATATTACCAGTACTTGTATAATATTCCTGTTGAGAGAAACAGCTCCTCTTTTTCTCTGGTCAACACGGGGGCAGGCTTTTCCCGATTCTTCCCCGACTCCCTGGTAAACACAGGAAGGAGCAGAAATTATGGCATAGAATTTACGCTCGACAGGGCTTTCACAGGCGGTTATTTTTTCATGCTCACCACGTCCCTGTTTGAATCAAAATACAAAGGCAGTGATGGTGTGCTGAGAGACACTGACTTTAATGGGAATTATGCAGTCAACGCACTTTTTACCAAAGAGTGGACGACCAGAAAAGACAATCTGATTGGCCTGGGAACCAAAATCACCGCTGCTGGCGGCAGAAGGTATGGCCCGGCAGACCCTGTTGCTTCGGAGAGAGAAAAAGAGGTGATTTATGTTGACGAAACAAGGAATTCACTTCAATTTCCGCCTTATTTCCGAGCCGATATTCGCATCAACTACCGCATTAACAGACCAAAGCTAAGCCATGAGATTGCAGTGGATCTTGTCAATGTGTTGGGCATCAAAAATGTGCTGAAGCTGAGCTGGGCCCCCGATCAAACCGACCCTTCTGCTGACCCCATTCGCAGGGAATATCAACTCGGGTTTTTACCGCTGTTTTACTATCGGGTAGATTTTTCGCTATAACCGAAGCGACCGTGCTCGGCGGCTGATGGGTTTTGTCTAAGGCTGGCAAGAAATTGTTGAGTTGGTATAAACGGAAAAAATAGCTTTTGAACTGTAATATCCTTTATTTAAAGGCTACTAATTCAATATACTGAACCATTAATCAAACTAATTATGAAACGTTTATCCTATTTGGTCATCATTTTGGCCCTCACTTGCACCGGAATTTCAACCGCTCAGGCCCAGAAAGTCGACGATATACTGACCAGCTATTTCGAAATCACAGGTGGACTTAGCAACTGGAAAAACCTGAAGAGCATGAAAATGACGGGTAAAATGCTCCAGGGGGGGCTCGAATTCCCCGCTACCATGTCGCAGAAGTACCCCAACAAGTTTAGAATGGATATTGATATTCAGGGAAAGAAGATCATTCAGGCTTACGACGGAAAAGAAGGATGGATGATCAATCCGCTGGCCCAAATTACTGAACCCAAAGTGCTTACTGCGGAAGAGGTGAAAGAAATGGAAGACAACCAGATGGAAGATGAATTCATTGACTACAAAAGCAAAGGACACGCTGTAGCACTGGATGGAGAGGAGAACATTGAAGGAACTGATTGCTTTAAAGTGAAGCTCACGAAGAAAAGCGGTGATATTGAATATCATTTTTTCGACAAGGACAATAATGTGCCAATTATGGTCAGAACCTTTGCCAAAACAGGCCCAACAGAGGGGCAGCCTGTGGAAACTTTCATGAGTGACTACGATGCTGTTGGCGATTTTATGCTTCCGTTTTCGATGACGACTAAGTTTCAGGGTCAAACTGTGATGCAGATAGTTGTAGACAGCTACGACCTGAATGCCACATTGGACGATTCGGTGTTTGCACTTCCTAAATAATATCGGGAGGCCTGCGTTCCAGCAGGCCTCTTTATTTTTCGCACTTAGTTAACCCCATTTTTATGAAAAAACTTATATCTGTGTGGTTGCCTATTCTGGCGGCCATTGTCATATCTCCGTTTTCTCTATTCGCCCAGTCTTCCATAAAAACAAGTGACCTTTTTGGAGACATCAGGGCACGCCACATTGGCCCGGCGCTGATGAGTGGAAGAATTTCTGACATCGACGTTGTCAATAGCAAGCCCGAAGTAATTTACGTCGGAGCAGCCGGAGGGGGCGTATGGAAGTCGCAGAGTGCCGGGGCTTTGTTTACACCGGTTTTTGACGAACATACCCAATCAATAGGTAAAGTGACCATTGACCAAAATCACCCCGACACTGTGTGGGTTGGAACGGGTGAAACCTGGGTAAGAAATAGCGTGTCGGTGGGAGATGGCATCTACAAAACCACAGACGGAGGTTCTTCATGGAAAAACATGGGGCTGAAAGACTCCGAAAGGATCAGCGATATTATTGTTGACCCCACCAACTCAAATACTGTGTATGTGGGCGTGCTGGGCCACCTATGGAATGACCACGAAGAGCGTGGGGTTTATAAAACAACCGACGGCGGGGAAACATGGGAAAAGCTGCTTTATGTCAATCCTCAAACTGGCTGCGCTGACCTGACGATGGACCCGGAAGACCCGAATACACTGTATGCAGCCATGTGGGACTTCCGCCGTACGCCTTACTCATTCAGGTCGGGAGGATCGGGAAGTGGATTACATAAAACCACCGATGGCGGAAAGACATGGACCAAAGTAACCCAGGGTCTGCCTAAAGGCACACTTGGCAGGCTGGCAGTGGAAATTGCGCCGTCTAATCGCAATATAATCTACTTATCGGTGGAGGCAGACAAGGAAGAGGAAAAGGGGCTCTACCGGTCTGACAATGCGGGTGAATCATTTGCCCTTGTCAATGGCGATTTTAACAATAAAGTGAGGCCTTTCTACTTTGCGAGGCTCACAGTTTCTCCCTCCAACGAAAAAATTGTTTATAAGTGTGGTCTACAGTTGATCATGTCGGAAGACAGCGGTGCTACCTTTAAAATCATCGACAGCGGCATGCACTCTGACATCCATGCTGTGTGGATTCATCCCACCGATTCAAAGTTCAATTTGGCAGGAACTGATGGCGGGCTTTACAGAACGCTCGACAATGGGAATACATACACGATGTTCATGAACCTGCCGCTGGCACAATACTACCATGTCAGTGTTGATATGGAAGAGCCTTTCAATATTTATGGTGGGCTTCAGGACAATGGTTCATGGAGAGGGCCATCCAAAAGTCAGGGAGGTATAGCCAGCAAAGACTGGCAGTTTGTGCTTGGTGGGGATGGTTTTGCAGCCTATGTAGATTCGGAAGACAAAAATGTAGTGTATGCCGAAGCTCAGGGTGGTGAAATAAGCAGGGTGAACCTGCTCTCTGCTGACAGCAAGGATATCAAACCTTACCCAAGGGTTGGCGAAGCGGAGTTTCGTTTCAACTGGAATGCGCCGATTCACAAAAGCCCGTCAAATCCGAAACGACTTTACTTTGGCAGCCAGTTCTTGTTTATGTCGGAAGACAAAGGAGAATCATGGAAGCGGCTTTCTCCAGACCTGACCACTAACGACCCAGCCCGCCAACAACAAAAGCAGTCTGGCGGCCTTTCTACCGATAACTCAGCTGCTGAAAACAACACAACGATTTATGCCATTGCCGAATCGCCGCTCGATGAAAAACTGATTTGGGTAGGTACCGACGACGGCAATCTGCAGGTAACAACCGATGGAGGAACTACATGGACAAATGTTTCTCCCAACATCTCAGGATTGCCTGCTAAAAGCTGGTGTACGAGCGTGGAGCCCGGTCATTTTGATAAAAACACTATCTACGTCACCTTCGATCATCACCGGATGAGCGATATACAACCTTACTTGTTTAAGAGTACTGATCTTGGCAAAACATGGGTTTCACTTGCAACACCCGATATCTCTGGCTACGCCTTGTCGGTGCGGGAAGATTTAGTGAATGAGAATCTGGTATTTCTTGGGACTGAATTCGGGCTCTACATTTCAGTGGATGGCGGATCAAATTGGGGTAGGTTCTCCAACAACGTGCCGAAAGTTGGCGTCAGAGACATGGTTATTCACCCAAGGGACAATGCCTTAGTATTGGCAACCCATGGCCGGGGTGTTATCATTATCGATGATTTACCAGCGCTGAGGGCACTGACTCCTGAGGTCATGGACAAACCTTTTACTTTTTTTGATAGTCCTCAAGCCTATACTTCAGGCTTTGATTTCGGTGGTGGTTGGTTCGGTGGAGCAGGCGAATTTGTAGGGCAGAACCCCAATGAAGCTCCTCGCATCATCTACTTTCAGCAGAAGCGGCATGTGTTCGGTAAAATGTTCATTCAGGTGTTTGATGAGGCGGGTAATATGATAAAGGAACTTCCGGCTGGCAAGTCGGCCGGTGTCAATATTGTGGATATGCCCACCAGAATGGAAAAGCCAAAGGCAGCTCCTACCAACAACCGGATGTCGTTGATTGGTAATGTCTTTGGACCTGACCTGCCTGGCGGCACCTATAGGGCAGTGGTGACGAAGGGCAAGGAAACGTTTGAGACTACTTACACTGTTGGCTACGACCCCAAGTCGCCGCACTCTGTGGAAGACCGAAAGCTACAGGAGCAAACTGTGCGGAAACTTTATGACATGACAGAGCAGATGGCCTGGGTATACGATCTGTCTTCGAAGTTGCAGCAGCAAGCTGAAGATTTGGCCATGAGCCAGCCTAAGCTGGCAAAGAAGGCAACAGCCTACGCCAGGTCGGTTCAGGCATTTAAAGACAATCTGGTGTTCCTCGGAGGGGATTTCTATGTCAATGAGGACGAACGACTCAGTGAGAAGATAAGTCAAATTTATGGTACAATCACCCGCTATCCCGGCAGGCCTTCACAGTCTCACCTGGATAGAATAGCCACGCTGGAAGCTGATTTTAAAGTCGAACAGCTGAAGTTTGCTGCCTTGACTGGCGAAGAGCTGCAGAAATTAAATTCGGCTATTGAAAAAGCAGGAGCAGAGGCACTGAAAGTGCAGAGCTTTGAGGCATTCAAAGCGAGTGAATAAATGAAAAAACTGCCCTGTTTGCTCCAAAAGTGAAAACAGGGCAGTTTTTTATCACTTTTATGCTTTTCTCACTTTAAACTCAGCTCACTGGAGTATTTCCGCCACCAGTTCTTATCGGTTGGGTTGTCGAATAAATGCACCCATTCACCAGGAGCCGGGGTCACGGTTTTTATTTTGTGCGTGTCGGCCAATTCGTTTAGCCATTTAATTGGCTCATACCAGCTGTGCAAGGCCAGGTCAAAAGTGCCCCAATGGGTGGGGTAGAACTGCCCGCCCTGAAGCTGAAGAAATGCTTCAATTGCCTCTTCAGGGTTAAGGTGGATGTCGTGCCAGGCAGTGTCATAGGCGCCAATTGGCATAAGTGACATATCGAAGGGCCCGTATTTTTGCCCGATTTCAGCATAGCCGTCAAAATAGCCCGAGTCTCCGGCAAAGTAGATATTGCTTTCTCCGAACTTCAGCACCCATGAGCACCAAAGGGTATTGTCCCTGGTGAATAACCTTCCCGAAAAATGCCGGGCTGGTGCGGCAGTAAAGGTGTAGCCATCACCTTCGTAGCTTTCCCACCAGTCTTTTTCGATAATATTTTCTTTGGGCACGCCCCAATGCCCCAGGTGCGACGACACGCCAACTGGCACAATGAACTTTTTCACCTTGTTTTTCAGCGCTAGTATAGTGGGGTAGTCCAGATGATCATAGTGGTCGTGCGACAACACTACTGCCTCTATTGCAGGCAACTTTTTTGGGTCGATGGGCGATGGGGCATAGCGCTTCGGCCCCATCCATTGGAAGGGTGAAGCTCTTTCGCCCAGCATAGGGTCAAGCAGAAAGTATTTACCTCCGGCGTGAATGAGCACTGCGGCGTGGCCCAGCCAGTTGAGGTAAACGCCCGTCTTGTCCAGCACATTGATTATGTCACGATTAGCCTCTTGAAACTTGTAGGCACTAGAGGGCGCTTTCTCCGTTTTTCGCCTCATATACCGCCCCATCACCTGAGGCATGTCTTTGAGAGACGCTGCGGTGGTGCTTATCGGGTTTTGAAATCGTCCCTTTTGGTATTGATCTGATCGATTGATGACCTCTTTTTCGGGAGCCTTGCCGAAGCTTTTTATCATGCTAACAATGTTTTACTTATGAAGACGATCAAGGTTCGGTTTTACTTTATTTTCCTTTTATGATCACAGACTATTCTTCTCTTTGTATCACAGCTGAATCACAAATATAGGTAGGGATAATGCCTGTGGTTTTGATTCTCACATCTGCTTGCTCGGGCAATGTGTTGCCCGTGAGAACGAGCACGGTATCGAGCCCAAACTTATTGCCCCCAATAATATCGGTGATAAGCGTGTCCCCCACCATGAGTATGCTCTCTTTTCCAGGCTTCACACCATTGTTAAGGGAATGCTCATAGGCAAAATTGAACATTTGAGCATCGGGTTTCCCAAAGCGGATAAATTGTTTTCCCACAATGGTTTCTACCATGTCGGCCAGGCTTCCCACGGCAATCGCTACTTCGTGCTTTGCCACAGGGTAGGCATAGTCTGTATTAGCCACAATAGCTGGAATATTCTTCATTCTCAGCAAGTTCACCACCTTGTTGATATCGTGGTTCCAATCGAATCCTTCGTCATCCAGAAACACCAGTGCATTGATATCGTCGGTATTGTCTATGTCAAGCTTGGAAATTGGAACCGTTTTCAAATCATTGGTTTCGATGTAGTGAGCCGACTCTTCCGTGCCCAGAAAGGCAACAGCTCCCTTTTTAACTTTCAGGGTTAGGTACTCTTTGGCCAACATTCCTGACGACACTATTCTGTCTTCTGTAATATTGGGTATGCCAAGCTTTTGGTACTTTTCAGCCAGTTGCAGCGGGCTTCGGGAGGCATCGTTGGTAAGGATGAAATAATTAATACCCTGTTCTTCCAGATAGGTGAAGGTGTTTTCTATACCAGGGATGAGTCCTTTATAATTTTTCAACACCCCAAATGCATCGAAAAAGACCGTTTTGTATTTTGAAACGACTGACTTGAAACTTCTAATGCGCATGAACTACAGGTTTAAAGCCCGACAGATCTTATCAGAATCAAAGGTCTTGTCGAGGCTGGGAAAATAGATTTCGAAAGCTTCCTGTCGCAGGCGACTGGAATAAAGCTCATGAAAGAAATAGCGCCCGTCTTTTACCACATAATTGAGGATAAAAAAGCGGTAGGCTTCCTTCATGAATAAAACTTCATCTTTGGTTAATGGGTAAACTGCATGATAGGCCTTAAGGAAAATCAGGAAGCGATCTTCCATCAACGGATCAATCAGATAGCTAAAGATAGTACGATCTCCGATATCTGACGTCACCCGACTGAAAAAGTAGAAGTCCATGACCCTGCTACTCATCCTGAACCAGTCATAGTCCCACCGGGAATAGAACTTAAAATCTTTTGTCACAGAAAAATTTCCAATGTTCCAATCGATAAAGACGGGAATCGTGTCAAAGTTTTGTGCTTTTAGTTTGTCACTGTTTTCGTACAGCAATTCACACTGCTGAAGGATGGTGTCACGGTGACCACGGTACTCAAAGCGGCCCGGTGCAGTGTCCAGTATTTCTACTAGCTGATCAAGGTCGTCCTTCGCTTGCTTAAAATTGCGAGGAAGTGTATTCCTTACTTTTTTGCAAGCTTTGTGAAATTTGGCAAGTTCCTCACCCAAAATACCAATTTGAGTTTCATTCAACCTCTTGGGTGGTTTTCTGTCAATTTTGATAGGGTTGTAAAATACAACCCAGGCATCCAGAAGGCTATTTTGATACCGGTAGGTAAATAGCTGCCCGTGCTTGGTAAGCGACTTCGCTACAAAGTTTTCGAACGGATCGGGCAGGTTGTTGGCCAGGGCGTTGATAATAGTGTGATCCTCTACAAAGTATTGGTACCGGCCAAAATAGGAAAGCTTAGCGACTACCAGACTGTCGTCTTCAAGTTTTACACGGTAGACGTAATTGGTTGAAACCTTGGCGCTGATGTCCGTTATAGATTTGATGCACTGGCTGGGGTCGTATTCGTGCCAGGCCTCTCTTATTATTGTTGTGAAGTCGAAAAGTTTTTGCAATTGAATTAGGGGTTATGTGTTCTTATTATGGTATTCGATTGTCTAAAGGCCGTTGTAGGCCCTGCGTTTCATAAAGTAATAACGTTATTACGTCAGATAGTTTCGGCGAAGTCTATTTAATCAGCCACATTCCCAAAAGCACTGCCAATGCACCCAGAACAACACTACCAAGAAAATAAAAAGTAGCCATCAGATAGTGCCCGGTGGTGATAAAGTTGATGTTTTCAGCAGAAAAGGTTGAAAAGGTAGTGAAACCGCCACAAAATCCAGTGGCGAGCAGGAGAAACATATCCTTTGTCATCCACTCCGTCTTCATGCCTGCTCCCATGAGTAGGCCAATGATAAAGCAGCCCAGCACGTTGGCCGTGAACGTTCCCAAAGGAAACTCCATAGGAAGCCATTTGGTGCCCGCCAGGGCCAAAAGGTAGCGCCCTATGCTCCCGGCAAAACCACCTGCACCCACAAGCAATACCTCCTTCATGCCTTTACTTTGCTGAATTTTTGATGCATATATTTTAGTAGCTGTGCGTAGTCGGTATGCTCCTGCTGACTCACACTTATTTTTCTACCGTCATCAAAGATAAGCGTTACTTCCTTGTAAACCCCTCCGGCAGTTTTGATGGTTTCCTCTTTCCATTTCTGCAGGTTTTTGCCTGTGTAGGTCAATTTTTTTCGCCTGATGGGAAAAAACACCTCAAAACGTTCTTTGGCCACCTTTACATTTTTGAGCGACCAAATAACTTTGATAAGGATAGCCAGCATAATGCCAATAAGAATGGGAAGTAGCAAGCGACCCAGCCACTTCCACTGACCCATGTTAGGTAGTTGGTAGTAAATAAGCCCGAGGAGGCCGCCGGCGACTACTTCAAAAACAGCTATACTGAAATAGGTGTTGATTTTCGGTTTGCAAACAATCATGGGGTAAAGTTACAAGGAAAACCTGTTTTTGAGCTCTTCAAGGAATTGATTAGATGAGTGGATGAGATCAGGGAAAAAGATGTTAAATTCTTTTTCGAAAGCGGCGTAGTGCGCTTCGAGTGCTTTGTGGGCAAGCTCCATGTGCGAATTGAACGAGGTTCTTCTCGACATGCCGGTAAGTGTCCATTTAATTCCTTCAACGAATTGGTAGTTGTACAACCAATTATCGGCGCTCATGTAACTCAGCATTTTTGACGCTCTTGGCGGCAAGTCAGCCCCTCTCGATTTGGCCAACTTGTAAAAATCTTCAGTAAATGCCTTCAAATCTTGTGAGTGATGCTTTTGCCAGTCTCTTGCCAGAAAGTGGTCGTAGAAAACATCAACAATTACAGGAGCATAGTGCCCGAAGCCCTCCCTTAGTTTTAGCTTACTTTCTCTCACCACCTCGTGGGTATCTGTATAGGTGTCGATGTGCCGGTGAAGCATGATGCCAGCCTGAATGCGGTCAGGGAACTCTGTGAGTTGGTTGCCTTTCACAAAGTCACCAATAAAGTTACCCAGTTGAATGTCCCTTTCGGGGCCGGAAAGATATATATGGGCCAGAAAATTCATTTCATTGACAGATTTTACTCACTCCCCTGTTAGGTTTTTGTACTTAATGAATAAAGAAAAGCATTTTTAAAACAACTACGTGCTCCTGTTCGCTGATATCCTTTTAATTTCACATTATTTGTTATTTTTACTGGTTCACGACTCGGAAGCGAGTTAATTCGACCTAAGCAGTATTAGTCAATCCGCCATGGGAACCGTTACAAGTCAGTATATGTCCCGTTCACAGCTCCAGATTTTGGTGCAGCTAGCCAAAATAGATGGAGTCGTGTCGCAGGATGAAATCGACCTGATAAGGCAAGTTGGAAAAGCCAATGGACTTACTGAGGAAGATATTGCTACAGCCTTCGACGAGACCCATGAAGTAGGTAATCTGGCAGACCTCTCCGATGACGAAAAGTATGAATACATGTACCGTGTGGTACAGCTTATGAAGATCGACGGCCGACTTTACAAGGAAGAGATTACCTATTGTGCCAAGATGGCGTCAAAAATGGGCTACAACGAAGATGTGTTGTACCATCTCATCACCAAAATCTATTCCGACCCCCACGTATCGGCCGACAAAGATGCATTGAAAAAGAAAGTGCAGAAATACCTCATCAAAGACTAGTACTCCGTTTCACCTTTCTGGCGATACTCATAAAATAGCTGCAAGGCACTATTCTTCCCAGTCGTCGTCCTCCAGGGAGAATATATTGTCAACTTTCTCATTGAACACGTGGGCAATCTTGAGTGAAAGGAGCGTAGAAGGGATGAATTTCCCGGTCTCAATGGAGTTAATAGTTTGCCGTGAAACTCCCACCTTGTCAGCCAGATCAGCTTGAGTGAAATTGTTCCTGGCCCGCTCTACTTTTATTGAGTTTGTCATATAACTATTCCTTTACCCTTAAATATTGAAACCACCCAATAGCAATTATGAGAGTGATAGACAGATATTCAAAGGCCGAAATTGAATGCCAACTATCGGTTTCAATGGAATAACCCTCGTAGTTTTGAACATAATTAATCAGCATTGCTACCAGGGCGCCTAAAGGCACTGCTGCAGCCAATGACCTGAATTTGAGATAAGCTATCCTTTCATCATATACCTTCTCCCGTGAGAAAAAAATCATAATAAGGCCCATAGCAACAGGAAAGCTGAGTCCGGCAAAGTCCATTATTTGATACTCGGCAAGTCTGTGAAAAAAGACGATGAGCCCAAAAAGGATGGTGACCCCACCGAGGGCTTTTGTCCAATGCGGATATAGAAAACTTGGAACAATCGATTTTTGCATGATTCGCATGTTTAGTCGTTAAAAGAAGACTAAAAGTAAAGTTTACTTTACATAAAGACAAATGAATTTGATTTTTGTTTGTAACAAGCACGGGCGACCGCTGAAAGAGCGGGGTAGAGACTGTATGTCCGTTGTTTTTAATTTCTCCGGTTAAATGGCTAACTTAATGCATACTAAAAGTCAGACTATGGCATCTCTTACCCTTCGCATCAACAACAAAGACTACCCCATGGAGGTCGACCCACAAATGCCTCTTTTGTGGGCTATTCGGGACTTCGCTCTGTTGACCGGAACAAAATTCGGTTGCGGTATTTCACAATGCGGCGCTTGCACTGTCCATATCGATGGGGAGTCGGTTCGTTCATGCGTTACTCCAGTCTCCGGTGCTGTCGGGAAGTCTATCACGACTATTGAGGGCTTGTCGGCCGACAACGATCATCCCGTTCAGCAAGCGTGGCAGGAGGAGCAGGTGCCGCAGTGCGGCTACTGCCAGTCGGGTCAAATGATGACAGCTGCAGCGCTGTTGGAAAAGCACCCTCAGCCCAGCGAAGAGCAGGTCAATGCTTATATGTCTCCTATCATTTGTCGTTGCGGCACATACGTTCGAATTAAAAAGGCCATTGACAAGGCAGTTGAAATCAACCAGAAAGCTTGAACCTTATGAAAACGATAACTACTAAAAGTGCATCACTGGGGGGTAACCTTCCCAGAAGAGAGTTTCTTAGGTTGACAGCTGTTTCAGGGGCTTTTTTAGCGATCGGCTGCTCGCCTGGTATGGGAGGAGAAGGTAAGGTAACCACTATTGACCCTGCCGGGGGCACCGACATACCCCTCAACCAGTTTGTTGTTATCAACACAAACGGGCGGGTGCTGCTTTACAACCATCGGCCAGAGATGGGACAGGGTACGTTTCAGGCCATTCCCATGATACTGGCTGAGGAGCTGGAAGTCGATGTGGAGAAAATCGAAATTTTACCGTCGGCGGCAGATGATAAAAGATATGGTAGCCAAATGGTCGTGGGTAGCAGGAGCATTCAGACAGAATACGCCAACCTCCAGAACATGGGAGCTACTGCTCGTGAAATGCTGAAGGCAGCAGCTGCCAAAAGGTGGGAGATTGACATCAGTCAATGCAAGGCCAGCGGCGGAGAAATTATTCACCCCTCAGGCAAAAAGCTCACCTACGGGGAGCTCGTGGAAGAAGCCTCAAAGCTTACTCCGCCGGAAAACCCACCGCTGAAAGCACCCGGCGACTTCAAAGTCATTGGGCAGCCGATAGCCAGAAGGGACGTTCCGGCAAAGACCAACGGAGCTGCAATTTACGGACTGGATATCCAGGTGCCAGGGATGTTTTATGCCTCTGTGGAGAGGTCTCCCGTGTTTTTGGGTAAGGTAGTCAGCTTCAATGATGAAAAGGCTAAAGCGGTGCCGGGTGTAAAGGCAGTGGTAAAAACGCAAAGGAATGTGTGGGGCCACACGAGAGAGGGTGTAGCCGTGGTGGCCGACAACTATTGGGCGGCGAACCAGGGCAGGAAGGCGCTCGAAATCAAATGGGACACTGGTGGTCTTGAAAAAAACTCATCAGCTACTATCCTCAAGAAGTATAAAGCCGATGCTACTAAAGAAGGAGTTTCGTTGGCGGAAGCTGGAAATGTGAGCACTGTTGGTGGTGAAGGAAAAGTGGTGGAAGCGGCCTATGAAACCCCCTATCAGAGCCATGTTTGCATGGAGCCAATGAATGCCACGGTGAGTGTTAAAGACGGCAAAGCAGAGTTCTGGGGCTCAACACAAAACCCGAACGGCATACGCTCACAACTGGCAAGGCAACTCAACATCGACCCTGAAAATGTAGCCATTAACTACACCTTTATGGGCGGTGGATTTGGGCGCAGGTCGATGACCGATGTGGCTGAGGAGGCCGCTGATATTTCGCTGCAAGTAGGAGCGCCTGTTAAAGTGGTTTGGACAAGGGAGGATGACTTGACCCAGGGGCCTTTTAGAGCCGCATCGCTCAATGTTTGTCGTGGCTCTATAGCCGACGGAAAGGTGGAGACTCTTGAGCATAAAGTGGTGGCCCAGGAAATACAAAACCAGACGGGCGACAAAATGGAAGCCGGTCGGCAGCTCATGGGGGGCATCAATACGGAGTACGAGATCCCCAACTTCCGGATAAGTGGCGTGCTTCAGAAACATTATGTGCCGATTACCTATTGGAGGGCGGTGTATCACACCACCAACTGTTTTGCGCATGAATCGTTCATCGATGAGCTGGCAATAGCCGCTGGAAAGGATCCACTGGATTTCAGACTTGACATGCTTAAAAACCACACCCGATACACGAAGGTGTTGCAAACCCTGGCTGAAAAGGCCAACTGGTACGGGCCAAGGGAAGAAGGGATTGGTCGTGGCGTGTCTATTCTTGAGCGTTCGGGAGCATTTACCGGGATGGTCATTGAAGTGAAAAAAGAAAATGGAAAGGTGAAACCGGTGAAAATCACCACTGTGGTGGATGTTGGCATCTGCATCAATCCCGATACGGTGCGGGCCCAAACCGAGGGCTCCATTGTGATGGGGCTAACAGCCACCTACAAAAGCGGCATTAGGCTGGAGAACGGGGCCGTGGCGCAATCTAATTTCCACGATTACAACATGCTGACTTTCGAGGAATGCCCACCTTGTGAAACCTACATCATTCAAAATGAAGAAAAGCCCGAAGGCGCCGGCGAGTCCGGCCTGGCCAATGTGGCGCCTTCGCTGTGTAATGCGATTTTTGATCTGACAGGGGTGAGGGTGAGGAAATTGCCGTTGGATTTGGGGGCGATAGGGTAAAACTAATTCCTGGTTAGTTAAATTGATTTGGAGGTCATCTATTCCGTGAGGTGTGGGCAATTGCCCGACAAAAATTGTTGAAAAAGCCTGGCAGGGGAAACATTTCACTACTTTTGCCCCGTCAATACGCTTTCAATGACCGATACCAAATCTTACTTCACCCACCTCACTTCTCTCCTTAGAAAAGAATGGCAGGAGGACTTACAGCAGTACAAAGACAAAATCCTTTATACCGCTATTCCTGAGAAGAAGAAGTCCGGTGTCTGCTGGTACCCTGTGGTGGTGAATTCCCACCACATAGGCACAGGAGAGAAGATCGTGCTGGAGCTGGAGAAAACGACAGACCTTGATCAAGCCCATATGTTCCAGGGTGGTGGCACGGTGAGTTTTTATGCGAACACTGGCGAAAAGGACAAGGGCAGTAACGCCATCACGGGAGTGATTAAGTATGTGCGCAAAAGTAAGATGGGTATTGTGCTGAACGACGATGACCTGCCTGATTGGATCAATGACGGCAAGCTGGGCATTGACCTGATGTTCGATGAAGCCTCCTACAGGGAAATGGAACGAACGCTCAAAGTGCTGGGTAAACAAGAAGCCGGGAGATTATTTGAACTTACAGAGATTTTATTGGGTAAAAAGACCCCACAGCGGGAGCCAGCCTTTGCGCCAGTGCTGCCTTCATTAAACGCCGTTCAGAATAAGGCCCTTGAGGTAATAATAGAGGCCAGGGATTTGGCCATCGTTCACGGCCCTCCTGGAACAGGTAAAACCACCACGCTCATTCAGTCGGTGAAAGAAGTCGTGAAGTTGGAAAAGCAAGTGCTTGTGACGGCACCAAGCAATGCAGCGGTGGACGTGATGGTAGAAAAGCTGGCGGAGGAAGGCATCAATGTACTTCGACTTGGCCACCCAGCCAGGGTAACCAACAGAGTGATAGAAAATAGCCTTGATGCCCGCATAGCGGCGCACGATAGCTTCAAGGAATTGCGGACTGTCCGCAAGAAATACGAGGAGTACCGAAATGTGGCTTTTAAATACAAACGAAACTTTGGCCATGCGGAGCGTCAGCAAAGAAAGCTTTTGCTACAGGAAGCCGGCCGCTTCAGGGATGAGGCCGACATGCTTGAAAACTACATCACTAGCACTTTGCTCGACAATGCCCAGGTAATCGCCTGCACATTGGTAGGTAGCAATCATTACCTCCTTAAAGATCGGGTGTTTAAAACTGTCTTCATTGACGAAGCCGGCCAGGCGCTGGAACCCGCTTGCTGGATTCCTATTCTGAAAGCTAACAGGGTCATTATGACTGGTGACCACCAGCAACTGCCGCCTACGGTAAAGTCGTTTGAGGCTGCCAAGGAAGGACTGGAGAACACCCTTTTTCAAAAGAACGTAGGCTACCATTCGACTGATGTGATGCTGGAAGAACAGTATCGGATGAAGCCAGAGATCATGGCTTTTCCCAGTAAGTTCTTCTACAACGATAAGCTGCAAGCTGCACCTTCTGCCATTGAAAGAGAGGCTCTGCCCAATGTAGCCATCATAAAGTTTATCGATACCGCTGGTTGTGGCTACCAGGAGAAGGTAAATCCCGAATCGAGAAGTACCTATAATGAGGAGGAAGGCCGGCTGCTGATCGATCAGTTGCTTGCCAATATTGAAACCATAGGCGAAGAGCATGTGCTTTCAAACCAAATTACATTTGGCGTGATTGCACCTTACAAAGCCCAGATTGAACTACTGAGAGAGGTTTTGCTGGAGAAGGGGCTAAGTAAAGAGCTGATGGACTTGATTGATGTGAACACCGTTGACTCTTTCCAAGGGCAGGAAAGGGACAGTATTTTCATTGGCTTCACCCGCTCCAATGAAGATGGTGAAATGGGCTTTCTGAAAGATATTCGCCGTACTAACGTAGCTATGACCAGGGCCCGACGACAGCTTATAATGATCGGAGACTCTGCCACCCTTGGCTCTAACAATTTCTACAACCAGTTGGTGGAGCATTGTACGGCCACCGATGCGTACCAGAGTGCTTTTGAGTTGATTTACTCTTAAGCAACCTATCCCTTGATGTTTTTCAGCGCCGCCACCGTTTCTCTCACCGCATCTTCATTGCTGGTGGGCGTATAGTTAAAGAACTTTTCAAACTTGGCGCTGTCGAAGAAGTAGTCCGATGCAAACTGGTAGCTCATTTCATGAAGCTCTCTCATGATGGGCATGAAAATGCCCAACGCTTTTATGCCCCAGCCGGGAAGCACCTGATACTTGTCGGAAGTGCCCATGATAGTCGCAAATAGCTTCGCCCACTCTTCCCCCGTCAAAGCATTTTTGTCAGTGGGGAGGTTCCATATTTGATTAAACGCTGTTGGCGTGTTACCCAGCATAGCAGTACCTATCGCAGCATCGGGGCAGTAGGTCATTGAGTGTTTTGCTTTTGCGTTGCAAAACCACTGCGCTTTTTTGCCCTTAATCAGGTTGTCATACACCATGATCATCAGCATGCTGGTGCCTCGCATGGTGCTGAAGAAATCGCCGCTGCGAGCAATGATAGAGGGCACTTTTCCTTTGTCCATGGCATCGAGCACCAGCCTGTCAACCTCGGCCCTTACTTCTCCTTTTTTGCTACAGGGGCTTATGGGACAGTCCTCGGTGATGTGGTGGATATGTTCTTTCCCAATGGCGTATATATTATCGAAGAAAACCAGCTTGCTGCCATACTCTTCGCAGGCATCCAACACATTCTTCATCAGCGGCGGCCAAACTGCTTTCCACACTTTAATGTCGTAGTTGAAGCCGACGGTGAGGTACACTACTTCACTGTCTTTCACTGCTTTAAAAACATCGTCTCTTTTTGTCAGGTCAGCGGAATGGAGGATATCCTTTTCGTTGACCTTCTTTGGGTTACGGCTAACAAGCCTAATGTCTTTGGTATATGAAGTGAGACTTTTGGCGAGCTCCGTGCCTATGGCTCCGTTGGCTCCGAGTATGGTTTGCATGGGGAAATCGATTAGTGTCAAAAGCTAGTGCTTCGCTTTTTAGAAACCAAATGATCGTTTTGTTAACAGTCGTTATGCCGCTGAAACTTGATTAGCGCTAAATGGTCAAATGATGTTATTCATTGACGGTGCACTTTGTAGCTTTGAGAACCTAACATCATACGAAATGAAAAATTCTTTCCTTTTTCTGCTGGCAGTTGTTGCACTTGGGGCGTGCCAACCGACGGGGCCGGGTGTGTCCGACACGGCCATATTGATTCTCAATGCCAATGTGATTGATGCCACTTCAGGCAATGTACACAAGGAGAAAGCCATTTTGATCGACAGTGGAAGAATTGTAAGTATTGGAGATGGCAGTGAGTTGTCGGCTTTGGTAGGAAAGGAAGATGTTTTTGATGCCGGGGGCAGGTATGTCATCCCCGGCCTTTGGGATATGCATGTGCACATTGAAGGCGAAGACCTTGTGGAGGATAACAGAGCGTTATTGCCGTTGTATGTTGCTTATGGAATTACAACTGTGCGGGATTGCGCCAGCGACCTGGGAGAGCTGGTGCTTGCCTGGAGGGATTCCATCAACAATGATCAGCTTTTTGGGCCTCAGATCTTCACGGCCGGAAGCAAGCTGGAAGGGATCAATTCGATCTGGAAAGGCGACCTCGAAATAGCCAATGAAGAGGAGTTGGAGCAAATGCTCGACAAGCTTGATGAATACAACGTCGACTTTGTGAAAATAACTGAAAACACTCTGCCCGGTGATCTGTTTTTGACAAGTGTAAAGGAAGCCAGAAAGCGTGGCTACAAAGTCACGGGACATGTCCCTTATGACCTGTCAGTAGAGGAACTTGCGGCAGCCGGATTTTCTGCCATAGAGCACGCCAGCTACATGCTGAGGCTTGGTAGCGATGATAGTGCCATTGTGGACAGCATCAGGTCAGGGAAGCTGGCGAGGAGTGAGGCTGGGCAGGTGTACAATAGCTCTTTTGATCAGGATAGCGCCTTTGTCCGGTACAAAATGCTGGCCGAACGGGGTGTGGCAGTTACTCCGACACTTATTGGAGGAAAGCAACTTGCCTATCTTGATGAAAATAACCATCAAAGCGATGCCTATCTGAAGTATCTGACGGACAGGTTTACCTCGAAATATCAATGGAGAATCGACAGAATGGCTGACGAAACTCCTGAGCAGAAACAGGGAAGAAAAGACCGCTACCAGCTCATTTTGGAGCAATTGCCTTACCTGCACAAAGCTGGAGTCACTTTACTAGCAGGCAGCGATGCCGCCGCACTCAACACTTTCGTGTACCCGGCCCAGGCACTTCACGAAGAGTTGGTATTGTTTCAGGAAGCTGGACTTGACCCACTCACGATTTTGCAAACTGCCACCGTTAATGGAGCAAAGTTTTTCAGCGTCCAAGACAAACTGGCTGGCATTGTTCCTGGCATGGAGGCTGACCTGGTAATCCTTAACAGCAATCCCCTGGATGATATCAGTGCCACACAGGATATTTTTGCTGTGGTGAATGATGGTGAATACCTGAGCAGACAGAAGCTGGACGAACTGCTTCAGCGGGTGCAGGTAATCAAAGAGGAGCTCGACAAAGGGAGAAAAACAGAATAGACTTTGACTGTTTTAGCTATTTGCTCAATTTCCCTTTCGCTTCGTCCACCGAACCGACGAAGCTGATCCGTCCCTGCCTGTTGCTTTCAAGAATAAAGGCTTTCAACGCCTTGCTTTCGTATTTAGAGAAGTCACCCACAATGGCTAGCCTTGCCCTGTAGTTGGAAAATTTTTGCAGCACCTCACCGGCCATGCCTGTTTTCAGGTCAAAAAAGTCAGAAGCGATATTTTTCTCATGCCAAATAATACTGTCGGCTCCCTGGTAAGAACAGTTAGCCATTACGTCAAGAGCGTCTTGTGCATCCTTTATGGTCAGTTCATCGGAAATCACTTCCGCTATGTCGACCCCGTTGTGTTGGCTAATTACAATATCCATTCCTTCATTAAATATGAAGTTGCAATATAGCAATGTCCCTTATTTCCTCAGGCGCCCAATGCTTTCAGCGCTTCGTACACCAAAAAGCCGGGCCACACCATCGCTTTCAGAAATCCGACTACTCCCATCCAGAAGCCTGTAGCGTTGGAGATGTAGTAAATGACTGCACCGATAAATCCGAGACCGTAGACAGCTCCGTTGGGCGCATTTCGTTGCATTGATTCTTTCATAGTTTTTGTGTTTAACAGTAGCCAATTTCGGGAGATTAATTTCACCGCTCAATGATGAAAGTCAGTGAGTTAGGCCTGGAAGAGATGATTAAATGCATTAGTAAGCCAGTAATCTTCTGAGCGTTTTTGAGGAACACAAGAGTAATTAGTTAAACAAATATTAATTATATTCGTATTCGTTACTTAAACAAATATTAATCTAATGAACTTACAGCTCGGTGTGCTTGAAGAAATGATCCTTATTCTGCTCCTGATGAAGCAGGAAACTTACGGGGTCGACATTGCTCAGGAGTATGAAAAGCAATTGGGTCAATCTATCTCGCTTCCGGCTATTCATGTGGTGCTGAAGCGGCTGGAGAGCAAAGGGCTGGTGTCGTCGTATATGGGTGAGGCAACTGCGGAAAGGGGTGGCCGGAGCAAGCGAATGTACAAAGCGTCAAGCAGGGGCTTTCAGGTAGCCAAGTCGCTGCAGGACAACCGCACCCGCATGTGGGGGCTTGTTCCTAAACTTAACTTTTCGCCATTGTGAGAAAGCAGTTGTCACATCCACCACGCTGGGCTGAACGACTGCTGCAATGGGCCTGTCGGCCCGACTACGTTGATGAGGTGCTGGGCGACCTGAATGAGGCCTACTATTGGCGCATGGAGGAGAAGGGTCGTCGCAAGGCGGCTTTCAAGTTTGTCTTTGAAGCGCTGCTTTCCTTGCGCTTCACTCACCTCAAACCTTTTTATCACTTTAACTTCAATACCATGATGCTCGGTAGCTATCTCAAAATCGCCTTCAGAAACCTATACAAGCGAAAGGCTTATTCCGTCATTAATATCCTCGGCCTGTCCGTCGGTGTGGCAGCATCCCTCATGATTTTTATGTACGCATGGCAGGTTCTCACTTTTGACGATTTCCATACCAACGAGGACCGTATTTTTATGCTTTACAAAGAGCGCATTACTCCCAATGGAATTCAGCCAACCTACGACACCTGGGTACCTATGAAGTCGATGATCAAAGGGGAGTACCCTCAGGTGGTGGCCAGCACGAGAAGGTATGGAATGACTGGAAAAGTGAAAAAAGACGAGGCGTATATCGAGGAAGAAGTCACTTTTGCTGACCCTGAGTTTCTGCAAATGTTCTCGTTTGAAGTGGCGAGAGGAAATTCAACCAACCCTTTTTCGAGCCCCAATGCCCTTGTTATTTCCAATCAATATGCCGAAAAATACTTTGGCAGTCAGCAGGCAGTGGGGCGGGAGCTGAGTGTTTACTACCCAGGAGAAGACAGCACCATTCGCTACGAAGTAACGGCTGTTTTGAAGGACTGGCCCGATAACTCTTCGCTCGAACCTGATATGATTGTTGCGTTTGAAAGCCTTCCGTTTTACGAAGATGTAAAAAACTTATGGGGAGGAAGCTTTATCGATAACTATGTGATGCTGGACGACCCTGCCTCTCAATATGCGCTACTGGATGCCTTTCCAGCTTTCGTTGAAAAAATCTGGGACAAAGAAATTGCTGGCAGGACAAATTTCAAGCTCCTGCCTTTCAATGAGTATTATAACACGTTTTTGGGAAGCCAGCAGGATGCGAAAATACTTGTCTTCATTGCTCTTGGCATCCTGTTGATGGCAGCCATCAACTTCATGAATCTTTCTACAGCGCATTCGGTGCACCGGGCGAAGGAAATAGGATTAAGAAAGGTGCTGGGAGCTTTCAGTGGACAGCTGAGGGGGCAGTTTCTAGTGGAAGCTCTCGTTTTGAGCTTTTTTGCCACACTAGCGGGGATTGGTATTGTTGCCTTGTGCATGCCATTGATCAACGACTTTTTTGATATCGAAATCGCCTTTTCACAAATTGGGCCGCCAGTGTTGAGTGTTGGGTTTGTAGCGGCATTTATCCTTTTGCTGGGATTGATGAGTGGAAGTTACCCTGCCTTTTTTCTATCGAAAATCAATATCCTGGAGGTAATCAGGGGTGTTTTCAAGACGAAAGGCGGCAGACAGGTGAGAAACGGGCTGGTTGTTGTGCAATTTTCGCTGGCCGTATTTATGGTAACGGGCGCCCTTATTGTTCGCAACCAGCTGGTCTATATGCAGTCGGCCAAGATGGGATTTGAGAAGGACGCTGTGGTGATTATTAATGCCTCTCGCAGGGACTTCACCGATAGAGAAGAAGCCAGCCGACGCCTGAAGACGTTCAGAGATGAGGTGAAGGCGCAATCCTTTGTGAAATCCGCCAGTTTGTCCTATTCCATCCCCTCTAACTGGGTGGCTGGCTTCACCTTTGTGAGGCCCGAGGGATGGGAAGGAGACCCGCTGCGGATGGGGATGTCCTATGTGGATGCCAACTATCTTGAAACAATGGGCATAAAGCTCAAGAACGGCCGCAATTTCCTTCCAGACTCGGAAGGTGACCAGCGGGGATCCGTGATCCTCAATGAGGCAGCAGCAAAGGCTTTCGGCTTCGATAAGGCAGAGGGAAATGTTATCTTGATTGGTGAGAACCGACTGAATGTGGTAGGTGTTGTGGAGGACTTTCATTACGAATCGATGCGGGAAGAGATCAAACCGACGCTTATTTTTCACCGTACTGCTGAAAATCCGGTGCACCGATATATTGTCTGCAAAATGGAGATGGCAGACATCTCGAACCACTTGTCAGTGCTGGAAGAGCAATGGGGCACACTCGGCGCCACGAATTCATTTACCTATAATTTTCTCGACGACAGCATGGCTGAGCTCTATACTTCAGAACAGCGGTTTCTCAGGCTCGTCGGATTGTTCACCATTATCTCCATACTTATTGCCGTGCTTGGGCTTTACGGCCTGACCATTTTTGTGATAGAACGAAAACGTCGGGAGATCAGCATCCGCAAAGTAATTGGTGCAGAAATGTCCAATATCGTGCTGTTGATCGTACGGGATTTTTCTGCCTGGATTGCTGGCGGCCTTATGATCGGCTTGCCTTTGGCTTATATTTTCCTTCGTGACTGGCTCGATCTATTCCATTATAGAATTGATATTTCGTGGACTGTGTTTTTGCTTACAGCAGGGGTGATAACAACTTTGGTTTTACTGACGGTGAGTTACCAGGCCATCAGGGCTGCATCAGCTAATCCGGTTAAATATTTAAAGGAAGACTAGGGACAATTCTACATCTTACTTGTGGCTTGGCTGGATAAAAAGTGGCAGCAATACTCTATTCATAATCGCAAATGGAAACTTGTCCTCTTCTGAATTGTAGGCACCGCCAGTAAATACGGCAACCAAATTTGCTTCGGGGAACAACATGAGGTATTGCCCGCCATTTCCAGTTGCGACGGTTTCTTTTTTCAGCTCGTCGCCTATTTGGAACGGAATGCTCCACCACAGAAAACCGTAGTCTAAACCGGCAAGGTTGGTTTGCCTTTCTGTCGCTTGTTGTATCCAGTCGGCCGATACTATTTGCTCATTGCCCCAGGTACCATGGTTCATGACCAGCTGCCCGATTTTGGCAAAATCACGGGAAGTCATGTACAGCCGCTTGCCAGATGGAATAATATCCCGACCAGTGGTCGTGTGGCCCCACTGCACGTTTTCGATGCCCATAGGAGCAAACAAATACTTTTCAGCGAATGCGTCGATAGACATGCCCGAGGCCTGACTCACTACCTCCGCCGCCAATACAACACCCATGCTACAATAGAGAGCCGAATCACCGGGATCTCGCACCATAGGCAAATCAAGGGTGTATTGTAACCAGTCCTTTTGTTTGTACACCCTATCCTCCTGCCCTTTCGAGGCTTTGTCCCAATCGTTGCAGTCGAGACCAGTGCTCATGGTGAGGAGGTGGCGGATGGTAATTTGTTCTTTTCTGGGATCAATGTTTTTTCGTGGCTCCAGACTTTTCAGGTACTTGAAAATAGGATCGTCAACACTTTCGATGAAGCCTTTGTCGATGGCAATACCAACCAAAAGTGAGCGAATGCTTTTTGTAGCTGAGCGCAGGTCGTGCCTTTGATCTCTGCTATATTCTCCAAAGTATTCTTCCAGGGCCAGCTTTCCATCTTTCACCAGTAGTATGCTGTGCACCTGATGATCCTCGTTGATCATCTTATTAAAGAAACTGAACAGAAGTGTAGTGTCGCCAACCTCTGCCAATAGGTTTTTGGTTTCCCACCCGTCCGCCGACCCGGGCGGGACTGAATACTGATACACCTTTTGTCCAACCGCAAAATGAGCGATGAGCAGTAATCCGACGGAAATAAGCAGGTTTTTTCTCATTGGATAATAGTTAGTTGGCGAGGACAGGACTCCTTTCGAAGGCCTATCGTTATAAACTACTCTATGTCAATATTGTATTTACCGAGCAGGCCAGGTAAACCCGATACGGAAAATTTCGCCTTCTTGATCTTGTTAACTTCAGGATCCAAAGAAAAATTGAAAGCAGTCCTGAAGTCTGCTTTCTCAAGCATTGTGTTGCCAAATACAGCCCCAAGCAGGTCGCAGTTGTCGAACACGGCCAGTGACAGATCTGCACCGCTAAAATCAACTTCTTTCATGCCGCAATTGGCAAACCTTGTTTTCTTTAAATTCAGGTTAAAGAACGAAGAAAGGTTAAGCTGACAATCAGTAAAACTCAGCGCTAACAGAAAAGGATTCACGTCTTCGAAATGAAGGCCCAGAAGTTTACAGCCTTTGAATGTGGCATCTTTGAATGATGTATTACCTAGCTTTGCCATGCTCAGGTCGCAATTCTCAAATACGCATTCCATAAAATTGATGTGCGAGAGATTGACGCCAGCAAAAAGGCAGTTGGAAAAGCGGCAGCCCTCGTAGTCGCTACCTGTTAGCGGCTCTTCCGAAAAGTTGACTCCTTTGAAATGCTGGTCTTCGACAAACCCGTTCGACATAATTCTTTGCGCTTAAATCACCCGTAGCTTGCCCCATGTTGTGCTGGCTACTTTCACCCCACGAACTTAAAAAGGGCCGCCAGACTTTGCTCGAAAAAAAATCAATTTTTTGGCCCCTGCTGGGTCATTTTTTTTGAATACAGCGAAAGCTGCTCGCCATTCACCTCAATTTCATCGTCGAACACAAAGCCCAGCTTTTGGATGAGTTGAATTGATGGCCGATTGTGCTTCAAGATAATAGCATGAATTTTTTTGTCAGGTGAAGCGCTGATGAAGTCCTTCAGAAAGAGAGAGGCTGCCTCAAACGCATAGCCTTGCTTTTCGAACGCAGGAAGCAAGGCAAACCCAATGTCAGGAGATTTTAAGTAGTCACGCCGTATAAGCGTAACGACGCCGACAGGCTCTTTGGAAGCTTTCAGTTGAATAACCCAGTAGTCAACAGCAGGGTTGCTTTCAATCTTGCGGATGTAGGCGTATGCCTCTTCAAGGCTCCTGACGTTTCTCTCGCCAATAAATTCCAGCCAGCCGGGCGAGTTAACCAGTTCAATAACGAATGGTGCATGGGTTGCGTCTAAGGGAGAAAGTTGAATTCGTGGCATATCTTCCTGATTCAACTCTAAAGTTGTTTTCTGATCGAGCATTGCTTTGACTTTAGTGAATGGGTTCAGCATAGAGCAACTTCGCTCGTTGAAGGTCGACCTCGCCTCGCTCTGGGATATGAAGAAAAAACTTCAGTTGCCAGTCCTGCGTTTTCATTGCCTCCTTGCTCTCTGCCACTTCCCATGGAGGATAGACACGCATGCCGAGTTTTCCCCTTACCGA
The DNA here is from genome assembly GCF_902498805.1 of Imperialibacter sp. EC-SDR9. Lineage (GTDB taxonomy): Bacteria > Bacteroidota > Bacteroidia > Cytophagales > Cyclobacteriaceae > Imperialibacter. The sequence goes on along the minus strand of NZ_LR701576.1, from coordinate 237,858 downwards.
AGGCTGAGAGATAATCCGATGCTTTATTAGTGCTGCTTTCGGAAATACAAATTGCCCAAAGTGATCTCCTTTTCTTGAGTTGATCACAAAAAAGTCAAAGGGATCGGTCGCAGCAAATGGCTGCGTAGGGCCGCTGTCGACTCTCTTCCAAATGGTAACAAACTGGCCAGATTTTTTTGGTGTTTGCTTGCCATCTCTACCAATCACCAGAAAGGAATTGACTCTGAATGTGCAAGCGCCATACTCCCTGCTTTCTTCTCCCATTTGCAGGCTTGAAAAGTGCAGGGCACATTCGTCGTACACTCGCTTTTTGACGTATAAAAAAGAATTGGTGTCGTTCACTTGTCTGCGGTAATAGAGTAGTTTTTGTTTAATGGCCTAAGCGCTTTGATTGCTAATCACCAGCTTTCCCCTGACTTTGCCGTCACCAAGCCTTTGAAACGCTTCCGGAGCTTTCTCCAAAGGGTACACCTTGTCGATGACCGGTTTGACTTTCCCTTCCTCAAATAATGTGATGAAAGCACCCAGGGGCTTATTTGGTTGTTGTATAAGAAGACTTAATCGTTTTTCTTTTGTTGACACAAGGCCTCCCAGTAAGCCCACTTGCAAAATGCTGCCCAAGTGGCCTCCAATCATAGTATATACCCCGCCTGGTTTTAGTGCTCTTTTGTAATCCGATATTGACCGGGTAGCTATTACGTCGATGATCAAATCATATTGCTTTCCTTGTTTGGTGAAGTCTTCTTTGGTGTGATCGATCACTTGGCTTGCGCCCAGCGACTGCAGCATGGCGTGTTTTTCTGACAAATCAACTGCTGTGATGTTTGCACCCAGGCTTGCAGCAATTTGGATGGCAAAGGTGCCCACTCCACCACCGGCGCCATTGATGAGGACACTATCGCCAGCGTTTATTTTTCTTTTTTCCGTCAGGGCCTGGAGCGCCATGCCGCCGGCTTGAGGAATGGCAGCGGCTTCTTCAAATGTCATGGAAGTCGGCTTGATCGTCAGTTCTGTTTCTTTTGCGCAGATGTACTCAGCAAAGCCTCCCCATTTACCGGCCGACAAGTCGCCAAAGACCTCATCGCCAGGCTTGAACTTTGTGGCTTTGACCCCAGTTTCCACTACCACGCCCGCCGCATCAGCACCAAGGATGGGGAGTGTTGGCTTGCCCATGCCGCTTAGCAACCGGTAGATGCGTGGCTTGCCTGTGAGCCTGTCCCAGTCCCATGAATTGAGAGATGCCGCATGCACTTTTACGAGCACCTCGTCATCGGCAGGAACTGGCCGTTTTACCTCTGCCAGCCTGAGGACATCCGGAGAACCGTATTGGGTATAAATGATGGCTTTCATGCTGAGGGAAGTAAAATAACATTGCCTGTTTTCTGGCCAGTTTCCACGTATGCAAAAGCTTCAATTAGCTGTTCCAGTTTGTATTGTCTGTCAATGACAGGTTTCAATTTCCCTTCCTCCATCATTTGCCTGATAAATAGCAGACTCTTCTTTTTATCTAAAGGAATGGGAAACTTCACTTTCTTTTTGCCAAAGAGCGACGTGAGAATCGAATAGAAAATATTTTCACCGTTGCGGCCAAGTTCCGAAGACATATAGACGCCACCGGGTTTCAACAGGCGCTTGCATTTTCCAAAAGAGCTCTTGCCTACGGCGTCAAAAATGTAGTCAAACTGCTGATCGATTTTTGTAAAATCTACTCTGGTGTAGTCGATCAGCTCGTCAGCGCCAAGGTTCCTGACCAGGTCAAAGTCTTTGCCCTGGCAAACTGCCGTGACCACGGCTCCGTGGTATTTGCACAACTGCACCGTCGCCGACCCTATGGCTCCGGTGGCCCCATTCACCAGCACCTTCTGGCCGGCCTGCAAATTGACTTTGTCAAGAAAATAATAGGCATAATGGGCGCCTTCAATGCATGCTGCGGCATCTGCGAAGCTAAAGTTGTCAGGAATGGTGCAAATAGCCTTGTCTGCCGGAAAAGTTGTGTATTCGGCATGTGAGTTGAGCCCCATGTCTTCAAAGGCAAACACCCTGTCGCCTGGCTGGAATGATTCTACTGCCTTACCTACCGCTACCACTTCGCCCGCCAAATCGGTGCCCGTGCTCGGCTTGCCCGGCTTAAGTAAACCTGTGACAAACCTCATAATGAATGGCTTGGCCCTGAGCATGGCGCAGTCGGTTCGGTTAACCGTTGCTGCCATCACTTTTATCAGCACTTCGTTGTCTTTGGCAGTGGGCTTGTCACGTTCCGTCAACTTTAGTAGTTCAGGTGGGCCATAGTTGGTCCAGGCGACTGCTTTCATGTGGCTGTGGTTCAGTTGGTATAGTTATTTGAAATAGACTGCTACAAATTTGGCGAGCGGTGCCATTCTGGCTTTGTTTAACAGCAATGTATCGTTTCTAATCGAGTAATTATCCGCCTCCTCGAACACCGATAGAAAAGCATTTTCATTGTTGTCATTACGACAAGCCATTCTGGTGGCTGCCAAGGGAGAAAAGTTGATTCGTTCAATTTCCGAAAGGGTGTAGGAGCCGTTGAAGCTGTTGCATCCGCCATAGCCTGAAATCCTATCGTCGGCTGTATGTAAAACAAAGTGCTGTTCCTTTGGCTGATCCTTACTCATCGTTACCTTTTGTCCTCGCAGCTCGATGAGTTTCCAATACTTTTCTGCTATCTGCTGATCAAAATCGGATTTTTTTAAAATGTACCTGCTGGCCAGGTCTCCCTGGATCCATTTCCCATCTTTGTCAAGTTTGAATAATTGGTTCTCGCCTACCTGATATTTGCTCACCGTCGATTTGCCGCCTTGACTTGTCAATGTAACAGCGCTGCCGGTGTTGTTCCAGGCAAAGGATCCTTTCTCTGTAAAGACTTCTTCAGACTTGCCCTCATACATAGTCGATAGTTCGTAGCTCCCGCTTTCGTTTAGCGTCAGTGCGGTCTTGATTCCTTCACAATCTCCACAGGGGAGAATGCCCCGGTAGGTGCCCGGCCAGTCAAGTGATGTTTGACTATTGTCGGAGCTAGTCGGTAAAACGGTCTGGGTTGTTTTTTGTGCCTTCTGTTCTGTGACACACCCTGCAAGAGCCACACTCAGCATAATGCCGATCATACTTCTCTTAGTCATACGGCAATTGTTTGGTTGTTTCCTGTCATCAGTTCGCTCGAATGAATGATGCGAACCTCCGTGGCCGATTCACTCATTAGACGCTGATGCATGATAAATTTATTAAACCCACTACTGTTAGCCAACATTATGCCACAAACGAGATCACAACTCCGATACCGCAATGTACAGTTAATCAGTACTTTTCAATTGCTGATAATTACACCCTGAGCCGTTGAACGTATCTTTAAATAGAATAACTTAAAAATAAGTTGACAAACTTAATATTAAGTTGTAAGCTTGTCTTGCTGATTAACAAAACTCAAAGCAATGGTCACTTTAACTAAGGCAGAAGAGAAGATCATGATGATCCTCTGGGATATTGAAAAAGGTTTTATCAAGGATATCCTTGATCAGTATCCCGACCCTAAGCCTCCTTACAATTCGGTTTCTACGATTGTGAGAGTGCTGGTGCAAAAGGAGATTGTAGGCTTTACGGCTTACGGTAATTCGCACCAGTACCACCCTCTGATTTCTAAAGACATTTATAGTAAGGGGCAGCTGTCGAGGCTGGTGAAGGATTATTACGACAATTCCCTGAGCCAGGTGGTCAACTTTTTCTCCGAAAGCAAAAAGCTGGACGAAAAGGAGCTGGATGAAGCAATGAAAATGCTGAAAGACTTAAAAAAGAAGAAAAATGGCTAAGCTCATCATGTATCTATTGGAGTCGAGTGCTTTGTTGGCATTCTTCTACCTGCTGTATGTTTTGGTGTTGAGCAAAGAGACTTTTTTCAGTCTCAATCGCTTCTTTCTGTTAGGGATTTTAGCGTTTTCTCTGCTTTTCCCATTGGTGAGTTTTGATATCAGCCCGACGGAAGTGGCGGCACTTGAGCGGCCCATTGCTGAAATCAGCAAGGCCAGGATGTCGTACTACGAGACCATGGCAGCCTGGGAGTTTGAAGCAGGCAGCGCTGTGGGCTCAACGCAAACTGCAGCCGAGCCTGGCGTGGTGGCAGGCGCTGGCGTAGACTGGCTTCGCCTGGCGATTGGCGGAATCCTGCTCTTGTATGCCATAGGGGTGGTGGTCTGTTTGTCGAGAACGTTCTGGTCGCTTCGCTGGATCTGGAAAGTGATCGCACACCATCCACACGAGAACCTGGGTGGGATGAAGGTCGTCAAGCTTCCGCAGCCTATTTCGCCATTTTCGTTTCTCAATTATGTGTTTGTGCCCGACTCGCGGGTGGACTCATCGGAGTTTCATCAGATCCTGGCGCATGAAAAAACGCATATTGACCAACGGCATTCGGTCGACTTACTTATTGTTCAACTTTTGGCAGCCTTTCTCTGGTTCAATCCGGTGATTTGGCAGCTGATTAAATCCCTAAAAACTACACATGAATACATAGCAGATAAGAAAATAATTACTTCGGGTTATTCCTTGGTTGAGTACCAGACTTTGCTTCTGAAGCAGTTGATCAGCAACAACTCATTCGGGTTGGTACACAATTTCAACTTATCATTTATCAAAAAAAGAATAACCATGATGACAAATCAAAAATCTGGATGGTCAGGCAAGGTAAGAGTAGCCATGGCCTTGGTGGGCGCAGTAGTTTTCAGCGCCATAGTAGTGCAGTGCAATTCAAAAATGGATGAATCAGTGGCCGAGTCTGGCCTTTCAGCAGAAACTTCCGCAGACTTTACAGCGGGAATAAATTTACCGGTGCTGTTTGATAATGGATATACCTTCGATGGCAATAGGTCCGATGTGCTTAATTTCACCATTGCAGACAACAAACTGAGCATTGATGGTAAGGCTTCTACAGTGAGCGACATTGCGTCGGTCATCTCTGGAGCAAAGCTATCCGATCATGGGGCGATCATTATGAGGGTAGATAAGGATCAGCCCATGGGTTTCGTGAGAGACGTTCAAATGGAACTGAGAAAGGCCGATCGCAGGAAGATTGTTCACATGGGCCAAACAGTTTCCGGCAAGAGCTTCGAGATGCCACTTTTGCTGCCACCTGTAGAAGGGAGGCCAATGGCTGACGGGAAATACCCTCCAACCATCGACGAACAATACGCTGCTGAGCATGACATAGACATTCTAAAAATACAATTGGGTGACAATGCAGGGGCAGCCAATCAGCAACTGGTTTATGATTTCGTTATGGATCAAATGCGGAGGGGCAAGTCCAACTATGTTGTCAGTGCAAAGTGCAATGATGACGATACTTACAGCGACTACATGGTGAACCTGGCGTATATCCAGGGAGGATTCGATCAAATCTATCAGGAGAGGTCACACCAAATGTTTGGTAAAGATTTTTATGATCTTGAATACGGCAAAAACGAATACAAATCCGTTCGCCAAGGCATCCCAAAAGCGATTTCAGTAGCTGAACGTTAACTTCAAGGTTGGGTGATTTAGGTGAAGAAAAAGGGCTCTCAAAGGGCTCTTTTTTTAAATATAGACGGTTTGCAAAAAATCCTCCCGGATCGGTGAGAAGCCATCCACCAGCGTCACCTTTTCGGTCAGGGTTTGAATGCAGTGATTGAGATTCGAGGCCACTTTGAACACGTCGCCCTCATTCAGTAGGTATTCCCTGTCCTCAATGAATAGCTTCAAAGAGCCCGCAGCCACATACGAGATTTGCTCATGTGGGTGCTTGTGTGGCGGGTCGGGCACAGCCATGGGCCCGTTGGTGAATTCGATGACGGTCACCATCAGTTGGTCGAGATGAACCACCTTTCTATGTAACGAGGTATTTGATCCGACTTGCTCGAATCCTGTATTGTGTTTTACTACTTCCATTACGTTTTTTTGATGATAAAAACTGATACCGCAAGGTATGACCTGGTTTTACCTACTTCCACTGAAACGCAAAATATTCGCAGCTTCCGTCGGTCAGGTTCTTGAGTGCGTGAGGAACGTTTGAGCCTAGATAAACAAGAGAGCCCTGGGGTGCGTCGACCAACTGCCCGTCAATGTGCATTTGCGTATCGCCCTTCATGATCACAATGATCTCTTCCACAAAGTGGGTGTGTGGGGCATGGCTGTCCTCTCCTTTGTTCAGCGAGGTCACGTGCATCTCGAAATTCTCGGTAGCGCTCGTAGGTCGGTCGAAATAGTTACGGCGGGTTCCTTTTCCTGTAGGTTTGGCTTCGGTGTCGCTGTAGCTGATCAGCATTGTTCCGCCGTTGGTTTCCCCCCGGGCGATGTCGTGTGCCTCTTTGTCGTGATAGCGCATGATGTAGTAGGTGGCAGGCGTGGTGCCAGCGTTGGCCATGCCATGCTCTTCTCCGGCCTGTATCAGGGCGATGCTGCCCGGGCCCATCACTTTGCTCTGGCTGCCCACAGTCACATTTACCTGGCCTTCCTTAATGATCACCAGCTCCTCGTCGTCGTGAGTATGAGGAGCGTGAAAAGCCATGCCAGCACCCACCGACGTGGTGTGAAGCTCCAGGTACTTTAGGTGGTCAGTCGATCCTTCGGCAATTTGTCGACGTTCACCGTTTTTGCTGGTTTCTACTGGCAGCTCGTCCCAGGTGTAAACTTTGGAGACGAGTTTGATTTCTTGTGAGAAGGCAGGCGTAGTCAGGCTGGCAATGAAAACGCCTGCCGCTGCTGAATAGATTAGTGTTTTTATCAGGGGTTTCATCCTAAAAAGGTACGGATAAGAATTGAGAAATAAGCGTTTTGGATACTGTAGGCCTTCAATAAACCATCCTCGGTGTCTTTTTGTAAACGGTGAGGCTTAGGTTCAAGTAGAAGATATCTCCGCTCCGCTGTGATATGGCAGAGATTCCGTGCTCAGCGACGGATCTTTTCTTCTCTTCTTTCTATTTGGCTCCAGTGAGCGCACCGCCGTCAATAGGAATCACCGTTCCGGTCATCCATGAAGAAGCATCGGACGCAAGAAACAAAGCCAGGCTGGCGATGTCGCTGGGTTGACCTAGTCGCTGTAAAAGGGTTGCCTTGCCTGCATTTTCAACTGCGGAGGCCGGGTCGGGAAATGCTTTTGCTGAGTCGTGGATCAGAGGTGTGTCCACCGGGCCAGGGCACATGATATTTACTCGTACGTTGGGACTGTAGTCGACAGCCACCTGCCGGGCCAGTGCCACTAGCCCAGCTTTTGAAGCACAATAAGCGGGATGATTGGGGAAGAACTTAAATGCTGCAATGGAAGCATTCACTACCACGGAAGCGCCCGGCTGCTTCATCATTTCAGGAAGCGCATATTTCAGCAGGTAAAAGACTGAACTCAGGTTCACATCCAGCGTTCGCTGCCATGACTCGATGGGCAGCTCCGTCACCCTGCCGAGCCCCAGGTCGCCGGCGTTGGTGCAGATTATATCTAGTTGTCCAAATTCCGACAGGGTACTTTTTACCAGCACCTCATTGACTGCCAGGTCGGCCACGTCTCCTTTTACGAAAATCGCTTTGCCCGCATGGCCGTTAATTTCATCTACCAGCGCCCGGCCAGCCGTTTCGTTTCTGCCACTGGCTACCACATTTGCCCCTTCTTTTGCATAAGCTAGTGCTATGGCCCGGCCCATGCCGCTGGTGGCTCCCGTGACGATGGCTGTTTTTCCTTTGAGTTGCATAAGACCAAAAATAGGGAATAAATGAAAGCGGTACTTGTACCCTGCATCAGTCAAAGAAAACGAAAATATTTATGGCCATCGCTTGAAAATAATCGTTAACTAATTATCAATTTTGCTGTTGTCATTTGACAGTATGTACAGAAGCGTTGCAGCCTTGTTTTTGCTCATTGTCATGGCCTTTTCTCAAGGGGCCAGTGCCAACGTTTATGAGTCGAGCATAGCGTCGGGGCACGCACTTCTTGCCAGTGGCCACGCCGACTACCTTCAGCCTTATGTTTCAGTTTTCGAGTCAGGCACAGGTGTTGGTTTCGTAAAGCTCCCCATTTCAAAGTTCCCGGGTCTACAGGCAGGCCTGGCTGCCGACGAGGCAACAGTGCTCGGACTCCGGCTTGTAAGTTTTTCTCAAACCTCTGATCATAACAAAAGGTGGATCACCGAAGTGGCCGCTCTTTTGTACCCCGCCCACGAGTTTTCATAAAAGAACATTTAGTTGCCCACGGGCAATCATTCGAGAGCAATGCTTTCGAGACACTATTGTTCTACCCTTTATTAAAAAAAAATCATGGAAACTCAAGAAATAATCATGTATGCAGTCATCATCATTGCGTGCGTTGCACCAGTGGTGTGGTTTGCAAGAACAGCCTCAAGTAAAAGCAGGCTCATTTTAAAAAGCATTAAAGCAGTTACTGGAAAGCTTCCCGCTCAGTATGATGTATGGACAGACAGAGGGATGGCTTTTGATGCAGCCACCCATCGCCTGGTGTTTGTCAACAACAGTCAGCCTGAGGTAATTACTCAGGTCATTCAGGCCGACGAGATTATTGATGCACATGTGCTGGTTAATGGAAAAAAGGCAGCGGACAGCAAAAAGACGATTGATCCAGCGAATGTGAACACTATCGTGCTCCAGCTTATTTGCTCTTCCAAAGACAACGGGGAGATATTGCTCTCCTTTTTTGATGTAAACTCGGACGGACCTTTTCACGCCAACATTCACTATCAGCTGGCTCGCAAATGGAAGAAAACCATTTTAGAACGCCCTGTACTAAACCATGCTTAGTGCAGAGTAAATCAAGGTGTTGAAAGCCAATATACCACATGATGACCAGGAAATTTGCGCCTTGGTTGTCATGTGGTTTTTCTTTTAAGCGTTGTCTTCGCAGCACCGGGCATCCAAAATATGCCACCCACCCAAAGGTATTCCCACTGGCTACTTTTTAGCAGGCAATTCTTCTTCAATCGAGTACTTTTCCAGTCGAACTTAATTTCACTGATATGTTGAAGAGGATACTACTATTGACCATAGCGGCAGCCTTTGGGCTCCAGGTACAGGCGCAAAAAATACTGATCCAATGCGGCTCACTCATAGATGGCGTGAGTGATACCCCCAGGTCGCAGGTGACTGTTACCATAGAGAATGATATGATCGTCGCTGTGGAGAACGGTTACAAGACAGGCGGAAAAAATGACAAGGTGATTGACCTGAAAGGCTACACGGTATTGCCGGGCTTTATCGATATGCATGTGCACATGGAAAGCGAGGCCAGCCGGGCCGGTTATGTCAAACGATTCACTCAGAATGAGGCCGACAAAGCTTTTGAAAGCACTGTTTATGCTAAAAAGACATTGATGGCGGGTTTTACCACCGTGCGTGACTGCGGCGGCTCGGGTGTCAATATTTCCCTTCGCAATGCCATCAATGCGGGCACTGTAGACGGCCCCAGAATCTACACAGCTGGTAAAACCATTTCTATTACCGGTGGCCATGGTGATCCAACCAACGGGCTTCCCTTTGATAAAATGGGTGATCCGGGACCAAAGGAAGGTGTGGCGAACAGCCCCGAAGACGGCCGCAAAGCAGTGCGTCAGCGCTATAAGGACGGGTCCGATTTTATCAAAATAACCGCTACAGGTGGTGTGCTTTCTGTGGCTAAGGACGGCTCGGGTCCATCCTTTACGTTGGAGGAAATAACTACCATTGTAGAAACTGCCAACGACATGCAAATGCACGTGGCGGCGCATGCCCATGGCGTAGAAGGCATGCAGAGAGCCATCAAAGGCGGTGTGACCACCATTGAGCATGGCACCTACATGGACAAAGAGACGATGGATTTGATGAGGCAATATGGCACATGGTACATCCCGACCATCATTGCGGGTGTTTCTGCCGCTGAAAATGCGGAGATTCCGGGCTTCTATCCAGCCATTGTTGCCGAAAAAGCCAGAACTATTGGCCCACTGATTCAGGGCACTTTTGCTGAAGCTTACAAATCGGGCGTGAAGATTGGCTTTGGCACCGATGCAGGAGTTTTCCCTCACGGTAAAAATGCCCGTGAGTTTGAACTTATGGTAGGTGGTGGCATGAAGCCCATGGAAGCGATTAAGGCCGCTACTTCGACCAATGCAGGCATTCTTCAGAACGAAAAGCTGGGTGCTGTGCAAACAGGCGGCTATGCCGACATTGTCGCTGTGAAAGGCGATCCTTTGAAAGATATCAAAGTACTACAGGATGTAAAATTTGTGATGAAGGCTGGTGCTGTTTACAAAAGCGAGTAAATTTTAGCTTCAAAGGAAATCAAATGATGGGGAAAAGCGTTTATTGGATGTTATATTTGATAAACGCTTGCCCCTTACCGTTATGAAAAAGCATCACATTTTAGTTTTGGCCATTGGAATGCTTGCAATGGTTTCTTGTAAAGACGAGGAAGCTGACCCAGCGGCACTCACAGGTAAAAGTGTTACTTACTCGCTTTTTACAGGCTCGAATGATTGGGGCTACCAGGGTGAGGTGACATTCTCTGAGCGAAACGATGGCCTGGCGGTAATAGGCATCAAACTCGATGGCCCCACAGGCACATCAAAGTTTCCCGCACACCTTCACTTTGGGCAATACAGCATTGAAGCAGACATGGCGGCTATGCTAAATCCGGTGGATGCAGCAACTGGTGAAGGCAAAACACTACTCACTCAGTTGACCAATGGCGACGAGATTTCATACGCAGAGCTTATCAATTTTGATGGGCACATCAAAGTGCATTTGGGTGACGGCGACAACAAAAGCCTGATCCTGGTCTATGGAAACGTAGGCAGCAACCCTACCACTGCCAATGCGGCTAACGTAGCCAATTGTGCCAGCTGGTAAGCCTGGTAGTTATTTTCCACCTTGGTAATTAAAGAGGTCACCCTGTGCGTCAGCACAGAGTAACCTCTTTAATTTAAGATCTGCTTTTCACATTGTCGGACAGGATTTCGGCGGCCAGGTACCAGTATCCTTGCGGGTTTCGCCTCCAAATCCTTACGAAATAACCTTTTTCTTTCATCAGCGCATCTATTTCATAACTGCCGTAGCTGTAGCCAAGGTCTTGCGAAACTGCCGTCCCGGAGTCGATGGTGGAAAAAATAGCAGAGCCTTTCATGTAGGGCGATGCTTCTGAAGATATCCAGGATAAAAATGAGCGTTTGTTGTAGAAGGGGTGAAACCCATTGATGGTTGACAGGAGATTAGTGGAAGCCATTTTTTGGTAGGCCGCTTTGATGCCTTTGGTGGCCATCACATTGAACAGGTAGTCTGCTTCTTCCAGGCTCTCTGCTTTGCTTTTGCCGTTGTCGGCCTCTCGTTTTCTTACATCATATTCAGCGCCGAACACATGCTCAGGGCCCGCTGCAGGTGCCGTAGCGCCCAGATCAAGCAGTACTTTCCACTCTCCTGAAGGCTGCTTTTTCCACACGGAGAAGAAATAGCCGTATTGTGGAGGCTGCCCATTTGAAGTGTTTGATGTAATTCTCCACGGGCCAGTGTTGAAGCCGAGGTCTCCGCCAATGGACGTGGCGCCATGGTAGGGCTCCCAGTAAAGTGTGCTGGCGGTGGGTTTGGGAGAAGGGATTTTTGCCGAGTTGACTTCCTGAGCGTTTTTTGGGTGCGGTTGAAACACCAGGCCATCAGGTGCAAAAAACTTGACCCATGCCTCGGGCAGGCCATTGTCGCCACAAAAAGCTGCAAAGTCCCTTTCCACTTGAATGAGCCCCTCGACGGAATCTTGCGCTGCTGTTTTTTCGGGCAACACAAGCAAGGCAACAAAAAATATCAGGCTCGATACTGACGTTACTTTTACGTGCATATAGTTGAGTTTGAAACCAATAAACATCTATCCGCCAATTACCCTTAACCCTATTTATCGCAAACTGCTATTTTCCGCATTTTATCAGGCACACCATCTATTTGATTCGTCGGGGTTACATGTTGCCCCTGATCGCTTCATGTATGAATATAGCTAATTTTTCGTTGAGAGGTAGCTTTAAAACCCAAAATGAAACTAAGTTGACGAGCGGCAAAGAACCTAATCGCATGCCGTAACGTTATGGCTGAACGGTTACTTTTTTGGCCGGAAGTTTATAAATTGGCAAAGTAATTCACTTGGATATGAGTTTTAGGATAAAGACATCTGTAGTTCTTTTGGCTCTTTTTGCAGCATTTACCTCATTTAACGTGCCCGAAAAAAAGGCAGAGGAGGGTGGTATTAAATGGATGACCTTCGAAGAAGCCGTTGCTGCCAACAAAGTGGCACCTAAAAAGATATTCATTGATTTATACACTGACTGGTGTGGGTGGTGCAAGGTAATGGATAAGAAAACCTTTTCTGTTGAGGCTATTTCGTCCTATGTCAACGCCAACTATTACGCAGTGAAATTCAATGCAGAGCAAAAGGAAGATGTGATTTTTGATGGCCACACCTTTAAGTTTGTCGCCAGCGGTCGCAATGGCTATCACGAGCTCGCCGCCACACTTACTCAAGGCAAGCTGAGTTATCCAATGGGCGTTTTTATGGATGAGGAAATGAGAATACTCACCCTGTTGCCAGGCTTTCAGGAGGCCAAATTTTTCGACACGGTCATTAAGTATTTTGGTGAAAACGGCCATAAAAAAGTTTCCTGGGAAGAGTGGCAAAAGTCTTACCAGTCCAATTTGTAGGAACTTTCGGATCTTTCAACCTTTTTGTACCTGAACGGCTTGGTTCATCAATCGTTCGTCACCATGAAATACCCGGGTAGCCTTCCTTACGCCCCAACCCACGCTAAATTCACATCAGCGGTTCCCCGAGTTTATGGTATTGATTAATCCTATATCTGATGCGCATTGTGGTCAAATTCCGGATCAAGCAACATTTCCGGGGGATTGATTTTCTTGACAAGGGTATTTTGTCTTTACATAAAGAAGCAAAACTGGTTCAATGCGTCCCACCCGGCCGGGTTAGGTTTGGACCTTTTGCTTCTTTATGATCTCCAATCGCTGAATAGGATAGCTCTATTTTTGAGTTTTACTCCCCAGGTTTATTGCTTGATCCCAAATTCCCCTAGTTTTATGACTTACTAAGGGAGCGAGAAGATGATTGTAGCGGGCTATGTTGCGGCTGTTTTTATTGGACTTGTACTGGGCTTGATAGGGGCAGGAGGTGCTGTGCTTGCTGTGCCGGTGTTGGTGTACCTTTTCGGCATCGACCCAATGCTGGCGACAGCCTACTCGTTGTTTATCGTCGGTGTCACATCCTCTATAGGGGCGGCCATCCGGTACAAACTTATTATTATGCATTTGCGGATTGCCATGCTGTTTGCCGTGCCCTCGCTCACCACCATCTTCCTCACCCGCATGTATGTAATTCCGGCCATCCCTCCCGTGATTGTTGAAATTGGTGGATTTCAACTTACCAAGGGAGCATTGTTGCTGTCTATTTTTGCCATCGTGATGTTTTTCAGTGCGTTTTCCATGATAAGGAATGAGCAACCAGAGGAGGAAGCTGCGCCAACCGTGATCACCAATTACTTTATACTTGTTTTAAGGAATGCATCGATAGGTGTGCTCTTTGGTTTGGTAGGTGCTGGCGGAGGTTTTCTCATCGTGCCCGCATTAGTGATTGTCATGAAACTGCCGATGAAGCATGCCATTGGTACTTCACTTTTCATCGTCAGTATCAATACGCTGCTCGGCTTTCTTGGCGATGTGGCCAATCAAGTGATTGATTGGCAGTTTCTTGCCGGTTTTTGCGGTATTTCAATTGCCGGGATGCTATTTGGAAGCTTCCTCGGTAAGAAAATAGACGGCAAACATTTGAAAAAGGGTTTTGGCTGGTTCGTACTTACCATGGCTGTTCTCATCTTCGCAAAGGAACTCTTTCTCTTCTGATGCTATTTTAAACTAAAGATGTACCTACATGAACTATTTTGAAGTAGAACCGTTATTTTCGAATCTGCGAGAAGAATGGAATTCCCGACAATAACACCTTCTTGCAGCAACTTCAACACCTGAAAGAGTAACTTATGATGGAATGGTTAAAGTCGCCATGGCCGTGGTACGTGGCTGGCCCGCTGATTGGGCTCATTACCCCTGCTTTCCTTTTGCTAGGGAACAAGACTTTTGGTATATCGTCGTCCCTGAGGGATATCTGTGCCGCATGCTTCCCATCAGGGATTGAGCTGTTCAAATACAACTGGAGGGAACGCACCTGGAACCTCGTTTTTGTTGCTGGAATTGTCATTGGTGCATTTCTATCCAGTCAAATCCTTTCTGACGGATCACCTGTTGCTATTTCTGATTCTACAAAGAGTGAGTTGATGGCCCTAGGCATTTCCGATTTCCATGGCCTGGCACCTGTAGAGCTTTTCTCCTGGCCCAACTTATTGACAGCCAAGGGATTTATTTTTATTATCCTCGGTGGTTTTCTCGTGGGCTTTGGCACCAGGTATGCAGGGGGCTGCACCTCAGGCCACACCATGTTTGGCCTTTCTTATTTTCAGATGGCTTCCCTTGTGGCTTCTATTAGCTTCTTTGTTGGGGGGCTGATTATGACTCATTTCCTGTTTGACTTTCTTTTTTAAAACCACGCCATGAAAAATATCAGGTATTTGTTTTTAGGAATTGTGTTTGGTGTTATTCTGACGAAAGCTGAGGTTATTTCGTGGTTCAGGATTCAGGAGATGTTTCGGTTTCAGTCCATACATATGTATGGGATTATTGGCTCAGCAGTAGTGGTGGGCGCTGTACTCGTATTTATTATCCGGAGACTTTCCCTGAAAACAATTGATGGAGAAACCGTTACCCTTCCGGCCAAGCGGATGGACAAAGGAGTAGTGATTGGCGGCACAATTTTCGGCCTCGGCTGGGCATTGACCGGCGCTTGCCCTGGCCCGCTGTACGCCCTGGTTGGAAGTGGAACCACCGTTATGATAGTAGGGCTTGCCAGCGCCCTGCTAGGCACATGGACGTATGGAGCCCTCCAAAAGAAACTCCCCCATTAAAAGAATTGTATTGACATAGAACCTCACCTTTAGCCGAGCCCAAAGTGTTCTTTGGCTATAGTTCTAAGATTAGACTCAGACAATGGTTTAATGATGAATCCGGTTACTGATTTATACGACAGTGCTTTCTCTTTGTCCTTTACATCTACTGAGGAAGAAAGGATAAAAACCTTGCAGTTTTTAATGAAACTGGATCCTGCTTTTTCTATGCCCTCAATTATTTCCCATCCATCAAGCAAAGGCATGTTGATATCAACCATTAACATGGTTGGGTAACTTTCTTCAGTCAGTTGTTTGGTGAGGTAGTCAAGCCCTTTCTGGCTGTTCGTGAACTTTTTAATCTCTTTAGTGAGTCCGATGTTTTCCAATGCTTTGCTACAGAGAAACTGGAAAATTTCATCATCATCTATAATTACTACTCGCTTCATAGAGAACCAGAGAATGTGTATTCAATTAGTTTGTACTATTGATTTTAAAAGGAGTGATGGCCTGCAAATTGATACTTACTTATAACAACAGTTGTTTAACGACTGTTCTCTAATCTAGTTGAAAGACTGAATTATTTGTATGTATCTACTTTAAATTTTATCGAATGCTTTTAGAGAGTAGATTTTGACAGGGAAGAAGATTTTCACCTGCTTTTTTTTACTGATAGCGAGCCGAATAGGTCGAGCTTAAATGTATATTATCGACAAAATTATTGGTGATAATAACATTAAATATACCAATTTGTTCAGACAAAAACCAGATGGTGACCGCCGTTTGTTTCAGACAAGTTTAGATGTACCCGGCCACTTTGTAGCTAATGATTCCTACCCACTCTCTAATTAGAACTTCCCAAATGCGAAGGCTGTTGCTGGACGGAATTATTAAATCCAAAGGGCTCCATTCCCATGGGCCTGAGTAAAGATCAGTGCTGAAAGCATCAGGTTGGAGCTCAACCTTTCTAAAGCATGCCAGGGATCGCCGCATGTGAAAAGCGGAGGTGATTAACAGAAACGGTTTTCCGGGCCAGTTTTTTTTAATAAGCTCAGCACTGTAAAGGGCATTCTCTCTGGTGTTGCGGGAATCACCCTCAACGAAGAGGTGGCCGGGAGAAACGCCAGCCATTAGAGCGGTTTGTTTCAGTCCCTCAGATTCTGACACCTCCTGATGAAGCAGGGAACCGGAACCACCTGTAATCAAAATGTTGTCAATTTTGCCTTCATGGTAGAGCTGAATAGCGTGAATGATTCTATCGGCACCCTTGTTGAAGTGTACCCTGTCTTTTGGCTCTTGCATAGGGTTGGTTACACCTGTAAGAACAACTCCTACGGCAGCGTGGTCAGGAAGACTGCTGATCAAAACGGGGTTCACTTCCCATAGCTTCATGGCCAAATTAGAAATAGCAGGATTGGTGAAAAAGACCAGCAGAGAAAGTCCAGTAAGCCTCAGCCTTTTTTTCCATCCTTTTCTTTTAATGAAATAAGGCAGCAACATGCAGAGCATTATCCAACTGACGGGTGTAAGCAACCAGCTAAGAATTTTGGAGAGGATGAAAAACATAGTTTTACTTGTTGTCTTCGCTTAGTTCAAGACCATAATTGATGCCTTTTTCAACCGCTGGAACGCCCTCAGTCATCCATAGTGGGGCAGGGGCATCCATCAGGTAATAATCGAAATACTGTTGCATACGTATCGTCCAGTCTTTTCTGTTAGGATACCTCAACGGCCAGTGTGGCTGGTCGTTGTAGGAGATCATCCAGGTGGGCTTTCCAAGCCTTTTGAGAGCTGAGAATAGTTCTATACCCTGATACCAGGGAACATGGCCGTCGGCGTCGTTGTGCATGATCAGCAGCGGTGTATTGACCTTGTCGAGCCAGAACAGCGGAGAGTTCTCCAGAAACCTTAGTGGGTATTCCCAAAGAGATCCACCGATACGGCTTTGTGTATGTTCGTATTGGAACATTCTGCTTAGCCCTGTTTGCCAGCGAATGCCGCCATAGGCACTTGTCATGTTTGGCACAGGGGCACCTGCTTCGGCTGCTTTGAATAGCTGGGTTTTGGTAACCATATAGGCTATCTGATATCCACCCCAACTATGGCCCTGTACGCCTATTCTGTCCTTGTCGATAAAGCCCTGCGATATGAGCGATGTAACGCCGGGCATGACGCAATTGATGGCGCTTTCACCAGGGTAGCCAATTTTGTAAACGATGTCCGGCACAAACACCACATAACCCCTCGATGTGTAGAAGGTGAAGTTGATGATTGACCTCCCAAATTCAGGAGTGATATGATTGTGAAAGTTATCAGCATTTTGCTCGTAGAAATAGACCATCATAGGGTACTTTTTCTTTGGGTCAAAGTTGTCTGGTTTAAAGAGCATCCCTTCCAGCGGTATGCCGTCGAGTGACACCCAGTTGAACAATTCTTCCGTTCCCCAAAGGAAATTCTGCTGCTGCGGATTTACGTCGCTTATTTGTTCTACGTTCGAGAATTTGCTGTTGGTGAGCTGCAGGTTGGGGAACTCACGGTAGGTTTCCCGGGTAACGAGCCACGTGTCAGCATTTAAAGCTTTCTTTTCAAATTGAAGCTGGGCGTCTTCCATTATCAACTGTGAAGGAGGGGCGCTTCCTTTGAGCTTAAGCGCAAAAAAGCCGTGCTGCTTTTTCTCATTCTGGAAACCCTTCAGCACTATCTCGGCGTTGGCTTTAATCGATGTTTCTTCAGGATCCGTTTTTACGTAGCGATAAGTAATGGAAGTTTCCCGGCCGTTGCGGGTAATCCGCTCTTTGGTGGCAGGGTTCAAGGGGTCAATTTTCCATATATCAAACCGGTCGTAAACGAGGATGTGGCTGTCGTTCTCCAGCCAGCCAGCGATGCCATATGGAGAAGGGAAATTGGGAGAGTCGTTTTCCTCATCGGAAAAGAAGACTTTTGAGTTGTCAGTTAGCTTGCGAATGGTGCCGGATGCCATTTCCAGACTATGCCAGGCGCTATCGGCCACATCGTACCAGTAGCCGAACTTGCCGGCGGGTGAAATATTCTCCATCACCCGGGCCTTTCTTTTTGCCAGCTTAGCTGCGCCAGTGTTGATATTGATAATGTAAATGTCCTGATTGATGGGCGATCCTTCCCACTGAGAAACTACCCTGTACTCGGCTGATTCATAGCCGCCAAGGGCAAAGTTACCGACACCTTCCTTTGTGATTTTCACCTCCTGCAGCTGAAGGTTTCCCAGCTGTACGGGTTTGTTGCTGTCAAAATGGTATACGGCCAGATAGCCTCTTTTGAGTTGCTCGTCCGAGAGCACTTTCTGCCTTGGCTGCAGATAATCATCTTTGTAATGCCATACATCCACTTTGGCTTTTTCTTCATCCAGCAGCGTAGTGTCTCCCACAAGAGGCTTGGGTTGGGTGCCAAAAAAAAGCCGCTTATTGTCATCGCTGAACTTCAAGTCCTGAGGGGCCATTTGCCAGTCCTTCATCAGAAAGGCGTCGTCGGCTTGCACGATCACCCTGCCGCTGTCCTGACCAGGCGTCCATTCAAAAAGGCCATACGTTTGAAAGGGCTTTTTCAATGTGTCGCTATCAAAAAGAAAGGCCAGTCTGCTGCCATCGTTTGCCAGCCTGAGGCCATCGTATTTGCCCTTGCTGCGAAACACAGGCTTCATGACCAGGTCGTTCTTACTCACTGTATAAATGCCTGGCGAAAAGCCTTTGTCGTCACCAGTTGACTGAAATGCCAGCCTGCTGCCGTTTTCGCTGAACTCGTAGCTGGTTACGAATGGGTAAGTCTGGTGGGAGCCATCGGCCAGCTTGAGCACATGCAGTGTGTAGCCATTGTCGTCGCTTATTTTTTTAACTTTTTTTGACGTAGAATCTTTCTTATCTGGTTTTGCTGCTGACAAATAGGCCAGCCACTCTCCGTTCTTTTCTGGAAGTTTAAAGGATTTTACTTCTGCTATTTTTTCAAGGGAACCGTCGGCGAGTGTAAAAATAGCCAGGGAGTCTTTTGGTAGCTCGTCTTTCTTTTTCTTGAGCCGCTTCAGGGCTCTAACCGAGTCCAGCTGTGGCTCCACCAGGGCGATCAGGTGCTTTGCGTCGAAAGTGAACTTTGGCTTGCTGCCCCGGGGAATGATAAAGTCGGTTTTGGTTCTAAGGTTTTTAATAACGAGGGTGTTGTCACCTTCATCAGGGCCGAAAATGTATTCGGCCCATTTGCCATCGGACGAAAGGTCTTCGGTTTTAATTTTGTTCCAACCGGCCACGTCGTCGTGTGTCAGCACTCTTTTTTGAGCCAATAGATCAGAAGTGACAAAGGCTACTACCAGGCACAAGCAAATTTTGAAACTACGGTACATCATTTTTTTGGTTTTCGCATAGAGGGGACTCCGCTGAATCCCTTCATTACTTTTTTGGGTATATCAAAATAAAGAGTGGTGATAAGGATGATACTCATCACCCAGATAATGGCGGCGTTGAAGTACAGGGTGGGGTAGTACGTGCCGAGAAAGTGCTTTTCCGGCACAAAGAACCCAGTTCTGAAGTCGAGTGGGTGCAAAGGATGAGGCCTGCTATAAATAGGGTATATTTTTTGAATAAGGTGACCTCTTTTTTCGATGATTCTTTCCTGCACGGCAGTGTTTTTCACCATCTGCCCAATGCTTTCATTTTCATACTCATTTTTCAATGCAATGTACTCCTGCCTCTCCTCATCGGTTTTTGTAAGTGACTGAACGGTTTCGTCTTTTTCTTTGAAAGCCTTATTGTATCGATTATTGTAGAACTTTCTCATGGCTTTCATAAAGTCCATGCTTGCCTCAAAAGTGGCTTCATCAAAGTCCTTTATGTTCAGCCTTTCGTAGGAAGGTAGCTTGTCGTAGCCGATCACATCTAGTTCTTTGCCCAACTCGTTACGGAGTAGTGTAAATCTCTCTTCGAGCGAAGCGGCATATTTCTCCTTTTCAGTTACGTTATGGCAATACTCCAGTGCTGCTTCCAGCTTGGGAGCCCAATACACCGTTTTGTACTCCGACTGGGCCATGTCTTTATCAAACTGATAAAACTGGCTGGTGAAGGGGTTGTCCTTGTACTGGGTGACAGCCAGGGCCTCGAAGGCCCACCGTGAGGCCATTATTTCACCAATGATTGGCACTTTGGTGTTATTGGCAAACGTTGGGTTGAGCTTGTCGAAGTTTACCACCACGCCGCTTAAAATTAGCTGAGGAATGAGCAGGATGGGAATGATGATGTAGATCGTAATGGCAGAATTGAAAGCAGATGAAATATTTAGCCCCAGCACGTTGGCGAAGCAAGAAACTGAAAACAGCACTAACCAGTAAGACCACGTCATACCGTCAATCTCGAGAATCCAGTCGCCTATGAGCACATAGAACAGGGTTTGGATGGCAGAGAATGAAAAAAGAATCAGCAGCTTGGAAACCAGGTAGCTCATTCTGCTCAGATGAAGAAAT
Source organism: Imperialibacter sp. EC-SDR9 (assembly GCF_902498805.1). Taxonomy (GTDB): domain Bacteria; phylum Bacteroidota; class Bacteroidia; order Cytophagales; family Cyclobacteriaceae; genus Imperialibacter. The sequence continues at coordinate 217,389 of NZ_LR701576.1, read as the reverse complement.
GCCTCCCTTTTCAGGATTTTACTGTCTTTAATGATCTCTTCGGCGCTTACTGTTAGGCCCATGAACAATGCTACAATCACACTCATGAAGAAAAAGGCCACTATGTTGAGGTTCTCATAGAAGCTGTATGATTTGGCGGGGTCGTAGTACCTCACGATGTAGGCCAGGAGGGCTGCCAGCAGAGGCGCCTCCAGCAAGTTAATAGCCAGGTACTGCTGGTTGGAAAACTTGGACAAGAGGTCTCTTGTAGCGAAGATTCTTATCTGCTTAAGCTTGTTGGGTATGCTGAGCGTTTTTTCGGGCAGCGATGGTTCTGGCTCTACTTTAGGCAGGGTAATGTGCTTTTTGAAAAAACTGTACCAGTCGAGGGGTTGGAACTTTCGTTTGTCGGTGACGTGCCCGTACTCATTCACCACCTTGGTTTCGATGATGTTGAAGATTTGCTCCGGATTAACATTGCCGCATTCTACACATTCGCCTCGTTCCGCATCTACCAGGTTCACAATGTTTTTGAAGTAGATCACCGCATCCACAGGGTTGCCATAGTAGATCTGGTAGCCGCCCACGTCGAGGATTACCAGCTTGTCAAACATTTTGAAAATCTCCGACGATGGCTGGTGGATGACAACGAATACCATTTTCCCCTTAAGAGAGAGCTCCTTTAGCAGGTCCATGATGTTCTCAGAGTCTCTTGAAGATAGTCCACTGGTTGGTTCATCCACAAAGAGGACAGAAGGCTCCCGGAGTAGCTCCAGGCCAATATTCAGCCGCTTACGTTGTCCGCCGCTGATGGTTTTTTGAAGAGGAGAACCCACTTTCAAATCCCTGGTTTCGATAAGGCCCAGCGATTGGAGCGTTTTCATGACTAACTCGTCAATTTGCTCGTCGGTTTTGTCGGTAAAGCAAAGCTTGCCTGCATAAAAGAGGTTTTGATAAACTGACAACTCTTCTATCAGCAGATCATCCTGTGGCACGTAGCCAATAACGCCTTCTATCTTTTTTCCATCCTTGTGTACATCGATGCCATTGATCAGCACTGATCCCTCAGAAGGTTTTTCGGTACTGTTTAGCACGTTTAGCAGCGTGGATTTGCCAGCGCCGCTGCCGCCCATTAAGCCAATGAGTTTTCCACCATCTTCTGCTATATTGATATTTTGCAGGCCCAGCTTACCATTCCTGAACTTAAAGGACACGTTGTCTGCCTGAAAGCTGATTTTGGTCGAAGCCGTTTCGTTTCTGAATTTTGACACCACATCGCTGTAGTAAAGCGATTTCGATATCCTGCTCCGCACACTGCTTCCTGAAGAAAACGCTTGTATCCTGTTGCTCTTCAGGTGGATGCCGTTGAGATGCAGAGATGCCTTTCCTACATATTTGATGAAGTAGTTTTCAATGACAGGAATACGGAGGATGGCGATAAAGCCGGGGAGGCCGTCCAGTGTAATGTGATGAGATTTAGCAGGGCTAATCTCCATGCCATCATCTGCCACTAATATGTTGGTGTTGTCAAGCTTGGAGCGATCCGTATACATGACAAACTTTTTCATCAGATCAATAGCGGGGTCTTTAATATTGAACCGATCCCCAATGAAATAAACCAACTCCTTCTCCCGCTCACTGATTTCTCCGTCGGCAACAATTACCTCCAGGAGGTCAATCATTACTACTATTTTCTGCGACTGGGTAAGCTCTTTGTTGATGCCCTCGGTAAGCGATATGATTTCGGCCTTGTCGTCGAAATTTTCTTTCTGAAGCATTTCGGCTGTGAGGCTATCGAAAAAGTTCATGTACTTGTCCTGATCCTGCCTGCTTATGTTTTCCTCAAGAAACTGCAGGATGGATAGCCGTTCGTCGTCCGTCACGTCGTCTTCCTTGGCTACAATTGCCAGCAGGTGTATAATCGCTTTAAGTAGTTGTTCGCTCATGGCAAAATTGTCGGTTGTGGTCGGGGCGCCTCTAAATATAAAAAAAGCATTGAATGGAATGTTCAATGCTTTGATGAAGGGTCAAAACTTTAATATTTTTTTTCAATTAACCGGTAATGTCTTTTCTCACCCTTTCTATTTCAGTGGCAAGTTTTTGAAGGTCATGCTGATGCAGAACCACGCCTCCTTTGTTATTGTTTATTTTTTGCTCCAGTTCGGCCAACTCTTCATACTGAAACCTCAAGATATTCATTTCGGAGATCACGTTGGCAATGGTTTCGTCTTGCTCTACGTGCTTGAGAACGGAAATAAGATCTAGCAGCGCTATTTTTTGATTCAGCACTATCCTCATCAGCGGCTCAAGGATCAAGTCCCGGTTGCTCTCACTTAGCTGGTCGGCTGGGTACTGTTCAATTACCTGAGTAGAAATATACAGGCCTTCCACAAAGGAGCCCGCTAAAACAAGGGCTGCCATGGTAAGCCTGTCGCCGGCTTCCAGCTTCTCTTCAGCCACCTTAATGGCCTCATTGATAATGAGAGCCAGTGAGTCATTGTTTCCAATGCTCTTTTCAAACCGGGCAAGGAGCGACATATCAAACGCTGAAGCAATGCCGATTTTGTCGGCCATTTTTTGGCAGCCTTCCATGTAGTCCAGCGCCTCCTGGGCCTGGTTGTATGAGGAAAGATAGCCTATATCGGCGGCGTAGATGCCGAGGTTAAGGGCAGACTTGTCGTTGGAGGTAAGGTAGCTCTCTATTTTGCTCAGGTCGTTAACAAATTCTGCTCTGAAATCGGCACCAGTAGCCTCCAGAAGAAAGGGTACTTCTGACGGAGAAGGCAGGTCGTGTATGACTTTGTCGATTTCATTTTCGAGTTCCTGCTCTGCTGCATCAAACTCTGCGGCAGCCAGGTCTTCAGCATTGTCTTTCGATTTGTCGGAAGAACCACATGATGTTGAAAAAAGAAAAAATGAGACTATAATTGATAGAGCCCCTAGTTTGGTAAGGTTAGTTTTCATGGCTTGCATAGTGAACGGTTCGCTCGATAGGTAACATTGGTTATTCAATTTTAACACATTTTGACCTCTTATTAAAATATCACATTACTTTATGTATACCTGCGTTTGGCTAAATCTAATCGCAGTCCTAATCTTGTAATTTCTTACAAAACTTTTTTTCTTCTTCTATGGGCATTGCGTTCAACAGCTTAAGGGTAGGTAAAAAATACAGACTGGTGAATTATCGGGAGGTTTTTGACTTTGAACTAATGGAGATAGTGGACAGGCACGAGTTCAGGTTAAAAGATATCCACACCCTGGAAGAATATTTTATGTCGGATCTTCTGCGGTTCGGACGGGGTAACGACTTTTCCATCGTCGAAAGGTAGTGGCTGCCATTTTTTCCTGATTAGTATCGCTTGATACCTGTGATATGGCCTTTCTGGCAGCTTTATACCAAATGGATATTCTTTTGTGATAGCTGAACCAAACGAAAGGATATTTGAATGGACAATTTCTCGAAGCTCATATACAACGCCGTAAACAAGGCGAAAAATGCTGTAATAAAAATTGATGTCCAGAAAACGAAGGATGGGAAGCTACAGCCCGGCGGCTCAGGTTCCGGGTTCATCTTCTCATCCGATGGCCTGTTTCTTACCAACAGCCATGTGATCCATGGCGCCGATAAACTCACCGTGACATTACTGGACGGGACAAGGGAAGAAGGCTTTGTGGTCGGTGAAGATCCGGACGCTGACCTGGCGGTGGGGAAGATTTACGGAGGCAACTTTACGCCAGCCACACTCGGCGACTCTTCAAAGCTCAATATTGGGCAGTGGGTAATTGCTATTGGCAACCCACTGGGCTATCAGCATTCTGTAACAGCAGGGGTAGTGAGCGCTTTAGGTAGGTCGCTGCGGACTCAAAGCGGACGGCTGATCGACAGTGTGATACAAAGCGATGCAGCCCTCAACCCCGGCAACTCTGGCGGACCTATGATTGATACCAGTGGCGAAGTGGTGGGGGTAAATACTGCCATCATTGCGAGGGCGCAGGGGCTAAGCTTTTCGATTGATATTAACCTGGCCAAAGACATTGCCGGCCAGCTCATCCGGCATGGCAAGGTGGAAAAGGCTTTTCTGGGGGTGTTGATTCAGGAAATTGATTTACACCCACGATTGATCAATTTCTACAAACTGGAATCCACCAGGGGCTTGATGGTGACTAAAATTGAAAAGGATTCACCTGCTTTCCGTGCCGACCTGCTGGAAGGCGACATTATTCTTCAGCTCGATGGCGAAGACATCACCTCATCGACAGATCTTTTTAGGAAGCTTTCGCATGAGAAGGTAGACAAGCAAGTGAAGCTCACTATTGTGAGGAACTACCGGACTTTGAAGGAGGTGGCAGTAGTGCCTTTGAAGCGATAGCCTATAAATCCACCAAGCGAATGGTCTTGACTTCTATTTTGTCCCACACTTTTCCGGTGGTGTAGGGGTCGGAAGCGATATAGGCATCTGCCTCTTCTCTGTTATCGAACCGGAGGTAGAGTGTGGAGCCTATCATTTTGCCTGAAGCATCCAGCATAGCGCCGCCTGCTATCAGGTGGCCGGCTGCCTTCATCTTTTTGGCGTTGTCCAGATGTGCCTGGCGTACGGCCATGCGCCTGCTGATGGCGGCTGCATCAGTGAAATCGAAAGCGTTGATTTGAAAGTCCATTTCGAAAGGTAAGCCCGAAGCGTGCAATTGAGCAACTGGTTGTGCGTTTTCTTATCAAGTGGCTTGAAAAATGTTAACTTTAAAACCTGCAAGGCCGTCAAATTCCAGCTCATGGTTGTTTTCTCATTCCTCATAGCATTTTTCACTAACTGGATTTCCTATCCACCGGTTTATGATATCAGCACCATCGACGGAGAACGAATCCTGTTTATTCAGGAACTGGAATACATTGAGGACAGCACAAGGTCGCTGACCTTTGAAGAGGTAAGGGAGCAGCGCTTTCATACCAACGCCTCCTTCCAGCCCAGAGATTACAATCCCTCATCGGCCTACTGGGTCAAGGTGCGGCTCTACATCCCAAAAGACAATCAGGAGCAATGGCTCATTGAGTTTTATGATCAAACCATTGATAATCTGAGGGCTTACGTTCCCACGGTGCAAGGTGATTATCGCCTGCTACAGTTTGGAGACCAGTTTCCTTTTGAGCAGAAAACATTTGAGCACAAAAATTTTGAAGTCCTCATTAATGACCGGCTTGAAGGAGTGCAAACCTTTTACTTCAGAATTGAGTCGCACGCCTACGTTGATATACGCATCGTGCTTCGCACTATCAACCAGTTTGTGCACTATGCCCTCAACGAGTACTTCCTGTATGGCATTTTTTATGGAATGATCCTGATGATCATTTTGTACAACATCCTCATTTACATAGCCATTCGTGAAATCAAGAACCTCTACTACACCTTCTACATCCTGAGTGTGGGGGTGTTCGCCATGTGTGTGGATGGCATTGCTTACCAGTACCTGTGGCCCAACTGGCCCGAATGGAACCAGGTGGCCCATGGGGTGGCTCTTTTCTCAGTTATTTTCTGGTCTATTCTATTTTCAAGGAAGTTTCTCAACGTCACGGCCAGAGCTCCCAAGCTGACCAAAATTATTGACGCCGTACTCATCCTGAGAGCCTTGTGGTTTGTGTTTGCGCTGGTGTTTGATCATGAGCTTTTTCAGCTTCGAAATATTGAAATCATACCGCTTTCCATCATTTTCTATGCAAGCATATATGTTTGGGCAAGGGGCTACAAGCCGGCCAGGTTCTTCGTGGTGGCTTACGGGTTTTTGTTCTTAGGCTTCCTGGTCAAGGCCATGGTGATGCTGTCTGTTATCCCGATCAGCATTCCGTCGTACTACAGCCTGCATGTTTCTTTTGTCGTAGAAATGCTTTTTTTGTCTTTTGCACTCAGCGACCGGGTGAGGATTTTGAAAAGCATGAGGGACAGGGCGTTGTTCAGGATTATTAAGCAGCATGAGGAAAATATGAGCCTGAAAGACAAGGTCAACAAGGAGTTGGAGCAGCGGATAAGGTTGAGAACCATTGAGATGGAAGACAAAAACAACCTGTTGAGGGAGGTGAATGAGAAGCTGACTGCTCAAACCAAGGAGATTTCGCAAATCAACTCCATTCTCGATCTTGACAACTGGAAACTGAAAAACAACATCAAGGAGATATTGCAGAACAGGCTGGTGAACAAAAACCTTACACTGGACGAGTTTAATGGCATATTTCCTGACAAATTGAGCTGCTACAGGTTCCTGGAGAGGATCAAGTGGGAGGAGTCGTTCAAGTGCAACAAGTGTAACAATGACAAGTACATCACTGGCAAGGATCATTTTTCCCGACGCTGCAGCAGATGCGGCTATATTGAGTCTGTCACCAGCAATACCATTTTTCATGGCATCCGTTTTCCTATCGAAAAGGCGTTCTACATTTTGTACGTAACCAACAACCAAAGTGAGCGATTCACCCTGGACCAGCTTTCTGAAATGTTGGACCTGCGGCGCAATACCATATGGAGTTTTAAGAAGAAAATTGAGGAACTACTTAGTACTGTCGACAAGCCTGAGAAAGACTATCTGAGAAACTTTTTTATGGTGCATTCCAATTAAAACAAGCGAATTGATGAAGTTTGTTACCGAAACGTGATACGGAATCGTTTTCGGTGTCAGTAAATGCACTATACGTCATTTTTTAATGATATTGAAGCGATATAAATAAGGTGATAATACCTTATTGTAGCGTGCTCTTACAACTTCTTTTCATGTCAGAAATTAACAAGTGATTGCGGATGCTAGTATCTTTTCATCATCGTTCAAAAGCAACATTAAATATCTACTTATAAACTGCAAATGAAACACACCTTACGATTAGCATCTGTAGTGCTTTTCATCGTTATGTCGATGGGTAGCCAGGCAACTGCTGTGGCCCAGGCCAGCGTGGTCAAAGGCAAAGTTACCTCACAGGATGATGGGGAGGGGCTGCCAGGAGTGAGCATACAGGTGGAAGGAACCAGCCGGGGGACTGTAACAGATTTTGAGGGTACCTATTCGCTAGAGCTTCAAAGCGGAGACAACAAACTGATCTATTCTTTCATCGGATACAAAACCGTGACGGTGGACGTTGGCAGCCGGTCGGTGATCGACCTGGTGATGGAGCCCGACATAGAGCAGCTGGAAGAGATTGTGGTGGTGGGCTATGGTGTGCAGCGCAAAAGCGATGTTACCGGAGCCGTGGCCTCAGTTCGTGGTGCCGACCTCACCAAGATTCCGGCGGCTAACCCCATGCAAGCGCTTCAGGGCAAAGTGGCCGGTGTGCAGGTAAGCAGCGGCTCAGGCCAGCCTGGTGCGGCACCGGTTGTTCGAATAAGGGGCGTGGGCACGTTCAACGATTCCTCGCCTATATATGTAGTGGATGGTGTCATTCTCAGCGACATTTCATTCCTCAACTCTTCTGATATTCAATCAATGGAAGTGCTGAAGGATGCTTCGGCAACTGCCATTTATGGCTCCAGAGGTGCCAACGGTGTTGTGATTATCACGACTAAGCAAGGCAAGATAGGCGACGAGAAGACTACGTTTAGTGTCAATACTGAATACAGTGTACAAAAGCTATCCAAAAAAATCGACTTGCTGAATGGCAAAGAATTTGCCACAGTGGTGAATGACATCAGCCCTGGCTCCTATAACAACGTGGACGCTGTGCCCAACACCGATTGGCAGGACCTTATTTTTGATGTGGCGCCTATACAGAACCATCAGGTGTCGGCTACCGGAGCCACAAAGAAGACGCAATACTACGTGGGCCTCGGCTACTTCAACCAGCAGGGCATTATCGACAAGTCAAAGTATGAGCGACTTACGTTGAAGCTGAACAATACCTATAAGTTTTCCGACAATGTGCGGCTGGGCAACAATATTACCGTGGCTCCCTACTCTCAGCAGGTAGCGCCAGGCGTTGTGTACCAGGTGTACCGGGCGCAGCCTGTCGCCGTTCCACGATATGACGACGGCAGCTTTGGCGTGGTTCCCAATGTGGGCAATCCGCTTGCTGACCTGGAGAACTCCAACAACTTCAACAAGGGCCTGCGAACTGTGGGCAATGTGTTTACCGACATCAAGCTGTTCAAGGATTTCACCTTCCGGTCGAGCTTTGGGGTGGACATGGCCTACAACAAAAATAAGAGCTTTACGCCCGCCTACACAGTTTACAATGCTGACGGCACTGCCTCGCAACAGCAGAATTTGTACAGCGACCTGAGCAAAGAGAATAGAGAGAACTTTACCTGGTTGTGGGAAAATACCCTGACCTACAACAAAGAATTTGGCAAACACCGGGTAGAGGGCCTTGCTGGTTTCACCAGCCAGAAAACTACTTCCGAGTATCTGAGCATCAGGGGTGAAAACATCCTCAGAGACGGACAGGATTTCTGGTATCTCAGGCCCAGCTATATCGTGGACGAAAGCAATAACATCAATACGCTGAACAGCATTGCCAATGGCGTGGACGCCGGGCAGTACTACTCCATGGCCTCCGTTCTTTTCCGTGTCAACTACACGTACGACGAGCGCTTCCTGTTTACGGGAACGTTCCGGCGAGATGGCTCTTCAAAGTTTACTGACAGCAACAAGTATGCAAGCTTCCCGTCGCTGGCACTAGGCTGGAACGTGATAAATGAAAGCTTCATGCAAAACATCACCGCTTTAACCAACCTGAAGGTGAGAGCCAGCTGGGGAGCGATAGGCAACGAGAAAATACGGTATAACCGCCAGTTTTCATTGGTGCAGAATGAGCTGAATCCAGTGTTTGGAGTGGAAGAGGCCCTGAACCCTGGTGCAAGCTACGGCGTAACCGGCAACCCCGACCTGAAATGGGAAACTACGTACCAAACTGACCTGGGCCTTGAATTTGGCCTGCTCAACCAGCGGTTAACGGGTGAACTTGACTACTACCGTCGGGAGACACAGGATATTTTGGTAGACCTGCTCACTCCCGGGCACCTGGGCAACGGGCAGGGGCAAAGAGTTACCTATAATGCTGGTTCCGTTTTGAACAGTGGCTTTGAGTTTAACCTGGGCTGGTCCGACGAAATTCAGGGAGTAAAGTACCGCATTGGTGCCCTGGGGTCTACGGTGCACAACGAGGTGCTAAGTGTAGGTGGCAATAGCGGCGTCGACTCTACACTTGTGGGTGGTTACCTTGGCGACGGCCGTCCGGTGACATTGAGCAGAGAAGGGCTGCCTATCGGCGCTTTCTATGGCTATCAGATAGTCGGTGTTTTCCAAAACCAGGCTGAGTTAGATGCCTATCCGCACGATTCTCAGGCCCGGCCGGGTGACCTCATCATAAGAGATGTGAACGGAGACGGTAAAATTAGCCTCGCCGACCGCACCTATATGGGCTCACCCATCCCCACATTCATTTATGGGTTTAACCTGGAGGCTTCCTACAAGGGATTCGATATCAATGTCGATTTTCAGGGGCAGATGGGCAACAAAATCTTCAATGGTAAGGAGGTGGTGCGGCCCGATCCCTACAATTTCGAAAGGCATGTGATTAACCGCTGGACAGGAGAAGGCACGAGCACTACCGAGCCCCGAGCGAGCTTTGGAGGAATCAACTTCGCACCGTCTACCAGGTTTATCCAGGACGGCTCCTTCCTTCGCTTCCGTAACATGACCATTGGCTACACTATCCCTGACGCAGCGCTTGAGCGGATCAACATGAACCAGGTAAGGGTGTATGTGAGAGGTACCAACTTATTCACTGCTACCAAATTCACAGGCTATTCGCCCGAGTTTGGCAGTGAAGATGTGTTGAGCAGCAATATCGACAGAGGGGCTTATCCTGTGTCGGCCATTTATTCAGCCGGTTTAAACATTTCCTTTTAATGAGTTACAAAATGAATTTTGCACAACATATACGCCAAATAGTAAAAAAGGGGGCACTGGTGCTGCTTGTTCTGGTTCCTTTTGCTTGTCAGGACTTTCTTGATATTAGTCCCCAGGGCGATCTCACGCAGGCGTCTTTTCCACAGTCGGCCGCTGATGCACTGCTGGCTACCAATGCTGCCTACAGCACCCTTCGCAACTGGTCCTACCATTCAGGGGGCTATCCGATACTGGATATCATGTCGGACGATGCCCGCAAAGGCAGCAATCCCAACGATCAGCTCCCAACGCTCGGCCCCTTCGATACCTTTACTTTTAACACCACAGCCGATGGCCTGGATCGCTGGTGGGCTGCGCTTTACGAAGGAATAAAAAGAGCCAACGTGGTCATTGAAAAAGTACCTGAAATAGCGATGGATCAGGCTAAAATTGATTTATATGTGGCTGAAGCCCGCTTCCTGCGTGGGCTGTTCTACTTCGACCTTGTGCGTGCCTGGGGTGGTGTGCCTCTCATCACATCGGTAACCCCTCCGTTAAGAGCGCAAAGGGCGAATAAGGCGGATGTTTATTCGCTGATAGAAGGAGACCTTTCTTTTGCTGCGGGTATATTGCCTGAGAAAAGTGAAGTAGCCACCGAAGACCTCGGGAGGGCTACCAAAGGTGCCGCTAAAGCCCTGCTGGCAAGGGTTTACTTGTTTCAGGGTGATTTTGTCAAGGCTGAATCCTATGCACTTGAGGTAATCAACTCTGGCCAATATGACCTGGAACCTGATTTTAACGATGCCTTTGGCGAAGCGGGAGAACATGGCGTGGAATCAGTCTTCGAAATTGGTGCCCGTCGCAATGAGGGTACAAATAACGGCGGCAATCAGTACTCCAACGTGCAGGGCATCAGAGGGTCTCCCAATAGAGGCTGGGGCTTTAATCGCCCATCTATAGACCTGATGAATTCTTTCGAAAACAACGACCCACGCATGGATGCTACCATCATTTTTTTGGGTGATGTGCTCGGTGGCGTTGTAACGATTGGCGATGGCACCACACCCGACGAAACCCGTGATGCCAATGGAAACCTCATCGAAATGGAGACCTACAACCAAAAGGTGTGGACGGAGGGCAGCAACACCATCACCTCATGGGGGCACAACCGACGCATTGTGCGGTATGCCGATGTGCTGCTCATGGCTGCTGAAGCGCTGAACGAAAACAACAAGTCGGCACAAGCATTAACCTATCTGAACATGGTAAGAGCCCGGGCCAGGGGAGGCAATGCCTCTATTTTACCCGACATTACCGTTACAGACAAGAATCAACTCAGGGAGCTCATTATCGAAGAAAGAAGACATGAGCTGGCCATGGAAGGGCATCGGTTTTGGGACCTGGTAAGAACGGGCAAGGCACCTGAAGTGCTTGGTCCCCTGGGTTTTGTGGCTGGAAAACACGAGCTGCTCCCTATTCCTCAAACCGAAGTAGACCTGTCGGAAGGAACACTGGGGCAGAACCCTGAATACTAAAGAATTTAAATTTTAAACCTCAATAATTATTAACTACATCATTATGAAGAAGGCAAAATTAATTTTCAACTCGCTGTGGGCACTGGCTATGGTGGCTACGGTTTCTTTTCTGATAAGCTGCGGAGGCGATGAAGAAGCGGCTGTTGAGCTCACAATAGTGAGTCTGAACGCTGGAGATGATGACCTGAATGGTGCCACGAGCCCGGATGGCGTTTCGACTTCGGCAGTTATCACTGGTATTTTCTCAACAGACATTGATCCGGCAACGGCCTCTTCCAACGTGACATTGGTGAGTGATTTTGATGACGCAGAAGTAGCGGTAACAGTAGAGGCAAGTGGCAGGTCACTGAAAATCACCCCTAATGAAGAGCTGTTCGGAGGCTCTCTCTACATTTTGACCATTAAGGCGGGCCTGACCTCGACAAAAGGAAAAACACTCGGAACAGATCTCACCAGAAACTTTACGACCGTTGGTACTTTCACTCCTCAAAATGTTGTGGCACACTGGACGTTTGAGGGCAATGCAGAGGACCAGGTGGGTGACTTTGATGCCGATGCTGAAATTTCCATAACTTACACTGACTCAAGAAATGCAGCAGCTGGTAAAGCGGCCACATTTGATGGCGACGTGAGTATCATAGAAGTGCCTAATGGTGATAAGCTGATGGATGGCGCAGAATTTACTCTTGCGTATTGGGTTAAGACAAACTCCGAGGGGCATGTGAATGCTGATGGAAACCCAACTGGTCATTTTGTGATGGGACTTGGTGCTTTCAACGGTTTTCAAACTGAAATTGGCGGCGACTACAAGTTTATAAAAATGCCCGCAATGATGGAGTATGGAGACGGAACGCTTGGAACCGGTGGAGACCTCTTTTGGAATGGTGATGGAAAAACTAAGGACAATGAAGGATGGCAGGGCACAACTTTCAACAAGACGAATTCTGATTTGGCATCTACATTAAAGGATACCTGGATGCATTACACCTACATTTTTAGTGCTAGTGGCAAGTATAGAGAAATGTATATCAATGGCGCTTTGGTAGTCCGTCAGGAATTCGCATTGTGGCCAGCTGATTCAAAAGAGCCTACTGTAGTCGGTTTGAAATTCAATAGTGATGCGGCTGATGTGGAAAACGTGCTGGCATTCGGTTTTGTTCAATCAAGGGGCGGCACTTTGTGGCAAAACGAGCCATGGGGCGGCTACAACTTCCCAACGGCAAATCACTTCAAAGGCAAACTGGATGACGTAAGAATATTCTCCGCAGCCATCACAGCTGAAGAGGTTAAGCTTATGTACGATTCAGAGAAATAATAATTCGTAGTTAAGTAGATTGAATTGGTTTAGTAAATGAGGGTTCCTGTTTAGGAACCCTCTCATTTTCCCTAAAACTTTGATGCGCAATAAACTTACTCCCTTCTTTTTAGTACTCAGTTTACTCCTGACTTCCTGCGGAGGCGAGGACGATGGCGGAACAACTCCCGACCTCGTGCTACAGTTGTCTAAAGGTAATATAGGCATCTACTCGCTCAACCTGAATAATCCGGACGAAAACATCGATGCCCCAATTGATAAGCCCCTGGTTTTTACATTTACCTCTCCGCTTGACCAGACCACGGTGGCTTCGTCAGTGGAGCTCAAAGACAGTGAGGGTGTAGTTGTCACTCTCGATTTTTCCTTTCTTGATGAAGACAAAACTTTTTCTGCCTCTGCTGAAAATGGCCTTCAAGGCAATGAGAGTTATACCCTGGAGATAAGGAATACCCTGAGAGGCACCAGCAATGAAAAATTTGCCGGCTTGACTGTTTCTTTCCAAACCGTTCCCAAAGAAATTAACGTCACCCAGCTACTCATCGATGGGGTGGACTACTTCACGACAGAGCGGATTGTTGATATTAGCTTAACGCCCTCTTTTGAAATTACCTTCTCTTCTCCGGTAGATCCATCCACTATTACGGATGCCAATGTCCGCATTTTTTCCTCCAGCGGATTATTGCCGTCCACCATCACGCTTTCTGAAGATAAAACTACCTTAACCATTGTTCCCTCCACTGCATTGAAGGGCCTTCAGAAAACTCAGGTTTGGCTGTATGAAGCCATTAAAGGCGAGGAGGGGGAAATATTCAATTTCTATAAAAAAGACTTTTACACTACCTACGAACCCACACCGGTGTTTCCGGAAATAAGCGACGAAGCGCTGCTTACCCTTATCCAGCAGAAGACGTTCCGGTATTTCTACGACGATGCCCACCCGGCAAGTGGCATGGCCCGGGAAAGAAATTCGTCCGGCAGCACAGTAACGACTGGCGGCACTGGGTTTGGCCTGATGGCCATCATTGCAGGCATAGAGCGTGGCTTTATTACCAGGCAGCAAGGCATCGATCATTTTGCCAAGGTCATTGGCTTTCTTGAAACTGCCGACCGCTTCCATGGCGTTTGGCCCCACTGGCTCAACGGCGATACCGGTGCTGTGCAGCCTTTCAGCACCAAAGACAACGGTGGCGATCTGGTGGAAACCTCCTTTCTGGTGCAGGGTCTGCTCACGGTTCGCCAATACCTCAACGTCGACAATGCTGCCGAAGCTGACCTGGTTAGCAGAATCAACACTATGTGGGAGGAAGTAGAGTGGGACTGGCACACCAAGGGCGGAGAGAAGGTGCTGTACTGGCACTGGTCGCCCAACTTCGGATGGGAAATGAACCACCAGATCCGTGGCTACAACGAGGCGCTCATTACCTATTTCCTTGCTGCCGCCTCACCAACGCATGCCGTAAGTGCCGACGTTTATCATAACGGCTGGGCAGGCAATGGCTCAATCAAAAATGGTCGAAAGTTCTACGATATTGAGCTGCCTTTGGGCTTTGATTATGGCGGCCCGCTTTTCTTTGCGCACTATTCCTTCTTAGGGTTAGACCCTAATGGACTGAGCGACACTTATGGTGACTATTGGGAGCAGAATGTTGCACACAGCCGTATCAACCAGGCCTACTGCGTAGCCAATCCCAAAGCCTTTGTAGGCTATAGCGACCTTTGCTGGGGCCTGACTGCCAGCGACAACCACAATGGCTACTCGGCGCATTCTCCTACAAACGACCTGGGCGTGATCACACCCACTGCGGCCCTGTCGTCATTCCCTTACACCCCCGTGGAATCGATGAAGGCGCTTAAGTTCTTTTACTACACCCTGGGCGACAAGCTGCTGGGCGAAAATGGCTTCTACGACGCTTTCAATATCACTCAGGGCTGGACAGCCAACTCCTACCTGGCCATCGACCAGGGGCCAATTGTAGTGATGATAGAAAACCACAGAACTGGGCTGCTGTGGGATCTTTTCATGAGCGCCCCGGAAGTGCAGCCCGGGCTTGACAAACTTGGATTTACCTCCCAAAGATAAACGACTATGAAAAACAACCTTTCTATTCTTGTGGTGCTGGCAGCCTTAGGGTTAAGCGCCTGCTCCCCAAACAAACCTGCTGCAGATGCCGCTTCAGATCAGACCACCATCAGCGACGATTCCCTCATGACACTGGTTGAATACCGCACTTTCCAGTACTTCTGGGACGGCGCCGAGCCCAACTCGGGCATGGCCAGGGAACGATTCCATACCGATGGCAACTACCCTGACAACGACAAGCACATCGTTACCTCCGGCGGCAGCGGCTTTGGGGTGATGGCTATTCTGGTGGGGATCAAAAGGGGCTTCATCACCCGGGAGCAGGGCCTGGAGCGCATGACCAGAATTGTGGGTTTCCTGGAAACTGCCGACCGCTTTCACGGTGCCTGGTCGCACTGGATCAACGGTGAAACGGGCAAGGTAAAGCCCTTTGGTGAGAACGATAACGGGGGCGATCTTGTGGAAACGGCCTACCTGGTGCAGGGGCTTTTGGCAGTGCGTCAATTCTTCAACGAAGGCACCGACGAGGAGCGGGCCCTGGCCAACCGCATCGATACGCTTTGGAAGGAAGTGGAATGGGACTGGTACCGCAATGGTGACCAGGACGTGCTGTACTGGCACTGGTCGCCCGATAAGGGATGGAAAATGAACTTCCCAGTTGAAGGGTGGAACGAATGCCTGATCATGTATGTGCTGGCGGCATCGTCACCCACGCATGGTATCCCGGCGGAAGTTTATCATAATGGATGGGCCCGAAGTGGTGCCATTCTCAACGATTCTACCCATTCGCAATACGGTTACCACCTGAATCTGAAGCATAATTTTGCCCAGCAATATGGTGGCCCACTTTTCTGGGCTCATTATTCATTTGTCGGGTTAGATCCCCGCAATCTCAAAGACAGGTATGCTGACTATTGGCAGGAAAACAGGAACCATACGCTGATCAACCGGCAGTGGTGCGTCGAAAACCCGAAGGGGTATAAAGGGTACGGCGAAAACTGCTGGGGCCTTACCGCCAGCTATTCTACAGGATTTTATGCGGCTCACCGGCCTATGGATGAAGACCTCGGGGTTATTACTCCCACGGCGGCGCTTTCGTCATTCCCTTACACGCCCGAAGAAAGCATGAAGGTAATGAAGCACCTGTACTTCGACCTGGGCGACAAGGTGTGGGGGGAGTATGGTTTCTATGATGCTTTCAGCGAACAAAAGGACTGGTATGTGAAGTGGTACCTGGCCATCGATCAGGGCCCCGAAGTGGTAATGATCGAAAATCACAGATCGGGCCTTCTGTGGGACCTGTTTATGTCAGCGCCTGAAGTGCAGAATGGTTTGGATAAACTAGGATTCATTTATTAGTCTGTAACAAAACAGAAAGTCTCTTGCATTAAAACTAATTAATTAGTTTATTGACTAATAAATTAGTTTACTATGCGTCATCATCTTTTATTCTCGCTCCGCAGCCTTTGGAGGTTTCGCTCCACTGCGTTTCTGCAAATTCTTGGCTTTGTAGTTGGCCTGGGTGCCCTCATACCCGTGCTGATGGTATTGTACTACCACATGAGCTTTGACAAGTTTCACGACAAAGCCGACAGGATTGTCAGAGTAAGCACCAGGGTGAGCCTGCCAGAATCGACCTCGATCTATGCTGCCACTTCGAAGTCATTGGCGCCGCTGTTGAAAGAGCAATTGGCCAATGTTGAGGAGGTAGTCAGGTACCGGTACATGCCGGCATCCGTTACCCTTGGCGACCAAAACCTGGGGCAGAGTTATCCGCTTTTTGCTGATCCCGGCTTTTTCAACATGTTTTCTGCACAAGTTGTCGCCGGCAATATTGAAACTGCACTGCAAACGCCTGATGGTTTGGTGATCAACCAAACAACGGCCATAAGATTTTTTGGAGAGGACGACCCTATAGGGCAGACGGTATCTCTTGAAACACCGGCTGGTAGCTTTTCGGCACAGGTAAAAGCTGTTATCAGGGATTATCCTGAAAATGTTTCGTTTGCTTTTGACATGGCCACAAGCTATTCGCATGTAGAAAATGCGATGAGCGACAACCCGGGTGCTCTGGTACCAGGCAATTTCACCTACCTGCTGATGAACGCCACGGCTGATGAGGCCCAGCTTGCCGGAGAATTTGCTACCATTACAGAAGAACACTTTCCAGAAGGCCTGAGAGATGTATTGAGCTTACTTCCTGTGGCCTTTACTGGGGTTCATTATACCAGTGGCCATCAGTTTGACTCGGGGAGAAAAGGAAGCAAGCTCAACGACTTGGCTTTGGGAGTGCTGACCGCCTTTCTGTTGCTGGTGAGCATTGCCAACTATGTGAACCTGGCCACCGCCTTGCTGATGAGGCGGTCCAAAGAACTGGCCATTCGCAAAATCATGGGAGAGCCTGTTGGTCAGCAGTATGGTCAACTGCTTGTAGAATCTGTTTGCATGCTGTCGCTGGTCATTCTTTTGATCAATGTCCTTACGTTCTTTCTGGTGCCAGAAATTGAAGCCATGCTCAACATCACTCTGAGAACTGGGCTCTTCACAGGCGTCACGTATTACCTGTTTACTTTCTTTTTTGGCCTCGCCGTTTCTGGTATTTCGAGCATTGTTCCTTTTTGGTTAGTGTCCCGAACTATTTCTGTGACCAACCTGAAGGGTGTAGCTGCTGGCCATTCCAGATTGAGCCTTCGCTATGGTCTCCTGGGCCTTCAGTTGATTGTGTCCGTACTTTTTGCAGTGATCGCACTGGGTATGGATGAGCAGTTGCGTTTCATCAAAAACAAAGACCTTGGCTTTGGCAAAGAACATGTGGTAACGATGAGCATCACCGACCCTCAGGTAAATGCCAAGGCCGATGCCATCAAGCAGGCGTTTCTACAGCAGTCATTTGTAAAAGCAACCTCCATATCGCTCACCCCCATTACGGGCGACCATGTCCGTGCGCAGTTCCGGCTTGGAGCAGACAGCACCGGCACCACGCCGATGATGAATGCCAACTACGTTGATGCGGATTTTGATGAGGTGTATGAGGTGAAGCTCGTAGCCGGACGGTTTTTCTCGAAAGAGTTTTCATCTGACATAGGCCGGGCATTTGTGCTCAATAAAAAGGCGGTTGAGTTGTTCGGCTTCGATTCTCCCGAGGCTGCCATTGGTGAAACGTTCTCCAAGGTGGTTGCCGATTCGCTGAACACAGGCACCATCATAGGAGTAATGGAAGACTACCACTTTCAGTCGCTGTACCAGGAGTTGGAGCCCATGATTTGGCAAATTGTGCCCGCATCTTCCCGCAATCTGCTTGCCGTGAAACTGGAAGATGGCGACATGGAGGAGCAAAAGAAAAAGCTGGGTGCCTTGTTGAACAACCTTGGTGTTACGCAGGAGGTTGAATTTACCTCGCTCACTGATGCCCTCGACATGGCCTACAGAGAAGACGACCGACTCTCTTTTTTCATCCGGGTCTCTGCCGGTGTCATTGTGCTTATTTCTCTGCTGGGGGTTTTTGGGCTTGCAGCGTTTATTTTGGAAACGAGAAGAAAAGAGATGGGCATACGCAAACTGCTGGGGGCGGATTTGTGGCACATCATGACCCAAATGGGGCGTCCGTTTGCTGCGGTACTGGCTGTGGGCCTTGTGGTGGGTGGCCCGCTTTCTTACTACTTTCTGGGCAACTGGCTCAATTCGTTCGCTTTTCATGTAAGCGCCTCCTGGTGGTATATACCTGCAGCAGCGATATTAATCGGTATACTTATGGCAACGTCGGTATACCGGCAGGTCAACAAAGCCGCAGCTACCAATCCAGCTGAGGTGCTGCGGGAAGAATGAAAACCCTTAGTCGTCGTTGAACTGCTCTTTGATGGAATTCAATGCTTTGGTGAGTGAGTCTACCTGCTGAGGAAATTCGTTCCAGGCAAAGGAGATGGAATTTTCAATACCACCCGATTTGATCTCGAGCCAGTAGTCGCAGCCGTCCCAGCAACGGGCGCAGGATTCCAGATCCAGCTCGCTGAACTCCTGCAGAGGCACGAGCCCGATGAGGTTTTCCCAGCCCTTTTGGGTAAAGGCTTGTTCTATGATTTCTGTTTTTGGATCGCCCTCTTCCCAGGTGGTTCTCTTGTAAATGAGCTTGTTGGGCGTTACCGCCAGGGAGTCCAGACAAACGCCAGCGCAATAGCCACAAGAAATGCCGGTTTTAATGTACTCACTTTCTGACTTTAGCTTTACCGAAAGAAGTTCTTCGTCCTCACTACCGCAGGCTCCCAGAATAATAGCAGCTGTAACAAAAAGTAGAATGGCTCTCATAAGTTTGACTGTTTGGATAGAAGACCCCCGAACACCAGAGAAAGTTGCAACTCAGTGGTTGGGCTTTTTGCCGGAAACCAAATACATCAGCGCTCCACCCGCAGAATGGAAGTCGTTGTTTTTGAGGGCCTCGAAGATCCTTTCTGAATGGTCCTCGTATTTTTGATGGTACTCGTCGTAAAAGGAAAGGTATTTTTCCCCAAAGGCTTCAAAGTAAAAAAGATCGGAATTATTCATGGCATCGCCGGCGTTGCCTTTTTTCCAATGCTTCGCTGTGGCCATTTGCTCCTGTGTATCGTAAGGCGGCACCATCACAATGGCCTTGTCGGACAGGCGAACATCTATTTGCTCGAAACCCTGCTTCGACAGCATGCCGGGCAGCAGGTCGCCAAGGGAGTTGTCGCCAAAGCCCAGTCTTTTCTTTCCCTGCTCCACAATCAGGGCGTACTTCACATGGTCAATCATTTCGTCGATGGAGGTATTTTCCGACTCGGAGGTTCTCAGCAGGCTTTGGATTCGGTTATTAGGCTCCACGCAGAGAATAGTGCCTCCGGGCTTCAGTACCCGCTTCATTTCCTCTATCGCTTTGGTGGGGTTGCCAACGTGGATCAGCACCGTTTGACAGGTGACAATATCGAAAGATGCATCTTCAAACGGGAGGTTCATGGCATCGCCCTGATAGAGTTCGAACCAGGCGGCCTGGTCTTTAAAAAACCGCTTGAGCTCCGCCGATCCATTTGCCCAGGTGGGGTCTTTGTCCACACCCACCACATAGGCAGGCTTGCCGAGGTAAGGGGTAAGAATCTTGCTCCAGTGGCACTGCCCGCAGCCCACATCAAGCAAGGAGGTGTGCTTGCTTAGCTTGATCCTTTTGGCCATCAAATCGATAAAGCCCTTGTTCCACCAGAAATTCCGGTAGTCGGCGAATTGGTTTTCTGAATGAGGGGTTTTTATAGAGGACTCAGGCATTGTCAACGATAATCTTTAAAGACTGATAACCAGCAAGCAAGAAGGCGTGCCTAATTCGACAGCCACTCTTAACAACAGCCAATAAAAAAAGTGGTTCATTGTCTGAACCACTTTGTTAATTTCTTTTAGCGATTGAAAGCTCTCAGTAATCAGAGTCACGATTGCCACGGCCGTATCCACCGCCGCCACCGCCACGGTTGAAGCCTCCGCCACCACCGCCACCACGGTTGTAGCCTCCGCCACCACCGCCACCTCCACGATTGAATCCGCCGCCACCGCCGCTTCTTCTTTCGCCTTCTGGTTTCGGCTCTGACTTATTCACCACTATAGCTCTTCCTTTTACTTCGGCGCCATTTAATTCTTTGATCGCTTTCTGAGCAGCCTCGTCATCCGGCATCTCAACAAAACCAAACCCTTTGCTTCTACCCGTGAATTTGTCTGTGATGATCTTTACAGAAGAAACCTCACCGTAGTCTTCGAAATAACCTTTTAATTCAGCCTCTTCAATACTGTAAGGGAGACTGCCAACGAAAATATTCATGCCTTATTAGTTAAATAAATTTTTATAAA
The DNA here is from genome assembly GCF_902498805.1 of Imperialibacter sp. EC-SDR9. GTDB lineage: Bacteria > Bacteroidota > Bacteroidia > Cytophagales > Cyclobacteriaceae > Imperialibacter. The sequence continues at coordinate 196,775 of NZ_LR701576.1, read as the reverse complement.
TGTAGCGGATTTAAAACGAAATACTAGTTTTTTGAAAACTTAATCTAAGCGCCTGTATTTTAAAAAAATTCCCTTAAAGGAAAATAGGCAACAAAATTAACAATATGTTACGCTCCTGTTGCCGCCAACATGTGTTGATTCACCTTAGCTTTAAGGTCTCCCAAAAACCGGAAATCAGGGGTTTTTCAGGCTTCCTTTAGTTTTTTTAAAGCAACGGCATTCATGCAATACCTCAGGCCTGAAGGTGCGGGGCCGTCAGGAAACACATGGCCCAGGTGGGCGTCGCAGGTGTTGCAAACAGTTTCGATGCGGTACATCCCGTGACTCTTATCGGCGATATAGGCGATGCTGTTTTCTTTCACAGGCTGAGTAAAAGACGGCCAGCCAGTGCCTGACTCAAACTTCTCAGAGGCATCGAACAGCAACGTGCCACAGCAAACGCAGCCATATTGCCCGGGCTCAAAAAGGCTGCACATTTCCGAGCTGAAAGCCCGTTCTGTTCCTTTCAGCCTTGTTACTTGGTATTCTTCAGGGGTAAGCTTTGCCTTCCATTCGGCTTCCGTAAGCGTTACTTTTCTGTCGGGTGCGGGGTTGCCATTTTTGGCGAAGCTTGTTATATCAGTCCACTTAAGCATATGAGGGTTCTTTAGATGGCAAATTAACAGCAAATCAGAAGGAATAGTTTTAAAATTAAGGAATGGGATATGCCGCTTATTAGCCGAGTAGAGTAAATTGAACTCCTTATGTACAGAATCCTTCATCTTTTTTTACTCTTTCTTGTGTCATGCACGACACAACAATATTCTACTCGAAAGACTGCTGGCACTAAAAGTGTTGTTGCCGCCCCTTTTGTTGCTTTGAGTTGTGAGTCTTGCAGAAGGGCAGATGACTTTAAGTTGTCAAGTGGGGATATTCTGAGATGGAACGATTCTCTGATTATCGACTCGGGATACGCATTGCTCGCTCACTACTCAGGAGCACTTCTGGAAATGGAGGGTGATACAGTCGTTACGATAGCAGCACTGAGCAAGGCATCGAATCCTGCGGACGAAGCTACTTATGTTGATATGCGCTATCTGATCGATTCAACCAACAAGATCAAACGCCTGCTAAGCTTCAAATATTCAATGGGCGATCCAGCCTATATTCAATACACTTTCCCTTTCGACCATCGACCAGTGCTAGTTGCAGATGAACCAGTCTGTTTGCGATGGAAAAGCCAAAATCCTGATATGAAATCAATTTCTTACAGACTGAGGATTGAAGATATCTTTGACTCATTGATTTTGGAAAAGATTATTGTGGGAAATGAGGCTCAACTTTCTGAATTGGTTCCTGGTAAAAGGCAGTTTTCGAAACTACTGCTTATTGAATTGTCGGAACTCGAAGACGAACAAAAGACGTCAGTCCAAATAGGTATAGAATTTCGGGATCATGGCGGACTCCGTAGCCCCTGCTCAGCTGTGGCGGCGATTGATCACCTCCGCCTCGCTGTGGGTTATGAGCAACACAACCTGATGAAAGAGGCCAGCGAACATTATCAGTTGGCTTCACAGCCAGGTGCCAGAAAAGTGTATTTCGATATTCTGGAGACTTTTTTGGTGAGAAGTAAATCTCAACTATAAATGAACTCTTCTCCATGGGCTGTCCCCCGACAGCCCTTCTCAGATCGCTTCAGACCTGTTAGAGTATAGGCGGGGAGAAGGGAATAGTTTTTGAACGAATTTGATTTAAATTTATGAAGGATCAAGGTTTGAAATGAAGGAAGTGAGATGCTTGATATTTTTTTCTAGTTTTTTGTGGGCATGCTCACCCACGCTTACGTCGGTAGAAAGCCAGAAAATCGCTTCTTGCGTCTGTCCTTCTCTGACTACACAAGATTTTCAAATTGAAAGAGAATACTGGGAGTCTGTTGCTTCTCAAAGTTATCCACAGAAGTGGGAAATGTACTTCAACCAAATTGAGAAACAATGGAATTACTTGAATGTTGATCCAATTGATAGCGCCCCGGTGGACGGGTATCGACTAACAACCCACCCACCGTTTACTCCAGGCTGGTCGGAAAGCCTTTATGCAAAAGGCGACTCAGTGGCAGGAAGACTTCATTTCCCAGACAAAGAAGTCGTTGTAGTGGGAGACTTTACTATTTCGAGGCTTAGTTGGCCGGATTTGGAGAAAGCTATGGACTCACTGTTTTGGAATCAACCATTTGAGTCACTAAATCCACAGCCCGTAAGCGATGGAACGGCCTATTATATTGAAGGCTTCCGAAATGGGGAGTACAAAATGATTGGGCGTGGCAGCATAAACATGAGAGAAGAGCACGCAGCATTGTTTTCTTACTTCACGAACATTGGTGGATTTCCTGGTGAAAAGTGCTCACCTAAAAAAATGAGATGCCAATGAGCCCTAAAGCTCTTCTCCCTGGGCTGTCCCCTGACAGCCCTTCTCCGGTCGCTTTCAGGGGACAAGCCTGGGCTGCTAAATCAAGAATCTTACCCTTCTTCCCTTTTTTGCTGGCAAAGCATATCTCCAATCTTGTATCTTTACTTTTGAACCGTTGTCTGAAACGCTAAACAAAAATTTTCCCTGGTTATGAAAAAGACCCTTGCCTTTATAGTAACAGTTGCACTTTCAGCCACCTGCGCCCTGGCGCAAAGCTGGCAAAAAGTGACACCCGCCAATGAATGCACCAACCGCCACGAGAACTCACTGACCGCCATTGGCAATAAGCTGGTGCTGGTAGGGGGCAGGGGTGTGAAGGCTGTGGAATCTTTTGATATAAAAACCAACACGTGGACAAAGCATGTGGAGACGCCCCTGGAGATGAGCCATTTTCAGGCCATTAACTACAAAGGCGAGATGTGGGTCATCGGCGCTTTCACAGGAGGCTATCCTCATGAGGTGCCCATTCCTGATGTGTATATCTTCAATTTGGAAAAGAACGAGTGGCGCAAGGGCCCGTCGATCCCCGAAGATCGTCGGAGGGGTGCAGCAGGGGCTTTCGTGTACAAAAACAAGATTTACATCATTTGCGGAGAAACAGATGGCCACTGGGATGGCACCAACGCCTGGTTTGATGAGTATGACCCAAAGACCGACAGATGGAGGAGGCTGGCCGATGCGCCTCATATTCGTGACCACGTGGGCGCTTCCGTTGTAGGCGACAAACTGTATCTGGCAGGCGGCCGTCGCTCCACCGCCAAAATCCAGCAGGTGCTCAACCTGACAGAACCAGCAGTAGATGTGTATGACTTCAAAACAGGCCAGTGGTCGACGTTGGCCGAGGCGCAGAACTTGCCAACGAAAAGGGCAGGGGCTTCTTCGGTGGTGTTGGGCAAAAAGGTATTGATCATGGGCGGAGAAAGCGATGCCCAGGAAGAGTCGCATGCCAACGTGGAGGCCTTCAACACGCAAACCATGCAGTGGGAGATCCTGCCGATGCTCAACAAAGGCCGCCATGGCACTGGCGCCGTGAACGTAAAAGGCAAGATCTACACCGTGGCAGGCTCAGGCAACCGTGGTGGTGGCCCCGAGCTGAATAGTATCGAGGTATTCAATTAAAGAGGTTACTCTAGCCGCAAAGCAAGTGTAACCTCTTTAATCTTCAGGAAACAATTCATCCCATTCGTCCCGACTAAAGAGGTTACATCGGCAGGGACGCATAGAGTAGCCTCTTTAGTTCGAGCCGTTACCATTAAAGAGGTTACTCTGCCCCGCAGCAAGTTGTAACCTCTTTAATCTTCGAAGACGATTCACCCTGACTAAAGAGGTTACATCGGCAGGGACGTAGAGAGTAACCTCTTTAGTTCAAGGCGTTACCATTAAAGCCGTTACTCTGCCCTGTAGCAAGTCGTAACCTGCTTTCACTGAACGAGATGAGTACACTTTGAAAGCCTAAATGAGTTGATTTGTTGACCACAATCTTCGATACTAGAAAACAACCATTCCTGAAATACTAAGGCTTGAACTGCGGTCAGTCAATGTGAAAAGCTGATCATTGATGGCGTAGAAGGCAATTTCATTGTTGTTTTCGATTTCTATATGACCGGCAGTGATGACGTCGCCATTGATAACAGCAATGTCGGATAAATGGAAAGAGGAGGATCCGTCTGAGAGAACGTACTCTTTATCGTTGATCCAAACCTTGGCTACCTTATTAAGCTGGTTGTTATTCTCATAACCGGCCACCAATACGCTGCCATTATCAACAACAAACCCCCTGGGAACAGCCTGATGAGACCCATCGGTAAGCGGATGTTCAATACCATTTTTCCAGTATGAAATTGCGGGTTTACTGCCAGTAAGTCTTTGCCCCAGCAAGTAAACATCGCTACCCTCTACTTCCATCTGATTCAGGGAAACACCGTCAAAATCGCCCTCAAACTCCAATTTACTTCCGTTTTTCCAAAGCGTTCCTAAGGAAATTCCCTGGGAACTACCTGTCCCCGCCACGTATACATCCCCATCGCTCATTTTCACATCATACGCATAACTGTAGCCAGTACCTCTCGGTACCAGGTTAATACTCACTCCGTTTTTCCAGTAAGTAGCCACCTGCAAATTTCCAATTTGCTCAGAACCGGCTACATAAACATCGTCTCCGTAGACGGACAACCCGCCAACTGTTCCGTGCTTACCGCCGGTCAGAGGAAACGCCTGACCATTCTTCCAATAGGTTGGTAGGTTAATTCCAGTACCAACCGTTATTCCTGAAACATAGACGTCACTTCCTGACAAAGCGATGGCGGCTGCCCAACACGAAACGTTTTCATCAGATACACCTTCCGCTACACCATTTCTCCATAAAGTAATCACATCTTGTTTTGTGGTTTTTGAGCGTGCAGTGCCAAGGATATATATCTGATAGTATCTGAAATCAGGACCCGTTGCCGTTCCTCCTTTTGTTGACACCTCAATGGCTCCGGTTTCTCCTCCTTCTGGCACCACCACTACCAGCTCATCGGTGGACGCTTCTTTGACACTCGCCACCAACCCGTTGAATGTTACAGTATTACCCAGGGTGTCGGCGACGAAATTGCTGCCAGATATAGTTACCTCCATGCCGGCAACACCACCGGTAGGCAGTATTTCTATTACTTCTGGCACAGGAAGCGGCACCGACTCCTCTTTGTCACAGGAAGAAACGGATACTATAGAAATCAAAAGGAAGGCTAAAACTTGGGCCTTTTGTATTATTTTCATGGAGATCAAACTATTTATCTCGCACAATGAACGAGTATTGTGCCATTCAATCAAAAAGAAAGTAGAAAAAAGTTAAGATCACATTGCTCGCAATAAGTTTTCTCCGCACTTCGATGTGAAGTACCCGAGGAAGGAGAAGGTGGTGTTGGAGTGAGGGGGTAATTAAAGAGGTTACTCTAGCCCCAGAGAAAGTGCAACCTCTTTAATCTTCGAAGTCGATACGTTTCAGACTAAAGAGGTTACATTGGCAGGGGAGGAGAGAGTAACCTCTTTAGTTCAAGCCGTTACAATTAAAGAGGTTACTTTGCCCGGCAGAAAGTCGTAACCTCTTTAATCTTAGAAGACGATTTGTTGCTGAGTAAAGAGGTTACATCAGCAGGGACGCATAGAGTAACCTCTTTAGTCCAAGGGGTTACATCGGCGGGGAGGTAGAGAGTAACCTCTTTAGTTGTTTACCAAAAAGCTCTTAAACACAATCTTCTGGCGTTTCCAGGTGTAGGTAACAGCCACGGTGTCGCCGTACTGGATGATGGCGGGGTAGGAGAACTCCTCTTCTTCCGTGCCTTTGTCGATATCTACAATGGTGGGCCAGGTGAGGCCGTTGTCGGTGGAAACACCAAGAGAGAGCGGCGACCGTGAACCCCAGTTGCCCGAGGTGTTGTTGAAGGCTAGGGCCAAAGTGCCGCCTGGCAGCTTCACCACGTCGATGCCGCTGTTGGGGTTGGGGAGCTCAGTTTTGTACACCGCCGACCAGGTCACACCACCGTCTTCAGAGTCGCTGCGACAGATAGCACCGGCCGAGCTCCTTAATAGCATGTGCACCTTGCCCGGTGCAGACTCCCACAGCGTAGGCTGGATAATGCCTTCCCCTCCAATGGCTGTTCTGTCGAGGGGCAGGAAGTCAGATTTTGTCCATGTTTGTCCATTGTCGGTGCTGCGATCCACAAAGGCATCCCACACTTTGTTGGTTTCCTTAGACGAGCCCGAAAGCAGTGTGCCGTCCGCTAATGTGACGGGCTTGTTTCTTACCGGCCCCCGGCCGCCCTTGTCGCCTGCTACCAGCTCAGCAGGGGCTGACCAGGTTTCGCCGTTGTCGGTGGTGCGGATCCACCAGGTTTCCCAGTTGTCGATGGTTTTGCCTACTTTGAAATAGAGGATGATATCTCCGGAGGCTTCTTTGAACAGCACCGGGTTCCAATGGGCGTCTTCACGGATTTTGGCTACTTCTGTGGGTCTTGAGAAGTTGCCGGCGTTGCCCTTGGTGAGCCATATGCCTACGTCGTCGTGCTTTTCGTGGGTGCCGCCAAACCAGGCTACTAGGAAGTTACCGTCGTTGGTGCGGACGAGGGTGGAGGCGTGGGCCTGGGCGAAGTCACGGTCGTCGCCGAAAACGAAGTCGGAGGCGAGGGGAGTGACGGTGGGGGCTGCTGCTGCTTCCACTGTTTCTTTTTTCACCTCTTTACAGGAAGTGTTAAATAAGAGGCCCAGGACTACTATTGATTTTGCTGAGGTGTTGATAAGACCGGATGTTTGCATGCCTGTTTTTTTTTGACATCGATTGTGCTACAAACCGAGATGCCTGCTGATGCAGGCATGACGCTCCGTAGTGGTATTTGTGTTCAGTTACATCGGCTTTGAGCTCACCACTTTGTAGGCTTTGCCGTTCGATTTGGTGAAAATGTAGAGCTCACCGGCTGCATCGGTGCCTAGTCGTAAGTCTACTTTTTGTCCATCGTTCATTTCTTTGAAGCTGACTGGCTGGCCGTTCATGCTTACCTGTAACTTTTTGATGGTGGCTACCTGCCCCAGCTTCAAATCGCTGACGTTGACATAGGCCAGCCATCCGTGCACGATGTCGCCAAACACATACTTTCCCTTTAGCTCAGGTACATCCGATCCGGTGTATTCGTACCCGCCCAGGATAGCGTTGCCTTCATCGTGGTCATATTCTGCCACCGGGTAAGTGATGGGGTCGTTGGGATCCATTTGTCTGGCATACACCTTATTCATGTCGTCGTACGGATTGATGATGAAGGAGCCCTCCCGATACGGCCAGCCGTAGTTGTGTCCGGGTAAAATGATGTACAGCGCTTCGATCATATGGTGACCAATATTGGACGCCAGCATTTCACCCGACTGCAGCCAGGTGAGCCTGTGTGGGTTTCTAAAACCCTTGGCATAAATTTCTTTTACTGTATTGGGATCGCTTTCGTTCACGAAAGGATTGGAAGCAGGAATGCCGTACTGCCCGTTTTTGCTGTTGTTCCCTGCCGGGTCGATCCGGAAGATGGAGCCCCAGGCGGTTTCCAGGTTGTCGATCAGGAAAGGATAGCCATTTTCTGATGCCCCTCCGTCACCGAGGCCGATATAGAGGAGGCCATAATCGGCATCGCCTCTTTTAACGGTTGGGTTGAATCTGATGTCCTGCATGCCATGGATTTGGGTGACCATGTTGATCCGAAACAGTTCCTTGCTTTTACTGGCTTTAAAAGGAGCCTTTGCGGCGGGGTCGGTCGTCCATTCGGTTAATACCCACTGCAGCTTGACCCGTATTGAATCAGCATAGGCAAAATCTGCCGGTGCACTTCCTGCAGGTTCGGTGTGGGTGGTGTAGAGTAAGCCGTTGCTGGTAAATTCAGGGTGAAAAGCGAAGCTGCCAAACCCTGTGCCATGGCCCGGCGTGTTGATAAATTTAGGTTGCAGCGCTTCCATGTCCATGTACACCCTGGGTTCGCCGTTGACCAGTTCATAGAGTTTCCCCCGCAGGTCTACCACAAAAGACCTATCGGTGCCGGGGATTTGATCCATTTTAGTCTCCCTGTTAATGAGTGGTGCTTTTCCAGAAGGTGGAAGGCTGGTGATCTCCTTTATTTCCACAGTTATGTCGGACGTCTGGATTGTGTCGGGAATAGGGTTTTGCAAAGCCTCGCCTGCGTTGGTGCCGCTGAAGGCAGGTCCGTCTTTGGTATTGATATAGGCAATGACCTGGTCTATTTGTTCATCCGACAAATAGGAGAATGCAGGCATATAGGAATTATACTGTTTGAAAAGAGTGACAGCCCGCTCGTCACCGGCGTCGATCATTCCCTGCGGGTTCTTGATGAATTTTTTGATCCAGTCTGCGGACACTTCTTTGGTGAGTCCTCCCAGCTGAGGCCCAATGCCAGCCTGCATAAAGTTGTGGCAGGTGCCGCATGTTTGCTCGAAAGTGGCTTGACCGGCCGCTATTGCCGCTTCATCGGTGGAAATACCGTTGTTATCTTTTTTTGTTTCGCCGCCGCAGGAAGAGACTATCAGCAAGATTAAAAGCAGGTAGCTGAGGCTTAGAAGGGAGGTTGTTTTCATTCTCAAATTAGTTTGTGGCAAGTTTGTGCAGTGTCAAATAAATAACGAGGGTCTATATTAATCAAAGATCAGCAAAGGGGAAAAGGAATAATTGGCAATAGGAGATATGATTTCCTTACTACTAGGACGAAATTTTCTTCTCTGCCACCTACCAATTCGTAACTTTGTGTCAATATATCTCGAGCGACACCCCATGAGCAACAAAGGATCAAAATTTTATGCCATCACCAAAATGAAATGTCCCCGGTGCCATGAAGGTGATTTGTTTCCCGGGAGCAATCATTTCAGTTTTTCGAAGTTCACTCATATGTATAAGGTGTGCTCCATATGCAACCAGTCGTTTGAGCCGGAACCTGGCTACTACTACGGAGCGATGTTCGTTAGCTATGGCATCAACTCGGTTATTTTTGTGGCTGTTTGGGTGATCCTTGCTTTGATTGTTGACGAGGTGACACTCACCATGATGATGGTGGCCATAGTGACGATAGTTGTGGGACTGTTGCCGTTCAATTACCGCTTTTCCAGAAGCATCTGGATCAACATGATGATAAAGTACAAGGGGATAGCGGCGAAAAAAGAATAGGCAATCAGCCTTTTTTGAAAAGGTCGAACTTCAGGAGACCTGACCCGTTGTCCGACTCAGCTTTTTCCTCTCTGCGCTTCTGCCGTTCCTTTTTCCGCTTTCTCTTTTCCCTGGCTTTTTGCCTTTTCTTTTTGGTGTCTTTGGCAATGATGTAATGAGCGGAAAGGCCTGTCGAAAAAGTGAACCAGTCGGAGTGATTGACTTCAAAGGCTGGCTTGACGTCGGCCGAAATCACAATGGGTAGCCCGGGTAGCTTCATTTCAGCGCCGAGTATGGCGTCGTAGCCATAATAGTTTCCCTGTTCTTTTTGCTCTCCCAAATGCACGCCGGCTCCGGTGTATATATTGAAGCCTTTGCCAATCAAAGGAAAATGTTGTTCAATAAGGAGCGTACTGCTGTACTGGCTGGGGTAAGCTGCAAAAATGCCTTCGAGCGTCGTTCTGGAAAACAGCTTCTGCTTTGCCGTGATGCCATAGTGCTCATTGCCAAACCGGACGCCGAGGGCTGTGGAATATTTCTGTGCCTGGACTGAAACAGCCAGGAAAAGCAATGGGATAAATAGTTTGGACATGGCTAGCTAATACTTTTAACTGAACGAAGTATTGGTTCAGTTATTCTCTCACCGCCTGTCTGTGCTAATATCTTGCCAATTAGCGCAGTTGCCCGATTATTTCTCCTGAAAGCTGCTGTATTTCTTTTTGTGAAGCTTCGATTGTTTTGATAGTCTCCCCACTGGATCCACCCACTTCCATGTCTTTCACACTACCGAGGGCCTTCATGTACCAGTCGGTCCAGGCGCTGATGATTTGGGTTTGTTCTGAGGCAGGAGAACCCTGCTTAATGGCGTTCTTGCTCAGCTCGGCTTCGGCATTCAGCCTGTCGGTGGCTGCCTTTTTTATTTCGCCGATAATCCCCATAGCGGTTTGGTGGTCGGCGTTAACAAGTGTGAAAGCCGATGCCAGCGCAGCGGTGGCAACATTTCGCTCTGTCTCTTTCGATACTTTGTCGAGCCGGTCGTTGTCGGTGTGATAAAACTGGTCGGTGAAATGCCAAAGCAGCAAACCCGGAATGTTGGCTTCCAAAAAAGGCACATGGTCGCTGCCTCCTTCGAATGGGTTGTAGCTCACTGCCCAGTTGGCAGCTACTCCCTGTTCCAAAAAGCGGTTTAGTATAAAGTCGTTGAAGTAGTGAGGTTTCATGTCGGCCAGGGTTACATCGCCAGCTCCCCACTCGGTATGTTTGTCGTTGCCTCGTGTCCAGATAGCGCTGGGGTCCGGCATTTTTTCAATAAGGAAAGAACCGCCTGTTACCGCCGTGTTTTCGCCTACCATGTCGAGACTGATGCCCCATTTGATGTTCGAAGCCCTTAGTGAGTCTTCTTCAATGTAGCGCCTGGTCGAAACGATTTCGTCGCCCCACAGAAACGTAATGGTTCTTTTCGGGTCGAATTTGTTCTCGTTCACCAGTTTCGCCGTTACAGCTGCCATTTCTACCTGCGTGCCCGTACCTGAGGCGTTGTCGTTGGCGCCGGGCTCCTGCACATGGGCGCTAAATACCAGCCTTTCATCGGGCACTTGCGAACCTCTCACATTGGCCACCACTGTAAGCTCTTCGGAAGGATAAATCTTTGTTTCAATCTTCACGTTCAGCTCCACCTTTCCCTTAGCCATAGCATTCTTCAGCTTCTCTCTTGCTTCCCACGACAAAGCCACGCACCAGGCATCTTTGCCTTCCTGATAAGGAATACTTCGGAACTGAATGGACGTCACGTTTTTCTCAGGCTGGAGGTAATCCGGGTTGTTGTACGTAAGCAAAGCCAAGGCCCCACCTTTTTGAACGGCCTGCTCAAATGCCTGCCGGGGATTGGCATCTGCCAAGGCAATTTTTCCTTTTAAGCTTCCGCCTGCTATTCCCTCAATATCTTCAACAAAAACCACCTCACCGCTAATGCCAGCCTCAGTTGTGCTGGTGGAGTAGATAGGTAGCATGTTTCTGTTGGTGGCGAAGCTAAGCAGTGGGCTGTCGGCTCCTTTGATGGACACTTCCCCGTTCACTGGCTCCCAGGTGGGTTTGGCCAGTGCCCTTTTCTCGACACGGTAAACAAGCCTGTCCTCCTTTCTGGCATCTTCTTCCAACACATAGCCTGCTTTCTCCAATTCAGACACAACTCTATAGATACTGGAATCGAAGCCTGCATTGCCAGCCAGTCGCCAGAATTGTTCGACGTAGGCAGTAGTTTCGTAGGCCAGGTCGCCCGTTACTTCCGGCCTTACCATATCAAAATAGGTGCTAGAAGGGTTTGGGGTTTCAGTAGTCGGCTGAGCGCAGCTTAGTAAAACGAATGTGAGCGGGAGCAGGGCTATGTTTTTCATGATCAAAGGTAAAAAATGGGAGTAGATATTAAACAAATGTTAGTTGCCATTCCAGGCTCCGTCGAAATTTCAATCAATTTCATTAAATTTGATTTATGGAAATGAAAGTAAAAATACCCTTTCAGCAGCTTCTCAGAGCAGTGCGGACATTGACCCCGGCAGAAAAATCCAAGTTGAGGGATGAGCTCAAGGAGGATATGGTGGAAAAAGATGACAAGTCATCATTTGTCGAGATGTTAATTGATGGGCCTGTCTTTTCAAAAGAAGAAATCAAAGTGATTGAATCCAACAGAAAAAGCATTGCAGCATGGCGGACAAAAGGCTAATGCTGGATTCTACAATCCTGATAGACTATTTTCGCAAGACGAACAAGAGCAATTCTCGTCTTGTCAATCATTTCAAATTATACGATCGGCTTTACATCTCCAGTGTAACCGAGTTTGAAGTAATTAATGGCGCTTCACCGGATCATACAGCATTCTGGGATCGCATGCTAGAGCGAATCACGATCCTTGAATTTGACAGCAAAGCGGCCCGAATGGCGGCCGAAATCGTAAAACAACTGAAGCACCTGCGCAAAAGCATTGACAAGCCCGACCTGTTTATTGCAGCCACTGCAATTGTTCATCAACTCACTTTGGACACGTCAAACAAGAAGCATTTTGTTCACATCCCGAACCTTGACTTACTTTCAGATTGATTTTGGGCGTGTGGAATCGGACTTGAAAAACCGAAACACCACACCCGTATCAAAGCAAAGAGATTTGAAGAATTAGTCGCTTAGAAGTAACTCCTTCCACCACCAACCCGAGTCTTTCACTGTGCGTTGTTGCGTTTCGTAGTCGACATGCACAAGCCCGAAGCGGGGCTCGTATCCTTCACTCCATTCAAAATTGTCGGTGAGGGTCCACACAAAATAGCCGTCTACGTCAACGCCTTCTTTTTTGGCACGGAGCACTTGCAGCAGGTATTCCTCAAAGAATTTAATGCGGCGGTGGTCGTTCACTTTCCCATTGTTGACCTGGTCGGGCAGGCAAACACCATTTTCCGTCACCACTAGTTTTTTGATACCCTCGTAGCTACCAAAGCGCTTGAGCATGTGGTAAATGCCTTCCGGGAAAATTTCGAAATTCATCGAGTTCATTTCTACATTCCGCTTCGTGGCAGGCACTTCTTTGGCAAAGAGGCCAAGCGAAAACAGGGAGTATTTTGAAACGATACGGAAGTAATTCTGAATGCCGATAAAGTCGAATTCGAACGGGAGCTTTTCCTCATCACCGGCCTTCATGAATTTTTCTATCCGTTTGAGGATAGGAACAGCCTTTGTTGGGTAACCAAGTCCCAACCCTGGTTCCACATACAGTCTGTTGAACACGGCGTCCATCCGGTTGGCGGCTTCCACATTCCAGGGCAGTTTGTCTATGGAGTCAACGTGGGAGCATGAATACGTGGTGCCTATGTTGGCATGAGGTACATTGTAGCGAACGATTCGCCCGCCCTCAGCCTGGCACATCGTTGTGTGATGCGCCGCACTAAGGAACGAATCCAGCCCTTTTACACCAGGGGCATGATAGCCAGCCATGTATCCCAGCCCGGTGAAAGCCATGGGCTCGTTGAGTACCATCCAGTTGTGTACTTTATCGCCGTATTCCCGGGTAACGAGGTCGGTGTACTCTGTGAACCATCCAATAATATCCCGGTTGGTCCACCCACCCTTGTCTTGCAACACTTGTGGCAGGTCCCAGTGATAGAGGGTGATCCAGGGTGTGATGCCATTTTCGAGGCAGTAGTCAATCACCCGGTGGTAGAAGTCGATGCCTTTCCTATTGATGTGGCCAGTGCCGCTGGGAAGCAACCTTGGCCAGGCAATTGAAAACCTGAAGGAGTCGAACCCCATCAGTTTCACCAGGTCAATGTCTTGTTCGTAGCGATGGTAGAAGTCGGTGGCGACGTTGGCATGGTCGCCGGTTTTGATTTTGCCTTTGGTGTGGGTGAACCGATCCCATACCGACTCGCCTTTGCCATCCAGGTTCCAGGCACCTTCAGTTTGAAAAGCTGCCGTGGCCACCCCCCATGTGAAGTCATTGCCAAAATCTGCTTTGCTAAACAGGCGAATGTCTTCCAGAAGCTCATGATTACCAGAGGCCGATGGCCTGCCGGTTTGGTAAAATGTGTGATTGTGACTTGTTTTTGTTGTGCCCTTATTTAGCATGCTTGTGGATCGACTTGGCTATGCCTGATATTGTTCGTTTTTTCTGTAGCAAACGGCAAAGATAAGGAGGATTATGAAGCCCAAAAATATAGAGGTGGTAAACCTGTTGACCCAGCTAGAATAATCGACAACAGCAAGCGCCAAGAGAATGGCCGGGAGGAAAAGAATGAGTGAGAGCACTTTCGAAAGAGGGCCCTTTTGGATAAGAAGGGTGCCGAGCCATGCAAAGACGGCGGCCAGCAGCCCCCACTTTGCCCAGGTGAATAGAGGCAGGAAATTGGTGTAGGGGCTAAAGCTCATTCCACCATCCAGGTACCCGGAGGTGATGTTGAGCATCATGATGTTTTCTAACAGGTCGCTGGTGAATATCAGAAGGCCTGCCCAGGCCATGCTCTTTACCAGAGGCTGGTTAGAGATAGCGCCGAGTTTATAAATAAAAAGCGACAAGAAAGAACAGTAAACGGCCATGAAAACGAAGTCGAAATAATTTACTCTGTCCAGTCCCAGAATCTCTTCTCTGTCCAGCACCTCCAAAGTGTTAACCACATCAACAGCCGAATGGACAAATTCCAGGGCTATAATAAGGCTGTTGTAGGGCGGTATCGCCTTTTCGTTGGGCAGCGAAACACTCCTCATGAGTCCGAGGCAAACGACCAACGGTAAAATAAAAAGCCCAAGACTGCGAAGAGGATAGTTGGGATTATTGATCATTGAATTAATTTAGCGCACTTAAGATTTGAGGAACTTAAAGCTGATCTACAATATAAGCCATCTGTGGTTTAGTAGATGTAATTCAAACTAAACATTTAGATTTGTTCAAATAATCCGATAAATTCAAGCCTTCTAGATAAGACCAAAAACTAATAACTATGAAAAACCTGAAATCACTTCTTTTGCTTGCAGTAATTCCGTTCGTTGTTTCCTGTAGCTCAGGCGACAAAAAGGCTGCATCTGCTGAAGAAGCCACTAAGGAAACCGCCGTTGACAAAGTTGAAAAAGAATTTAACTACCCAATTCCTACCTCTTTCGAAGTGACAAAAATGCTTCAGGATGCGCAGGCAGGATTTGTGTTGGGAATAACCAATGATGCTGAAAATGCTGATCAGTATGTTACTGCATATAGCAAGGCAGTGAATCTGGGCGTTTATGGTGCCGATTTGAGCTACGCCAGTACTTACAACCGTCAGCAAGAGACAATGGACTTTCTTAATGCTTCCAGAAAACTGATCCAAAGCCTCAATATCTCCTCTGGCTTTAGCATGGACATGGCTCGTCGTGTGGAGAACAATCTTCAGAACAAGGACTCACTGATCAACATTATCACTGAGGCTTTCTACGACACCTACACTTTCCTTAACCGCAGCTCACAAGAAAGAACTTCTCTGCTCGTGCTTGCTGGTAGTGTGGTGGAGGGATTGTACATCTCATCAAACCTGGTTATCAGCAGCGGCTATGACCAAAAGCTATTGGACGTTATTGGCGGCCAAAAGTCACAAGTATCAAAGCTGGTTGACCTACTTGGCGAATTTTCTGACGACGAGAATGTGCAAAAGGTGCTTCCAGCTCTTCAGGGAATCAAAGAAGCGTATAGCAAGGTAGGCGATAAGCTCACAGCTGAGCAATTTGATGACCTGCAGGTAGCCATCGAATCAATCCGCACGCAGATAGTTACACCATAATTTAATTGCTTGAGTTAGTTCCTATTCCCCGGCTATGACCGAGTCGATTGTAAATGCTTTAATGCATCTGTTCGCCATCATTGAGAGTGTCAAAGAGGACGATCAGTTTGACTCGGTTCAATTAGTGATTAAGCCTTATCTTAACAGGAGCCTGAACAACGAGGAGCTAACTCAAGCATATCTTGACCTCTACAATAATTACCTCTCTTTTCACAGAAGCCAACCCCGAACAGGCGACGAGGAAGCACTTCTGGCCACTGACGTAGAGAGTATTTTGCAGGTTACCAAAATCTGCAATCAGCTCAATCAGGAGCTTCTTCAGCATGAACGTATCATCGTATTTCTCCAGCTTCTGGAGCTCATTTTTGCCGACGGCAAAGTAACCGACCGGGAGGAGCAGTTTGTTATGCTGGTGGGTATGAACTTCAGCATACCCAGCAAAGAAGTAAATGACATCAAGGCTTTTGTGCTTAACAAAGATGGCAAGGGCATGGACACCCAGCGGGGGCTGGTGATTGACAACCGTGCCACCGAATGGTCGGATGACATAGCCTGGATGATGAAAAAGAAGAAAGTGGCCGGGGCCACTGAGTTTCATCACATGCGGGTGGAAAACATGTTTGGTAAGATACTTGTCCTTCACATTGCGAGTATCCACACCTTCTTCTTTCGGTACGACGGACCCCTCAATCTTTATGTAGAGAGCAACAAAATTGTCAAAAGTAAGTCGTATCAGCTTAAGCCAGGGTCTATTATCAAAGGCAAGACGATCAAGCCGATTTACGAAACTGAAATCACCAAAAAGTTCCTTGAAGACCATAAGCGGGGACACATTGTCCTGACCGGGAGGAACCTTACCTTCCAATTTAAAAACAGCGACAATGGTATCCATCCCTTCAACTTTTCGGAGGAGTCGGGTACGCTGGTGGGCGTAATGGGTGGCAGTGGGGTAGGAAAGTCGACACTGCTGAACCTGCTGAATGGCAAAATTGAGCCGACTGAGGGGAGAGTGACTCTGAACGGCTTCAGCATGGAAAATGCCGCCCGTTATGGAATGATAGGCTTTGTGCCACAGGACGACCTGCTATTTGAGGAGCTCACGGTGTACCAAAACCTTTTCTTCAATGCGCAGATGTGCTTCAGCGAGTTTAGCAAAGAGCAACTTGAGGAAACCGTTGACAAAGTGCTTCACGAGCTCGACTTGTATGAGATCAGAGGCCTTCGGGTTGGTGATCCTTTGAACAAATCTATTTCAGGTGGGCAACGAAAGAGACTGAACATTGCCCTTGAGCTGCTGCGTGAGCCAGCGTTATTATATGTGGATGAGCCAACCTCCGGGCTTTCCTCTATGGACTCTGAAAAGGTGATGTGGCTGCTTAAAGACCTGACCCGCAAGGGAAAGCTCGTTATCGTGATTATTCACCAGCCTTCGTCGGATATTTACAAGCTTTTTGATAAGCTGTGGATGCTGGACAGGGGTGGTTTCCCCATCTACAATGGCAACCCCATTGATGCCGTCGTCTATTTCAAAAGTGAGAGCACTCAGGTAAACGCCACCGAAAGCGAGTGCCCGCATTGTGGCAATGTAATTCCCGAGCAGATTCTTCAGATCGTTGAAACTAAAACCATTGATGACGACGGTCGACCTACATCAGAAAGGAAAATCAAACCCAGCGATTGGTTTCATAAGTACAAAGAGAAGATTGAGCCGTTCGTTCCTCAGCTGCGTCACGACACGTCCATTCCCAAATCGAATTTCAGGCTGCCCAGCTCGCTCAAGCAGTTTTTGATTTACAGCAAGCGTAATGTCCTGTCGAAGGTTGCAAACAGGCAGTATATCCTTATCAACTTGCTGGAGGCTCCGGTGCTGGCGTTTATCCTCGGATATTTTTCTAAGTATTCAAGCGGACTTGAGTATAACCTGGCGGAGAACAAGAACCTGCCGGTGTATCTCTTTATGGCGGTGGTGGTTTCCTTGTTTATTGGGATGTCGGTGAGTGCAGAGGAGATTTTCAAAGACCGAAAGATTATTGAGCGGGAGTCGTTTCTGAACCTTAGTCGGTTCAGTTATATCAATTCAAAGGTGAGCTTTCTATTCACATTGTCGGCTTTTCAAATGCTGACATTTGTGGTCATAGGCAATTTTATCCTCGAAATCCATGGTCTTTCTCTTTACTACTGGCTGTTGCTTTTCTCTACCGCTTGCTTTGCCAACCTGGTGGGGCTTACTATTTCGTCCGCATTCAACTCGGTCATTACTATTTATATTTTGATTCCTTTCATCCTGGTGCCGCAGCTGCTGCTTGGCGGTGCCATGATCAAGTTCGACGACCTGCATAAGTCGCTGACAAACAGGGTGCACGTTCCGTTTATTGGAGATGTGATGGCGTCAAGGTGGGCGTATGAGGCCATTGCGGTAGCCCAGTTCAAGGAGAATGCTTATGAGAAGCATTTCTTTGAAGCGGAGAAAAAGATCAGTGCTGCTTCATTCAATATCTCATTTAAAATTCCGGAACTGGAAGTCATCACCAACTCTCTGATGCAGGATGAGAACAAGGAATCGGAAAGCTTTGAGGCCAGACTCGATATCCTCCGAAACGAACTGGACAGGCTGGGGAAAAAGGCAGAGATGCAGCCTTTTACGTTTGCTAATAACCTGACATCGAAGAGTTTTACGCAAAATATCGGGAAAAACGTATTGAGCTACCTCGAATCGCTGACGAGGGCATTCACCGTTAAAATGGAGGATGCCGCCAATGAGCAAGAGGGTATTTACAATGGATTGTCCCGCAAGATCGGAAAGGATGAAATTTTGGTTCTTAAAAAATCATCCTTCAACGAGGCACTGTCTGACATTTTATTGAACAGGAATGAAATTAAGGTGCTCTATTATGGGGCTGACCAGCTGATTCAAAAGAAGGATCCTGTGTTAATGGAGCCCGAGTCCAACCTGGGAAGAGCACATTTTTATGCTCCAGTAAAAATATTTTTGGGCTACCGCATCGACACCTTCTGGTTCAACCTGATGGTGCTCTGGTGCATGACCGGGCTGCTTTACGTGCTCCTGGTTAAAGATTTCTTTGGCAGGGCGATGAAGGGCGTTTGGCGCACAAGGCTGAGGAAGGAATAGCTAGCTGAGTTCTTCAATGAGGTGCGTTTGCCCCATAAAGGTGACCTTGTCTCCTTTCTTTTTTCCAAAAAATGCCTGACCCAGTGGTGAGCCTGGTGAAATCACAAAGTAGTCTTTTCCACCGAGTGATACTTTGCCCAGGCTGGCAGCAAAGTAGTAGTGCCCAAGCGATGTTTTAACCATGCTTCCCAACTGGACAGTGACAGGGATTTTGGATGGGTCAATAGATTTTAGCACCTGCAATAGCTTTTGGGCTTCACCTGCTTGTGTGGCATTTTTTTCTATTTCCTGCTGCATCATGGCTCGGCCGGTTTCGTATTTGTCACCGGCGCTGCTTTTCGTTTCCGAATTGGCAGCCTCCCTGGCCTCGGCAATAGCACTATTGGCCGTATCAATCCTTGACTTCACATGGTCAATGCACGTTTGCAAAAGCTGTTGTTTGACTTCCATAGGGTGAAGGAAAAGTATTGATTTCAGATATTTCTTAAGGGAGAACTCAAATGTAAATAGAATTAAACGTTTTTAAACTTTGGATTGCTCATTACCTTTGGTTTGGCATTTAGTATCAGACTATGAGTAAAATCCTTATAAGATTCACATTCACCGCTCTTATTTTTTTAGGGCTAAGCATAAAAACGTTTGGTCAGGGGTATGATATTAAAATAACTGTGGAAGGTATGCAGGACAGCGTGGCCTATCTGGGCTATGTGTTCGGCGATCAGCGGTTTCTGACTGACACTACCTGGGCAACTGCTCCAGGCGTGTATCGTTTTACCGGAGCGAAGGAACTGCCTACAGGCATCTACTTTCTTTACTCCCCCAATTATTTTCTGGAGCTGATAGTAAAGGAGCAGAAGTTCAGCCTGAAGACTACCAAAGAAGGTGCCTTCCGAACCATGGAGGTAACATCGTCGCCGGAGAACCTGGTGTTCAAAGAATTTCAATTAGGAATGGTGGAACTCCAAACCCAGAAGCAGGCCATAAGAAAGAAGCTGGAGCAGGCTTCAACAGCAGCTGACTCTACGGCTATTTTTGAAGAGGACAAGGAGGTGAGTGAAAAGCTCAATGATTTCAGACAGGGGCTGATTGCCAAATACCCCGATTCGTTTGTTGCCAAATTTGTGCGGCTAATGGCGCTCCCCGACGTGCCTGGCATACCTGAGTATACCGACGTGACCGACGATGTGGAAAGGGGCAGGTTGAAATACGAGTACTACAAAAGGAAGTATTTTGAAAGCATCGATTTTGATGATTCGGGACTCCTCAGGACGCCCGTGTTGAAGTCGCCGGTTATTCATTTCCTGGACAAGGTGGTGATCCAGCATCCAGACACTATCAATATATATGTTGACAAAATAATGACCAGGGTGCTAGATCAGCCCGATGCGTTCAGGTTTTGGCTGGTGACGCTGTTCAAAAAATACCAGGAGTCCAAAATCATGGGCATGGACGGTGTGATGGTGAACCTGGCAGAAAAGTATTACCTGACCGATAAGGCAGACTGGCTGAGCAATGAAGACAAAGAAAAGCTAGCTGAGGAAGTAGAGTTTGTGAGCCCCAACCTTGTTGGAAAGCAAGCCCCAACCCTTCAATTGTTGGATACCTTGCTATCACCCATCAACCTGAGTCAGGTAAAGGCCGAGTTTACTATTCTCTTTTTTTATGACCCCAACTGTGGGCACTGCAAGAAGTCGACGCCAGTGCTTTTGGAAGAATACCATCGCCTGAAAGACAGTGGAGTGGAAGTGATGGGGATTTGCATATCTACTGATATTGAGGAGTGGCGCCGGTTTGTGTATGAGTATGAGCTCGATTGGATCAATGCCGCTGACCCTTACTACAGAAGCAATATGCGCCGGGACTACAATGTAAGAACCACGCCGCAGGTTTACATCCTCGATAAAAATAAAAAGATCATTGCCAAGAAGCTGGAGGTAGAACAGCTGGCAGGGTTTATTGAGCAATACCGGGCTGTGCAGCGGCCTGCCGGGGAGGATTAAATAGTATTAGTTGTGCTTAGGTTTTTTTTGAGCTAAATTTTTGGCTGAAACCTACTGACAATGACAACTCCCCGTTCCTTTGTAAACTGTTTTGCTTCATTTATTCTTATTTCCTTTCTTTTTTCATCGTGTGAAAAAGCTTCCGGCGACTACAGTGGCTGGCCCGCCTACGCCGGATCCAAAATGGGTGAAAGGTATTCTTCGAATGATCAAATCAACAAGCAAAATGTAAGTAAGTTGCAAGAGGCCTGGCGCTACAGCACCGGTGATAAAGACCCTAAAAACCGGTCGCAAATCCAATGCAATCCAATCGTTGTGGGCGGGGTGCTGTATGGTACTTCAGCAGAGTCAAAGTTATTTGCCCTGGACGCCGCTACAGGTGCAGAAAAGTGGGTTTTTGATCCTTTCAAGGAGACCAGGGAGCAGCTAACCGAGGACAGGTTTTGGTTTGCGGTGAACCGGGGAGTGATGTACTGGGCGGATGAAGCTGGTAAGGGAAGGATATACTACAGCATTGCCGAGAACTTGTATGCGGTCGATGCAGAGACGGGCCAGTTGGTGGAAAGCTTTGGGCAAGGCGGGCATATTGACCTTAGAGAGCAGCTGGATACCGACCTGGATATTAGTAAGACATATGCCTCAGGCACCACACCCGGGATTATTTTCAACGACCTGATCATTATGGGCATGCGGTTGTCGGAAGGGCCTGATGCCCTACCCGGGCATATCAGGGCTTTTGATGTGCGGACCGGGGAGCGGAAATGGATCTTTCATACGATTCCTCACCCTGGCGAAAAAGGCTACGACACCTGGGAAGACCCCGACGCCTGGAAAAAAATAGGCGGAGCGAACGATTGGTCGGGGATGTCGCTCGACGCAGAGCGGGGTATCGTTTTCGTTTCGACTGGCACTGCCAACCCTGATTTTTACGGAGGCTTTCGCAAGGGCGAGAACCTGTTCGCCAACTGTGTTATAGCGCTGGAAGCCGGCACGGGAAAATATATCTGGCACTATCAGGTGGTGCATCACGACCTGTGGGACAGGGATTTGGCTACCAATCCTATCCTTACCACTGTCAATCACGATGGGAAGATGATTGACGCTGTGGCTCAAATCACAAAGCATGGCTATGTGTTTTTATTAGACAGAGAGACTGGGGAGCCAGTTTTCCCTATCGAGGAAGTTCCGGTTCCAACTTTTGCGCTTGATGGCGAAGCACCGTGGCCAACGCAGCCTGTTCCCACATTGCCGGAGCCATTTGCCAGACAATCGTTCACTGAAGCAGATGTGTATGGCACCACTCCGGAGGCTTATGCGTATCTGCTGGAGAAATTTAAGACAGTCAAATACAGTGAGGCGTTTACGCCTCCGAGCAAAGAGGGCTCCTGGATTTTCCCTGGCTATGATGGCGGCGGAGAATGGGGTGGTGCGTCTGTGGATCCCGAGTCAGGCATCCTGTATGTGAATTCCAGCGAAATGCCCTGGGCTTTACACATGGTGGAGGCCCCTGCCAACAACACCGGCGGCTCTTCTTTGAAGGGCATTGGTCAGGGTGTTTACAACAAGTATTGCATGTCGTGTCACGGGCCCGAGAGAAAGGGCAACGGTGCTGCCTATCCGTCGCTGGTTGATTTGAACCAACGATACAATAAGGCGCAGCTATCAACACTCATTGCCACCGGCAAGAATATGATGCCTGCCTTCAAACAAATTCCTGATGGGGAGCAGGAAGCCTTGATGGCGTTTGTGCTCGACTTGGAGGACAAGGAGGCGGTACCGGAAGTGGATGGCAATGAAATTCAGGCCCGGACACCCGAGATCCCCTTCAGGATGACTGGGTACAATCGCTTTATAGACGAAAACGGATATCCCGGCATTAAACCACCCTGGGGAACGCTGAACGCTGTTGACCTCAACACGGGCAAGCTGCTTTGGAAGAAGACGCTGGGAGAGTTGAAAGAATTGACTGAAAAGGGTATTCCGGCGACTGGCACTGAAAACTATGGAGGGCCCGTTTCCACCAAAGGCGGCCTAGTGTTTATTGCAGCCACCAAGGATGAAAAGATAAGGGCGTTCGACAAAGTAAGTGGCGAGGTGCTCTGGGAAGCTGACCTGCCAGCTTCAGGCTTTGCTACTCCGGCTGTATATATGGTGGATGGCAAGCAATACGTTGTGATCGCCTGTGGCGGCGGCAAAATAGGTGCAAAGTCTGGTGATGAGTATGTGGCGTTTGCGTTGCCGGAGTAAGACAGCAGAGTTTTTATTTTTCCATATTTTAATTATTAGTCCGTTGTAGGATAATCCTTAGCAATTTTTGTTGCTATTAGTTATTTGGGTACTATTTTTATCACAAGTATCCAATCTACGATGGAAATAATATGAAAAATAGATTAGCAATTGCCGCATTTTTGGTGAACCTTGCCTTTACGGCGTTTTCCCAGCCTGTTATTAAACCTGATCAAATATTGACCATTGACGAAAACTCCGCAGAAGGAGTTGAGGTTGGGTCAGTGAAGATAACCCACAGTTATATCAATCAAATCACTAGCACCAACCAAACCACTCATCTCCTGAAGACAGACGGATCCCTTTGGTCATGGGGTTACAATTTTGATGGAGTCTCTGGGATTGGGACGAATGTCGAAACACTGATGCCTACAAAAGTTGGTACTGAAAATAACTGGCAATCGGTGGACCAGGGCGTAGGTTTTGCGGTCGGGACAAAAACAAACGGAGAAGTATTTGCATGGGGAGTTGAGTATTATGGAGATGAAAACACAGAAACCGATTACGATCTGAATACATTCTTTACTGCAGTTAAAGTGACCGGTACCAGCGATTGGGACATGGTTGCTGCTGGATATATTTGTCAACTAGGAATTAAGCAGGATGGAACCATTTGGTTTTGGGGCGGATCCAACAGAGGAGAGTCGGGAATGGGATCGTCGAATTTTTCTAGCAAAACACCAGTCCAGATTGGCGCAGACACTGACTGGAAATTCGTAGACTCTGAAATTTGGGTGAATTATGCGTTGAAGTCCAACGGTACCCTTTGGTCTTGGGGTGCGGTTTATGGGTCGAACCTGGGGCTGGGAATCACAGATACTAACATTGATGTGACTGCGCCAACCCAAGTTGGTTCTGACGCTGACTGGAAAATTGTAGCAGGGGATGAATATACGGCCTATGGGATCAAAGATGACGGGACACTTTACAAATGGGGCAGCACTGTCAACCAGTTTGGTTCCGATGCCGATTGGGCTGATGTTGAGTACTACGGAGCGGGAAATGGCAATAGAGCCATTGGTCTAAAAACCAATGGAACTCTCTGGGCCTGGGGGAAAAACGACAAGGGGCAGGTAGGGGATGGCACCACTACTGACAGGGACTTGCCTGTGCAGATAGGAACTGACACCGACTGGGTTAAAATCGGAGAAAGTTTTGCCATCAAGGAAGATGGATCACTTTGGGCCTGGGGAATCAATGCCCATGGGCAGTTGGGAACAGAAACGACTACTAATCTGACGACTCCGACTTACATCCCGCCGGTAGGCATGCAGTTTGAAATTACGGCAGGGAATGAAAGTGGTGCATTTTCGATTACCGACCGTGGGGTGATAAAAGTGGCAGATGCTTCCAAATTGGACTTCGAAACCAGTGCTTCCTATGAGCTTACAATTACAGCCACCGACGACAATCAAACCAGTGCTGAAGAATCCGTCACCATTAATGTGAACAATATAAATGACGGGCCGGTGATTGATGCAGACCAGAGTGTGTCGTTAGACGAAAATACTGAGAATGGAACTGAAGTAATTGCAGTTGTGGCATCGGATCAGGATGGCGACACTGTATTTGAAAATTGGACGATCACCAGTGGCAACGACTCAGAAGCATTTGCAATTGATGCAGAAACAGGCATCATTACTGTCGCTGATCAGGCAAAGCTCAACTTTGAAGAAGTTTCGTCCTTCCTTATTGGGGTAACCGTGAGCGATGGGACGACGGTTGGTTCCGAGGGTTCTCTAAACATAACAATTGTAGATAAAAATGAGGCGCCTGTCGTGGCAGCCGAACAGACAGGCACTGTGGATGAGAACAGCCTGGCCGGGACTGAAGTTGCCTTGATAACTGCGACAGATGAAGACGCTGGAGCTGCCCTGAGCAACTGGCAGATCTCCAGTGGCAACGAAAATGGAGCGTTTTCTATAGACGCTGCAACCGGACAAATTTCTGTCGCTGATGGTAATCAGCTTGACTTTGAAACCACTCCGACAATGGAAATTGGAGTGACTGTTACCGATGGCACGCTAACAAGCGGCGAGGCAACAGTAGTTATCACTATCCTGGACGTGAATGATCCGCCCATCATCACTGTAGATCAGGAGGGTATTATTCCCGAAAACAGTGCCAATGGCACTGAAGTGATGCAGCTACAAGCTGCCGGGGGAAACGCAAATACCATATTAAAAAGCTGGACTATAAGCCAGGGTAATATTGATGGAGCGTTTGCTGTTGACCCTGAAAGCGGTTTGTTAACTGTGGCCGATGGCACAAAGCTCAACTACGAAGTACGGCCAACTTATGCGCTGGAGCTAACGGTTTCCGATGGAGTCAATGTGAGCGAACCAAGGCTGGTGGCCATCTCGTTGAGCAATGTCAATGAAGCTCCGACAGGTGTATCGTTGTCGACGTCGGCCATTGATGAAAACCTCCCCGTTGGTAGCCTTGTGGCCACGCTTGCTACTGCGGACGTTGATGCCAGCGACACGTTTGTGTATGCATTTGTTGAAGATGGCAACGCCAACGACAATGCTTCTTTTGTAATTGCATCAAATCAGTTATTGGCGAAAGAGAAATTTGATTATGAAGCCAAAAGCAATTACACAGTCCGTATCAAGTCGACCGATGCTGGTGGCTTGAGTACAGAAGCGCAACTTGCCATTGGGGTCAATAATATAAATGATGTGACATTGACAACAGCACTTTCGGGGCCACTTTGCGAAGAGAACAGTGACGGAGAGATTGATTTGGTGATTTCTGATGCGGCACCGCCATTGCAAATTATATGGTCTACTGGAAGTACTGACGAGGACCTGGTCGGACTTTCTGCCGGAAATTATGATGTAACCGTCACTGACTCAAATGGGCACTCAGCTTCAGCAACGATCGAGCTGGGTACCAAAGCGGTTTATCAACCAACCATTGGACTTGTAACTTCGGATGGGACTGGAATCATGAACAAAGTTGTTTGGGATGCCTCCGAATCCTACAATGTGAATAAGTTCTTGATTTACAGAGAGACAAGCACCGCAGGAGAGTATGAGCAAATTGGGTTTGTTGAAAGTGGGAGTGCGACAGAGTTTATTGACATTGAATCCGATGCAAGAACGCAGTCCTATAAGTATAAAGTAGGAGTTCTGGACAACTGCGGAACGGAGGGCGAGCTTGGTGACTTTCACAAAACGCTGCACCTCACAAGTAGTGTGGGGCTTGACAATAGCGTCAACCTTTTATGGAACCAGTACATCGGAGTTGACTATTCTACTATCAACCTTTATAAAGGAGAGGGAAGTGCTGAAAAAACGCTTTTGACTTCACTGTCTTCTTCAAATAATTCCTTTACTGATTTGGAGGTTGAGCCTGACAAAGTCTATCAGTACGTCCTGGAAATCGTGCTAAACATGCCTATTTCCAATAGAGCAATAGAGCAGGCTAATAGCTCAAGGAACAATACCACCTACACTTCTATAAGATCCAATAACCTGGTAATAAGAGGAGTAGCACTTGGTGTGCGTGATGAAACCCGCAGTCATTTATATCCAAACCCATCAACAGGCGTGATAAACGTTAATACTAACAGAGGTGGTAAAAAGAATCTGGTGATAAGGGACTTAAGCGGCAATACACTACGTACGATCTCTTCAATGGATCAAATGACAGAGCTCGACGTCTCGTTTCTTAAAGAGGGTCTTTATCTTATGCAAATTGATGGCGAGCAGTCTGAGTTTATCAGATTTTTCAAGAAGGATGAATAGGGCTTAATAGTACGTCATTAGTGATGAGTACGTGGCGTTTGCCCTGCCTGAGTAAGGCTAGCCGGGCATCAGGGCTTTGAGCGTTGCTTCTTTGTAGCTGGCGCCAATAGGAATGCCCTTTTTCTCAACCATCACCATATTACCCTCGATTACACGCACCCGGTTAATAGGCACAATGTATGACTTGTGCACCCGCATAAACATGTTGGGGGGGAGTATTTCTTCCAGTTTTTTTAGCGACTCCAGCGCTATGATTCTTTTGCCATCCGAAGTAAAGTACGATACATACTCTCTCAACCCTTCAATGTAAAGGATGTCGGCCAGTAGCAGCCTGTATATCTTGTGGTCAGCGTGTACTACAATAAAATCCGGTTGATTGGTTGTGCCTGAATTATCCGTTTTATTGTGGAGGATCTTTGTGGCTTTGTTCACGCCGTGCAGGAATCGTTCAATGCTTACAGGCTTCACCAGGTAGTCGACCACGTCGAGCTCATAGCCCTCAAGCGCATATTCCGGATAGGCGGTAGTAAATATCACTACCGGCTTTTTCTCAAGCGACTTGAGGAACTGAATGCCGGTAAGTTCTGGCATTTGAATATCCAGAAACATGAGATCAATCTGCTCAGCTCGTAGTACTCCCAAGGCTTCAAGCGGGTTTTTGTAAGTGCCTACTAGTTCCAGTGACGGGATTTTGGACACATATTCTTTGATGAGAGCCCTGGCCAGTTCTTCATCGTCCACTATGATACATCGGATTTTTGGCACAGTGCTCATGAAATCAGAATTTTCATGTCTACAACAAACTCACCATCTGTCTCCTGAGTTTTCAACTCGTGCCGACCTGGATAAATTAGCGCCAATCGCCGCTTTACATTGGTGATTCCTATTCCGCCTTCTTTGTCTTTAGATTTTTTATTCTGCGACAGGCTGTTTCTGCATTTAAAGGTGAGCAGCCCCGCTTGAACCTCGAGGTCTATTGAAATTCTCCCGTTGGCCGTATCTTCTATATTGCTGTGTTTAAAAGCATTTTCTACGAAGGGAAAAAGTAGCATGGGAGCTATGCTTACATCTTCTGGTGTTTCGTACTCAAAGCTGATGTTTTCTTTGATAGTGTTGTCTTTGAGTACATAAATGGCAATGTAGTTATTGATATACGCAATCTCCTTTGAAATGGGAACCCTGTCTTTGTTCTCACTTTCGTAGATATTGTACTTAAGCATATCAGAAAGCTTCATTACCACCTCGGGCGTCTTTTCCGATTTCAGTAGTGACAGTGTGTAGATATTGTTCATAGCGTTGAAAAGGAAGTGCGGATTGATCTGCGATTTGAGGAACTTTAGCTCAGAGTCAAGCTTCTCACTTCTCAGCATCAGGGTTTCTCTTTGCCTTTCGCTGGCAATTTGGGTCACTTTGTAAATGGTGGTTAGCAGGATGATGGTGCCTGTTTGGATGAACATCGGAAACCACATGATACGACGACTAAATCCAGGTTCCGCTCTATTTCGAAACGACCATTCACTTCCTTCTGATGGAGCCGGCATCCGCATATTTTCGTTGGGCATTCTATTGTTGAATGACTGCATTCTGTCAGAGAAGCCGTCCGGCCTGTAGGCTTCCAGCAAGTTGATCTCATGGAAAAGTGTAAGTATGGAGGCACCGACCATAATGATGAGGACAATCAAGGAAGCAGAGGTGACTTTTGACTGACTGCTTACATACCGGGGCGTGAGCACGATCATATTAAAATAAGCGAGCGGTATGATAATGCTCAGGTTGATAACACTTTGGATAAGTGCCTTTTCAAATGTGAAAGGGCCGTTGAGGACAAAAACGTAAAAGGCCAGGAATCCGAGCCAGAAAGCCAAATGAGAGAGATATGTTTTTACTGTGGCAGATTTTGGCATTTGCTTGTTTTGAATTTCATCGAAAGATACCGAGCCTTGTTTTGATTCTCAAACCTATTCAACCAATGCCACTTTTTCCTCAACCAGTTGGCAGTGAACCTCTTTGACGCTGCCGTGCCCTTCTACCAAAGTCGTTGAAAAAATGCCGGGGTTCGTTGAATAAATTATAGTCCCCCTCTGCAGTTTATTTTATTGCGGCCATTAATTCCCGACCCGCAGCAACATGGATGTTGTTGAGGCTGGCGGTCGGGGAGCCCAACAATCAACAAGAAATACATGGCCCTCTTCAAAAGAATAGTATGCTTTGCCATTGCGGTGCTTATACCGGCACTGGCCGTTGCGCAGGGTTTAGAGATATCAGGCAAAGTGGTAGACAAGAAGCTCGGCGCACCCATTTTCGGAGCCAATGTGGTTTTGAAGAGTTCGAAAAACGGAGGCAGATCAATCGCAGCAGTGACGAGTGATGAGGGCATATTCAGGTTCGACGGGGTAAGGCCGGGGAGCTATTCAGTGCAAATCTCATTTGTTAGTTATAAGCCAGTCACCTTATCTGTCGATCAACTGGAAAAGAGCTATGAATTTGGGACGATCGAGATGGAGGAAGACCTCAAAGTTTTGGAAGAGGTAAGGGTGATGGGGAAAGTTGAGAGGCTGGAAGTGAAAGGTGACACAGTAGAATACAACTCTGAGGCTTATAAAACGATGTCTGACGCATCGGTGGAGGATCTTGTGCAGAAGATGCCGGGAGTTTCGATGAACAATGGAAAGCTTGAGGCCCAGGGTGAGGAGGTGAAGCAAGTACTGGTTGACGGAAAGCGCTTTTTTGGTAACGATGTCAATCTTGCCATGCGCAATCTGCCATCGGAGGTCGTTGACAAAATTCAGGTGTTCGACCAATTGAGTGAGCAGGCACAGCTCACGGGATTTGACGACGGCGAGAGACAAAAAACTATCAATATCATTACCAAACCTGGTGCGAGAAATAGCCTGTTTGGGAAAGCTAGCGCAGGCGTGGGCAACGATAGCAGGTATATGGGAAGTGGTGTGCTGAATGCAATGAACGGAGACCAGAGGCTGTCCGTATTGGCTCAATCAAACAATATCAACATACAAAACTTTTCGTCCGAAGATTTACTTGGCGTTACCAGCACTGGCGGAGCGAGGGCCAGACCTGGAGGAGGAGGAAGGCGCCCTGATGGAGGGGGAGGTCCAGGAGGAGGAGGCTCATCATCGACGGATAACTTTCTAGTGGGTACCCAAAGTGGTATTTCATCGACAGATGCCATTGGCTTGAACTATCAGGATAGCTTTGGAGAAAAACTGGAGGTTACAGGCAGTTATTTCTACAATAAAACGGACAATAGCCAAAACCAGTCTACGAATCAAGTGTATAATGCCGAAGGCTCACCAACTTATTCTGAGCAACAGTTGAACACCACCGAAAACGGAAATCATCGGCTCAACCTGCGTTTGACTTACGATATCAATCAAAATAACTCACTCCTCTTTCTGCCATCGATAAGCACCCAGGCAAACAAGTCGGTTTCAGATATTCAGGGAATTTTGACAGATGGCACGCAAGCAGTGAGTGGTTCCAGTTCGGCGCAGACATCCGACATAGAAGGCTACTCAGGAAACGGCAACCTGATTTGGCGACACAAGTTTGACAAGCGGGGACGGACTTTTTCGTGGAATGTGGGCCTGAGCGCCAACAATAGAACCGGCAATACATCGCTTCTTGGTGTGACGAGTAATTATAGGCTCACCGATGAAACTGATAGCCTCGACCAGCGTGCCGATATTTCTTCGCCAGGTCACGAAGTCTCCTCAAGGCTCATTTACACAGAACCGGTAAGCGAAAACGGCATGGTGTCGCTTGAGTACAATATCAGCCGAAAAGTGACTGACTCCGAGAAATACACCTACAATGTTGTTGATGCCGGTTACGCCGCACTTGATACTGCACTCAGTAGCCTTTTGAGCAGCCAGTACTCGGC
Organism: Imperialibacter sp. EC-SDR9; assembly: GCF_902498805.1. Classification (GTDB taxonomy): domain Bacteria; phylum Bacteroidota; class Bacteroidia; order Cytophagales; family Cyclobacteriaceae; genus Imperialibacter. The sequence goes on along the minus strand of NZ_LR701576.1, from coordinate 166,310 downwards.
TCAAAGGTTTGGGGGTGGCTACCGTTATCGCAATGGCTCCATTTCTGTTCTTGGCAATGTGACTTACCAGTATGCCCAACTGAATAATCAGACCACCTTCCCTTATGAGTATTTTCTGAAGAGCGACTACAGGAATGTGCTTGGAATGTTCCATTTTAACTATCGCTCGGCCGGCAAGAACCTGATGGTGGTTTACAGAACCAGTACTTCTATTCCTTCTGTCAGCCAACTGCAAAATGTGGTGGACAACTCAAATCCTTTGCAATTAAGTGCGGGCAATGAACAGTTGAGTCAGCAATACCAACACAATTTCACCGCCCGATTTACTACTGGCATAAGGGAGAATACGGGGACTTTGATGGCATTTTTGGGAGGAACAATTGCCGACAATTACATCACTAACTCAACTTACATTGCTGATCGTGATACGTTAATTGGCGACGTGCTACTCGTTGCTGGCGGCCAGTTTATAAAGCCGGTCAACCTCGATGGTTATAAAAACATTCGCTCACTGATCACCTATGGAATTCCAGTATCATTTCTGAAAAGCAACCTTAATTTTAATATATCAGGCAGTGTAACCAAAACTCCGGGGCTGGTTAATAGTGCACTAAATATGGTCACCAGCAATGCACTGGGACTGGGCCTGGTTTTAAGCAGCAACATAAGCCGATCACTCGACTTTACCGTATCATCTACTTCCACATTCACCGGCGTGGAGAATCGGCTGCAGGTAGGGCAAAGCCAGGACTACTTTTTTCAATCGACACGACTGAACTTCAACTGGCTTTTGCCAGCTGATATCATTTTCCGGACGGACGTTACACATCAGCTCTACAGCGGCCTGTCCGAAGGGTACGATCAAAATTTTGCTCTTTGGAACCTGAGTATTGGTAAAAAGCTCTTTAAAGACAAAAGGGGTGAATTAAGCCTATTTGCCTACGACCTGCTAAAGCAGAATAACAGCATTAGCAGGAACGTGACCGACGCTTATGTGGAAGATGTGCAAACCGAGGTTTTGCAGCGATATTTCATGGCGAAGTTCACCTATAATTTTTGGAAGAAGCCTGGAGTTGGGAGCTGAAATGAAAGCGTTGATAGTCACCTTTTCTCTCCTGATTATCTTTCCGGTATTTCTTGCTTCGGCTCAAAATGATTTTCAGGCTGCCGAGCAGACAAAGAAGATGAAGAATAAGCTTCATTTGACCCCGTCACAGGAAATCGTGGTTGGGATAGCGAACGACAGGTATGCTGAGGGTCTGGAAGCTTTGGTACATAGAAATTTGTCCGATTCTGCGGCGATTGCGGCGAGGAGACGGTTGAAGAAAAAATGGGAGCAGTCCCTTGAAACTGTGTTATCGGAAAGTCAGTACGAAAGCTGGATGCGTTTTGTCTACCAAGCTCAACGGAAGAAGAGCTAAAGCTGATGTTGACCAGTAGAAGGGAGAGGAAATGACTTTTGGCTGCCTTCCAACCTTGGAAGCGGTGATTCGGCTAACCAACCAAAAGTATTTTTCCCGGGTCATTGAGCTACAATCAAACCCTGGCGACAGCACCTTCAACGCCAGATTATACCAAGTTAGAAAGTCCAGAAACCAACGACTGGAGGAACTGCTCACAGCATCGCAATATGAAAAGTGGGTGAGGTATTCGGACAGCGAACAGTAACGGAGCGGATTCTAAAATGGGTTAGCTGATACTGGTCGTTGAGATTTTCGGATGGTTGGTTGAAAAAATTTCGGCGCCCGGGCTTTCAGCATCAATTTTACGCAAGATTCAATTTTCCATTTACAGTAAGAGTAAGGAACGGGTATGGGTTTCAAGAAAATAGCTAGCAAGTTAAAAGTTGTGGTTCTGCTGCTCGGTATTGCTGTGGCAATCGCCAGTTGCGTAGAGAATGACCTTCTGCCTGTGTCGGTAGATTTGATCGATGATATTACCCCGGACTTTATAATTATTGATACGCTCACACTTGATGTGTCCACCGTTCGTCTCGATTCTTTTGTAACATCCGACACCGAACGCTTACTGGTGGGCCGCCATCAGGATGAATACATTGGGGAAATTACGTCGACCTCCTTTTTCGAAGTAGCCTACCAGGACTACTCGTTTTACCCGCCTGCTGCTTCCCGGTTCGATAGCCTGACACTGGTGCTCTATTACGACTACAACTATTTTGATACCCTTCAAACGCAAACCATCGATGTTTACAGGTTAGCTGAAAGTATGGAGTACAATACCTATGGGACTATTTACAATACGGCAGGCTTTGGTCTCGAAAAAACGCCACTTAGGTCATACTCCTTCAAACCAAGACCAAATGCGACTGATTCTTTAGAAATAAGGCTGCCCGATGCTTTGGGCAAGGAGCTGCTTGAGATGGGACTGACAAGTAACAGCGCCTTATTTAATCTTGCGCTATTCACCGACTTTCTGAAAGGATTTGCGTTGGTTCCGGGTGCTGACAGTGAGGGCTTTTTGGGATTTACGAAAGCTAATTCGAGCCTCAAACTCTATTATTCTGATTACACAGATATACCACCCACGCAATTGACCAATAAGTTCCCTGTAAGCCAGGGTACGGTTTGCTTCAATAAGACTACGTTCAATCCAAAATCGACAGCATTGAGTGGCCTGGAGAGCCAGTTGGATGAGCTGAGCTCGGAGTTAACTGATCACTATTCGTTTATTCAGGCTGGTGCCTACATAATGACAAAGGTGGAAATCCCATACATTCAGGAGCTTCTTATCCTGCCTGGTAGTGTGTACATACCCCATGCTGACCTGGTGATAAGACCGGTAGCAGGAACCTACCGAAGCGGGACCAATACCAATCTGCCAACTTCTATTGCGGGATATTATGGAAGTATCGACAATTATCCGCTCGGTGTATTTGATACCAGTAGTGAGTTTGTGCTTGACGACGAATTTGGGAAAGATACTTTCTACCGCCTTGAAGTGACCGATCTGGTGAACAACCTGCTCGACACTGATCAGTCAAACGACTATTCGATTCTATTGGGTCTTAGTGAGGATATTATGCTTTACGGCGCCGGCAGGGTGTACCTGAAGGACGGCTACTGGGCCAACGGAATGAAGCTCCAGCTATACTATATACCGCTAGATACAGATGATAATTAAACACACATAGACTAATAAGATGGAATAGCCATAAGGAAAGTCCATAACCAGCGGAATGAATAAAGTCGGAGAATAGTCGACTATCGCTTCCAAAAGGTTTTTGGCTATTCCATCTGGCCGCTAAAAAAATAAACTTTAAACAGATGAAATAGCCATAAGGAATACCATACCCAACGGAAATGAATAAGTGGATCGAAAAGCTAAATATTCATTCTCATTGGTAAAAGCTATTCCATGTGGCCGCTGAGAAATAAATTATATAAACATGAAAGGGATGAACTTAAAAATGAAATGGCTTCTTTTCCTGGGCCTGGGTGTTATATCCACGGGATGTCTCGATGATAGTGATGACGACGACTCACAGGGAAACTGGACCAAGGTGTCTGACTTTGAAGGAGTAACAAGAAGTGGTGCTGTTTCTTTCAGCATAGGAGAGAAGGCATATGTGGCTACCGGCTACACCGGCACAGAATACCTCAGCGATTTGTGGGAGTATGATCCGTCTTTGAACTTTTGGTTGAGAAAGGCAGATTTTCCTGGAGTGAAAAGAAGTGCCGCCGTCGCCTTTAGTGTAAACGGAAAAGGTTATGTGGGTACCGGCTACGATGGATTGAATAATTTAGGCGATTTCTGGGAGTACGACCCTGCTACGGACGCTTGGAGGCAAGTCGCTGACTTTGGCGGATCGGCGAGGTATGGCGCTGTTGCCTTTAATTCGAGCACCAATGGATACGTTGGCACTGGCTACGATGGCAATGACCTGAAGGACTTTTGGACCTACGACCCGGCTGCCAATGAGTGGACGCAGGTGATCAGCATAGGTGGATCCAAGCGGGTGGATGCAGTGGCATTCACTATCGACAACAAGGCATACGTAGGCACTGGCAGAAACAACGGTGTTTATCAGTACGACTTTTGGGCCTACGACATGTCGGCAGGTACATGGCAGCAGATGCTGGACCTCGACGACGATGACGACTACCTGGTGGTTAGGCACAATGCTGTTGCTTTTAGCAGAGATGGCAAGGGGTATATCACGACGGGCAACTTTAGCGGCTTGCTGGTAAGCACCTGGGAATATGACCCTATCACCGACCTTTGGTCAGAATATACAGGTATAGAAGGCCCAGCAAGGGAGGATGCAGTCGCATTTGTAGCAGGCAGCAGAATTTTTGTAACCACTGGCCGAAGCTCCACAGTAAGGTTGGATGACATTTGGGAGTTCAAACCTGAAGAAGTCTACGACGAAGATCTTTGATGATGAAAGGCGTCATCCTAACATTTGTCTTACTTCTTAGCACCCTGGCTGCCGTTACGGGGCAGGATATTTATGGCTCGCCCTATAGTTACTATGGCATTGGCCAGCTGGTAACACAGGGCTCAGGCATGAATACAGCCAAAGGAGGAATGGGTATTGGCAGCCGGCCGTGGTACGACTTAAATACCGCCAACCCGGCTGCCTATACAAGCCCGATTGTTCCATCAAACTATATTTTCCTGGCCGATTATGCTTTTTCATTTCATGACTTTACTTACAGCAGCAGCCATTATAATTCTGTAGAAAGCTCCATTACCAACCTAACGATGTGGTTCAAGCCAATGAACAATCTGGGACTGGTGGTGGGCATGTCGCCCTACTCAAAAATGGGCTACAATATCAACGAGGTAAAAAACCTGGCTGGCTATGGCAATTACGATGTGTTGAACAAAGGCACAGGAGGGGTGAATCGCTATTATGTTGGGGCTGGTTACACGATTTGGAAGCGACTTTCTTTCGGCTTCAATGCCAACTACCTTTTTGGATCGCTACAGCGGGAAACGAAGGTGCAGCTGGACGAGCTGGACGAAACTTATGCCAGAGACAGGCTGTCTCTTGCCAACTTTGCTTTTGACTTTGGCATGCAGTATCAGCAGAAATTCGGGAAGAATAGTTATATCAACGCTGGAGGCATATGGAAAAAAGGCACTCAGCTGAAAACTGTTCAAACCAACCAGCTGATCAACGCCGAAACGTCAAGTCTGCTCATCGGCTGGGATTCTTATCCTGATGATTATATAACCCCGGATGAATACGGGGTGGGACTGGAGGTATCTCTATTCGACAAGGTGGCTGTCAGTGGCGATTTCCTCTATAAGGATTATTCAAAGGCTTTTCTCGGTAACGAGGTGACAATGCTTGATACCCGGAGGTTCTCCGGAGGCGTCGACTGGATGCCCAATCCGGCAAGTCAATCCTATTTTGGCAGAGCAGTTGTACGGGCTGGCTTCTTCTATGAAACAAAACCCTGGAAGTTAACCGAGCAGCAGCTGGCTGGGTATGGAGTAACCGGCGGACTAAGCCTCCCTCTGAGCAATTATATGTCAAGAATTAATCTGGGCTTTGGCTGGGAACAAATGGGGACAAGTGCCACTGGAAGAGAGTCAGTTTACACAGTAAGTGTTGGCCTGAGCCTGCATGACAAATGGTTTCAGAAGCGGGCTTACGACTAGAAAATTTTGAGTTTGTAGACAGCGAGTAAAGAATTATTCAAACCCTTACTCAATTGCAAAGACCACTGTGACATGACGGTGGTTTTTCTTTTTTAAGCCTTTGCAATGTGGACGGCTTTCTTCGTCAAATCATTCCATAACCTGCTCAACCAACTCCAGTCGCTTCACGACTTCGTTTTTATCAAGTACAGTGCCGGGTGACAACACTGCATTGGCCCCTACCTTGCAATTGTCGCCTACCAGAGCACCGAATTTTGTACTGCCGGTTTCAACAACCCCGCCCTGATGCAGGACTCTTATTTGTTTGTCCTGTCTTTCATTATAATGATTGGCGATGACAGCGCCTGCTTCAAAGTTTACATTGCTTCCAACGATGCTATCGCCAACGAAATTGAAATGAGCCAGGCTGCTGTGATCGAAAACGATGCTCGATTTTACTTCACAGCCTGGTCCGATAGTCACTCCTTGCCCGAGGACGACGCCTCCACGCAGGTAGGCATGTGCCCCAATAAAGCATTTCGGCCCAATAATGGCCGGTGCTTTGATGATGGCCCCTTTTCAATTGTTACTGTTTTATGCAGTGCGATGCCCTCGTGTATAGAAAAATCACTATCGCAGGACTCAAGCAGCTCTGTTAGTACCTCCGTTAGCCTTGAGGTAATTTGCCAGGGCGAGAGATGGCTATACTTTTCAAAATGATTCTCAAAGGCTGTTATATAGTCGGATACTTTCATTTTTATCAAAAAAGGCAAGGAAACGTTCTATTGACTTAGATGAAGATATTAAATATCGCTATGACGCTGATGACTATCCAAATGATATTGAGAACTGTATTCGGATAGGCCTTCTTGATATAGGTGTAAATGGCCAACAAGCCACTTCCAAGCAGGTTCAACAACTGAAACTCGAAGGATACCCCCTCCAAAACACCGTAGCTAGTTAGCGCAAACCCGGCCAACAGCAGAACAGCACCTACCCAGCCCAGTCCTTCAATGAGTATATTTTTCACGAGTCTAAATTAAAAAGTAACCTTCTTTTCTTTTCGCCTGTAGGCGATTTCCTGCCCTTGTGGCGCCTGGAATTTTTCCGGAATATGCTTTTTGATCTCCTCCATAAATGCCGTTATCATTCTCTTTTTCACAAAGTCACGTCTTGTCATCAGACTAATGACCCTAAACGGCGCTGGGGCGGCAAAACGTTTGAGCTTTTTTGAATCACTGTCTCTCAACTGCAAAGTGCTCAATTCTGGAAGGATGGTGATGCCAAGGTTTTTGTCCGCCAGGTTTCTTAACGTTTCGAGGCTGCCTGAAGTGAATTCAAGCATGTTTTCTTTCTTATCTCTAAGCTCACAGAATTGAATGATTTGTGAACGGAAGCAGTGGCTCTCTTCAAGCAACAGCAACTCGTTGGGGTCAATATCCTCTGCCAGCAAGAGTTCCTTGTCAAAGGTTCTTGCCGAGTACACCACAAACGGCTCGTAGTAGAGTGGAAAGACGTTGAACAGCTTAGTGTCGTCGGGACTTACCAGTATGCCAGCGTCTAGCTTGCCTTCGTCCAGCTTTTCCAGTATTTCGTCCGTGACATGCTCTGAGATCTTCAGTTTTATGTTTGGGTACCTGACATTAAACTCATAGATAAAGAGCGGCAGCAGGTAGGGGGCGATTGTTGGAATGATGCCAATTTGTAAATCGCCGGCAATCGTGTTCTTTTTTTCCTGCACCAGTTCTTGAATTTTGTGCACTTCCTGCAAAATGAGCCTGGCCTGGCTAATCAAAATCTTACCAGTTTCAGTAGGTACCACAGGGTATTTGCTACGGTCAAAAATTTTTATGTCATATTCTGACTCCAGCTTTTGGATCATCATGCTCAACGTAGGCTGAGTGACGTGGCACTGATCTGACGCTTTTGAAAAGCTTCTCTCGTTATCGAGCGCTACTATGTACTCAAGTTGCTGTAGATTCATTAAATCATGCTTTCTGCAATATAGATTATATCTATTTAATTATAAAAAAAATCAGTTTGAATTATAACTGTATCAGCCGTACATTTGTGCTGTAGAAACATAGATGATATTAGTTACCCAGCTAATAAAGTAGGTGTTTGTAAGGAGCAATCAATCGATTGCTCCTTTTTTACTAAAATGATAAAAGGAATGGATTTTTTTCAGTCGATACGACAAGGTGATCTTGCTGGTGTGAAGGCGATGGCAACAGCCGAAAGTTCGCTGCTGACAAAGCCAGATGCCCGTGGATTTACGCCCCTTGTATTAGCGACCTATAGCGACCAGATCGAAATCGCAAGGTTTCTGCTTTCAAGTGGTGTCGATGTAAATGCTATTGACGCTGCTGGTAACACTGCATTGATGGGCGTTTGCTTTAAGGGCAATGTAGAAATAGTGGAGTTGCTTCTTGAGCATGGCGCTGATGTAAACATTCAGAACAAGCAAGGAGCCTCTGCCCTCATTTATGCCACCACCTTTGGTCAGATTGAAATTGCAAAGCTCCTGCTGGATGCCGGGGCAGACAAGCATTTGAAGGACAACAAAGGGAACACAGCCCTGATCCACGCACAGGCACACGGAGCGGAAGCGCTTGTGAAACTGCTCGCATAAAAAAAGCTCCCAGATTAACTCTGGAAGCCTTTATTTCCTTCATTCTGTTCTCCAGCCGCCTAGGGTCTTTCTTCTTGTAATGAAATGATCCAGTTGGCTATTTTCATCGCATCTTCGTCCGATACTTGTGGCATTGGAGGCATTTCCGTAGAGTAGCCTGGCCAATTTTCTGCCTTCGGATTGCGGATAAGATCAACGATTTGCTTCGCCGTATACCTTCTGGCCGCAATGTCTTTATAAGCTGGCCCAACTTGCCTTTTGTCCACCTGATGGCATGCAAGGCAAGTGTTTTTGGCCAGAATTGGTTTGATCTCCTCAGTCGTCAGCATAGCATTGGCTGAAGCCTTAGGGGCCGCTGGTTTTGCTGCGACTTTTTTAGGTGCCACCTTTTTAGAAGCCGATGACCGTTTGGTGCTCACCTCTGACATGTTCAATTTCGTGCCTGCAGGAATATTATTCAAGGTGTAGTAACCAGTTCCGTGGAGCACCGATGATCCATTTGTAGACTTTATTCCGGGCAGATTGATCTCATGCACATAGTATTGGCGCAGGTTGTCAACCACAAGTCTTACACTCATGCCATCATCAGCAACCTTCACTCCTTTAATGCCCAGTTTTTCTGTATTAATAGGAGGGCTTCCATAAACAGAGTGGTACTTGTAGATGAACGATTGACCAGCGTAAGAGTCGAGGTCTTCGGCTGAAGCTTTGTCGACAGGTTGAGTGAAACGAATCTCAAAGCCGTCGGGCATGGCCTTCACAGTTTGCATTTCGAAAGGAGTCTCGCCCGTCCACACCACACGTTCAAGACCAGATGTAGTGCTTCCTGCCGAACCCCAGCCTCTGTTGGTTTCCCCAACGAAGAGTGAGCCATCGTGGCCCCAGCTCATGCGAAGCACACCCGATTGGAAATCTTTAATAAAGTCGAAGGCCACACCCTGGTAGTCACCGTTTACTTTTTCAAGGCTTACCCTCATGATTTTGCTTTGACCCTGGTCGCCAATCAAAAGCTGATTTTTGAACGGGCCAAAGCTGGCGTCGTCACCTATCTCAAGAATTTCTGAATTCGAAATGCCCAGGATACCATGTGGCAACCATACCGCTGGCAGCGTAATCTCAGGTACCGCTTCTTTTGCATGATACAGCATCTCCGGATTTTTCTCATCGGCGTTGTTCTCGGGCTTGAGGTACCTGCCATCTACTTGTTCTCTTTCCTCATGTACTTTTGAAAAGAATTCTTTAGCGGAAACAGTTACGGGAGATTCCGCTCTGTCGGCCCATTTCAAACCTGCCGGATGCCCGGTGAAGCTTCCTTTTTTGATGTGCCATATACCTCCAGAGCCAATCCAGTCGCCCTGGTTGTCGGCATAGAATAGTTCTCCGTTGATCATTCCTAGTCCAGCGGGTGATCGCATGCCAGTAGCCCATGGCTCCATATCGCCTTCCGGTGAAATACGCATGATCCAGCCTCTCCACGGCACTCTGCTTTCACCTCTCCACCACTCCTGGTCGCCAAAGGCCACATTGCCTGATACGAACATGCTTCCGTCAGGGGCTATTTTGGGGCCATAAGAGTATTCATGGTAGTGACCTGATACGGGCCAGGCATAGATGGTTTCATACACATCGGCCCGCCCGTCGCCGTTGGTGTCCTGCAGCTTTGTGAGCTCACCTCGCTGTGCTGTCAATAGGGCATTCTCTTTGAAAGTCAGTCCTAGTGGTTCGTGAAGGCCGCTGGCGAAAAGGGTAAAGGAAGGCAAGTTGCTGTTCCTCATGTACGGATCTTCAACGATCCAAACATCACCTCTTCTGGTAGCGAGAGCCACTCTTCCGTCAGGAAGCGTTGTGATGCCACCTACTTCGAGGAGCATGGTCTCCGGTGTGGGGATGGTAATGATCTTGTAGAAGTTGCTTTCTTCAGCTTCCTGCGAGAAAGCGTTGAACCCAACAAGCAGGGCTATTAGTAAAATATATTTTTTCATGATTTCTTTCAGATTTTGTTACCAAACAATTTGATAAACAACCGAACCAGTTGTCGGCACCAGGAGCTCTTTGGTAGCTCCCTTATCAGCAATAGTGGCCTCTTGGGCTGATTTCAGCTCTATGTAGTAGTCAAAGCCGTCGATAGCATAGGCTCCATTGTCCAGTTTTCTAATCTGGCTGCCTTCAGCTATTCTGACCTGGCTGCCTGCTGGTGCATTTTCAACAGATACTTCTCTCTGAAACACTTTTCCTTCTTCCACCAGCTTGCTCTTATCTTTCACGCTCGCTCCGCTGTAAGTATAGAGAAAGGTTGGAAGACCATCGCCATCAAGGGTGTACCCACTGCTTCTGAAATCAGGGATGTTGTTGAGCTCAAAGTTGGCACTGCTTTGTCCCGGCAGTACCAGTGTTGGTTTGCTTGTCAGGTACTCTACTACCCCAATCGGCCTGAATGACCCATCGCCTCTGTCGTGCCACATCGGTGTTGCGTCAATGAAACCGCCTCTCCAAAGGCATACTACGCTGCCACTTTTCATGTCGTAGATGTAGTTAAGGCCGGCAGGATCACCCACGGCAATGGTATGAGTAAGCCTTTGGCTTCTGTCTCTCTTGAAATCAAGAAATGCTCTCAGCAGCCTTGGGCTATTCCCTGTTTCGACAATAATCGGTGAGGCTACGTTGCTGGCAGGAGGGAAAGAGCTAAAGGCGTGCAATGCCTGAGGGTAGCTGTTGGAGCTTTCCACCCACAGTCCCATGTTTGGACTCACCCAGCTCACATATTTAAAGTAGGTAATTTCAACCGAATGGGTACCTTTTGTAAGCTTTACGGGCTTTCCACCTCGCTCATAGTAGTTGGAAATCGTTTGCCCATCAATGACCAGCTTCATTGCATTGCCAGTATTGGCGCTGAACTTGTAAGTGTCGTCGGCTGGTATTTCCAGTGCGCCGTAATATCTTACAGCAAACTCATTGTCTTTCTTCGCTACTTCCCAGGTGAGTTGTTCTGTTGACCCTATCAAAGTTGGCTTAAGGTCTTTAAAATCCTTTTCACTTTCAAAATGCCCGTCAAAAACTTCGTAGTTGATACCAGATAGCGAAACATTGGCTGGCTTCAGCAACCTGTAACGGATGTTCCTGAACGCCACCGGACCATGGTCACCCTGGATCATGAGAGGGCCCTCGGCCACTTCCTTGTCATTAATCGGGCCGCCCGTAAGGCGTGGTACTTCAAGGTTGTCGTGAATGCGCACACCATTTAGCTCCACAAATACAAACCGGGCATTTTCTACCTTTTCGCCTGCGGTATTGAACCTTGGGGCCTGGAAGGAAATTTTAATTGTTTGCCAGAGACCGGGTGCTTTTGCAGCATTTGTCCTCGGAGCCTTCCCGGCATAAGCCTTTGCTGGTTCATTTTCCCAGTTGCGATAAATGCCGCCAATGTCACCGAAGCCTGGGTTTTTCACCCCCCAGCTATCGAGCAATTGCACCTCGTAGTTACCTTGAAGGTAAATGCCGGAGTTCGATCCTTTGGGAATCATCACCTCCAGCTCCAGCTCAATGTCGCCATGAGTCCAGTTTGTGACCAGGTTGTCTTTTTTCTGGTCGTCGTTGAAATTGAGGAGGATGCCCTGCCCGGAAGTATACTTTACTGGATGCTCCGGTTCTGGTGTGGCCTTACTCTTTTTCTTCTTTTTGCCTGTTTCAACAGGCGGTGCCTCATGGTGAATGGATAGGTTTCTGTCCATCGTTACATCGCCAACTATCATCCAGTTGCCGGCCTGAGCCTTGAACGATGACAGGTCATTTAGCGGGAGAGTTTTGTATCCTTCCTGAGCCCAGCCAGCATATGCAGCCAGCCAGAGAGTCAGTGAGAATGTGAGTCGTTTCATCATATGTATCAGTAGTTATAATTTCTGAGCAGTGCACGTGGGCTTCGCTAAGCCCAGAAAAAAGCAACCTCATTGACTATTCAATAGGCGGGGCTGAAATTAGGCTGAAATATGAATTTTGGCAAAGAATGGAGGGAAATGGTGGCTGAAATATCTAAAATTCATCTGGGCAGCGTGCCAAGGTGGCTGTGGTGTGAGGGTAAGTATTTGGAGGATTGCCTGCTAAGTTTCACGTGTTCACTCACCAGAATTTTATTCGAAATAAATAACCAACTGGCGAACGCTGAGGAAATAAAATCTCTCAAGTTTATGGTGATTCGCAGTGTTGACTTATTTTTATAAAGGGATAAGTGCCAGTTGCCTATGCTTATAAGCATCAAAAATATGGTTTGTAATCGGTGCATCTTGATGATCGGGCAGGAGCTTGAGAAGCAAGAACTGCAGGTACGAAGCATTGTGTTGGGCGAAGTCGAATTGGAAAATGAGACACTTTCAAAAGAGCAATTCGACAGGCTCGACGCTTCATTGAGTCTCATGGGGTTTGAGCGCATTGATGACAGGAAGGCGAAGCTTATTGAGTCTATGAAGTCATTGATTATTCAATTCATCCACAATAAGGAATCATCTGAAAGGAAATACAATTGGTCAACAGTGCTCTCTGAGAGCCTGCATTTTGATTACAATTACCTAAGCAACTTGTTTTCGTCTGTTGAGGGAGTCACATTGGAGCAATACATCATCAAGCAAAAAATTGAAAGAGTGAAGGAGTTGTTGTTTTATGATGAGCTCACCCTCAGCGAGATTGCGGACAAACTTGGCTATAGCAGTGTGGCTCACCTGTCGGCACAGTTTAAAAAGATGACTGGTTTCACCCCTTCCGCCCTAAAGAAATCCAGGGAGATTGATATGGAACGGAAATCCCTTGATCATATATCTGAGTAGGAGCTTCGATCCTGAAGAAAGGAATTCTACAACACATTCCGGTATTTGTGTAAAGACGCCCAGCATGCATAGCATGTACTTTGTTCCAAAAGCGTTTCGGTATGGAGCAAAAGTACCAAATTCAAATAAAGGGCATGGTCTGCGATCGTTGCATCCTCTTTGTGAAAACGAAACTTGAGCAAATGGGTTTTATAGTGCAGAAAATCAGCCTTGGGAGTGTAAGAATAAATAAAAGCCTTACGCCTGCTGAGCAGTCGCAGCTTGAGGAAATACTCTCTGAAGCAGACCTTCAGGTTATTTCCAGCAGACAACATAAGCTAATATCACAAGTCAAGTCTGTGATTCATCAAGCTTTGGAGTCAAATTATCATTACGGCGCACCAATGAAATTCTCAAAGCAAATTTCCGAGTCGCTGGGGCTAAATTACAGCTCCATCAGTAAGCTATTTTCTGAACACGAAGGCATAACCCTTGAGCAATATTTTATCTCGATAAGGATAGAAAAGGTAAAGAACCTGCTGACTTCTTCCACCTTGTCGGCAACGGAAATAGCTTACATGACGGGGTATAGCAGCGTGAATCATATGTCCCATCAATTTAAAGAGCACCAGGGCCATGCGCCTACTTTTTTCCGCAAGGCAATACCCGAAATGCTCAACGCCACCTGCTCCTGAAAGGCGAGTGATTTCCTGCACTCACATCAGGCAAGTCCAATCGCCGGTTGCTGACCGCCATGGAATTATATAAATCGAACCCATTTAAATGTAGAAGAAGGTCAGGCATTTCGAGAAACTTTGTCCCTGTATAAACAACTCAAAATATGTCTGATACAACAACAATCAAAACAAGTGAGCTCAAAGTCAATCGGTGGGCCGCTTTGGCTATTTTGTGCACAGCACAATTTATGGTAATAATGGATACGTCCATTATTGGTGTGGCATTACCGGCCATTCAGGAAGCATTGAATTACACGCCCTCTGAATTGTCGTGGATATTCAATGCCTACGTAATAATCTTTGGTGGTGTGCTTCTTTTGGGCGGAAAGCTTTCTGACCTTTATGGCCCCAAAAAAGTATTTCTTTGGGGGTTTGCTGTGCTTACTGCTGCCTCGCTTCTTACCGGGCTGGCCTGGTCCGAAACCTCGATGAATATTGGGAGAGCCCTGCAAGGTCTTGGAGCAGCTTTGATAGCACCTTCTGCTCTTTCTCTCCTAATGACCATTTTTACGGACCCGAAAGAACTGGCCAAAGCATTTGGGTTCTGGGGTGCATCGGCTGCTGCTGGCGGCTCGGCGGGTGTATTTTTGGGAGGAGTGCTCACCGACTACGCCTCGTGGAGATGGACCTTCTATATTAATATACCCATGGGCATTTTCGTCATGATTGCCGGAGCAATGCTTCTGGTGAGCGGAAATAGACGAAAGGGGAAAATAGATTATTTGGGGGCAGTATTGGTGACGCTGGCCACTATGGTACTGGTTTACTCGTTAGTTATGGTCGACAAGAATGGATTACTGACCACGCACACCATTGGCCTTTTTGCAACGTCATTAGCTTTGTTTATTGCTTTTGTGTTTGTACAAAAAAGGGTGCAGGCTCCATTGTTGCCACTTTCAATATTCAAAGCGCCAAATCTTTCAAGCGGCAATTTAATTATGGCCTTAATGGCTGGCGCATGGATACCTCTGTGGTTTTACCTTAATCTTTATTTACAGCAGTCGCTGGGCTACACTGCATTTTTTTCCGGTTTGGCTTTACTCCCAATGACTATAGTAATCATGGTGCTTATGGTGGGTGTCACTGGTAAGCTCATAGCAAAATTTGGCTTTAAAAAGCCATTGATTGCAGGGCTCGTGGCACTTACTTGGTCACTGCTGTGGTTTTCGCAAGTTCCAGTAAACGGGAATTTCCTCTCCGATGTGCTTGGGGCCTCCTTGCTGGGAGCCCTTGGTATGTCACTGGCCTATATTCCAGGCACCATCGCATCAATGTCGGGCGCAAAACCAGAGGAGTCGGGCCTGGCATCTGGCTTGGTTAACACTACTTATCAGGTGGGGTCAGCCATTGGGTTGGCGATAGCCGCTGCCATCGCCATCGGTACTACCAACAACTTCTCCGCCGAAGCGGGGGTGACTACAGCAGCGCTGAATGTTGGTTTTCAGGCTGCATTTAAAGCAGCAGCATGCATCAGTGGACTTAGCATTTTGATCGCTGTGTTTGGTATAAAGCAGCAACGGCCACAGTAAGGCACTTTCTAATTTTCTTATTTTTTAATGCAAAAAGTCTGGCCGAACGCCAGACTTTTTGCTTTCAGTAAACTATATAAATAGCTCCGGTTTAAATGCAAATCAGGGTGTGTTGGATTCCCGTTTTTTACATCCATAATCAAACTTCAAACAAATGAAAACAAATGAATTTTTTAGCTATTTGAGTTTCCTGATCATCGGTGCGATTGTTGTCGCCTGCACCTCAGGTACAGCCAATGACTCAAATCAAGGCAGTGCGCCTATTAGCCGACTGCCAGTGGATGTCAAGGTTGTGAAATCAACCGCTGTCACCCAGGAAGAAGTCGTTGCTGGCTCTGTCGTCGCTAGTCGTGAGGTAACGATCGCCAGCGAAGTATCCAGGAAAGTTGTTGCCGTATCTTTTACTGAAGGCAGCGTAGTACACAAAGGCCAGCTGCTGTACAAGCTGGAGGACGGCGAAATTGTTGCCAAACTGAAGCAAAATCAGGCCGAACTTGGCCTGGCAAAATTGAGCGAAGGTCGCTTGGCTGAGCTGCTGAAAAGTGAAGCGGTACGGCAGGAAGAATACGACGTTGCGCAATCGAGACTTGCGTTGCTCCAGGCAACGGAGGACTTACTGAAGAATGAGCTGGACAAGACCTCCATTCATGCCCCCTTCTCCGGGAAAATTGGAATCAGTAAAGTGGAAGTTGGTTCTTGGGTTTCACCAGGAATGCCTTTGGTTGCCCTGCAGGAACAAGGAAGCGTTAAAATTCAATTTTCAGTTCCTGAAAAATACATTGCATTTGTGACAAGTGGAAAGACAATACAATTCCAGGCACCCACCGGTGGTTCCAGCATAGCGGCTCGCATAATTGCGACGGAATCAGGAATAGACGCTTCCAGCAGAAGTATAACAGTGCAGGCGGTGGCCGACAATCGTGACAATCAGCTAGTGCCAGGGATGTCGGCAAGGGTTTACTTTTCTGTCGCTGACGAAAACACGAAGGGTCTTACTCTGCCCACTCAAGCCCTCATTCCCGGAGCCAATGGTTTTGGTGTTTTTGTGGTAAGGCATGGTGTGGCCAGGTTCAGCCCGGTGACCGTTTTCTCCAGAAATGAGTCCGATGCGCTGATTACGGCAGGTCTCGCCGATGGCGATTCAGTCTTGGTTTCCAACATTCTTCGCACCGGCGATGGTACGCCTGTACAAGTTGTCACTACTAAATAACTGGAGCCATGAGTCTACCATCATTAAGTATAAAAAAACCTGTTTTGTCAGGTGTGTTTTCCGCACTCATAGTGATTGCGGGAATGGTTGGGTGGCGATATCTTGGGATACGTGAGTTCCCTTTAACCGAGCCACCAGTTATTGCGGTTGTTACTTTTTACCCTGGGGCCAGCCCCGATGTAATAGCTTCTAAAATCACGAAGCCTTTAGAAGAATCTATTGCTGAAGCGAATGGAATTCGCACTATTTCGTCGGAGTCCAGAGAGCAGGTTAGCATCATTTCAATAGAATTCAACAGAGAGTTAGACCTTGAAGATGCCCTCAACGATGTGCGTGACAAAGTGGCGAAATCAAAAAGCCAGCTGCCCTCAGACGTCGACCCTCCAATTGTTGAAAAAGCGAGTTCCCCCGATAATTTGGTGGCATTCCTCGAAGTGGAGAGCGATTCAAGAGACATAAAGGAAGTAAGCCATTTGGCTTCAACAGTTATAAAGGAAAGAATGCAGTCTATCCCCGGCATACAAAGTGTAAGTATAGTTGGTGAGCATAAGTACGCCATGAGACTGAGGTTCGACCCGATCAAGCTGACAGCCTATAATTTAACTCCAGAGGACATTCGCCAGGCCTTGCACCGAGAGAATATAGACCTCCCCTCGGGAAGGATCGAGGGAGAGAAAAATGAGTTGAGTGTCCGAACCCTGGGACGTCTTACTACTTCCGACGAATTCAATGACATGATTATTAAGCAAACTGCTAATTCAGTCATAAAGTTGAAGGACGTTGGCTATGCAGAACTTGGGGAAGTGAATGAGCGCAATGCAATCATTAACGGCACCAACAAAGCAGACAGAGTGGGCGTTGGCGTGGCCATCCAAATTCAAAGAGGAGCCAATGCCATCGAAGTTGTGGATGAATTTTACCTGCGCCTCGATGAATTGCGCAAAGAGATACCCGCTGACTACAAATTGATTGTGGGGTTCGATTTCACCAAACCAGTTCGTGAGTCAATTACAGAAGTGGTGGAGACGCTCTTCATCGCTTTTGGTTTGGTTGTCATCATTATCTTTCTTTTTCTGCGTGATTGGCGATCTACCATCATTCCCGTGCTGGCCATTCCCGTGTCAATATTCTCGGCATTCTTCATCATGTACCTGGCAGGCTTTTCTATCAATGTCCTGACGCTTTTGGGCTTGGTGCTGGCTATAGGATTGGTTGTCGACGATGCCATTGTAGTACTTGAAAACATCTACAAAAAGATTGAAGATGGAGCCAATCCTATTCAGGCAGCATTCGCAGGATCCAGGGAAATATACTTTGCTATCATTTCTACCACGATCACCCTGGCGGCAGTTTTCTTGCCCATAGTATTTATGGGGGGCATAAGTGGCCAGCTTTTTAAGGAATTTGCGATCGTGGTATCGGGATCGGTGATCGTGTCGGCATTTGTGGCACTCACCCTGTCTCCTATGCTTAGCGCCTACCTGCTGAAGCAGCATGTGAAGCCTAACTGGCTCCATAGAGTTACCGAGCCATTTTTCCTCAGCCTTAATGGAGGTTATGCGTCGCTCTTGAAAGCTTTTATGAAGTTCAGGTGGCTGGCGTGGATTTTCCTGATCGCAGGTGGAGTAGTAATATATGTGCTGGGGCAGAGGCTGCCATCAGAATTGGCGCCTTTGGAAGACCGGTCTAATATGATGCTCATTGCCATTGCACCTGAAGGAGTTTCGTACGACTTCATGAAGGAGAATATGGAGGAAGTAGGTCATTATGTCAACGACAATACTGAAGGCCTCTATCAGACCTACTCTATGGTGGCTATCTCATTTATTCCCGCTCCGGCACCTATCAACGTGGCCGTGCAGAGTATTTATCTGAAAGATCCCAAGGAAAGAAGTGTTACTGCCCAGGAACTGTATTATCAGTATGGGGCGGCTTCAGGGCAATTTAGAAACATCCTTCTTTTCCCCTATATGCCGCCTACCATCGGTACCAGATACGGCGGAGGTCAGCCCGTGCAATATGTGCTGCAAACATCTAATTTGGACAGCGTCGCCAGTGTACTTCCTAAGTTTCTGGCAGCGGCAAGACAAAGCAGTAAGCTGATGTTCGTTGACAGCGACCTTAAGATAAATAAGCCTGAGCTCAAAATTAATATTGATCGACAGAAGGCCGCTATGATGGGTGTGTCTATCGAGGAGGTGGCAAGGGCCATGCAGCTTTCGTTTTCCGGTCAGCGCTACGGGTACTTTATGAAAAATGACCGACAGTACGAAGTAATTGGTCAGGTTGAGCGCATCAACCGCAACGACATAAGTGACCTTCGTGCAATCCACGTGAGGTCTGCTCATGGGCAAATGATCTCGCTGGACAACCTGGTGACTATTGAGGATGGAATAAGCCCCGCTACCATTTACCGGTACGATCAATACACCTCAGCCACCATTTCGGCTGGCCTGGCACCTGGCGTAAGTCTGGATGAAGGAATACAGGAAATGGAGCGGATTAAGTCCGAGGTTTTGGGCGATAATTTCAGAACGACGCTAGCCGGGCAATCTCGTGATTACGTGGAAAGTAAGGGAAGCCTCTCGTACACATTGATATTGGCCCTGGTGCTGATATACATGATACTGGCAGCGCAATTTGAAAGTCTTCGTGATCCCCTGATCATCATGCTGACAGTGCCAATGGCAATTACCGGGGCGCTTTTGAGCTTGGACTGGTTTAGCCAAAGCCTCAATGTATTTAGCCAAATCGGCATCATTACGCTTATTGGTCTCATAACAAAGAATGGCATATTGATAGTAGAGTTTGCCAATCACCTAAAGGACACTGGCCTGTCAAAGTTTGACGCTGCCATTCAGGCCGCAGAGCAGCGATTCAGGCCCATTCTGATGACTTCACTCGCAATGATTTTTGGTGCATTGCCCATTGCGATGACCCATAATAGCCGTCAATCGCTGGGGATTGTAGTAGTAGGCGGGCTGATATTCGCTGGCATACTCACCTTGTTTATCATCCCGGCGGTCTATTCTTATCTCGCCTCAGGTAAAAGGAGAAAGGAAGTAGTGGATGAGACGGAGGCAAATATGGTGATCTCAAAAAGTTGATTTTATGAAAAAGTATAATAGATCATTGATAGCGGCCATTGCGATGCTAGGCATCGTGCTGCCCGCTAAAGCTCAGGAGCTACAGCTCTCACTGAGTGAGGCACTTGTGCTCGCAAAGACGAATAACAAGGCCATGCAAGTTCAGTTGCTGGAGGAAAAGGTCTCCAAAATGGAAACGTCGGAATCCAGGGGCGAATTGTTGCCCACCCTGTCGGCACAGGGGAGTTACACACATTATTTCGACAGGCAGGTGATTTTTATGCCTGGGGCTCTCGTTGGCAAAGAGAACGAGCCAGTAGTAGATGTAGCGGTTGGAGGAAAAAACGCAGTGAATACCTACCTGGCTTTTCAGCAGCCTTTATTGTTGGAATCTGCCCGCAGGCAGGTGAGGACGGCAAAGCTTAGCGAAGCTTTTCAGGAGCAGGAAACCAGAGCCTTTAAGACCAGACTGGTTGCGGACGTAACGGCCAGCTACCTGCGGGCTTTGCTGATCAGCGAGTCGCTTAAGCTAAGTCATCAAAGCCTGGAGCGTAACATACTCTCATTGGAAGACAGTCGATCACTTTTCAGGCAAGGCAAGGGCTTGAAGGTAGATACCTTGCGAAGCTTTATTGCAGTCGAAAATTTGAAGTCCTCCATTTCTTACCTTCAAAGCCAGTATGAGACAACACTTCTACATCTGGCCAGAGTAGTTGGACTGGAGGTGGGACAGACCATCGTGCTGACCGACAAACTTGGGCTGGATGACGCTATCAGGTACCTTGACACAGCACCCCTTAGCGAAGCGGAAATGACGGCCAGCCGACCTGACCTGCTGCAGGCAAAGCTGAGTGTCGAAATAAGCAGAAGTTTAGTGAGTCAAACGAAGGCTCAAAAACTACCGACAGTTACGGTGATGGGTGCCTATCAACTACAGGCTCAGTCTTTTGACCTCAGCTTCAGCCGATGGCCGGGCACATCTTTTTTAGGTATTCAGGCCTATGTGCCCATTTTTTCCGGGAACAGAATAAATTCCAGATTGGGTAAATCAAATATCAGGCTCCAACAAGGCGAGCTAGCGCTGAAAGATTTATCGGAAAAAGCAGCGATTGAAGTGGCCACCCACGAAAATAGCTTGAAGGAGGGCTTGAGACGGTTGGAAATTCATGCGAAAACAGTTGAGGCCGCCAAAATTAACTTTGCAATGGTAAATGAACGCTTTCAATCCGGCCTCAGTTCAAGGCTGGAGTTGACTGATGCTGAGTTGGCCTTGACAGAATCGAGAATGAACCAGCTACAGGCATTTTACAAAGTGAGAATCGCTAAGCTTGAATACGATCAAGCACTGGGATTGCTGTCAGAATAATTGATGCCCAAACTGAAATATAGAAAGAGGCTGTCTCGTTTTCGGCAACTGAGACAGCCTTTAGCTATTTCTTAAGCAGCTTGAATCTTTGCGTTTGGTTTTTCGATTCGAGTACTAAAACGTAAATGCCTGCACTGAGATTTCCCGGCAGAAGTATAGCGCTGAAAAAGTCGCCACGTCTGTCGGCTAACCCTTCGCCTCGCAAGATCAAAGCTCCATTGAGGTCGGTCATATAATAGAGTACCGGCGAGTTTTTCTCAAGACCCCTGGCAGCGATATTGATATCAGACTGGATTGGGTTGGGGTATGCATTGATGGAAGGAGCTTCTTTCTGAATCCTGATAGAGGCAACCTTGCTGTAATCATACTGGCCATCAAAGTCAATTTGCCTGATTCTATAGTAGGACGTTCCCCAGAATGGCTGAAAGTCAGTGAACGCATAGTCCTGCCTGTCGGTCGTGGTACCAGCGCCGTTTACTTCGCCAATTTTTTGATAGACCATGCCATCCTCAGAGCGCTCGATTTCGAACAAATCGTTGTTGGTTTCTGAGCCTGTGGCCCAGTCAAGTATCGCAACACCATTTAGCTCAGTAGCGCTAAAGTTTAAAAATTCGACAGGAAGCGGCGTTGCGTCTTCATCGGTTGTTCCGAATGTTACAAACTTTGTGCTGTAGCTGAGTGGCCCGGCTGTCATAGAGCCAGTTGCCGGCGTGCCGCTAGGAGCGCTTGTGGTCGTTATCATGTCCCAAAGGGTTCCCGACCAAAACGCCATTCGAAGATTGCTAATGGTGCTTTGCACGTCTGACCCGCTGTTCCAGCTCAGCTTTACACTTGAGCTGGCCGGCGAAGGCACGCTAATCATCCAGTATTCATTCTCGCTCACTTTCACAATACCGTCGGCAGGGTCTACTGCTGTGACAGGCCCTATGGCGGAAGCACCTCCGCTGTAGTATTCGACTATCCAGTCTTTTGTGCCCACGTAGCCTGTCGGCGCTTTGATTTCCATTTGGCCACTTCTCGATCCCTTGCCAACCGGAAAGGTGTAAGACGAAACATTTGGTGGCAGCACTCTTACAAACGGTCCGTTCACATACCTGGCTGAGCTAAACCCAGACAAGGTTCCATTAAGTGTTAATCTCAGCGTATTGTCAGCATTGGTAGTAATGAGTCCATTTGTGAAGATAAGCTGCCCATCAACATCAACATCTGCATTGGCACTAATTCCCCTGGCGGCGTCTGTGTTGTTTACAATAGTGACTCCATTTGCGTTATTTATTTCGAGGTTGTTGAATGCGTTGGTTCCAGTGAAATTGCCTGACACACTTTGGGCAGCAGGGCCTCTCATAACTACTTTGCTTGCTCCACCACCATTGTCGAAGCTTGAGGCGTCGGACTTGTATATGTTTCCATATACTGATGTCGAATTATTGCCATCGGGGACTACTACATTCACTGTTCCTAAAATCTCCAGGTCTTCGCAGACTTTCAGCGTATTATTGTTAGGTACAGTTCTGTCACCGGCGCCAGAGAAAATCAGTCTTCTGACGTTTGGTATATCATTGAGTACGGCATAAGAACCGTTGCCAGCAAACTCAAGGCCACCACCACCGCTGCAGTTGGCATCTGGGAAGAATACTTCGTAGTCGCCGGTTGGGAACGCCACGGAGGTTCCGTCGGAGGTGAGCTTTAGGTTACCAGCTCCGGTCACGAAGCCAAGGTTGTGGTTGGAAAACCCGGAGGCGATTTCCAGTGTTGCTCCTGCTTCAATGGTCGTTTTCCTTATTCTGATATTATTGGAATTCAAAACCAGCGTGTAGCCAGACTTGACGACAATATCAGAAGAAGAACCAGGGGCTGGAGATGTTCCTTCCTGATAAGAGGCGTCGCTATAATAGGTGCCGGATGAAGCCAGTTCGTAAGTTGTAAAAGTCGGAACCATATCAGGTATAGCAGCTCCGCACAGCAGTGAGGAACCATTGTTCTGCAAGGTCACACCAGCCGTATATATCCCTTCAAGGGTGCCATCAGTGTTTGAATTGAGCGGATAGGCGATTCTTAAATTGTTTTCATCAAATTCAGACTCGGTAAATACTTTGTCCCAGAATGATCCCAGATTGTAAAGCCTCGCAGGCCCATAGTTAGCAACGGTGTAGGGAGCTGTTACTGCAAAGTCGGCTGCATCGTAGTACATTTCCAGCGTGCCATTTAGGCCTGTTACGCCGCTTGATTTGATGATCCAATAGTATTGCAGCACATTGTTGGAGTCGACTATTTCAGGGTCTGTGCACGCTCCTGCTGTTTCTGCGTCCTCGGCAATTGGTGGCAAATCTGCTACTGGCCTTAGCGTGATGTAGCTTGAGGAAATATCGTTTACATTTATCACCGCTGGCGTATATGATGTCAAACCTACAGGGAAGGTGAAAGTGGAGCTGCCACCAACGATCGTTGGAAAAATCTTCCTCAACCCAAAGTCTTTAATGGAGCTGTTGGTTTGAATCATCCTGTTCACATTGAAGTCTGTATAGGTTGTTCCACCGGTTCCGTTTTCAATGGTTGACGTTTCAGGAATGATAAGAAGGTTGCCCCCAATATCAAGTACCCCTGTTGTAAGGACAAGCTTTTGATCTACCTGAAAGTTTTCGTCTGTGTCCGTAATAATAAGCCCTGCTGAATTGTTAAGGTTCACAACTCCAAAATAGCTTAGTCCTGAGGAAGACCTGCCAAGGTTTTGCTTTTCAGTACCATTGAAAATGATCCCCGGACCAGCGGCTGCACTTGTGTGTGTAGCGTCATGCTGCAAGTCTTTTTTGATGTTGAAGGCATAGGTGGCGGTGTTCAGTGTGCCGGCCAAAATTGAGGCGTTATTGGCAACAGTCACTGACTTTGCAAGTATAAGCGAGCCAGATCCCGACTTTTCAAGGTTCCAAAAGGTGGTAGTTCCGGAGCCCGATATCGTTCCAGTGGAAGAGGTTGTGAAGAAGGTCGTTTGGTTGTTGGCAATCGTACCAGCCGAAACAAATGTACCATCGTTAACAACACTCTCGTTTACAGTTAAATCAAGACCATTGGCACTGAAACTGCTTCCAGTGGTAATCGACAAGTTGTCAACCGTAAGTGGCGCCGTGTATATTTTAGCAGTCACATTGGCGGATCCAATTCGCAATGTTTCCAGGGTGATGCTAGAATAGATGCCAAAGTTCGTTTGAGAGGCTGGCGTATCTGCATTTCCGAGGGTAATTGTTGATCCATCGGTTATACTACTTGAAGCCGGAGAAAGTCGAACAGTTGGTACTGATGTTGAGTTGAGGTGGCGAACGACGGTAAATGACTCGCCGGCACCTCCATCGATATCAAGATGGAATTCACTTCCGGGGTTGATCACTTCAAATACCCCTCTGATAGTTGTGGGTACAGCATTTTTGCCAAATACGGCAATGCCTCCTGTTTGCGTGTATTTGAGAATGCCTGAAGTTGAAGCGGTACTTCTTCGTACCTGAGAACCCACAGTCAGAGTGCCTGCAGAAAGCTCAATGGAAGCATTTCCAGAAGCCGAATACTCTATAAAGTTGTTGACCCCAACACCGCCATCCATGTTTAGCGAGCCACCACTGATCACGAGTGGCCCGTCAAGGATTATTCCGGTGTTGGCACCACTGACCCTGGCAACACCTTGCTGGATTGCTAAGCCACCAGACCCGGAGGTTGCCTCAGTATTGAGCGAATTTGGCAGAAGGAAGTTGCCACCACCGCTTGAAAGTGTTATGTCGATTGACGGATCGTTAAGTACCAAAGTGCCATTGACGATTTCGATGGCCTTGTCGGCGGTATTAGTTAGGCCAGTAAGTGTGAAACCGTCGTTGAATGTAAATTCTGCTGCGTTGTTCAGCTTTTTATTTAGCGTAATTCTGTACAGTTGTGGTACATCGCCACTAACTGTGTTGAATGTGCCAGAAAGACTCCCATTTAGCGTGAGCTTAATATTTGACTCAGCGTTTCCTCCAAAAATCAACCCATTGCCATTGGGTGCAATTGTTGTATTGCTGCCGGTAGTATTTATGACAATATCGCCGCCCACAAACAAGTTGTGATTAACCGAGCCTCCGCTTGCAACTCTGATCACGTTGCCGCCACTTGCCGCAGTCCCTGTGGGATTTCCAACGTAAACATCACCAATTACTGTAACGTTCCAGGGGATTCCCGTATTGGGCAGCCGAAGTTCTCCTCCGCCAGTGCCGTCAACCAATGGTCGTAAATATAGATTTGCATTGACCGTCGCATTTCCTCCGGAGGCACTACTTAATGCCAGATTGGAGTTGCCACTGATTTCCAGGTTTTGATTAGTTGTGAAGTTTTTAGCAATAGTTACAGTACGATTGTTTGCTCCCCATCCGTCGTTGGTGATAAAAAGGGTAGGTACTTCATCTGGAATATTGTTGATGGTGTAGTCGTTAAATGCCTCATACAACAGCGTAGACGAATCTTGAGCTGTGAAAAGGCCTAAATCAACCGCTGCAAAGCTGGGATCCCTTTGATTCTGATTGGTGCTGCCACCTCTGACACGGATGGTTCCTTCACCTTCGACCACATTGACAAGAATATTACCTGTAGAATTCCAGGTGAGCGTTGGTCTAAACTGAAAATCGTTAGGCCCACCAAGCTGAGATAATGGTTTTCTGACGACAGGTGCGTTGCCCAAATTATCGGTCATTTGGATAAATATCAGTCGGGCTGCAACCACGTCGCCCCCGTCGACCCTTGCAGAATGCGGGTAGCCTCGGTAGGTGGTTTTAGGGTCATCATACGGAAAGAAGCCAATCACAGCAATATCTCCTGCACCAGGTGTATCAGGCGAATCCGGATTTGTACTCAAGTGAGGATTGGCGGTGTTGAAGCCTGGCTGGTCATTTCTTGTCCACGTATTGGCAGTTGTCCAGAGGGGTTGGTTCCCTGTCAGGTCACGACCCTTCGTGTAATAGATCAATGGAGCATTGACAAACCTTGCTGCCTGGCCTGTTGTAAAATTGGCGTTCACCAGAGGGAATCCTACGAAACCAGCTTGAGAAAACTCTCCTCCAGTGCTTGTTCCATTAAAAGTGATGTACCGGGTAGCATTGTTTTGGTTTGTGTTTTGGTAGGCGGATGTAACGATGTCTGTCAGGTCACTTACAGGGTTAGACTCGTAGGCCCGTGTAAACGGAGTTTCATCAAGAACATACCCAGGCACATAGTTTTCCTCCAGACCTGCCGGTTCTAAGCTAGGCCTGTCGACACCAGCAATTACGCTGTTTGATGCCCTGTAATAAAAACGAAATGCTACGTTTGGCACCGTTGTAAAATCAGAGTGCCTCACTCGCCAGTAGTGCTGAAGCATTTGTCCGCCAGCAAGGTCTGTTAATTGCAGTTCGCCTGAGACTACGTTAATCTGGACATAGCCATCGTCGGAAAAGTCTTTCACCTTCATTTGAGCTGGTCTCGAGTAGAAAGTAGTGCCACCATCAAGCGTAAATCCAACCGGAAAAGTGATGGGGGCCGTGTTGTTGAGTCTCGACGTCACATCCTCCGTTACTGTGTTGCCTCTTACCTTGAGTTTGAGCCCTCCGTCGCTGGGGTTTCCGTCGGTAAATACGAGGATATTTCCTGTGATGCCTTCGTTGTTAACTCTAATGACGCTTGTGTTGGCTACGTCACTATTGAAAAAGTTTCCGCCACCATTATTGATGTTCCAGATCTCATCAATGGTCAGGGTGTGGTTTTTTACATAGATCCTGCCGTTGAGGTATTCTACTCTTTCCAGGAGAACATCACTATTCAATTCAATAGTAGTAGCCGCCCCTACGTTGAGTCTAATGTTTCCGAAGACCGCATCATCCGTCGTAGTCATGGTAACTGGGGGGTCTTCTCTGAAACGAATCTGTGCGACGTCTGGAGTACCTGTAGCAGTTGGGTACGGGCCTGCACTGAAATAAGTCCCCAGGCGGTCATTGTTTGTAATGCTACCCCAAATCCTCAGCGTATAGGCATTTTGATCCATCGTTCCGGATAGTACAGAAATGTCTCCGTTAACGTCTAGTCTGATTCCACCTGTGTTTCCGTTTCTGGCAACTAGTCTAAGCTCATTGCCGCCGGTTCTGTTGAGCACCACGCTACCTGCTTCAAGTTGCCCGATTCCGCTGGTGACTCCATAGTAGACAGTGTCGATGGCGGAAGTGCCAATGGTTTGATTGAAAAAAGTAGTGTTAAAATTTGTTGGAAGGTCTGCAATGCCATCATAAGGAGCAACGCCCCCAAATACGGCCTGGTAAGTAGAGTTTCTTCCAACATAGAAGGAGCCACCAACATATACGTCGTTATTATTGATGGCAGATGTGATAGGCGCAAATACAACCGGATAGTTTCCCAGCGGGTTGTTGTGATAGGTGTCGTTGTATCCATGGATAACAAGGTCGTTAAGCGCCACCAGAGGCTGCGCAGCGACGGATGGTTCATCTAAGCCTCCTCCGGTACCTGATGTAGTGCCGGTAAGTACAATATTGCCTACTGAAGCTGCTGTAGCTCTCATTTTTACATTGAAGAAAGGAGCTCTTGACGTGACCCTGTATTCGGTTGCCGTGCTTGATTGGAAAGTGACCGTGCCGCCAGTCACCACTTGATTACCGGGATCACAATTGATGAATATATTCCCTCTAAGGCTGGATGTGCCTAAATTGTTTCTGCCAT
This sequence comes from Imperialibacter sp. EC-SDR9, assembly GCF_902498805.1. Classification (GTDB taxonomy): domain Bacteria; phylum Bacteroidota; class Bacteroidia; order Cytophagales; family Cyclobacteriaceae; genus Imperialibacter. The sequence continues at coordinate 138,630 of NZ_LR701576.1, read as the reverse complement.
TAACAATCAAATCGCCACCGGTCATTACAAATACGTTCCCCGTGTAGGTAAGGGAGAACAAGGCGTAGTCGGCATTGACTGAACCGCCTCCATTGATGGTGACGGTGCCGCCATTTTGCTCGTAGGTTCCCTGAGCAGAAAGACCATTTACCGATGTTCTGAACGCTGCCATATAAACCGTACCACCATCGACTTTTAACTTTCCGGCGTCTCTCAGAGTTAAGCCGCTTCCAACAGAAGCTATTAGCTTTCCTGATATGACTTCAACCGTACCATACGGCACTATGGCAGTTCCACCCGTTTTGGCGACAAAACCTCCATCAATCTGAAGCTTCGTAGTACTCGGGATCGAATAATTTCCGGTAGTGTTAATTACAGGCACTGCCACGTTAACTCCCAATTTTACGGTTCCTTTGATAAGAGCTAAGGCGTTCAGGTTGGACGTTGCCGCAGTTATATCCGAGTTGACATCGTAGTTGGCTCTTCCCAGCAATCGGAAATAGGCACTGTCTGGTGCTTGAATGGAAAGTGTGAAGGTTTCGTCTGTTCCTTTGTCGATAACAATTCTTGAGAAATAGGTAAGGTTGTTGCAGTCGACGGTCTGATCGTTGGTGGCGCTATTAAAAAAGGTGTTGACCCTGCCTGTTACATCGTCCGTAGTGTAGTAAGCCGTCGATGGGCTGTATCTGGCTGCCACGGAAGCAAAGTCCGTCCTGTTGGTGAAATATGCCTGACCACCGTTGGTGAAGTTACCTGAAATGGTGAAGGAGTGCACAGCGTTGGCATTGGCTGTAACTATGCTTCCTATCCTGGTGCTGCCGTTGTCTTCCACAATTACATCGCCGCCAACGGTGAGACTTCTGACTGTGGTAGTTCCGTCGCCAAACTGAAACTTTCCGTTTCTAATGGTGAGGGTTCCGTAGAGGCTGTAGTTGGAAGCGAGAATGACCTTGTCAGCGGCTGCTGTTTTGTCGATCCGCAGGTTCTTGAAGGTTCTGGAAACAGTCAGGGCCATATCTCCTGCGCCAGCCATGATCAAAGTTCCTCCGTTGTCGGGGTCAGAAAAGCCGATATTTCCTGTTGTGATACCTGCTGGAAAGTTGGCGGTGCCGCCGTTTCCCTGAAGTCTGATCTGACCGTTGCCGTTTATTGTCTTGAAGTTGTGACCAGTAGAAGTTGTAAGATACAGGTTGCCACGCACCTCCATAGAATTGACTGTTATGTTGTTCGTGGCCGGTTGAACAGTCACCGTTCTGCCCGATCTGATAATTACATCGTCTTCAGCTCCGGGTATGTCGTTGCCAGGGTTTTTAACGATAGGTGCAGTTGAAGCGTCTAATGTCCAGGTAGCTGAATTCGACCAGTCGCCGTCCTGAAACACATACCATGTTTTAGATGTGAGCTGAGTTCCTTTCCCTAGTGTATAATACCCCGATTTAAACCTTGAGGCTGGAATAGAAACCACCACTTTATCGCCACTTTCAAGAGAATATTTGTCCACATATATGCTCGTGAAATTAGCGGAGACGTCACTTCTGTAAAGCAGAACATATTCGTTGAGGTTGCCTGAATAGGTGAGTCCGGCATCGCTAAAGTCGAAGAGTAACTCTGCATTAATGCCGCCTCCGTTGACCACACCAGACTGGCTTACTTCTGTGTACCAGCTTCTTGCCCAGCGTGAAGTAACACCAGCTCCGATTTGAGTGGCAAGCCCATCGGCATGTGCTGTGCCATCGTGAGCAAAGGCAACAAACTCTCCGGCATCCAGCGAGCTGTTTACTTCTCTTATCTGCAATGCGTCGGAAGTAGCCGAAGTAACCTTGACCGTGCCGTCTACTGTTCCCAGTCCTCTGTATTGGGTGAAGTAAGAAGTATTGTAGGTGCCCAGATTGCCAAAAATATCGTTTGTGGTCAGGTTGATCCCATATTTGTGACCAAGCATGTTTTCAATGATGACCCTTTGCGGGGCGCTTACAGCCCCATTGTAGATGATGACTTCTGCAATGTCGCCTGGAAAGCTTCGGTTGTCGCTAAGGTTGAAGTTTCCAATATATAACGGCGACGCATTGTCTGGCAAAGGGGTGGTTACATTGGTACCACTGCTTGTTACAGAGTTTCTGTTGAGGAAGAATTTATTTCCTGAAAGCGTATGGTCGTAAGTGGTTGAGATAACATAATTGGTGTTATCAGTGACACTTACATTGGCAGTGCCGCCGTCGCTGATATCGGCACTGATGCTGCCGGAGTTTCTAAATAGCCGGTAAGACTGATTGGCTCCAACGCCAGTTCTTTTGTTTAAAATTCCCTGGACGCCGCTGCTTTCAGTTCTTATTACTAAAAAGAAGCTCATAGCCGACGACCAATCCAGCAGTGAATTGTCATTTACCGCCAAATTATAGTTGGTGGTGCCCGTTGGCCCGAAGTTAATGGAAGGCTTGTTATTCAGGTTGGCATTGCTTGCAGTATAGGTTGGTTGCCATGTGCCATTCGCCTGGGCAGCATTGAGGCCGTTGCCAGACTGATCAGCCCATGCGCTTACTTTACCGCTCGACTCGGTAACGCCTGCGTCTGCTTTTAACCATAACACATTTCGGGGAGAAATAGAACCATCGCCAGTACCAATGCCCGCAGGGCCGGTTTGGGCGTAACTATCGAAAAATGCACCAAAGAATGAAAGGAAGGTGGCAGCAACAAAAACATTTCTCATACAGGCTAGAATGACTTACTTAAATAGGAAAAGGAATCAAAAATGGATTAAGAGAGTAAGTTGATAATAGTACATTCAAAATTAGATAATTCTAATATAGTACAGGAGTGTTTGGTAGAATAATAGGCGGTATTCGTCGAATTTTATTCAAAAAAGTACATGGCAATGAGTTTTGATTGGCGAAAAAGTATGTCTTGATTTTTGGCGACGATAAGACTTTGAGCTTCGGCGAGATGCGCTAAGATTGTTATATTTTGAACACAAATACTGAATTTGGAAACGCTGAGCTGATTCTGAGCTCACCAAATTCGCCAATGGTTCCAGTAACACACTCATTTTTTTATAAAAACGGTAGAAATATTACATCAGCTAGGTGATGGTTTGTCATTGGTACGGAAATGGGACTATTTCCACCTGTTTTAGGGGAGGTTTATGCCAGTATCGCTGAGTTATTTTCGCAGGAGAATTTGAATCTGAGAAAAGACCTTGATTAGATTAATTACAGGCGAACTTGGCGAATTAACGATGTGTATGATTTTTGCAGGCCGGAAAGGTCTAAATTGTGAGAATCCGTGTGGGAGGTGGCGGAAGGTTGGCAAGCCTTCACAAAGTGGGGGTCTGACATACACCTTGGAATAATTTTGGAAACTGCAATTAGGTGCTCAGACGACCCAAAATTCCCCAATTGTTAGCACATTGTTAGCGACAATAAAAAAGCACTTACGATTTTCATCTGTAAGTGCTTGATTATCAGTGGTGGGCCCACCTGGGCTCGAACCAGGGACCACCTGATTATGAGTCAGGTGCTCTAACCAACTGAGCTATAGGCCCGCATTTTTTGAGGTATTCATCAATTATTAAAATTAACAATTAACTTCCCCTCAAAAAAGGACTGCAATATTAGATATTTGATTTTAATAACACAAACAGGAATCCAGTGAATCTTTCAGGAATTAAGCATCTCGTTTTTGATCTTGGTGGTGTCATTATCGACCTCGACATCCCGGCCACATTCAAAGCTTTTGAAGAACTTTCCGGCACGCCAATGAGTGAATGGGCGAAGGGGGTACATGAAAGCCGACTCTTTCTTGATTACGAGCAGGGCCTTCTTAATGACGTGGAGTTCCGAGACGGATTGCGGGAGCTCTGTGGAGTGGATGTAGCCGACAAGGTGCTTGACAATGCCTGGAATGCCATGCTGGGCGACATTCCGATGCACAGAATCAATAAGGTTGTGGAGCTTGCTGGCACGTACCAGACCTTTGTGCTAAGTAACACCAATGGCATTCACGAACGGGCTTTTAACCAAATTCTAAAAGATTCGTCCGGCAAGCCAACACTCGACCATTTTTTCAACAAAGTTTACTTTTCGCACGTGATGAAAATGCGAAAGCCGGAAACGGAAATCTACCAGAAGGTGTTAGAAGAAAATAATTTGAACCCCAGCGAGGTGCTCTTTCTGGATGACAAGCCAGAGAACCTTAGAGGCGCCGAGAAGCTTAAAATACAAACGTTTCTAGTACCTTCGCCGGATAGCTGGTTAGAACTGTTTTAGTGCATGGAAGAAATAGAGGGAGGCAGCCCGGAGCGGTCGCTTCAGGAGCAAATTAGAGAGCTGGAAATAGCAGAGAAAAAGAAGGAGCAGAAACGGCTTTTTATTCATATCGGTCTTTTTATTGCCACGTTTATTTGCACCACCCTGGCTGGTGCTGAGTGGAGTAGAAACAAGTTCCTGCTATTCAGCGAAGGATACACCTGGGCTGATTTCGTGGCTGGCATGGAGTTTTCCATTCCTTTTCTCACCATTCTTACCTTTCACGAATTCGGGCATTATCTCACCGCCAAATACTATAAAATCAAAGTTACCCTGCCTTATTACCTGCCGCTTTGGCTGGGGTTTCTGGAATCGCCCAGCATTGGCACCATGGGCGCTTTCATCAACATCAAAGGTAAAATTAAAACAAGGCAGCAATACTTCGATATTGGCATCGCAGGGCCGCTGGCAGGTTTCGTTGTGGCGCTATTTGTGCTTTGGTATGGGTTCACGCATTTGCCGCCACAAGAGGACATTTTTCAGATTCACCCTGAGTACGCCCAGTATGGCCTGGATTATCCTAATCATGTCTATAGCGACTCTACCGCATCTATTGGCCTGGGTAACACCATCTTGTTCGATTTCTTTAAGGAGCATGTGACCACCCAGCCCGAGCTGTTGCCTCACCCTAACGAGATCATTCACTATCCATGGATACTGGCTGGCTACCTGGCGCTGTTTTTCACAGCACTCAACCTGCTGCCCATTGGCCAGCTCGACGGAGGGCACATTGTTTACGGATTGCTTGGACTCAAAAATTCACGGCTGGTGTCAGCCGGCCTCTACATCGCCTTCATCTTCTATGCGGGACTGGGGATAGTTACGCCTTTTATGGATTGGACTGCAACAACCACTTTTTTCATGATGCCGGTTCCCAACCTCTTCGCCATTCCTGTGTATATCTATTTTCTGAAGTGGATCATGCAAAGCCTGACAGAAAATGATCTGAATCGGTGGATGGTGGCAGTAGGGATCTTTACGGCTCAGTTTGTAGTTTCACTCATCTTCCCAACAGTGGAGGGCTACAGTGGCTGGCTGCTTTACGGAATTATTCTGGGCCGGTTTATTGGCATCTATCACCCGCCGGTAGCCCAAGACCAGCCGCTCGACTTCAACCGCAAGGTACTCGGCTGGATTGCCCTTATTATTTTTGTGATTTGCTGGAGCCCCAACCCTTTTACGACCTAGTTGAGAACAGCCTTTGGGAAGGTTTCAATAAATGCCTGAACTCCTCCCTCAAGGTTTTTCACAACCAAAAACCCATGCTTCAACAGGTACTTTGTACCTGTTCGACCTCTGGTGCCTGCTTTGCAATGGATCACAATCATTTTGCTTTTCCATGACGCAATTTCCTGTAGCCTGAAAGGGAGGCTGTTCAGCGGGATATTGAGGCCGCCTATGTGATATTCTTCGTACTCCCATTCTTCTCTTACGTCCAACAGCAGAAAGTCGGCTTTGGAGTCAATTAAGGTCTTTAGCTCCTGAGGGAGGATTGTCATTGGTTGGGTCAGTTGGTCAGTATCAGTTTAAATGTACTATTCCTGTTTTGGAAAATGTACTGCACAAAATAAAGACCTTTTGGCAAGTGAGTCAAATCGATTGACCACGGACGCTGGGTGTCCGATAATTGTACTGGAATAGCTTTTCCTGAAACATCCGATATGAAAACAGCTTCCGGCTTTTCTGAGAAGTGGACAATGCCCTCACTCGGGTTGGGGTAAATGGTTAGCTCTTCGATGGGATTTTCATCAAGGCCAGTCACTGACCTGAAAGGCACATTTTCGAATACCGGCCTGATCATCAGGCTTCCATCTGTTCGGTCGTTTTGCACCCAGCCGTTGCCTACGTTGAAGTAAATTCTGTCGCCGGTATTGTTGTTTTTATCCAGCCCAACGCCCACAAAGTTGTCGGTGTACTGCCGGTAGCCAATATAGAAGGTGTCACTCACCGCCACAGGTATTTCAAACTTGTAGCGCACAAACTGGTCAAGCTCCTCTCTGAACTCTACGCTCACCCGCTGCAATGCCAGTAGGGTGGGGTTGATATTGGTGAGCGTCTTCCAGGCAATGATGTCCAGTGGCTGGCCATCGGCAAACGGTGCTATTCTGGGGAAGTGGATGTCAATCGCTGTGAGGGTGTCTTGCGCTAAGGCTACCACTTTGTACGCCAATTGCCCCCTGCTCTGGTTGATGCCGGCGGCATATTCTGCAGTGCCATCGTCCCAGGCGGTATAGTCTGAAAAAGAAAGACTAATACTTGTGGTGTCGTTGTTTCTATAGTTGATGTTTTCAAAGTAGGTGGTGTCGGCTGTAAGGGGATCAACCCTGCTTATAAGGTATTTGTCTCCTGTTTTGAGAAACAAATCCATATTTAGAACGACTGAGTCCTTGTCTTGCAAAAATGCTTTGATTGCTTCGGTGTCGACGGGCGAACTTGTTATTGTTCGCCTTTCAAGGCCCTGAGGTATTGGATCTACTACCTGGTTTTTATCAACTGAAGAAATCAATTGCCCGGTGCTGGCCTCCACAATCTGAATATTGTACTCCACAGGTTGCAGCAAAGCATCGAGGTTGAAAAACTCAAATGAGCTTGTGCCTGATAGCATGTCGGCAGCTGACTGAAATTGGCTTAGAGGTAAGGCGTAAATGCCCTTCAGTGGTGATAATGGGGCAGCAGAGAGGGCCCTGTCGAAGTAGGTGTTATTGGAAGGGCTTCGGTTCTGGTTGAGGTAAATGTAGTCGAGGTGCCAATGATCAAAAGGGCCTGTTTGCTTGTTAAAACTCTGGAACCTGAAACGAAAGCCCTCGTGGTAAAACTCAGGTTGCAAAATAGGTACAAACTGCTGCGTAAAGTCTTCCTTCAAATTTTCCTCACCACCTTTGAGTACCCATTTTGTTACCCAAACGCTGTCTCTGCTTAAAAACTGGAGGCGCAGTGAGTCTTCAGTGTTAGGGATTTCGCCCAGGCCCTTTATTTGCCAGAAGAAGCTGAGGTAAACTGTACTACGCAAATTGGCAGGAATAACCGAGAGGTCGATGGCTTTGGAGGTGAGGCTATCTGCAGGCCCCACAAAGTTAGAAGTAGGATTGTGGGGGATGCCATTACTGTTGAGCCCGTCAAATGTGGCTACGCCAAGGGTGGGCGGGTGCAGGCCAAGCGTTGCATTTACCCATACATCGTTGCTGCTCACCCACCACTCGCTACTCGGCTGACCGGTGTAGCTCGAAAAGTCGTCCCAAAAGGGGAGCTGAATGGTGTCGTTGGCGTCAAGCGTTCTTCCTGAAGCTGAATACTTGCTATTGGTGGGGAAGGCAATTGGTTTTTGGATGAGCTGGGCAATAGCACTCTGGCTTCCAGCCACAAATGCTGCCAGGAAGAGAATGCCTTGTAGCCATCGCCCTTTTTTTGTCATTAATTGAATCTTTCTGGCTCCGTGCCCACTATCCAGAGGTCTATGTAGTCGCCTATTTTGATCTTTTTGTCAGCCGAAGGAGATTGTTTAAAAACGGTGCCCAGCGGCATTGACTGTTTCTGGTAGGTAACTGTGCCGTCAGCACTTTTTACTTCTATCGTCGCTTTGCCATCTTCTTCGTAGTGAACGTCGCCTACCTTAAGGCCCTGTCCAATAACGGAAAATTCAGCATCTTCATATGTAAGGCCAATTAAAGTTGGGGCATTAAACACCTGGTTGCCGAGCCCGTCGCCTACAATTAGGTCAATTTTGGCTCCTTTTGGCACTGAGGCTCCTTCGCTGATAGGCTTGCCCTGATAGAGCTGCTTAAGCACCGCATTTAAGGCCATGTCTGATGCGTAGGTGATTTCTCCCAGCAGAAGGTCATAGCTTTTAAGTACTACCTGTGCATTTTTTACCGAGCCATCTACCAGCTGAGGCATCCTTACCTTGGGTGGCTCCTTGGCATTCAATGAAATATATATTTTTCTATTTTCCTTTACCTTCGAGTTAGGCAGTGGAAACTGCTTGAGTACGGCCAACGGCGGGTATTGCGACGAAAAGCCAGAGTCTTTATTGATCTCAAAACGCAAATTCCGGTCAGTCAGGAATTCATCCAGCTCATCCAAAGGAATCCCTTCCAGGTCAGGCACTGTGATGGTTTCGCCATGGTTGGTGGTGTTGGGCAGATAGACGTAAAAGAACCCGAGCAGGAACACGACGGCTATGGCCACCATCAGGGCTAGCTGGATCAGCACATCTTTCCATGAGTTGAATTGAAAAAGTGTCATTTGCTACTGTTTAGGTCAGGCTATAAGTTTTTGTCGCTGCATACCGTATGTCAAGATCGCATCAATGAACTCGTAGGGTTTGTAGCCATTGATGGCCGATTGGTGGAAAATACAGGTAGCGGGTGTCATTCCAGGTAATGAATTAATTTCAATAATAATAGTTTCTATCTTGCCATCCTCATAAATACGTACAAAGGCGTCGATTCTTGCGTAGCCCTCAATGTTTAAAATCTCTGCTACTTTTTGCAGGTCTTTTCTTACCTTTTCACTTACCCGCTTATTTTCATCAGGTGTTTTACCAAACCTCGCCGGGGTGATGTTCTGCCCCTCTCCGGCCAGAAACTTTTCTTCGAGTGAAAGCACGTCGCCAGTGGCCAGGGTTTCCGAAGGCTCGAACACTTCATATACTCTGTCGCCATTATCGTTGATGCTGGTGAGCATGCCGCCGGTGACTTCTAAAAAGTGTGTGGCACCATTCCTGTCTATCAAATCTTCAAGCAAAAAGTAGCTCTTCTGAGGAAACTCCTCATTGTCCTTCAGCTTGAGCACTTTCTGCTGAGCAGGCAAAAACTCCGGCGTGTCTCTAAACATCATTTCAGCAAAAGCGCAAAGCTCCTGCTGGTTTCTGATTTTCTTCACAGCAGAACTACACCCATCGTCAGCCGGCTTGGCAATCAGCGGATAGGTGAAGCTCTTCTCCAACTCAGCAATTGTTTTGGCAGGATGCGCCAGGTATTCCTCCTTGTAAACGAGTGTGTGATTGGCCACTGAAATGCCATGTTTCATCAGTAGCTCATTGGTCTCATATTTGTTGATGGTAATGCGGCTGCTGTCTACACCCGATCCGTTGTAAGGAATGCCCAGCTTCTCCAGCTCCACCTGCACGGCACCGTCTTCGCCAGGCCTGCCATGCAAGGCGATAAACACTGCATCCACCAAGCCTGATAAGTCCTCGTACTTGATTCGCTTGTACTTCAAAATAGTGCCCGGAGCATAGGTGCTGGTAATTGTGCCAGCTTCAGATTTTATTTGCCCAATTACCGGGTGCTCATTTTTGGAGGCTGCCGCATGAAGCTTTTCTCTGATATCATCAGCGTTGTCTTTGAGCATAATATTAACCGGAAGCAGGTAGAGCTCATGGTTTTCTTCGCTGCCAGTGAGAAAAATCGGCACAGGGTGATATTTTGTGGAGGAGGCTAACTTTTCAAAAATATTCCTTCCACTTTCCACGCTAATATGCCTCTCAGAAGAGAAGCCACCCATGATCACCCCTACATTGATTTTTTTGACTTCCGAAACTGCCAACAGCTGAATGTCGGTATCCAGCTTTTTGAGCAGTCCCTTCATCTGGTGGATCATTTTGCCGGTTTTTATCCTGGCTGCCAGTGAGGTACGAATGATGTAAGTAAGAAACTGCGACGGGTTGAGCCCTATTTCAGCAGCCTGGTGAAAGAAGAACGACGATGGAAGCATGCCCGACGTCGTATTCGGGTCGTTGAGGAAAATGCCCCCATCCTCGGTGTAGAACCCATCTATCCGGGCGTATACCTGGCAATGCAGGGCGGTGAAGAGTCTTTCACACTGTTCACGAATTCTCTGAATGTCGCCATCGGGTAATTCAATCGGCGTTATTTTCCGGCTAATGCCTGGCAAGTACTTCGATCGGTAATCGAAAAGGTCTTTGATTTTTCTGATCTCAGTAGGGGGCAATGCCATCGGCGCACCGTTTTCATTTTCAATAACGATGCATGAAAACTCCCGGCCTTTGATGAACGCTTCCACCAGCACTGTTTCCTCAGCGTGCTGACTGGTAAGCTGAATAGTATCTTTTCTTGTGGAAGCCAGCTGGTCGAGTGTCACCCAGAGTTTTTCAGGGTAGGCTATCCATTCACCTTCCATCATCACCGGAAGGCCAATGCCCTCTCTGATGTCTGTCAGTTTTATCAGCTCTTTTCTCTTTTCTTCATTGGGCAGTGTCGCCCACCAGCTCAAATCAATCTCTTCAATGAAAAAGGCCCTGTTCATGCCATCCACAAAGTCTTCCACGGAGTCTTTGTCGATAATGGCCACACCAATGGTCGATCCCTGATTGGGCGCTTTGATCACCAGCGGAAGCTTCAGTTTTGATTTCAGTAAATCAAAAACCGTTTTTTTATTGGCTTCCTTCAGCCAGGCATCTCTATTGAGTAGTTCGTAAGCAGGCGTAGAGAAGTCGTTCTTTTCTAAAAGGTCTTTTTGGACAACCTTATTTACCCCAATGGCCGAAGGCAAAATGCCGGAGCCGGAGTAAGGAATATTGTACCACTCTAAAAGCCCCTGGATGTTACCATCTTCTCCAAAAGGGCCATGAAGTGCCAGAAAGGCAAAGTCGATAAGTGTTGGCAATTCTTCGGGGCTAACTTTGCGGCCAACGTGCGAGGCAGCGCTCAGTGCAAGGTTATGGTCCTCGGCAGCCAGCGACTCGATATATACCTGAAAATGATGAGGGCTTGGCGGCAGCAGCGACACAGGAGGATAGAAATCCCGAATGGTGCCTTTGTACACGTATTGCCAATCGAGCTCTATGATTTGTCCGAGGCTGTCAACAAAGAAGAGCACTGGTTCAAACAATGATTTATTGAGGTTGTCGTAAACTGTACGTCCTCCTGCAAAGGATATTTCTCTTTCCCTGGATTGCCCTCCAAAGAATATTCCTACTCTCATCTTTTAAATTTAATAATTACAGCGGTCACCGGCTACTTGTAACAAAATTACTCAACCGAAACGATTTTCAATGCCTGACAATGACTCTTTGGGCGGTTACCTTGTCCTTTGTTATCGCTTGTATCAGGTACATGCCATTGGCTTCGTTTACGGTGGTTAGCTGATAAATCTGATTCAATGTGTTGGGGTATTCTTTTTCAAAGTATACCCGGCCTCTTACATCCTGCATGCGTAGCGTCACGGTTTGCCTCTCAGCCAGGCTAAAGGCCACGTTAATTACTTCTTTCGCCGGGTTAGGAAAGAGCCTGATCAAATCCTCGACAGGAAAAACGGGCGTAGGCTCACCCGACCGATAAAACTCTATGTCGTCCAAATACATATTGTTGCCATTGCCGTTGGTGCCTACAATGGCCACCACAACACTGCTGTTTCCAGCATAGGCTGACAAGTCGATTGTTTCTCTTTTCCAGTCCTCGGAAGTTGAGGGAGCCCAAAATTCTTCAGATTCGGTAATAGCCAGATCACTTCCCCGCTTGTCATATACGACATCCCTGAAATTGATGCCACAGTCCACGGATACCATCACTCTCAACCGCTCCGAACGGTTTTCCCTTTTGGCATAAGAAAGCTTGAAAGACATTGATGCTTCATCCACCTCGTCAAGATCCAGCACTTTCGTGGCCAGCCAGAACTCATCACCGAGCACAGTCAGGTCGTAGGAAGTCATACGGGCTACTTTGTTTCCCTGGCTGAGACTTTCATCACTTTGAATTTGCCAGGTGCGTCCGTCGGTGTTTGTAATTCTGTGCAAAAGATTTTCTTCCATGCCCCTGTTCGAAGCAAATGTTTCTCTGAAAGGGATAACGTCGGTGGTTGTTTTTACATGAAATAGTTGGGAGAAGTTGTTGTCGGAGATTCGCTGGTCAGTGTTGCCATTTGGTTGGTCGAGGGCCAATTCAAGCTTATATGTGCCATCTTCCAGGGCGTCAATCTCCAATGGTACGTTGATCGTTTGGCCGGTATTAATGAAGATATTGTTAACCTGTAATTCCTTTGAGCTGTTGTTAACCGTGTAGGAAAGCGAGAAGCTGGTGATGGGTTCCTTGCCAAAATTCTTGACCTCGACCGTTGGCACAGGCTGGCTGATACACGAAATGAAAGCAAGATCAGTTACTTCACTAATGCCGATATCATAGTCGGCCAGGTTATTACTCGATATTTTTATGTCGTCAAGAAACAGGTTGTTGCCCAGCCCGTTTTGCCCGATGAAGGCGAGTTGTATCCTGTCGGCCCCTTTGAAGTTGTTGAGTGCGATAAACGCCTTTTTCCATTCGGCTGGGCCGGAAGGAATAAATGCTTGTCCGGGTTCGATATAGGTGGTGGCAAGGTCTTCGCCAAATCTTTGAAACACAATGTCGTCGTACTCGAAAGTGGCACCGCAGTCAATCGACACCGCCACCAGCAGACCGTCCGAATTATTAATGCCGTCGTGCCCATAGGCGTAGTCGAAATCGATGGTAAGCGAAGGGTATTTTGTCAAATCAATGATGGGCGACAAAAGCATTTCCCAGTCGCCAAATTGTGTCGAGTCAGCACTGAAGTAGTCAAACTCCATGGCCAGGTTGGTGGCTAAAGCCTTCGGTGCCAGCGTGATGGCTGCAAAGGGCTGATCGGGATTGTCGGCCTTCATGACCAATTGAGAACCGTTCTCTTCAAAGGTTTCCAGCATGGGTAGCGAAATTAGTCGCTGGTAGCTGGCGTCTATTGAAATTTCGTTATTATTGAGATTGTTGTCTATTGTCTGGTTGACGCTGACGACTTCAAAGGAAGTGGTATATAAACCACCCTCTTCGAGTAGCACTTCATCGAACGTGACGGTGTAGGCAGCCAGCGGGGGCAGGGAAGTAGTGATTGCTCGTGAATCCCATTCCAAGCCATTGATCACGGCTTTGACTTCAAACTGCGTGATGGCGCTGGTGCCATAATTTCTTACTACTATTTCGGGCATAAACCTGGCGGAGCAGATGCCGCCTGCCGGACTAACGATTGTTTTTATGCCCAAATCATTGGCGACAAGCGTTGGTGCCACTAATGCTTCCGATCCTATAAGGCTCCTTCTTCTGGGGCTAAACTCCAGCACGGTTCTCATCCTCTCCTTTTGATCCTTTGTGAAAATATTCATGCACTTATCGGGGCTGTAGTCCATGTAATTTTCAATCATGTCGGTAGACCCACAGCTCGCCTTTGACAACTCGCAGCTGCCTGACGAACTGGCTCTGCCTGCCGCTGGAGTATCGGAACAGTAATCGTCTGATCCACAGCCGCCGTCACCCCAAATATGTCGCAGCCCAAGGTAATGCCCTATTTCGTGGGTTGCTGTTCGTCCAGTAGAAAACTCCTTTGCATTGAAGCCCTGGCCAAAGTACTCAAAGTCAATGGTTACGCCATCCGGCAGGAATTTATTAGCAATGTTGGGCTTAAGGCCGATTAGATCTGATACCGGGAATTGCGCAAATCCTAACAGGCCCGACTTAAGGTTGGTTACCCATATATTGAGGTATTTATCGGGCGGCCAATAGCTAACCTTCTGAAGCAAGTCTTCTTCTCCAATGGCGTAGGAGTCTTTGCCGGCACGAGCCCTTACAATGCCGCTTGTGGGCAGGCCCTCAGGGTCTCTTTTGGCTAACGCAAATTCAATAAGTGCGTCAGCTGCCACAGGCTTAAATATCTCTCGTGTGTCTGTCGTGTCTGAGTTTAATCTACGGAAGTCCTGGTTGAGCAAATCAATTTGAGACAGTACCTGCTCCAGCGGAATATTCGATTTTTCGCCATAAGCCTCTCCCTGATGCAATATATGTATCACCACTGGTATGGTGTAAACGGCTTCAGCAGTTCTTCCATTACTCAGCCGAAGCTTACGCTCTGCTTTTTTTGTTTGAACCCACGATTCAAACTCTTTGACAGATTCTCCAATGATTGGTCTGTATTTTTCTTCCAGCTGGACGGTGCCACACTTTTCCTGTGAAAAGGCTTGGTGGCTAACGCATAAAAAAATGCAAACAGCAAAGTCTAAAAAAAGGTATAACCTCCTGCTCATTGAGTATGTTAAAAAACGTGGATGAGAGGTAACGAGGTAATGCTAAAAATTATTTCGTCAAACCACAGCCACATTCACGGCTTCCACTTTGCTTATTTCCGGAACAGCTCTTTTAATAGCCTCTTCTACGCCGGCTTTCAGCGTCATGGCCGACATGGGGCACGATCCGCAGTTGCCGAGTAACTCAAGCTTTGCTACATTTCCTTCGTCAATGCTTAGTAGTTTGACATTTCCACCATCAGCCTCCAGATAAGGTCTGATTGAATCAAGCGCACTTTCTATGCGCCCCATCAAAGCTATATATTCAGGTGTGTCAGCAATCATTTCTTAAACATTAACTTCAACTACTTTCGTTTTTTCTTTGGCGGCATTTCTCATTGCCACCTGCTGAGCCACGGCCTGTGCAATTGCATTAAAAGCATCAGCCGTTACTCCGTCTTTCATTACTGCTGGGTATCCACTGTCGCCAGACTCTCTGATCGACTGCACCAGTGGCACCTCGCCAAGGAAAGGTGCATTATTTTTCTCGGCGAAAAGCTTGCCCCCGTTCTGGCCGAACAGATAGTATTTATTGTTCGGAAGTTCCTCAGGAGTAAAGTACGACATATTTTCAATGATTCCCAGCACAGGTACATTGATCTGAGGCTGCTTGAACATGGAATATGCCTTTTGAGCATCAGCCAGGGCTACTTTCTGAGGAGTGGTGACCACTACCGCACCAGTAACGGGCACCGTTTGCACAAGTGTCAGGTGTATATCACTTGTTCCCGGAGGAAGGTCAATTAGAAGGTAGTCAAGCTCTCCCCATTCCGTGTCGCCAATAAACTGCTTTAACGCTGAGCTGGCCATGGGTCCCCGCCACACCACGGCGTTGTCGGGAGGGGTAAGAAAACCTATCGATATCAGCTTGACGCCATACTGTTCTATTGGTAAAATTACGTTCTTTCCATTTTTCTCGATGATGCCGGGCTGCTCATGTTCGCAGTTAAACATAGTAGGGATGCTAGGCCCGAAAATGTCCGCATCAATAATGCCTACGCTGGCACCGCTTCTTGCAAGTGCTACGGCCAGATTGGACGTAACAGTGGATTTACCTACTCCACCTTTTCCCGATGAAATAGCAATGACGTTTTTTACACCTGGTAACAGGGGCGCATTGTCTCTGATTGAAGTAACATTGGAGGTCATCAAAATAGAAAGCTCCACAGCCTCTCCGAAATCAGCATAAATCACGTCCTCACACTGACTCCTGATGAGCTCCTTCAATGGACAGGCCGGCGTGGTAAGCTCCACGGCAAAACTGATCCTGGAGTCACCTACTTCCAGGTTTTTGATCATTCCAAGGGTCACCAGGTCTTTCTTCAAATCTGGGTCGTCCACCTTGCTCAACGACTTTAATACTTGTTCTTTACTGATTTGGGACATGTAGAAAATGGCTCTTCTGATGCAAAACTGTTGCAAATTAATGCTTATACCAGCATGTAACAATGAGAAGAAGGATAAAGTTGGGAAAGCTCAAAGTTTATTGAACGCATGAGGCTTTCAGAGGCCTTTCAACTAGCCTGAGGCGATTTCAAATCAAATTTCTGAAGGGCCACCAGAAAAAAACTCATGCCGGCAAGCATAATAAGATGAGCGAGATCGTCCCTGTTAAACCATGGGTGTATATTGATGTCGAACCCGTGAACAAAAGCGGCGGAGCTAAGAACAAGTATGCCAACAGGAAAATATACCAATTCTTTATATTTCCGGCTAAGTAAATAACCCCCTAGGCCCACAATAAGGGTAAGACCAATAATTGAGTTGTTTTTAGTCCAAGAAAAGTCAAAGGAGACGAAGGCCATGCCGGCCAGCATGATGATCATTTTCAAAAGGGAAAACAGCTGTAGTCTCTTTTTCCAAACCTCTTTTTCGGCGGGGATAAAGGCGTAAATGCCTCTTTCGGCAAAGTAGACTGACAAGATGCCGGTTGTCCAGGGAAGTATTTTTCCGGTGAGTCCCCAGTAGTGGAAAAGCCCGTGCCCAAGTCCTCCGAAAAATCCTGAAATGCCAAGGATGAGGAAGAACAAACTCCAGTTTTTGTATGGGGGAGAGGTGTTTTTACGCAGCTTAAAATACGCCATCACACCAAAAATGGTAATCAGCCAGTTCCACACAATCGCCATAGGCTCCATAATGATCAGGCCGCCCCATTCTACAGTAATCTTCTCCATCCGGGCAAAAGTAGTATCTTTTTCAAAATAGGTTTTCACCCTCTTTGATAAACGGAGCAATGCCTTTTACCTGAAAGTATCGCCAGACACGGATTGATCATCAACTTTGGGCCCGTCGGCTTTATCGGAGTCGGATTTACTTCGTAACTTCGAACCCCCATGCGCATCAGCGACCACATCATAACAGAAATACAATCCCGGATGGACATCCAGGAGGTGGTGTCCGACTATGTTTCGCTAAAGAAAAAGGGCCAGAACTTTTGGGCCTGCTGCCCCTTTCATGATGAGAAGTCGCCCAGCTTTTCAGTAGCTCCCAACAAGGGCATTTACAAGTGCTTTGGGTGCGGAAAAGGTGGCGACGCCATTTCTTTCATTATGGATATTGAGGGCCTCGGATATGTGGAGGCACTTAAGCACCTGGCCAACAAATATGGCATTGAGGTAGAAGAAGAGGAGGCCACACCCGACCAGATCAAGGAGTTCAATGAAAAGGAAAGCCTGCTGATCTTACTAGATCATGCCAAAGGGTATTATAAGCAGCTTTTGTGGGAAGATGATGAAGGGCAGGCCATTGGACTGAGCTATTTTAAAGAAAGGGGTTTCTCGGACGAAACCATCAAGGCCTTTGATCTGGGCTATAGCCACGACAAGTGGGACGGCTTCATGAAGTATGCCTCCAAGAATGGCTTCACTGAAGAGATGATGGAAAAGGCGGGCTTGGTTCTCGCCAAAGAAGACGGAAAAAAATATGACCGCTTCCGGGGAAGGGTCATGTTTCCAATTCATAACCCGTCGGGCAAGGTCATCGGATTTGGCGCCAGGATACTGAAAAAGGCAGAGAACCAGCCTAAATATATTAACTCCCCTGAGTCACCTGTTTACCATAAAAGCAATGTCCTTTTTGGGATGTTCCAGGCCAAGCAGGCTATTCGGAACGAGGACAATTGCTACCTGGTGGAAGGCTACACCGACGTTATTTCGATGCACCAGGCCGGTGTTAAGAATGTTGTGGCTTCTTCGGGTACCTCGCTCACACGTGAGCATATCAAACTCATCAGCCGCTTTACTCAGAATGTCACTACACTTTTTGACGGTGACGTTGCGGGAATCAAAGCGAGTATGCGAGGAATTGATATGCTGCTCGAAGAAGGGCTCAATGTGAGAGCGGTCGTTTTTCCGGAGGGAGAGGACCCCGACAGCTACTCTCAACAGCTGGGTGCTTCTGCGTTCAAAGCTTTCCTGGAAAAGAACAGCGAAGATTTTATTGCCTTCAAAACACATCTGTACCTTAAGGATGCCGGCAGCGACCCCATAAAAAAGGCGGGTACCATCAGGGAGATTGTGGGTAGCATTGCGAAGATACCTGACGCCATTAAGCGGCTTGTTTTTGCCAGGGAGTGCAGCCAGCTAATGGACATGGATGAGGCTGTGATTGTTGCTGAGATGAACAAAATGCTCATTGAGCAGGGGCAACAGCAGCAAAAGGAGAGGGAACGGCAGCAAACCAGGCAGCGGCTCGACCTCGACAGCTCCGGTTCAGCACCTGAGAGTTCACCTGATGCGGCTATTTCAACGCTCGCAAAGCCGGAGGTTGACCCAAAAATGATTCAGGAAAGGGAAAGCCTGAGGCTTTTGCTCAACTATGGTCAATTCGTGATAAAGGGAACCGAGGAAGTAGATCAGCTGCTCGCCGATTACTTTCTGCATGAAACAGACGAGGTGCATTTCAGTCACCCTGTGTATGCGCAAATCCTCGATATGTTTAAGAACAAGCTGGTAGATGGAGACGTGATAGATGCGGACTATGTGTTGAAGCATGGCACCGAACCAATGAAGAAAGAAGTGATCGATTTGATTACTGAGCGGCATGAGGTGAGCCATCATTGGACTGAGAAGTTCGACATCAAAGTAAACAGTGAAAGAAACGACCTGAAAGGTGCTACCTATGCCAATATCGTCAGGCTTAAGCTTCGGACAGTCAGGGCAGTGATCAAAGAGAATCTTGACAAATTGAAAACTGCGGAAACTGAGGCCGAGCAGGTGGAGATAATGGAGCACCATGAGGCACTCAAGAAGATAGAAATGGGTTTAGCTGGAATCCTTGGTGTTGTCACCGTCGGTTAAGGCCCGGCAGAGCTTCTGATTTGCCAGTATGCATATTAAAATGAACCTTTGCGGAATACTTTTGATTTTAAGAGTGTTAAAAAATTAGCAGACACCCCGAAGGGTGCAATTAGCCCGATGCAAGAAAATATAGAACTCGATAAAATAGAGGACGCCATTGAGGCGATAAAAAGAGGAGAGATCATCATCGTAGTTGACGACGAGGACAGAGAAAACGAAGGCGATTTTATATGTGCTGCGGAAACTGTCACTCCTGAAATCATCAATTTCATGGCTACCCACGGCAGAGGTCTTATTTGCGTGCCATTGGTGGAAGAGCGATGCGAAGAGCTGGGGCTGGAACTGATGGTTGGCAAAAACACAGCGCTTCACGAAACGCCATTTACTGTGTCGGTAGACCTGAGAGGCAGGGGAGTAACCACAGGCATTTCCGCCAAAGACAGGTCGGTGACTATTCAGGCGCTTGTTGACCCAAAGGCTCAGCCGGAAGAGTTTGGGAAGCCCGGTCACATTTTCCCCCTAAAAGCTAAGAAAGGTGGCGTTCTGCGGCGTTCAGGTCACACAGAAGCAGCGATTGATTTTGCCAGAATGGCGGGGCTTTACCCTGCTGGAGTGCTGGTTGAGATTATGAATGAGGATGGCTCTATGGCCCGCCTGCCAGACCTTAAAAAAGTAGCCGAAAGGTTCAATCTCAAACTTGTCTCTATCAAAGACCTGATCACTTATCGTCTTGAGAAGGAGTCTCTGATAGAAAAACTGGTGGATGTGAAGATGCCCACAGAATATGGTACCTTTCAGCTTCATGCGTATAAGCAGAAAAACACAGGCGAGCAGCATCTGGCACTCGTAAAGGGAGCCTGGGAGCCAGGTGAGCCAGTCCTGGTAAGGGTACACTCTTCCTGTGTTACGGGCGATATATTTGGCTCTCACAGGTGTGATTGCGGCGAACAGCTTCATAATGCCATGACAATGGTGGAAAAGGAAGGTAAAGGTGTCGTGTTATATATGAACCAGGAGGGCCGTGGTATAGGACTGGAGGCGAAACTGAGAGCCTACAAGCTACAGGAGGAGGGAATGGATACCGTGGAAGCTAACCTTCATTTGGGGTATAAAATGGATGAAAGAGATTATGGCGTTGGTGCACAGATACTACGAGATCTTGGCATCAGTAAATTACGTTTGATCACGAACAACCCCAAGAAAAGAGCAGGTTTGCTGGGATATGGCTTGGAAATTGTAGACAACCTGGCAATTGAGGTGGCTCCTAATGAGTTTAATGAAAAGTACCTCACAACCAAACGTGATAAAATGGGTCATTTGATTTTGAAAGAGAAATAGTGGTTCGTTTTGCTTTGGAAATGTAATATTGTAGTATGAGGAGGATGGGAAAGTACTCGTTTTTTTTATTTTTTTTATTTTCTCTTTTGATCAGTAGTTCAGCCTATGCTCAGTATTTTCCTTCAGAGTATTGGCACGACGGCTGGATAGTGAATGATGATGCTGACACCCTGAGAGGGGAGATCAAATACGACCTGCCGAACGACTTGGTGCAAGTAAGAAACCGGGATCGGATCAACACTTTCTCAAGCCGCAAAATTGTCTTCATAGAATTTTACGACAAGACAACCGAAAACTACAGGCAGTTTTATTCGCTGCCTTATGCAGTGAACTACGACTACAAGGTGCCGATGCTTTTCGAACTGTTGTACGAGGGCGAGCTGTCCTTGCTGACCAGAGAGGCAATAATTCAGGAAACTGTGCCGTCTGTTCAAAGCTATTCTTTTAGTGGCTACAACCAAACGAGGCAAAGGCTTGACTATAGTTTCTACTTTCTTGACAAAAAAGGCAATATAAGACTGTATAACGGGAAGAAGCCCGAGCTTCAGGATGCTATGCGTGACCGATGGTCGGAAGTAAAGCCTTTCATGAAAAAAAATCGTTTATCGCCAGATAAGATCAGAGACCTTGTGCGTATCGTGGCCTTTTACAACTCAGTGAAATAATTGACAATGGCAAAAAAGAAACCCCTCATCCTCGTTTCCAACGACGATGGAATAACCAGTCGTGGCATTAGGAAACTGGTGGAGCTGATGAAAACACTTGGTGAGGTAGTTGTGGTAGCACCCGACAGTCCGCAATCAGGCATGGGACATGCCATCACCATTGGCGACACCTTGAGGTTGGACACGGACGATATTTTTGGCGATGTAAAGGCTTATAAATGCAGCGGAACACCAGCCGACTGCGTGAAAATTGGTAAGCACTATATATTGAAAGACATCCGGCCCGACCTGGTCGTTAGTGGCATCAATCATGGAAGTAATACGTCGATCAGCGTATTATACTCAGGTACCATGTCGGCGGCCATAGAAGCCGCCATGGAGGGTTTGCCAGCTATCGGGTTCTCGCTATGTGATTATTCACAGGAAGCAGATTTCTCCCATGTGGACGAATTCATTCTGAAAATAGCAAAGCAGGCATTGGAAAAGGGTATCCCGAAGGGGGTAGCGCTCAATGTGAATATTCCACCAAAGAGGAACGAGGCCATCAAAGGCATTAAAATGTGCCGCCAGGCGAATGCCAAATGGCAAGAGGAATTCGATTTGCGCCACGACCCCTACGGTCGTCAGTATTTCTGGATGGCGGGAAACTTTGTGAACTTCGACAAGGGCGAGGACAACGACGAATGGGCCATTGCCAATAACTATATCTCCATCGTACCTTGCCAGTACGACCTGACTGCTCACCATGCATTGCCTATCCTTAACGACGAATGGGACTTCTAGTCTTCTGATTCAGGCACCACTACCACAGGAGGGTGGAAGAAGTTAAGCTTGTACTTCAAAAATAGATTAACAGCGGGTACTCCGCTGCCAACCGTTTTCCCATAGCCTGGAACAATAAGCACATCCGGATCGCCTGGGTTATCAATATTGATCAAATGGCGGTAAGACGCCCTGAATCCCAGCCAGAAATTGCCTCTGAAGTTTCCTTCTGACTGAATAGAAATCTCCAGCCAGCTTGCCTTAAGGCCACCTCGGGCGTAGGCCCTTTCGTAGGGTTCGAATAGACCCGAGCCACTTTCTATGGTGGTTACCCCGGAGTCTTCAAAAGACGCCATGCCGTACTGTGCACCAAGCAGTAATTTATTTTTAGGGTTAATGGCTAATTGGTAGAACATACCGGGCTTTATATACGTGCCGGTGGCGTTGTAGTCGGAGTTTTTGTAGGCTCCCGTTGGGTTGATGCTGCCGTAGCCATAACTGATGCTGCCGACATACCTATTTTCAAACACAGCCTGGATACCTCCCTCCGCCTTGCTTTCGAAAGGGGTGGGCAATGTAAGCAGCTTTCCATAGTCGAGAAGGAGGTGCAGCTCCGTCAGAAACGGATAGTCGGTGGTATCCTTTACCTTCGCAGGTTTCATTTCCGCCTCCTCATCGTTTTCTTCCTCAATGGCGGGAAGCTCCGGTTTGGCGGTCTTGGTTGTATCAGCCAGGCCATCTGGATTCACCCGTGTTCTTGGTGGTTTTGGCCTGCCAATATCCTGGCCGTAAGCCGACAGGCTGACCAGCGCAAATAACAACAATATGGCAGCCTTAGAAATAGACATTGATGGTAGTTTTTGTGCTCAGGCAAGGGTCAGGTAATGCTTTGCAGTATACTTTCACACTGTCAAATGAAAACTTGTCGTCGGTTCTTTCAATGTTGGTGCCAATAAGCCTGGTGTAGCTCTTGGCCGTAAGGTCTTCAATAAACGAATAAGTAAGCTCCATGCTATCCACCTTACCATTGATTTCGAAATAGTACACCTGACTAGTTGCATTCATGTTCAAAGGCAGACTGAAAGTGTTGGCGCTGTCTGAATACGAAACTTTATTGCCATTGGCGGTGATGCTACTGATCAAAACTGTGCCTTTGTTAATAGCTGCCGCTGTTTTGGTGAGCGGTGTCTTTGCTGCTGCAAGGGCGGCTTGTTCTGTGGTAATCTCCGTTTGCCTGGCCATGACTTCTGTGATCGCTGCCTGCACTGAATCTCTTTCGGGGATCAGATCATTGTTGCCTTCAGTAATTTGCTTGTTGAGGGAAGTTAGTGAGGTGTTGAGTGCCGAAAGCTGAGTAGTACGAGCTGTTTTTTCCGTAGTTAAATGTTTGACAGCAGTGTCGATCGCTGCAATGGCCGAATTAATTTTTTGCAGACTGTCAATGTTGAAAAACCTGACTTTTACCGCTGGCTCTTTTTCGTAAGGTTCTACCTCGCCAAGACAAGACCACAGCAAGGTGCCTGCCAATAGGAAAAGAAGAATTTGCAAATAGTTTATGTTTTTGCCCAGCTTCATAGTTACTGCGGATCGACATCAAAAATAACGGATGTCTGGCGGAATATTTTATCCTGTTGCAATTCTTCCACCTTTTGAGTCAGGAATTCTTTGGCCTTGGGGATAGAAATGCCACCTTTTTCCAACTTGATGGTAATTTCCTGATGGTATTGATTTCGTATTCTTGCTATTAACGGTTCCTGGGGGCCAAGTATTCTGTGGCCTCCCAGCGAACTTTGAATACTTTTCAAATAGTGGTTGGCGGTTTCCCAAACCAGTTGTTTATCCTGGTTTCGGAAAAGCACCCGGATCATTCGCACAAATGGCGGGTAGTGAAAGCTTTCCCGCTCCAAAATCTCCATCTGGTAGAATCGCTTGTAGTCGTTGGTTCGTACTAAATGAAAGACAGGCTGCTCGGGGTTGTTGGTCTGAATGATCACTTTGCCATTATTTGATCGCCGGCCAGCCCGGCCACTTACCTGTGTCATCATTTGAAAGGCCCGCTCATGCGAACGAAAGTCGGGGAAATGAATGATGCGGTCGATGTCCAAAATGCCCACCAGCTCTACATGGTCAAAATCGAGACCTTTGGTGATCATTTGTGTGCCTACCAGCACATCGATTTCACCATTTTCAAAGTTTTCGATGAGCTGTTCGTAAGTACTTCTCGTACGGGTCGTATCGTAGTCCATTCGGCTGATGCGGCCGGCGAGAAGCAACACCTTTAAATCATCTTCCAGCTTTTCCGTACCGAAACCAATCGTTTTTATTTTGGCTGAACCGCACGCCTCACAATGCGACGGAAGGGGTTCACGGAAACCACAGTAGTGGCAGAGCAGCTCCTGCCGGTACATGTGATACGTTAAGCTCACCGAGCAGTTGGCGCACTTGGGTATGTGGGCACAGTCTTCGCAGTGAAGATAGGGTGCATAGCCTCTCCTGTTCTGAAAAAGGATGACTTGTTTATTTTCTTCCAGGGTTTGCTCAATGGCTTGCAACAAGCCCGGCGACAGGTCGCCGTGCATTCGTTTTTTCTTTCGCTCATCTTTCAGGTCAATGAGGGCAGTTTCCGGCATTTGCACTTCACCAAACCGGGTTTCCAGTGTTACCAGTCCGTACTTTTCATACACGGCGTTGTAGTAGCTCTCAACAGACGGCGTAGCGGAACCTAACAATATTTTGGCATGGTGAATCTGCCCCAGCATAATGGCCGTGTCACGGGCGTGGTAGCGGGGCGCCGGGTCATATTGCTTGTACGACGACTCGTGCTCCTCATCGATAATGATAAGAGAAAGGTTGTTGAAGGGCAGGAAAACTGATGACCGCACACCTACGACTATTGGGAATCGGCCGGAAAGCACGCCGTTCCAAACTTCGACCCGCTCATTGTCGGAGTACTTGGAATGATAAATGCCGATTTTGTCGCCGAAGACTTTTTTCAGGCGGCGAAGAATCTGGGCTGTGAGTGCAATTTCCGGAAGCAAATAAAGCGCCTGAGCTCCTTCGTCCAGCACTTGCTGGAGCAGGCGAATGTAGATCTCCGTTTTACCGCTGCCGGTAACACCGTGCAGTAGCACCGTCGATTTTTTCTCGAAGAGGCCATGGATTTCGGATAGTTTCTCTTCCTGCAATGAGGTTAGCTCAGGGATAACCGCTTCCTTCTTTTTTGGCTCGCCAAATCTTGAAATTACCTTATCAAATTCTTCGAACACCCCATTTTTTACTAAAGTGCCAAGCGACGAAGTCGAAAGGCCCGATGCAAGGAATTCCCCTTTGGGAACTCCCAGCTGGTTTCTGTCTTTCAGCTCATTCACAGGCACTTCTCTAAGGTATTTCATTACCAGCTCAAGTTGTTTTTCTTTCTTTTCGAGCTTTTGAAAGAGCGCTTCCAGCGCCAGTAGATCATTCTCCAGGGATGCTTGCAGCCGCACCCGCCTTTCTTTTTTCGGCTTGTACTTTTCAATGAGCTGCTCAAAAATCAGGATCGCTCCTTTGGCTGATAGCGATTTGATAAGGTGGTAGATGTTTTTAACGCCGGTGATCTGCGAAATCTCGTCATAGCTCAGGTGTTCTTTTTCTTCCAGCGCTTCTACTACCTTCCACTCTGAGTCGGAATAGGTGTGGGCACCATCATCGGGGTCGAAGTCCGGGTGTTTCTGCACCATCGATTTGCTGCTGAGTTTTAGTCCGGACGGAAGGGCGGCGTTGAGTACTTCACCAGGCGTGCACATGTAGTAGCTGGCCATCCACTGAATAAGTTGGAGCTGCTGGTCAACAATTACCGGCTGGTCGTCCAGCACATCCAGAATTTCACGGGCTTCATAGTTCTCGGGTTTGGTGCTATGAAGTTGAACGATAACACCGGTTAGTACTTTCTTTTGCCCAAAAGGCACAATCACTCTTCTGCCAGATTCAGCTTTGTCGACATGCTCCGCCGGCACCTCGTAGGTAAACAACCTCGGGATAGGCACAGGAAGGAGGATGTCGGCGAAAGAAGTCATTAAATGCTTACGAATGGATTTACAATCGTGACTGTTTCCTCAATGACCTGACCGCTCTGTAAATCTTCTGAGTAAAGAATTTTACAATCAGATTCAATTGCTGAGGCAATAATAAGGCTGTCAAAGAAGGAGAATTTATATCTGAATGCTAGCTGGCAACTCTTTAAAATTATGGCGTCTGTGTTCGTAAATACTCTGTTGTTTTGACAACATTCAATGATGGCTTTTTGAGTGTCATCGAAGGTGAAATGAAATTTTCTTGTGATAATATTGGTAAGTTCCTGAAGGACTTGAGTGCTTATATATGAGTTAAACTTTGTAATTAGATTCCTTGAAACGGCTTGTTTCTCTATTTCATTTTTAGAGTAAGCATAGATGAGGATATTACTGTCGAAAAATATCTTATCGTTCATTGGCTTCATCACGGTCAAATCGGAAACCGGAAGTGTCAATAGAAATTGAAGAGAACGAGACTTTCTTGGGTATTGTCTTTTCTCTCTCTACTCCTTCATTTTTCCTGAAGGCAATTACTTCTATTTCTGTGCCAACATAATCGGCAGGTACTTCGATTGAAATCTGTTGTTTTTTAGGGATCAAGCTGGCTCTTATCATAGTTTTAGTTCATTTGCCTGCTTATCAAAGATAGCCAAAATACTCCATATAGTGAGTTGCTGACCTTATCTTCCGATTAAACAATCAACGACAAAGCTTCTTTAACAGTCCCCACCGGTCGCTGGCAGGCTCTGTCGTAACAAACATAAATTGTGGCCTTTTCATTCACCGTCTTTTTGCCGGTTAGTATCGGAAGGGCATCGGTCTCGGTTTCAGAAATGGCCACCACCTTGTTGGGTAAGTAGGTCTGTTGAAGCTCACTGGCAAGCTTGCCCGCACCGGACCCTACTATGGCTATTTCCGCCGTTGGCTTGGCCAGCTGTCCTGCCATCATTGCCCAGTTGGTGAGGTAGTCGGGCTCCGTCAGTATCAACGCCTTGAGCCTGGCAGTCATTTCCTCAGCGAGAGTAAGGTAGTGGTTGTTTTCAAAGTAAAGCCCCAGCTTGAGCAGGTTGTGTGCCATCATCGAATTGGTGGAAGGGATGACGTTGTCAAATACTTCCTTCTTTCGGGTGATCAATTTTTCTCCCTTGCCCGAGGTGTAGTAGAAAAGCCGCTCTTCCTTATCGAAGAACTCATTCATTACTTGTTCGGACAACAAATAGGCAAACTGTAGCCATTCCCGATCAAAGTTGGCTTCGTAGAGCTTCACAAATCCGTCAATGACAGCAGCATAGTCTTCCAGATAGCCATAAAGTTTGGCCTGACCATTTTTGTAGGTACGATGCAGTACGCCGTTGTTCCACGCCTTGCTTTTGATAAACGAAGCGCAGTTGGCAGCGAGCTTGCCAAATTTATCTTCTTTGAAAACAATTGCTGTATCCGCCAGGCCTTTGATCAAAAGCCCGTTCCATCCGGTGAGGATCTTGTCGTCAAGTCCAGGTCTTATTCTAGAAGCCCTTACTTGCATAGCCCGCTCGTTGAAGGCAGCCACAGCCTGCTTAGCCTGTGCCATTGGTAATTGATTTCGCTTGGCTACTACTTCGATGGGGTCGGTAACAAACAGGATATTCCTGCCGTGTTCCCAGTTGCCATTGTCAGAGATATTGTAGTAGTCTTTGATGAATTCCTTTTGGTCGCCTGCTATTGCCTCAAACTCCGGTTTGGTCCAGGTGTAAAACTTGCCTTCTACACCTTCGCTGTCGGCATCAAGGGCAGCGAAAAAGCCACCTTCTTCGTGCAGCATTTCCCGCTCCAACCATTCCACCGTTTGATACACTACCGTTTTGAACAGCGGATTCTCTGTTACCTGATATGCCTCCGAATACAAGCTGAGGAGCTGGGCGTTGTCGTACAGCATCTTTTCAAAGTGAGGAGCAAACCATTCGCCATCCACCGAATAGCGGGCGAAGCCACCGCCAGCCTGATCGTAGATGCCACCCTGTGCCATTTTGATTAGTGTGAAGTGCACATGATCAATCAATTGCTGGCTGTTGGTGGAATGTCCATGACGAAGCAGGAATAGCCAAATGCTGGGCATAGGGAACTTAGGAGCTTTTTGCAGCCCTCCCCAAACTGTGTCGAACTTTGGGATCAGTCTGCCAGCCGCAGAGCTGATTTCCGCCAATGAAAAGCTGCTTTTCGGCGAAGAAAGGCTGAACTGTTCCAGCACACTACCACCAAGGTGGTCAGCGAACTTCTCAGCTGAGTCTTCGAGTTCTTGCCTCTGTTTACTAAATGCCTCAGCTACATTCTCGAGCAGGCCAGCCCATTTTTTGGCAGGGAAGTAAGTGCCTCCATAGAAGGGTTTTTGCTCCGGCGTAAGAAACACATTGAGGGGCCAGCCGCCGCTCAGTCCCATCGCTTGCACGGCATCCATGTACACCTGATCCACATCGGGCCGTTCCTCCCGGTCGACTTTGATGCACACATAGTGGTCGTTCATGAGCTGGGCGATGGCTTCGTTTTCAAACGACTCATGTTCCATCACGTGACACCAATGGCAGGCAGAGTAACCGATACTGAGAATAATAGGCTTGTCTTCTTTCAGTGCCTTGTTCAGCGCTTCTTCTCCCCATGGATGCCAGTCGACGGGGTTGTAGGCGTGTTGTAGCAGGTAGGGGCTTGTTTCACTGATCAGCTTGTTGGGCTGCGGGCCTTTGGTCATAGAATTTCCTTTTTCAGGGCTTGTATCTCTTGTTCTAAATTCAATTGGCTACTCAATTGTTCCATTTCTTCCAGTGTCTTTTTCAAAAAAGCCTGATGGTGTGCCGAAGCCGGGTGAAAAGGCTTGTGTTCAAGGTTTTTTTTCAACTTCTGCCACTTAAGAATCAGCTGCCTGGTGGACTCCTCGAAGTAAGCCCCGGAGAACTTTTCCCAGATATAGTCGTGCGCTGTTTCGTTGGGGTGGATCATGTCCTTCTCGTAGAAGCGATAGTCCCGCAGGTCGTCCATCATGATCTCGTAGGAGGGAAAGTAGCTAACCTCAGGGAATGCGGTCATTTCAGCCACCGCCACCCGCAGGATGGACTTACTTTGGCTGTTGACGACCAGTGTGTCTTTGACATGCCGTACGGGGCTAACAGTGACTATCATTTGGATGCCGGAATTGACCTGAAAAAGCTGGTTCCGCACATTTTCGTAGGCTCTGATCACCTCTTTAACCGACAATATCCTTTTTGAAAATTGACTGGCAGGCACTTTGTGGCAATTCGCTACTATTTCTCCTGAGCGTTCGTATACTACGGCCGTGCCTAAAGTAATGATGAGCCATTTTGCATCAGCGAGCGCTTTGGTGTTTTTTTGCTCAAGCTGTTGCACCTCTGCCTGGAGTTCTTCTTTGGTTCTCTTCCCAAACTTTGAATGCAGGTCGAAGTGCTGGTAAATGCCCTGACTTTCAACGATTCCTTCTTTTGGAAAACTGGTGTTGCTTGCAGCTTGTGAAAGCAGCTTGAAAATGGAGACAGGGTTGTAAACGGTGCCAAATGGATTGATGTCGACTGAAAACTTGCTTTCAGCCATGCGATTGCCCATGACATCAGCAAAGCAGGAGCCTATGGTCAGGATCGAATCCTGATGGGTGATTAAATGCTGATGTGGCGTTATGCTAATTTCGGTGCGAAACATGTCGCAAAATAAGTAAATAACGTATGGAGAAGCATCGTTATTTAAGATGCATGAATTTTTGTAGATTTAATCTGTTAATACTTTAGTTATGACTGACTACAAACAAATTATTACAATTGAACCAGGGAAGAGAGGAGGCAAGCCGTGTATCCGTGGAATGCGTATTACTGTTAGTGATATTCTTGGTTGGTTGGCTTCAGGGATGACGGTTCAGGAAATATTGGCTGACTTCGACGAACTGACCGAAACGGATATATATGCAGCCTTAAGTTACGCAGCTGATAGGGAGAATAGGATTTATCAGGTGTCCCAATGAAAATCTTGTTCGATCAGAATATCTCTCATAGAATTCTGAAATACCTTCCGATCGAATTTTCCAACGCTACACATGTTAAAAAGGAAGGCCTGATCAATGTTCGGGACAATGCTATTTGGGAATTTGCTAAGGTTAATGGCTATACCATAGTAACACAAGACTCCGATTTCAATGATCTTAATTTACTTTATGGGTTTCCTCCAAAAATAATCTGGATACGCACTGGCAACCTCAAAACACAGATGATAGTAGAGATTTTAACAGAATATCAGCATGAGATTTATCAATTTCTTCAAGATGATAGTTTCGGGTGTTTTGAGATAGTAAGTTTCAGATCAAATAACTAACTAAGTTAACCTAATGCTGAGTGAAAGAGTTACTCAGTTATGAAGGTTTACGCACAAAAAAAGGCGCCTTGAGAGCGCCTTTTCTTTATGATCTTGTATTCGGATTACTCACCGACAACATTCACAGTGATCTCGTGCTTCACATTCTTGTGAAGATCAAGCAGTACCGTGTGTTCACCAACGTTCTTCACAGCCTCTTTGAAAGTGATTCTCTTACGATCTACTTCAAATCCTTTGTCTTTCAGAGCGTCAGAAATTTGAAGAGCTGTAACAGCACCAAATATTTTGCCGCTTTCGCCAGCTTTGGTGTTGATAGTTACAACCAACTCGCCGATAGATGCAGCAAGCGCCTGAGCGTCCTGAATGATCTTCTCTGCTTTGTGAGCAGCCTGGCGGATGTTTTCTTCAACTTGCTTCTTATTGGAGTTATTGGCGATAATAGCCAATCCCTGAGGAATCAGGTAGTTACGTCCAAACCCTGGCTTTACAGAAACTGTATCGTTTTTGTAGCCAACGCCTTTTACGTCTTCTTTTAGTATAATTTCCATGATCCTCGGTGGTTTACTTCAATGAATCAGTTACGTACGGTAGAATAGCAATGTGTCTTGCTCTTTTTACCGCCTGGGCTACTTTCTTCTGGAACTTAAGGCTGGTGCCTGTTAGTCTTCTTGGAAGAATTTTGCCTTGTTCGTTTACAAATTTCAACAGGAAGTTAGCATCCTTGTAGTCGATGTATTTGATTCCGTTTTTCTTGAAACGGCAATACTTCTTAATTTTCTGGATGTCCCTGTTGATGGGTTCGTTCATCAGTGTCATGCTGCGACCTCCTTTTCTTTTTTGTTGAATTCGCCTTTCCTACGCTTGTTGTTGTACTCGACTGCGTCTTTGTTCAACGCAACGGTAAGGAAACGCATAACTTTTTCGTCACGGCGGAACTCGGTTTCGAGTGCTGCCACAACCCCAGGAGCTGCTTTAAATTCAAAGTACTGATAGAAACCTGTGGTTTTGTGCTGGATCGGATACGCCAGCTTTTTCAAGCCCCAATTTTCCTCATTTACCATGTCTGCGCCATTGTCGACGGCCACGGTTTTGAATTTTTCAACAGCATCCTTCATCTGAACATCAGACAAAACGGGAGTTAAAATGAATACTGTCTCGTAATTGTTAAGCATTGTATAACTTATTAATTAAATGGGCTGCAAAGGTATGTAATCGAATCGTAATTGACAAGGAGCATTCAGGAGATGTTTGTTTTTAAATGACTGACTAGTATAGTACTTGGGTCGGATATAAATTTTTCTACAAAAATATGAACAAAGGAGAGTCTAGTGATCAGAATGATAAAGATTATGCCACGATGTACCAATCAAGCACACCAACTTTGGCAGCAAGAGGTAGGTCAACCTAATTCTCCATATTAATGGAGATTCATCTCAGAAATCGAAAATTGACAATCTGGCACTGGTAAATTGCTGAATTAGTAGCCAACACAGGCTACAACATAGCCCTCAAAAAACTAAACTGATGGTCGGGGGGAGAAAAATTATTATATTTTTATGTCAAGCAAGTCCCTTACAAGACTCGCAAGGAGTTATTTCATCAACAAGCCTATTTATCATGAGTAAAAAAAAGGAAAGGACTATTGTTTGGACAACCTTGGTTGTTTCTATAGTCGCTTGTATTCTTCTTGGAAACTTTATGGGGTGGGACTTAGTTTGGTGGCACATTCTTATAGTTGCCTTCGCTTCTCAGTTATTAGGGAAATTCATTTATGTCTTTTCTTTTGGGGTAAATGTAAATAGCGTTGATTTTCTTACTCTTCGAGGTGCAATGCAGCCATTTGTGTTGAGGTTCCAGCTTGGTGTGGCACAAAAAGTTCTTATGGGGGAGTTTGACAACTATTTGGGCATAACAGAAACTGATTTAAGGCACCTGATTTATAATCAAACTACAAAATCTATGTTAAGCGATCTTACATTAAGCGATAGGAGTACCAGAATAACATATCAACACCCAAATGGAAATTTGGAGGTTACTTTTTTTATGTCCATGTAAATCAAATAGGGGCTAATTTCACTAACTTATTAAAACTACAATGCTACTCCGACCCCTTCATAAAACCATAAAAGAATGTTAAGTGCTGCTGTGAATGGCTTTAAGCAGGGTTCCATTATTTTACCGTAAACGAGCCTGCGCCCATCAAATAGCCGTCTGTATACACTTCTACTTTGTGAATGCCCACTGCGTATTCGCTGCCCTTGTCGTACAGGAATGATAATTTTTGGCGGGTGTTATCGAACAAAATTTCCTGCTTGGCAGTGTAGTACATCTCCCGGTTGTCAAACAAAAAAGTGCCTGAACCTCTCGTAACGTCAAACAGCACATTGCCGTCAGGAGCCACAATGCGTACCAACACATCTTTGCCGTCTACGGGTGCCACTTTGTTTTCAGCTATGTTGAAAGTGACTTTGATCGATTCAACCTGGCGGTTTTTAAACTCGCCGATAGTTTCTTTCCCCCTGCTATTGACAGCGGCTATTACCATGTTTTCCACCTTCAGTTGAGAGGCAAGGGCCACTTTTTCTTCAAGCTTGTTTTTGGATTGATTGAGGTCTCTTATGGAAGCTGTCAGCTCATTTTTCTCTTCTTTCAGGCCTGTGTTCTCCGTTAAAAGCTTCTCATTGATGGCTCTTAGCTTGGTAATCTCTTCGTCCTGTGCCACCAGCAGCTCACGGTAACCTTCCACCCGGGCTTTTAGCTGCCCAATTTCTCTGTTGCTTCGGGTTCTTATGGCCTCTTTTTCTTTCTCCAGCTGCTCTTTCACTTTCAAAAGCGTGTCTATCTCACCACCCAGTTCGGTAATGGTTTGGATGCGTTTATCGAGCTCAGATGATACCGAATCAAGACTGAAATATGTTTCGGTCAGCTCCTCCTGCTTCGCCATATTGTCTGCCGTGAGCGATTTATTGGTGCTGTAGTCGATACCTATCTTCACTAAAGCCAGCAACAAAAGGATAGCCAGGGCTATGACGATTGATTGCTGCTTTTTATTATTACTTCCTCCTTCACTCATGGTATTGGTCTATTACTTGTGCAGAATGTCAAAACAGCCGCAAAATTAGGGAACTAATGTCTTAAAACAATGTTAATTGCCGTCATTACAGCTAGTTTATGAATTTGGACGCCAATTTTTGGACAAAAAGATACGGGGATGGGTCAACTGGTTGGGATGCCGGTGCCATTACCACACCCCTCAAGGCCTATTTTGATCAGCTCACCGACAAACAAACCAGAATTCTGATCCCTGGAGCTGGAAATGGCTACGAAGCCGAATACCTTTTCAAAAAGGGCTTCCAAAACGTTTTTGTCATCGATTTGAGTCGTGAACCGCTCAACAACCTTCGTCAAAGAGTACCTGATTTGACGCAAGAGCAGCTGATAGAAGGGGATTTTTTTGACCATAACGGCCAATATGATCTCATCGTCGAGCAGACTTTCTTTTGCGCAATCGATCCGTCGCTAAGGCAAAGCTATGCGGAGAAAATGCATGAATTGTTGAGCCCGGGAGGTAAGCTGGTGGGAGTATTGTTTAATGACCCACTCAACAATGACGGACCTCCTTTTGGAGGCAATGCAGCGGAGTACAAGACGTATTTCGAGCCACTGTTTGATTTTAAGGTATTTGAGACCTGTTACAATTCAATTCCACCCAGGGCCGGCCGGGAGCTATTTATCCATTTGACAAAAAAGGAAACCATTTCTTAGACGTCAGTTTAGCACCATAGTACCTCTGTCCCTTTCCTCAAATCAGGGTTGAAGAAAAGTATGCCAGCATGAAAAATATCAACCGACAGTGTCACCGATTCATGCTGGATTAGCTGCCGCCATGCCCGTTCCATTCCCGCCGACCAGTGAATGTCTCCGACTACGACGATGCTTTGCTGGTGCAGGCTCCCCCGCAAACTCTCAAAGAATGAAAGTGTGGCTTCTTCGCTGTGATGAGCATCTATGAAGACCAGATCCAGTTTTGGTGTGGTTTGAATAAAAGGCATGAGCGCTTCCTGTGCCCTTCCTTCTATAAGCTTTATGTTTTGGCAGGCCAGCCGATCAAAAGTCTCTCTAGCTATGGCGGCAATGGCAGGACTTCCTTCGATGGTTGTCAACGAACCAGAAGAAACTTTGTCCAGGTATGCAGCCGAAATGCCCAGAGAAGTGCCAATTTCCAGGCTGCGTTCGGGTTGCTGAAATCTTGTCAGTCGGTATAAAAAGGAACAAAAGACTGGCGACGACAGGCTGTGTTTCGCTATGCTGCCTACTGTTCGTTGTTGCGAGCGACTGACGAGTGAGCCCGCTCCTGGGTCTTGCAAGTCGATGAGCCTTTTGTCTCTTAATAAAGCCCTTCGGTGCTTTTCAATAGGCTCGAAAGCCGCAGATGGGCTTTTGGGTTTTAATACCTCATTATAAAACTTGAAAAGAAAGGGACTATGCAAAGACTGTTCGTCAACAGCATTGAGCCAGTAGGAAAAATATGCTTTTGCAGGATAAAGCCTTCTGGAAAGCGACAAGAATCAATTGAGTTTATAAGGCACCACCATGGTGAACTCGGGAATCTTCACCTGGAATTTCTTACCGTCGAGTACTTTTTCCATGAGGTAGGAGCCCAGCATTTTGCCAACGCCTGATCGGAGGTTGCATCCGCTTACGTACTGATGTGTTTCGCCGGGTTCCAGAATTGGCTGCTGGCCCACTACGCCTTCGCCTTCTACTTCCCTCACTTGCGTGTTGAGGTCGTGGATGTACCAGTGGCGGCGCAAAAGTTGTATGGTATTGTCTCCGCAGTTCTCTATGGTAATCTTGTAAGTAAACACAAAGTGCATCTGCTTCGGATTGGAGTATTCCGGCTGATATTCTGTGATGACGCTCACTTTTACCCCTTCTGTAATTTCAGTTACCATGAAATTGTAAGACTTAAATGCGGATGCCTATATTAGGGTTGGTTGTTGCCAGGAGGCTATTAAGATACAAAGAAAATCAAAAAAATGATTCATGGATGTAAAAATTGAAGAAAGCTGGAAGAAGAAATTGTTACCTGAATTTGACAAAAGCTATTTCGTCGACCTTACTTCTTTCGTAAAAGATGAATACTCAAAGCATATTGTTTACCCTCCAGGCAAAGAAATTTTCAATGCATTCGCCCATTGTCCCTTTGATCAGGTAAAGGTGGTGATCATTGGCCAGGATCCATATCACGGAGCAAATCAGGCCAATGGCTTGTGTTTTTCAGTAAAAGACGGTATTAAAATGCCGCCGTCGCTGGTCAATATTTTTAAAGAACTGGCCAACGATCTTGGAAAGGATATTCCTCCTTCAGGCAATCTGGAGCGCTGGGCCGATCAGGGAGTATTGTTGCTCAATGCTACTTTAACGGTAAGAGCCAGCCGCCCGGGATCGCATCAGAACCGGGGGTGGGAAACTTTTACTGACGAAGTGATAAAGACGGTTTCGGTTGAAAAGGAAAATTTGGTTTTTATTTTATGGGGAGCTTATGCGCAGCGCAAGGGGGCTGTTATTGACAAGTCGAAACATTATGTGATAGAATCACCGCATCCGTCACCCTTTTCTGCGCATAGTGGCTTTTTTGGTAGTAAGCCGTTTAGTAAAACGAATGCATACTTGAAAGCGAATGACCTTGGTGAGATCGACTGGTGAGAACTAGTTTATCACTGGTTTTGTATTCGCTATTATTCGTATATTGAGTAAAAGGAATAAAAATGATAACGAAAGATCAAGTAATTATAAGCCTTAAGGATATGCCAGATCAATTTTCTATTGACGAACTCATGGATAAATTGATCTTGCTACAAAAGATTGAAGCCGGTTTGGCCCAGTCCAAGAAGGGGGAAGTGCATTCTTCGAAAGAGGCGAAAGAAATGCTTAAGCAATGGTCAAAGTAAACTGGACCAGAGAAGCGATTGAAAATATCCATGAATTGAGGGAGCATTTTGAACCCAGGTCACTTAGATATGCGGAACAACTGACAGATCAAATATTTGAGAAGGCAGAAATTTTAATACAGTTTCCTCAGATTGGGAGAGTAGTTCCTGAGATAGACAACCCGGCAATCAGAGAGCTAATTTATAAATCCTATCGGATCATTTATACCATCCTCACAGAGGAGAAAATTGACATTCTTGCTGTTCATAATGGATTGAGGCCTTTGTCTGACATCTCTATTTTTGATTAGCTTTTTCGGAGTTCTGGCCCGCAAACCCAAGTTGATTGGTGACAATTTGAAAAAGAAAATTTTATAAATTGACTTCACCAGCCTAATACCTACAGAATGAAACTACATACCAAACTCAATCAGTTAGTCCTGCTCGGCGCAGTTGTTTGCTTTAGCGCTTGTGATCAAAAAACCACTTCCAATTCCTCCGAAACCGAAGCTGAAACGGATACAGACAGTCTTGGTGCCATTTCGCAGCCACTGGTGACCGACCTCTACACGGCCGATCCGTCGGCACATGTTTTCAATGGAAAGGTTTACATTTATCCCTCGCACGACTTTGATGCGGGCATTCCTGCTAATGACAACGGCGACCACTTTGGCATGGTGGACTATCATGTTTATTCGATGGACAAAATCGGAGGGCCAGTAACAGATCACGGTATAGCGCTCCATATCGACAATGTGCCGTGGGCAGGCCGGCAAATGTGGGCGTCGGATGCTGCTCTCAAGGATGGGAAGTACTTTTTTTACTTTCCTGCCAAAGACAAAGAAGACGTGTTTAGGATAGGAGTGGCAGTTGCCGCTAAACCCGAAGGGCCATTCACACCAATGGATCAGCCTATCGAGGGTAGCTACAGCATCGATCCGGCTGTTTTTACTGATACGGACGGTAGCTCCTATATGTATTTCGGGGGCATTTGGGGTGGCCAATTGCAACGATGGGAAACAGGGGAGTACGTACCGTCCGATTCCTACCCTGCCGAGGGCGAGCCTGCCATAAAACCACGTATTGCCAAAATGAGTGATGACATGCTGGGCTTCGCCGAAGAGGTGAGACAAGTGGATATTCTGGATGAAAATGGTGTTCCATTGCTTGCATCGGACAACGATCGCAGGTTTTTTGAAGCTGCCTGGGTGCATAAGTACAACGGCAAATACTACTTCTCATATTCCACTGGCGACACGCATTTTATTTGCTATGCCACAGGCGATAATCCTTATGGGCCTTTTACCTATCAGGGTGTTGTGCTTAATCCTGTCATTGGCTGGACCAACCACCATTCGATTGTAGAGATTGATGGTAAATGGTATCTGTTTTACCATGACAGCACCCTTTCTGGCGGGCAAACCCATTTAAGAAATATAAAAGTTACTGAGCTTACTCATCGGCCCGATGGAAGCATTATTACTATTGATCCCTACACCAAAAAATAGAAAGGAGCGAGCTCATAGGTGTAAGAGGAGCAACGGTATGAACCCATCAGGGTCCTCTGCGAGAGACCCCAATGGGTTGAATGGGAAGATGAGAAATCAACGTGGTGTCCACTTGATCACTTTCGGCTGAAGCCTGTGCCATTGCTTTTTTACCTCAAAAACTCGCCTGTGCCCGACAAAGAAACCCAGAAGTTTTCCAGAGAAATGCTGCCGGAGATCTATACGACAATGGCCGTGGTGTCGAATCCCGGTCTGTCGAGGTTCATTATGAACCTGCTGTTCAGCATGAGCAAACCGCCCATTTCGATGAAAAGCTTTACGGATGCGGAAAAGGCGAAAAAGTGGATGAGGAAGGTGAAAAACTGATTTTTCGTATACATCATTTCCGGAATGAATCTGGTTTCCAGGGAATCTGTAATCATTCATTTACCAAGGCTGTAACTTTTTTCAATCCCCGACTTTTACCCCACACTTATTTTTCTTTTGAGTTGAGAGTTTATTGATGTGCGCTGGCGCTTCTTAACTAAAGTCAATGAAATACATCATTGGGGTGACTTGTTTTGCCTCATCAAACTCAAAACAATAAGAACTATGAAAACAATCTTTACCGGAGCACTATGTCTCCTGCTAGCCCTGACCGCCTTTGGTCAGGCAAAGCAATTCACGATCAGTGGATACCTCAAAGATGAAAGCAATGGGGAGGCCCTTATCGGCGCCAATGTTTTTGTCAGAGAGATATCGGGCGGCACCACAGCCAACGTTTATGGCTTTTATTCCATTACACTGGCGGAGGGTAGTTACAACCTGGATGTCAGCTATGTTGGTTATGGCGACACACACAAGGCAATTGACCTGACCCAGGATATCAGACTGGATTTGGAACTGCGGTCGGCTGATGCAGAGCTGGAAACCGTGGTGATTACCAGCGAGGCCATTGATGAAAATGTGGCCAGTATTGAAATGAGTACGATTGAGCTGGAAATGAAGGCCATTGAAAAGCTGCCGGCATTTGCCGGGGAGGTGGACGTGCTCAAAAGTATACAGTTGCTGCCTGGTGTCAGTTCTGTAGGCGAAGGCACTGCTGGGTTCAATGTGCGTGGAGGAAGCGTCGGGCAAAACCTCGTATTGCTTGACGAGGCTCCGGTGTACCAGTCGTCACACCTGTTTGGCTTCTTTTCGGTGTTCAATCCCGACGCCGTGAAAGATGTGAAGCTGTACAAAGGCGGCATCCCCACCCGCTACGGTGGTCGCTTGTCCTCCATTCTCGATATCCGCATGAAAGAAGGCAACAACAAAGACTATGATGTAGCCGGAGGTGTGGGTACCGTGTTTAGCAGGCTGGCAGTGGAGGGGCCAATTAAGAAGGATAAGTCTTCCTTCATTATTGCGGGTCGCCGGTCGTATGCCGATGTGCTGGTGCGGCCTTTTACCAATATGCTGTCTGACGGCGCAGGCATGTATTTCTACGACCTCACTGCCAAAACCAATTTCAACATCAATGATAAAAACCGTGTGTACGTTTCCGGCTACCTGGGGCGTGACGTTTTTTCATTTGACGAATCGCAGGGTTTCGACTGGGGCAATCGCACCGCCACGGTACGCTGGAATCACCTGTATGGCAATAAGCTGTTTTCCAACGTCTCAGCTTTTTACAGCAACTACGACTATGGTTTCAGCTTTGGCACCAACAAACTGGATAAGTTCGACTGGGCCGCCGAAGTAAGCACGTGGAATTTCAAGCCGGAGTTCAACTGGTTTCTGAATGTGAACAATGAGCTAACCTTTGGAGGGGAAGCTATTTTGTACGGCTTCGAACCAGCCAATGCCTCGACAGTGAACAATGGCATCAGAACAGATATCAGCCTCGACCGGCGCAAAGCCCTGGAAACCGCTGTTTACCTGAGCAATGACCAGAAGCTGAGTGACAAACTGTTTGCTCAATACGGAGTGCGGTTCAGCTACTTCAACAACCTCGGTGGTAGCTTGATGACTTATGGCGACACCCTGGCAGGTGTGGAGAAACCGTTGCTATCAGTTACAGAGAAAGGCGACTGGGAGTCGATCGCTTCATATCAAAACGTTGAGCCGAGGGCTTCGCTGAGGTATCAGCTTTCGGAGTCGAGCTCCATAAAAGCCAGCTACAACCGCATGAGCCAGTATATCCACCAGATATCTAACACTACGGCCTCTACGCCAATTGATATCTGGCAGCCTTCGGACAACAACATTGCCCCGCAAATGGGTAATCAGGTGGCCATGGGCTACTTCAGGAACATTGGCGGAAAGCGTTTCGAGACCTCTGCCGAAGTATATTACAAGTGGAACAAGAACCAGGTCGACTACATCGACGGAGCTGAACTGTTCATCAACGAATTCATTGCTTCTCAGCTGCTTTCAGGCGTTGGCAGGGCTTATGGTCTGGAGCTTTATGTGAAGAAAAACGCCGGGAGACTGACCGGCTGGGTGAGCTACACACTGGGCAAGTCGGAGCTGAAAGTGGACGGGATCAATTTTGGAAACGACCGCAAGAACCATGAAGGCAACTGGTACGCTACCCGTTTCGATCAGCGCCACAACCTCAAGGTGGCTGGCTTCTACGACCTGACTAAGAGGGTTTCCCTTTCTGCCAACTTTAGCTTCATGTCAGGCACACCCACCACGTTTCCAACGGATCGTTACATGTCGGCAGGTTACGTCATTCCCTACGTGAGCGGAAGTGAGAGAAACAACTTCCGACTTCCAAACTACCACAGGCTGGATGCGTCACTTACAATTAACAATGTGTGGCGGGGCAAGAAGAACCGGTCAGGCAATGACCACATCGTTTTCTCCGTGTACAACCTGTACGCCAGAAAGAACCCTTTCAGCATCTACTTTTCTCAGGGCAGGGACAGACAAATGACAGATGCCCCTCAGCAAACGGCTGCCAAGCAGCTTTCTCTGATAGGCACACTGATTCCCGCCGTTACTTACAACTTCAAATTTTAACACTCAACAACAATGAAAAAGATCATATATATCGCATTAATAGTTTTTGGTTTTGGCTGCGAAACCGCCATTCAGCCGGAGCTCAAAGAAGCTGAGGAAATACTGGTGATAGATGCCTGGCTTACTCAGACAATGGAACGACAGAAGGTCATGGTGTCACGATCGCAACCATATTTTGATAACTCCTACCCAAGCCTGACACCTGGAGCGCAGGTAACGGTGGAAGACCTTAACACAGGAGTGGTTTACAACTTTCAGGAAGGTGCCGATGCCTACTACTGGGATCCTGCCGATGCGCCGCTGGGCGAAGTAGGCCATACATACAAACTGGCGGTTACCTATGCCGGTGAAACATTTGAGGCGCTGTCAACGCTCGGGCGTGTGCCTGAAGTGGATACCATATTGTACAAGTACAATTCCAAAGACTTCAATATACTGGAATCGTACTACTCAGCGGAGTTTGTGGCAACCGATCCGGTGGGGCCCGGCGATGCGTACTGGATCAAGGCGTGGAAAAATGGTAACTACCTGGGCAAAGCGTCAGAGATCAATATTGCTTTCGATGCGGGCTTGTCGCCAAGCCAGTCGGTGGATGGAGAAGTATTCCATCAGGTTATTCGCCGTGACTTTGTGAACCCGTTGGATCCGCTGCCTGACAGAAAAAACTACTATCACCCGCCCTACGAAATAGGCGACTCGCTGTATGTGGAGATTCACTCGATTGACCCTGTGACGTTTGAATATCTGTCAGGCGTCATTCTGCAGACCAACAGGCCTGGAGGTTTCTCTGAGCTGTTTGCTACTCCCCTGGCCAATGTGATAACCAACGTGAAAAGTACCGATGAAAATTCGAACACCAACGTCACAGGCTTCTTCAACGTGTCGGCTGTTAGCTCCGCTGGGAGTACAATTACACAGGCAATTGCCGATGAAGCAAGGACCAAAGCAGGTAAATAGTAGCAAGGGTGTGGCAGGGAAGTTTGACTGTTTTGCTGCCATACCCTTTTAAAAGTTTTTATATTTATACATGCGATTTACAATCCCCGGAACAATGTTCAAGGCGCTGACATTGGCAGCTATCAGTTTTCTATCAATTATTAAACTACAAGCGCAGGTCTCCACTACTGAAAATATCGTTGGAGCCAACCATTCCATTGCTTCGAAAATCCTTGGTGAGGAAAGGCAGATTCAGGTCTATCTGCCTGATGGATATGGTGAGGAGGAAAAGCGTTATCCCGTTATTTTCATACTGGATGGTCAGCGATTCTTCCTGCACACCGTAGGCCTTGCTGCCACTTTCAAGCAGTATCAGCTAGCACCGGAGTTCATTGTAGTGGGCATAACTAATAGCTATCCGCAACGCTTCAATCACTTTGCTGATGGCAAACAGCAGTTCGCTGAGTTTATAGAAAAAGAGCTGATACCTTATGTGGAAAGCAGTTATCGAACCAGTGGCGAACGACTGTTGTTTGGTTGGGAATACGCAGGAAGTTTTGCTTTCCACATCCTGACAAATCACCCGTCTTTGTTTGATGGCTATATGTTGGCAAGTCCTTTCCCCCTCCTGGACAAAGTGGACGTGCTGGATAAGTTGCCGGCACTCAACAAATCGCTCTACTTTTCAGTTAGCCCCAACGAATTTGAAGTGAACCGGGGAGTCGACAAGCTGGATTCCCTGCTTTCGGAAAAGGATTTGCCCGGGCTCAATTGGACTTGTTTCAGGCTGGAAAATGAGGAGCACCGCTCAACCGGTTACTCCACGCTGTATCATGGCCTTCGAAAATACTTCGGGTACTATCCGGAATTGCAGGTAGATGATCTGCAAGCGTTCGTCGAGGCAGGCGGC
This sequence comes from Imperialibacter sp. EC-SDR9, assembly GCF_902498805.1. Classification (GTDB taxonomy): domain Bacteria; phylum Bacteroidota; class Bacteroidia; order Cytophagales; family Cyclobacteriaceae; genus Imperialibacter. The sequence continues at coordinate 96,514 of NZ_LR701576.1, read as the reverse complement.
ATGGCATACGCCCATAGTTATACCAAAGAAAGGGCTTCCCGGTATGGCTTTTCACCGGACATGTCTTTGTGGTCAAGATTTACTATTGTTCGAAGTGCCCTGCGAGCCCGGGATTACACCCGCTTCCGGGAACTTTATGAGGCGTTGGGTTCAGCTATGTTGATCAGCGACCTGATAGAAGGAGGAAGAAGCTATGGCGCTTTTTCAATCGCCGATTTTTTAATCGAAAATGGTAAGCATAGGCAGGCCATTGATATCTACCTGGCTCTTTTGAAACAGTCTCCCGACTCTGCTGATCTGTTGAGTAAGCTCGCAGGAGCTTATCAGGCTCTCGGCAATCAAGGTGAAGCGAAGAAATATCTTCAGAAGTTGAAGAAGCTACAGCAGCAAAAGTAAGCAGTCGCCTTTCAAAGGGCATTGGGCAATCTCTGTTATCGATGGAGGTTGCCCTTTATTTTTATGCCCCCTGGATAATCAAATTTCAATAAAAAGTTTGTCGGCTCTCTTCTTAACCAAAGTCAATGAAATCGGTTTTTCACCACTCTAATTTTGGGTATTCAAAAACGAAAAACAGTTAAATCAATTTCAAAAACTCAAAACAAAGAAGAAGATGAAAAAGTCAATTTCAACAATCGCAGTAATGATTATGATGGTGGTTATCAGCTCTTGTGGGGCTGGCAGGGCTATCATGCGCAACCAAAACCAAAGCTCCACTCAGGTGCACCTGAAGGAGAGTAATTTTAAAGTGATCAGCAGTGTCAGCGGTAGCGCTGAGGCAAAATACTGGATGCTCATTGGTGGAAGGAAAAGACAGCAGATGTACAACGAAGCGTACGCCGAAATGGTGAAGTCGGCAGGGTTGATCGACGGCCCCAGAGCGCTGGTGAATTTGCTTACAGAAGAGCATGTCGGCGGTGTGCCGCCATTCTTTTTGAAGCGAACCATTACCGTTAGCAGCCACGTGGTTGAATTCAACAGATAGTCAAAAGCAAAAAAGGGTAGGTGCTGTTTGATTCAGGCAGCCCGCCCATTTTTTTCAACAACAACAAAATTGAACCATGAACTCAAATAAAAAAATGGCAAGGATCGCCGGATTCCTTTATCTGATCATTTTCGTTACTGCCGGTTTCAGCGAAGGCTATGTGCGTGCTGGTGTAATGGTGCCGGGCGACGCTTCGGAGACCGCTCAAAACATTGTAGCTGCTGAAGGGCTGTTTCGTCTCGGCTTTGCAGCCGACCTGGTAGCCTTCCTGTGCGACCTGGTGGTGTCTGTGCTGCTGTATCAGCTGCTTAAACCAGTGAATAAAACCCTTTCACTCACAGCAGCGCTACTTCGGTTGCTGGCTCATCCGGCCATCGCCAGCGTGAACCTGCTCAACCACTACATGGCCCTGCAGCTACTCAATGGCTCCGGCTACCTGTCGGTATTCAGCCCTGATCAGCTCAATGCTTTGGCGCTGTTTTTTCTCAACATGCACACAGTTGGCTACCTGATCGCAGGAGCGTTCTTTGGGCTTCATTGCGTATTGCTTGGCTACCTGATCATCAAGTCCGATGGCTTCCCAGCCTGGTTGGGGACTATGATCATCATCGCCGCTTTGGGCTACTTAATCAACAGCTTCGGCAATTTTCTGGCTCCGGGACACGAAGAGCTCTTCGACAATATAGTGGTGGGGCCGGCAGTGCTGGCAGAAATGTCACTCTGTCTGTGGCTACTGATCAGGGGTGTGTCAGTCAGAAAGGTGACATCGAAGGCCGTCGTAGCCTGATTGTAGAAATAAGATCAAAAAACTCAAAAACATTAATTAAAATGAATGCAATTATATATCAACGATATGGTGCGCCGGATGTGTTGGAACTGAAGGACGTACAAAAGCCCACGCCGGGGCCCGGTGAGGTGCTGGTAAAAGTGCATGCAGCCTCCGTGAATGCGGCAGACAAGCACCTGTTGAGAGGGCAGCCGTTTCCAGTTCGAATGATGGCTGGTTTTTTCAAGCCGAAGAACAACATCCTTGGTGCCGATATGGCCGGGGAGGTTGAAACCGTTGGCAAAGGTGTGAGCTATTTCAAGCCTGGAGATAAAGTGTTTGGCGACCTGTCGGCTTACGGCTTCGGAGCATTTGCTGCATACGTAGCAGTTCCCGAGAAAGCGCTGGCGCACATGCCATCAAATGCCTTGTTCGGAGAAGCTGCCGCTTTGCCGATGGCGGCTGTAACCGCCCTGCAGGGGCTGCGGGACAAAGGGCAGATCAGTCCCGGAAAGAAGGTGCTGATCAACGGAGCTTCCGGCGGCGTGGGCACCTTTGCTGTGCAGATAGCCAAAGCCTTCGGCGCAGAAGTGACTGCTGTAGCCAGCACCGGCAAGACGGAGCTGGCGAAGATTTTGGGTGCCGACCACACCATTGACTACAAACTGGCTGACTTTACCAAGGGTGGTGAGCGCTACGACCTCATTTTTGACGTCGTGGGCAATCATTCGGTGTCAGCACTGAAGCGAGTGCTTAACAAGCATGGCAGGTACGTGACAACTGCCTTTTCGCCCGGAGCTATGTTTTTAGGGCCATGGGTTGCCATCACTGAAGGCAAGAAAGTGATCAATATGCTGGCCAGTGCCAACAGGAAAGACCTCGAGGCAGTCAGGCAGATGGTTGACGCTGGAGAAGTGAGACCGGTAGTCGAGCGAAGTTATCCGCTGGTGGATGTTCCAAAAGCCATTAGCTATATGGAAGAAGGGCACCCTTTTGGGAAGATTGTGATACAGGTGCAGTGAAAACAAGCTGGACGGAGAACTAACCCTTCTCCGCTACCCGCTTCCTGATCCTGCTCAGCGACTCCGGTTTCACACCCAGGTAGCTGGCCAGGTGATACTGAGGTACCCGGTTTAGCAGGCCTGGTCTGGTTTCGAGCAGATTGAGGTAGCGCTCTTCGGGACTCTGGATGATGTAGTTGGCCAGCATTTCCTGCTGCTTGCCAAAGTCATCCTCCATCGAAAGCCGACAAAGCGATTCAAATTTTGGATGCTTTCGGTACAGCTCCTTCTCCTTTTCGTAGCCGAACACAGCCAGGGTGGTGTCTTCTACGCACTCCAGATAGTGGTTGGCGGGCACCTTGTTGAGGTAGCTGTTCATGGAGGCAATGGACTGCTCTTCGGTATAAAACTGGGTGGTCTTCTCTTCACCATCAGAAAGGTAGTAGTGACGCACGCAGCCTTTGATGTTGAAATAGCACTCGGTGGCGATTTGGCCTTCCCTAAGCAGGATCGTGCCTTTTTTGTAGCTACGAATAGGGATACAGTCGTTGAGTACCTCGGTTTCTTCTTCGGTGAGGGTCATGTGCTGACCAATCATTTCGGAGATGTACTTTACCATGGCTTCTGGTTTGGTTAATAGCAGGCGGCCAGAGCATGCCTTTGTTAATGATATGTTAAAGATAAAAACTATCTCCAACTTGGGTAGGCTATACGTTAATATTGAGCGGTAGTTCCGACTTTTTTAAAAATGAACCCACAACTTATGGTTGTGGGTGAAATTTAGTTTCAGTTTAAAATTCAAGAATTTCAACAATGACAAAAACAGCAATCCACTTTTTTCTATCTCTTTTTATGACTTCAGTTGCTACTACAGCAAATGCTCAGGATGGCAAGCCGACCCACGAAGACTCTCTGAACATAGTGCTCGAAAAGTACTATGAACTCAATCTGAAAGTTTTTCAAGCCAAGTCTCAGCCAAGAGATATTGACAATATTTTTGATCTCTTTACGGACGACTTCGAGTACGTCCATCCCCATTATGGCGGTACTTATTCCCGTCAAGATCTTTATGATGGCTATGTCAGTAATCAGAAAAACGGTGGCTATGACGGAAGTGTAACCGACATCAAAATTCTCAATAAAATAGTGGGGCTGAATGCCATTGCCGTGAGCAAAAGCTTCGTCACCGCCAAGGATGGAGAAGTTACTATTGGTGAGGCGCAAATGACAATGTTCGAATTCAGGAATGGGAAGATTTCGAGGATCTATGAGTATTGGTAGTTATTCACTAGATCTCTCTGAATGTCGTGCCGGCAGCCAGCACCAGAAAGCCCACTAATAACAGCGTGTAGTTGTACTCGCTTAGAATCTGAACATGGGCGTAGTGGCCAATGATGCCAAGGATACCGCTGATCAAACCAATAATCCAGGTAATTTTCTTAGGAGCTGAAGGTGCTTTCATAGTGACTGTTTCTTTAAGGTGGATGGATGGCAAGAAAAAGGAGGTTGTCTCAAAAGCCCTAATCCTATGTCAGGTTGAGTCTGTCGAAACCTTATTGTTTAACGTGCTTAAGCATTTCGACGAGCTCAATGTGACATTCACTTCATTTTTAGGGGCTTTTGAGGCAACCTCTGATCTTATGATTTGTGCTGAAAGAGGTAGAATATACCGAATTGCAAGCCTCTGTTATAAGAGTTGGATGCATTATTCTCGCTGATGTCAGTCAGGCCATGAACGTATCGAAGGTCATACCCAAAACCTGTAGACGGCTTCACGTAACTCATGCCTACTACTAGTCCAATGTCGGTGCTTTTGTAGTTATTTTTTACGTCAGTACTGTTGTTGCCGATTTCCGATTTGGCACTGGCAAGGATTCCAAGCTGTGGGCCTGCTTCCAGCCTGAAGCCATTGTCGAACATGTATTGAAAGAGTAGCGGGATGTTCACATAGTTCAGGTTGAGCTTTACATCGTTGTCGCCACTTTTGTATTGCGTGCCTTGCACGGAATAGACGACTTCTGGCTGAAGAGCAAATTGATTGTCCATATGGATATGACCCAGCAGACCAATATTGAATCTGAGTTTCGGGTCGAAATTGCCGCTATTGTCGCCCTTAATGGTGTAAGCATTCAGGCCGCCTTTTATGCCAACATTTACGTGTTGCGCCTGGGTAGAAACAGTTACCAGCAGAATGGCAATAAGTGTGAATAAAAGAGATTTCATATTTTCTTGGGAGTGGAGTCCGCCATTACATTATGGTGGATCATCAAAGTGAATGCAAAGCTCACTGCAATGGCCGGTGGAGTTGTTGCACAAGTGCAGCTATTAGTTACATATATCACGGATGGGACACCCTGGGTTGAAAGAGGCGAGCTTGATGTTAAATGGTCGGCGCATTCCAGGGAATTTGGAGGAGAAGTATCACAACCTATTGAACGAGTTCGGAATTCTGCCATGTCCCATACGCAAGTGGAAATCACCAGCGGACTACATTGCCGTTGGCGATATCATGGATGACGGTTTTCATGGGACGCTGATCGACAAGGTCGTTTGGGGCGAAGGCGGTTTTGGTTTGGGCAGATAGCTTATAGTTGGGCAGCCAGTCATGTAGGATATCTTATCGGTTTGGGTTCTTTTCAGTATTATTATCATAAGTTCAATGGCTTGTCAGGATTTTTCGCTTTAAAATCGTCTATGTCATTGTAACCGATACCTGTTTAACTACAATCCCTACTACAACATGACACATCCTCAATCCAGCAGACGCAAATTCATTAAAAAGACAGCCTCTGCAGCTACCGGCGTTGCCCTCCTTTCTTCTTTTCCTAAAAGTGCCCTGGCGATGATGCAGGACAAGCCCAGGATCAGGTTTTCGGTCATAGGTATGAACCATGGCCATATTTATGGCATGACGGAAGCTGTGAAAAGAGGAGGAGGTGAGCTTGTTTCATTCTTTGCTCCGGAGCCAGAGTTGGTAGCAGCCTTCTCGAAAAGATACCCCGAAGCAAAGCTGGCTAAAAGCCAGAAAGAAATACTCGAAGACAAGTCGATACAGGTGGTGTTAAGCGCTGGCATTCCAGTTGACAGAGCGCCGCTGGGAGTGGAGGTAATGAAAGCCGGTAAAGACTACCTGGTCGATAAGCCGGGCATCACCACCCTTGCTCAGCTGGCCGAAGTACGCAAGGTGCAGAAGGCAACAGGCCGCATCTATGACATCATGTTCAGCGAAAGGCTGGAGAACAAGGCGACAGTGAAGGCTGGTGAGTTGGTGCAGTCCGGGGCCATTGGCAAGGTAATTCAAACCATAGGCATGGGGCCTCATCGGATCGGCCTGACAAACCGGCCAGAGTGGTTTTTTGATAAAAAATACTACGGCGGCATCATCACCGACATTGGATCGCACCAGTTCGATCAGTTCCTCTTCTTCACAGGGTCTACCACAGCCGAAGTTGTGGCCTCGCAAGTAGGCAACAACCACTATCCGCAGTACCCGCAGTTTGAAGATTTTGGTGATGCCATGGTAAAAGGCAACGGTGGCGCCGGTTATGTGCGCATAGACTGGTTCACACCCGATGGCCTGGGCTCCTGGGGCGATGGGCGCTTGACCATATTGGGAACGGAGGGCTATATCGAAATACGAAAAAATATTGACATCGCTTCTGGTCACGAAGGGGGCAACCACCTCTACTTGGTGACGCATAAAGAAACCAGGTACATCGACTGCAATGATGTGGAGCTACCTTTTGGTAAGCTGTTTGTGGATGATGTGCTCAACCGCACCGAAACGGCGTTGCCACAAGCCCACGTTTTCCTGGCCACCGAGCTGGCACTCAAAGCGCAGGACCAGGCGAAGAAGCTGGTGATTACGAAATAGCACTGGCGACTCGAATACCCTTAGCGATCAACCTATTTGTTTCCTAAAAACGGATACTTATGGAAATATCTTTACGCTTTTAGGAAACTTTCCGTACTTTTAATTTGTGGTAGTAATTGATACTGGAACAGGAGCGAGCCACAAGGTAGAGATTGAGCCTGTTGACGATCGTGACTTCGCAAGTCTGACGAAGGCGAGGTATTTCTTTGATTGGAAACAAGAAAAGGAATTCGAGATGTATAAGCTGAGAATAGCCAACATGAGAGACATACTTGGCCTTGTTTCTGTAGTGAGAATTCCAGAAGAGTGGAGGTTGCATATAAGGCTGCTGACCGTTTCAAAAGAAAATAAAGGGAGTAGCAAGAAATTTGAAAACATTGCTGGCAACCTACTGACGTTTGTTTCAAAAATTGCTGTAAGAGAATACGGTGAGCTTGCCTGCGTGTCGTTAAAGCCAAAGGGGTTAATAGCTCGCCATTACATAGATAAATTCGGCATGAATGTAACGGGTCTGACCCTAAGCATCGAAATACTGGAAATTTTCAATTTGATTGAGACATACGACCATGACTAGCAGAAAAAAGGAGATAAGGGAAGTTGAGGGGGGAGAGTATGGCGTTGATTCACGGTACTCTTCAAAGAAAGACAGACTGGATGACGGCAAGGCATTAATGGAGGCCAGGTTGCAGAGAATGAAAAATCTGTCAGCCGATCAAATCGTCAAGGCGAAGTTATTGCAGCTAAAGCTTAAAATGGACGAATACATTAAAGAGCCAGTCTATCACACGCATAGTGCTTTTACCGAATTTTTAACCTCATACATTGATGCGATCTATAGCAGAAGAAATAGTTTTGCGAAAGACATTGACGTCACTCCTGTTTTGCTGAGTCAGATTTTGAATAACCACCGGGAGCCAAACGAAGAGTTCCTGTTAAGGCTAATGATACATGCTGAAAAAACATACGAGCACGTATGTCAATTTCATAAAAGAACATGGCATCAGGTTTACTTTCAAGAGAAAATATGCGATGTGATAGCCAGCCAGGACAAATGGCGGCCTGACGTGGAGAAACATGTAAAGATCAGCAAACTGGCGAAAATGTTATAGCTGGTAGCTCCAGGTTTGTGGCAAGGCATCAAAACGGGATAAAAAGTGGATGCATCCGATAAACTCATACATCACCTGCAGGAAACCATTCCGCTCACAAAGAACGAGGCGGAATTGGTGAAGCAAAGTTTCAAGGAAGTGGCCTTAAAGAAGAAGGAGATGCTTCTCTTCAAAGGCGAAACTTCTTCGCACATGCGGTTCATAGCCGAAGGCTGCCTCCGAAGCTACTACATGGACGAGGAGACGAAGGAGCACATTATCCAGTTTGGTATCGAAGGCTGGTGGATCAACGACTTGTATAGCTACCTCACCCAAACGCCCGCCAGGCAGTTTATACAGGCCATCGACGACAGTGTGCTTCTTCAAATCCACAGAGACACCCTGAGCAGGCTTTATGATGAGGTGCCTGCGGTCGAACGATTTTTCAGAATGAAATTCGAAACTGCTTACGTGGCCCTGCAGGATCGCACCATCAACTCCATGAGTAAAACCGCCGAAGAACGGTACGTGGAGTTTCGCTCCAAATATCGGGACATCGAGCAGCGGGTTCCCCAGTACATGGTGGCCTCCTACCTGAAAATAACGCCCGAGTTTTTAAGTGCTATCAGGAAGAATTTGAGTTAATGGGTCGTTCTTAAGATACCTTAAGGCAACCGGCTTTCATGACGCCCAACTTTGTAAGAAAAAGTTAAAGTCATGAAAACAACAACTTTCATTTTGGTGACACTGCTCACCATTGCGACCGCAAAGGCACAGCAAAAAGAAGCAGTAGGTGAAAGTCCCTGGGGCCCGGACGATGAAATAGGCACCCTCAATATGATAACAGAGGCATCGCAGCTAAAGGTGCTTTCGCAGATTGTGTCGGGCAAGGTCTACGACCTCAGCGTCGATTATTTTGTTGGCATGCCGAGCTTCCATTCGCTGGGCGACCCCGGTTATCAGTACTGGCTCACGCATACACCCCACGGTACGGTTGTGGATAATCCTAATGGTTTGGGAGAGGCCATGAACAAAAAGGTAAGCTACACCGGCGATGCCATATCGATGTACACCCACATGGGTACGCACATTGATGCGCTGAACCATTTTGGGCTGAATGGCAAGATCTGGAATGGCTTCACCCCTGAAGAACACCTCGGCGACAAAGGCTGGAAAAAGACAGGTGCCGAAACCATACCGCCAATCATTGCCAGAGGGGTGTTGCTGGATGTGGCAGCTGCCAAAGGGCCACTTCCCAAAAACTACCGCATCACTGCCGTTGATTTACAGCTTACGTTGAAGAAGCAGAACGTCCGGTTGCAAAATGGCGACGTAGTGTTGATTCGCACCGGTCAGGCTCAGCACTACGAAAATTCGACAGACTATCTCGACAACTACCCTGGCATCAGCCTGGATGCCGTGAAGTGGCTGGTAGAAGAAATGGGCATCATGCTGCTGGGTGCCGACAACCTGAGCTTTGAGGCTTTTCCACCTGAGCGAACCGACAACTGGGTGCCGGTGCACACGTACCTGCTGGCTGAAAAAGGAGCCATGTTTATAGAACAGATGTTCCTGGAAGAGCTTTCGGCCAACGAAGTGTATGAGTTCGCCTTTATTGCTGCCTCGCTGAAGCTGAGGGGGGCAAGTGCTTCACCCATGCGTCCGGTGGCATTTCCTATTCAAACAAAGTAGTAAGGCCATGAACAATCCTTTATTACTCCTCCTTTCGTTTTCAGTAGGCGTTATGGTCGTGATCCAGGGCGGCATCAATTCCCGCCTCGGTGTCATGCTCAACAACTCACTTGTGGCCACTGGCATCGCCCTGGTAATGAGTGCAAGTGTTACGCTGCTGGTTGTAGTGGCCACGGTACGCCAGCTTCCGACAGCAGGCGAGCTGCGGCAAATTCCTGCCTACATGTGGTTTGCAGGTGGCGTTTTTAGCTTCATCGCCGTCTCGCTGTTTTACTATGTTATTCCCAGGGTGGGTATCTCTACCGCAGTCACCTTCAGCCTCACAGGCCAGGTTATTTTCGCTGCCGTCGCCAGTCATTTTGGTTGGTTTGGTATGCCACTGGAGCCCGTATCAATAAAAAAGATCGCTGGTATGCTTGTCATGATCGCCGGCGTAGTACTTGTAAAATCGTAAATAAGATGAACTTAATAGATAAACTTAACTGGCGCTATGCCACCAAAATATTTGACCCTCACAAAAAGGTAAGCGCTCACGACCTCGCATTCCTGAAGGAAGCGATCAGGCTTTCGGTGTCCTCCTATGGTTTGCAGCTCTACAAAGTGCTCATCATTGAAAATGATGACATCAGGGATGAGCTCAGGAAGGCTTCCTGGAACCAAAGCCAGATCACAGATGCCTCCCACCTTTTCGTTTTTTGCAACTACACCCGCAACTACGACCAGCATGTGGATAGCTATATTCGGCGGATCATTGAATTGCAGGGGAAAAGCGATGACGGCCTGAAGCAGTATGGTGAATTTATCAAGAAGACCATTGCTGGCATGCCCACGGAAGAGCGAAAGAGCTGGTCTGAGAAGCAGACCTACCTTGCTTTGAACAACTTGCTGACGGCCTGTGCAGAGCTGAAGATCGATGCTTGCCCGATGGAAGGGTTTGATAAGCAAGCCTACAATCGGCTCCTTGGCCTTGATGAACTGGGACTGAATGCCTCAGTCATTGCGCCCGTAGGTTATCGCTCTGATAAGGACGACACCCAGGAACTGCAGAAAGTAAGAAAGTCGATGGAGGAATTGTTCCAGATGGCTTGAAGTGTTGGGGTATAAATGATGTCGAAGTCCCTACCTGGAGGTTGGGACTTCTTTTTTTACGGCGATGGACGCTGGTTCCCTACTTCATGGAAGTGGCGCTTCTCTTTGTATGACAGCGAGCACTATTTGTCCTTTATTGAGTCTGTGGCTATTGCAGAGTTGCGAGTGAAATCTTTTCTTGTATTCAAATGGATGTCATAGTGCCCTCGGATAAACAAGTTGAAGTTTTCAGATCTCTTTTCAGAGTTAGAGAGGATGTGTTTGCTGTTCGTTGGATAAAAGGAGCAAAAAAAGGATACATGCCTGCGTATCAGTATGACCCCCACATGTATCGGTTGCATAAGATGAAGGGAGGTACGTTACACAATTATGCTGATAAGTTTCAATTGCCATTTTCAAAACATGAACTGGTCAAGCATTTCGCTGGTGAACAGCACATAGGTGGATACCCGCTCCTACAGGACAACACAAGTTGGTTTATTGCCGCTGATTTTGACGGGAAGAAGTGGGAAGCAGAAAGCCAGAAGCTGGTTGAGATTTGTTCCGATAAAAACATCCCTTCTTACTTGGAAAGGTCACAATCTGGTAACGGTGCGCATGTTTGGATTTTCTTTGATAAAGCCTATCCAGCTGCCAGAAGTCGCAAAGTGTTCAAGCAATTCATGGAAGGGAATGGAATACTTTCAATTTTTGATAAGAGCACGAGTTTTGATCGGCTGTTTCCAAATCAGGATTTCCATTCTGGAAGGGGGTTTGGCAATTTGATAGCGCTACCATTCCATGGAGAATCACTGATGAAAAATAATAGTTGTTTTCTTGATCCACAAACTCTGAATCCTTTCGAAGATCAGTGGCGATTCTTAAGCGAAATAAAAAGAGTCGAGACCACTCATTTAGACATGGTTTTTGAAGCCGTCTCTCAGGGAAATGTTCAAACAGCCAGCACTAAAAGAACATCTGGTAAGTTGGAAATAAGTCTTAACGGTCAACTCCATATTAGCAGGTCGGGATTGACTTCTGAAATCATCAACTACCTGAAAGATGAATTAAATATCACCAACTCTGACTACTTCATCAAAAAGAAAGCAGGCAAAAGCACTTGGGACACCAAAAGATACTTCAAGCTGATTGAGGACAAAGAATTAGAGGTTATTGTTCCGAGAGGGTTTGCAGGGAAGTTATTGAGATACCTGAAATCCCATAAAGTAGATTATGAGTTTCGTGACCTCAGGGTAAAACGGGAACCTGTGCTATTTCAGTTTCCAGTTAAGTTGCTTGCTCACCAAAAGACTGTTCTGGAGCGTGTGCAAAAGAAAGAGTTCGGCGTTATTGTGGCACCGCCTGGTTCAGGGAAAACGATCATAGGGTTACATATTATCGCAGAAAAACAACAACCGGCTCTCATCCTTGTTCATCGCAAACAAATAGCGGAGCAGTGGATCGAACGAATACAAGCTTTTTTGAAGGTTACTAAAGCAGAAATTGGATTCATTGGGGCGGGAAAAGCCAAAATTGGTTCAAGGATTACGGTGGGTACGATCCAGAGCCTTTCGAAAAAACTTAATTTCCAACCCGAGCTGGCGGAAGCTTTTGGCACGGTGATCATAGATGAATGTCACCATATCCCGGCTGACACCTACAGAGAGGCTATTTCGAAACTAAATCCTTATTACCAATATGGACTGACAGCCACTCCCTTTAGAAAATATTCTGACGGCAAGCTTGTCTTTATTCAGCTTGGCGAAATCATTGGTGAGATTGAACCTCACGAGATGGAGTCTTTTAAGAGAGCCAGAGTAATTATTAGGAATACCAATTTTGAATTTCCATTTGACCCCAAGACTGATCCTTTTGAAACGCTGTCTAAAGTTTTGGTACATGATACTAGCAGAAATAGATTGATCACGAATGATGTGGTCAACGAATTAAGAAATGGAGGGAAGTCTATCATTATTACTGAGAGGAAAGAGCATATAGAGGCGTTAAATCAACTTCTAAAGCAGTTTTGCGAAGCAATAACGCTTTCAGGAGAAGATTCAGAAAAGCAAAGACAGGAGAAATGGAAAATCCTGGAAAGTGGGAACTACCAGGTTTTGATTACAACTGGACAGTATTTTGGAGAAGGCTCGGACTTACAAAATGCTTCTCGGCTTTTTTTGGTATACCCTTTTTCATTTAAAGGCAAATTGATCCAATACATTGGCAGAGTTCAACGCTCGGAAGTTACACCAGTAATCTATGATTATCACGACCACAAGATTGGTTATCTGCATCGTCTATTTCTGAAAAGAAATGTGCTGTATAGGAACATGGATAAACAGGCTTCGCTATTTGACGAGCCAGACGGCATGATCAATGCTGACAAGGACTTGATTATAGATAAGGATGTGAAAGTGCAGATTGATATCCTTGACTTTCAATATGGTTTTATCGCCTTCAAACATCGTGTTCAGGAGATGAACAGGGAGCTGGATTTTCAAGTGGAGAATCTGGACATCAGGCCGGAGTTTGATGTCCTAAAATCGTATTTCTCAAAAGTTCTAAATACAAAGACTATTTCGATTCACATTTATGCCGAATTTCAAGATCATCAACTAGTAGCTCAGGAGGCGGCTTCTAGTGATTTGGAGAGGATTAACAGGGAGATTATTGACAGCGTAAAGTTCAAGTTTATTGAGAAGAGATTTTTAAAAAAGAATCAAATTGCAGATGGAGAAAGTGGTTTGCTTGACTTGACGAAGGTGAAACCTGACGTTCCTTTTTATACCTCAGAAGAAGACCTCTTCAATGACCTGCTAGAAAATCAAAAAGTAAAGCACTTCAAGCACCTTAAATATTTAGCATCCAGACATGAGAGAACAGTGTTGAAACTTCGGTTCGTGTTGTCTCCATTTTCATTTGTCTTTTTGTTATCCGGCAGGGAGCAATTTCATCTTGTTATGGAAACATTGGATACAGAAGAAGCCACCTACATATGGCATTTTGAAAAGGATATTCAAATGCTAAAATTAGGTATCAGGGAAGTTGATCAACATCTGGAGGTCATCAGAAATAAAGATAGGCAAGTGTTTCTTGAATATCAGCCTCACAACTTCAGTAGGGTGGTACATGATTATTCAGATGAAAGGAAAGGGTTTGTGGTGTGGAAAGACCAATTAGAAGAAAGGCTTTTGTAAAATGCTAAATCGAAAAAACTAAATATAATAGCATTTTGATTACTCTTGAATTTGAAAAAACTAATTAATTTAGTTAATTTGTTTCAAATATCACATACAAGGTACAAACCGCTGAGGTAGATAAAACGTAATTAGTATCATGAAGACAACTGATTGGTATTCTAAAAACGCTATTTTTGAAGATCAAACCGATCAAAGCTAAATGAATTCTGAGTTCCGTGATTTCCTTTTGAAATTGGGCTTTTCCGAGGAAGAGGTTCATAACGAACCAGTCAATGAATTCACACATTCAGTGGACAATGATTCATTATCCGTGAAATACATATTCACACCGAATGAATCAGATATTTTTGAGTCACATCAGCGCCTTTGGAATAAAAACACAGAGCATGTTTTTATTGCTGTTGCAGGTAATCAATCCCACCTAATTAATGTAAAAGAAAAACCGGACAAGGAAAGACCTCTAAAAAAGGCTATTTGTATCCAGAGCTTTGACTATGGGATTAATACGAAAGGATTTGAAAAGATAGATTCAGAACTAATCTCGAAAGCCTCAATTGACTCCGCCTATTTTTTCGATTTTGTCAGTAAAAACCAGCGAAATAAAAAGAAATCGACGGTAGACAAAGATTTGTTATTGAACCTGCTTGAACTAAAAAGCGATTTAATCAAAGGCGGTAATGATCAAATCGTTCATCTTTTGATTCTACGATGCTTGTTTATAAAGTACCTGGAGGATCGTGGAATTTTTCAAAAGGATTACCTTTTAACAATTCTTGATAGTGGAAGCCCGCAAAAACTAACTGCCGCATTTGATCAAGTAGCCAGGATCAATGGTGATATTTTCAAATACGATGATCAGTTCCATGCAGCTGATATTAAAAAAGAATACTTGAGCCAGCTAGCGCTTTTTTTTAAATGTGATTATAGATCTGGTCAACAATTTCTTTTCCCTTATCAGTTTGACAATATTCCTATCCAACTGATCAGTCACGTTTACGAGGCCTTTTTAAAAAACAGCACCAGGAAGGGTGACGGTGTTTACTACACTCCAGATTTTTTGGTCAATTTCATGCTGAAGCAATCTTTTGCAGAAAAGCTCGATCAAAACTCCAAAGCCACCATTTTGGATCCCGCAGTAGGATCAGGAGCTTTTTTGGTTCAGGCTTTCCAGATGATACAGCATGCGCATGGTAAGACACTGGGGTTTGAAGAAAAAAAGGAAATTCTTAAGACTCAACTCTATGGGGTTGACATCGACCAGAATGCTTTACAAATAACAGCCTTTAGCCTTTATCTGGCTCTATTGGAACATGAAGCTCCGGCCTTTATCAGAGAGAAAATAGAACAAGAAAGCCCCATTCTGCCAAGTCTTATTGGCAAGACGTTAATTGTAGGGAATGCCATTTTAGAAGACCTATTCCCTGACAAAGTTTTTGATTGCATCGCATCCAATCCGCCATGGGGTTCGGTACCTACAGATTCAAAAGACCCCAAGGTTCTGGAAGTATACCTTAAGGAAAGAGCAGCTATTGCCAATAAAAGCGGCGATTACCCCGAATATGAGTACGTGGCAGATTATGAAAGGTCACAAGCTTTTCTGACCAGGGTCGCTAAATGGGGAGATGAATCCACCTCATTCGTGATGGTAGTGAAGAATTCCATTTTTTTAAATGACAAAACCTTCGAGTTCCGGCAGGATGTATTGAGAAAATACCAGATCAATACTTTTTATGAGCTTTCTCATTACAACGATATTCTATTCAAAAAATCTGTGATTGGTGAAGTACATGGAGACAAAGTTGAATTGGGTGCCAGTGAGCCCTGTGCTGTCATAGTTTTTAAGATCAATTCCGGGCAAGAAACCGTACTTCACTACATCTCACCAAAGCTCACAGATTTTGCCAATCATTTCGAAATTATACATTGTTCAGGGTCTGATAGTTTCAACTTGGCTCAACCTGAGCTTGCAAAAAGAGACTCTCTTTGGAAGGTTTTGGTAAACGGAGACATAGAAGCTCATGATTTGATTTTCAGTAAGCTTCAAAGGCAAAAGAACCTTGAACTTGAAGTTAGAGCGGGATTTCAACCAAAGAAGGAAATGAAATCTCTTGGCGAACCCATTTGGAAGAGAATTATTGAACCTCGAGATTTTCAACAATATGTTGTCACGAATCCTGACTTAAGTGTTTTTAATTGGAATCAAGAACTTCATCGCCGTAGAGATGAAGAAATATTTAATGATAACAGAATAGTCGTTCCGGTAGGGCTGACTTTGCCAGACCGATTTCTCCTACGTGGCGTCCTTTTAAATGAAGAAATAGTCTTCAAGCACAATATGCTTTCGGTGAAAATAAGGAACCACGATGCCCAACTTAATAACTACTCTCCCTATCTAGGCATATTTAATTCCAAGCTGATTGGGTTCATTATTTATCAACTTTCCGTGCAATGGGGAAAGGGTAAAACTTGGGTAAACTTGAGAAATGAAGACATTGAGAACCTGCCATTCAAGGTGATATCCGATCCAGATACACTAAACGAAATGACAACGTTAGTTGAGACCGTCCAAAGTAAAAAATCTAGAGGAGAAGACTGCCAGTCCGAAATTGATCAACTCAACGAAAGGGTGTTTGACCTCTATGGCTTGGTGGATTATGAAAAAGAGATCATCCGGGAGTTTTACGATGTGCGGGTAAATAGGGCTGGTAAGAAAGAATCACTAGTCCGTTTCAATGACTTGCTGGCTTTTTTTGAGTCGTTCAAAGATGCTTACTCCCTGATGCTTGCTGATGACAGAACGCTAAATGCCAGTTATCATCTTTCTACGAATATGGGGGCGGTAATTTGTTTTTCGATTGTTGAAAGGTCTGAAGAACAAGCTCTTGAAAAAGACACAACATTGGATATCCTTCATTTGGTGAAGAATAAACAGCTTTCAAACACTGACTCACTGAAGGTGCTATTTGAGGAGAAGGTTAAAATCTATGATAAGGAACAAGGCAAGTTCTATATCATTAAGAGCAATCAGTTCAAAGATTGGACGGTACGGCAGGCAATGAAGGATGCAAAGGAGGAAATAGATGCATTCATTAGATATTTGCCAACCACATGAGTGCTTCACAAGCTGATTTTGTTCAGTCCATCATTAGTCAAATTGGATACAATTCCAAACAAGAGTTAATCGAAAAACTATTCATACAATCTTTGTCGGATAGTCATCACCGTATTGATAAGACTATTGGGAATGAAAATGAAATCAGGGATAGGTTTGTGAAAGACCTCTATCAGACCGATTCTAAGATCAAAAAATGGTTGCAGAAAAAATACATAGATGTTATATGGGAAAACTGGGTCTTCACTCCTGATTTCGAATTGGCAAGAACTGATATTGCTTTTAAATTGACTGGACTCCATTTTATCCTTGAATGCAAAAGACTAAAAAGTGCAGACAAAGCCTATATTGATGAGGGAGTTGAAAGGTTTATCACGTTAAAGTATGCTAAAGGTGATGAGTATGCCGGAATGATCGGTTTTGTTATATCTGGTGATAAGCATGCTATTAGTAAAGGGTTACAGTGGAAAATAAAAGCGCTAGCGCATACTCAATCAATAGAAAAGACGTCCAAACCATTTTTCAACAGTATTCATAATAGAAATGACACAAGCCAAATCGAATTGTATCATCTATTCTTTGACTTTGTTATTTCAAGCACTTAATAACAAGAAGTACCGTGGAGAATTTTAGTTTTTGAGAGTTATCGAGCCGCTTTTCACAAAGCTTTTTGTAGGCATCCAGCAATCCTTTAACTTATCTTTAATTCCTGGCAAGTGCCGGACATTATTGGGTTGACCCTATCTTAAACTATATAAAATGAAAAAATTCAATTGGATTGTTGCAGTAGTACTTCTGGCCACGGCATGCGTCCCGGCCAACAAGGAAGAACAGGCCAGCAACGAAGAAGCAGAAGCTTCAAAACTCAAAGTGCTGATCGTTGACGGTCAGAACAACCACTACATATGGCCTAAAACCACCATGATGATGAAGGACTACCTGGAGGAAACGGGCCTCTTTGAGGTAGACATCCACCGCATGGATTCTGTGTGGCTGGGCATTAAATACAACAAGTCACGCCCTGCTGCCTACGAGTACTATATCCAAACTTATCCATTGGATTCAACAGCATATGCTATTTCTAAAGATCCGGTGAAGACCTCCCGATTTTCCATCGACTTTGGCCAGTACGACCTGGTGGTTTCTAACCTCGGAGCGGCAAGTCCAAGGTGGCCAGAGGCTACCGAAAAAGCTTTTGAAAAATACATGAGCGAAGGCGGTGGGCTGATCGTGGTGCATGCCGCCGACAACGCCTGGGGCGATTGGGATGAATACAATAAAATGATTGGTGTGGGTGCCTGGGGCGGCCGTGATAGTATCACCGGCCCTTATGTATATTACAACGACGCCAACGAGCTCATCATCGATCCTTCCGCAGGCTTTTGCGGCTCGCATGGCGCAGAATATGAATTTTTAATGACCACACGGGCTCCTGAGCACCCTATTATGAAAGGATTGCCTGCTGCCTGGATGCACACCCAGGATGAGCTGTATGAGCGCATGAGAGGCCCATGGGAAAACGCCACGGTGTTGGCTACGGCTTATGCAGATGTAGAGGGCAATTCGCCCCCATGGAATCCTAAGGTAAAAGGCATGGGGCAACATGTGCCGCTGCTGATGGCCATGAACTACGGGCAAGGCCGGGTGTTCCACACAGCATTGGGCCACTTCGACTATTCTATGGAATGTGCAGGCTTCATTACTACCTTTCAAAGGGGTGCGGAGTGGGTAGCTACCGGTGCTGTGACCCAGGCTATTCCGACAGATTTCCCTTCTGCGGAACAGGTGGCCGTAAGAAAATGGGAGTAGGAAGAGGAATCGGGTAAATATAGCTTCGGACGAATGGTTACCTGGCTAAGGCCAAGTGGAGCCACCGGAAAGCAGGTCACTGCAAAGTATTTGAACTTCAGGTAAACCCATAGTGGGGAAATGCAAGGGCGCAAGGCTTTCGGCTTTGTGCCCTTATTCATTAGCTTTAGCCTTTGTGTGATTTTTCCTGTTGAGAAACTATTGTGTGCTGGCGGGTCGACATTCACACCACCATTTGTCTAATTCTACGTGATCAATACTTCACTTTTTGTTACATTCAACAATCAATCAAACCCAACCTATGAAAAAGTTTATACTCCACTTTATTGCCCTGCTCCTTAGCGCAGGATTTCTACAGGCTCAAAAGCTGTCTCTTAAAGTCGGCTCAGAGAATGTGTCGATGAAAATCGGCCAGTCGATGCAATTGGAAGCTGTGGTGGTAGATGCCGCCGGAAAAAAGGTAGCAGACCGGGATTTTATATTCTACTCAAGAAACCAGCGTGCTCTGTCTGTAGTAGACAGCACCGGAATGGCTACGGCCATCAGACACGGAGAATATGGTGTGGTAGTGATAAGCCCGGGAGAGCCCATGCTCAGGGCGAATATTACCGTCAATATAGCACCTGCACCCATAGCCAAAGTAGCTTTTGGCCCAATTCCTGACAAGATCTATGCTGGAGTGAACGTGCCACTTACGCTGATAGTGACGGATGAAGCCGGATTTGAACGCCCGGAAGTCGCTGTCTCGCTGAAATCGTCGGATGAAAGCAAGGTGGCTGTTGCGCCGTTCTATAAAATAATTCCCCGTGAAAAAGGTAAAGTGACCTTGACGGCTTCAGTTGGCGGTGTGCAGGGAAAGCTGGAAGTGAACGTGATGGAAAACCCCATTGCTAAAATTGATTTGAAAGCGGACATGACGGAAGGCCGGTCTGGCGACGTATTTACATTGACTGCCGTGGCGATGGACAAAGGTGGAAATGTCGTCAAAGACGCACCCATCAACTACTCATTTACCGGTGAGTCGTACGATGTGTCTGCCGCTCCATCGGGTTTAATGACAAAAGAAGGAAAGTTTGTGGCAGACCAGCCAGGGCTCTACGTGTTGAATGCTACCTGTGGCCCGGCTGCAGCTTCTGTCACTGTGAGCGCCAACAACCGCAATATCTCACGGAAAATCGACCTGGTAGGTCAGGGTTCAGTCAACAATAAACACACATCCGACTTCTGGATTTGGGAGGGTGTTGACGGAAAAGACTACGCCGTAACCGGTACCTGGGGTGCCGATGGCACAGCCTACTTCTGGGACGTAACCGATCCAGCCGGCATGATGCTGATTGATTCAGTAAAGGTAGATGCCCGTACCGTGAACGATGTGAAAATCTCGGAAGATGGGAAAATCTGTGTGATCTCCAGAGAAGGTGCTTCCAACAGGAAAAACGGCCTGGTGATCATTGACGTCACGAACCCAAGGGACGCTAAGGTCATTTCTGAGTTTTCTGAAAACCTAACGGGAGGTGTTCACAATGTCTTTATTTACAAAAAGCATGTTTATGCGCTGAGTGCAGGTAGAAAATACTACTCGATTAATATTGAAGACCCGACCAAGCCTAGAATTGTAGGTGAGTTTGAGCTGGACACCCCTGGCCACTCCATCCACGATGTGTGGGTGCATGATGGTATCGCCTATTCTTCTAACTGGGACGACGGCGTGCAACTGGTCGACGTGGGCAATGGCATTGCCGGTGGCTCTCCATCGAACCCGGTGCAGTTTGCCAGCTACGCTTACCCAAGTGGCTCGAACCACGCTGCCTTTCCTTACAAGGACGAAAAGACAGGCAAATTTTACGTGATTCTAGGCGATGAGGAATTTCCTTATGGCTTAGACCCCGACGGACGCAAGCCGGGCAGAGCAGCAGGGTTCCTTCATATCATCGATTTCACAGACCTCAAGAACCCTAAAGAAGTGGCCTGGTTTCAGGTGCCTTTTGCCGGATCGCACAATTTCTGGATAGAGGGTGATGTACTGTATGCAGCTTTCTACAACGGTGGTGTGCGGGTGGTTGACTTGAGCGGCGAGCTACTGGGCGACCTGAATCGTCAGGGCCGTGAGATTGCCTGGATAGTGCCTGAGGATCCAGATGGCTATATATCCAATGCACCATTTACCTGGGGGGCGCAGCCACACAAAGGCCATATTTTCTATTCCGACTGGAACAGTGGTTTGTGGTCGGCCAAGCTTAGACCAGTGGTGCCAGAGAATGCTAAGATACAAACTAAGTAGGCCGACACTTTGCATATGAACACTATGATCAAATCATTCCTGC
Source organism: Imperialibacter sp. EC-SDR9 (assembly GCF_902498805.1). GTDB lineage: Bacteria > Bacteroidota > Bacteroidia > Cytophagales > Cyclobacteriaceae > Imperialibacter. The sequence continues at coordinate 75,598 of NZ_LR701576.1, read as the reverse complement.
TGTCAGCGGCCATCTTCTTTGGTTACACTGCTGGTGCACAGAATTACTATGTGTATGTCACTGCGGAGTCGGAGGATGAAGTAGCACTCATCAAATTTGACGGAACAAAGGCCACAGTAGAAGAAACTATTGCCGTGGGTATTTGGCCAGCAGAAATTGAGGGGCCGCATGGCATCAATGTAAGCCCGGATGGCAAGTTCTGGTACCTGTCGCTGGCGCATGGCAACCCCTATGGCACGCTCTATAAGTTCTCCACAGCAACGAATCAGGTAATTGACACCGTCAGGCTGGGGCTTTTCCCCGCCTCTTTGCAAGTATCGAAAGCGACAGGTCTTTTGTACTGCGTGAACTTCGATTTGCACGGCGACATGGTCCCCAGCACGGTGTCGGTGGTAGACCCGGAAGAAATGATCGAGATCGATCGCATAGAAACCGGAGTGATGCCTCATGGTTCGAGGATTTCAGCTGATGGACTGTACCACTATTCGGTGGGCATGATGTCGGGCGAGCTTTTTGAGATTTCTACAACTAAGCTGAAAGTAACCAGAAAGCTCAATCTCGATGGAAAGGAGGAGGAGCCGGCAATGGCCAGCATGGGAGGTATGGATCACAGTGCTATGGATCATAGTGCCATGGGTCATTCGATGATGGCTGGCGGTGGCAAAAAGATGTACCACAGCGCTGTAAAACCTACCTGGGCCATTCCTCATCCAACCGAGAGAAAAGTGTATGTGGCTGGCAATGGCTCCGATGAGATATTGGAGGTGGATCTCGATAAGTGGGAAATCACCAACCGTCTCAAAACGGGAAAGGCACCTTACAATGTGGATGTGTCGCCGGACGGCCGCTGGCTGGTCGCTACCTACAAAGGCAGCGCCGAAACAGGTGTGTGGGACTTGAAGAAAGCGAAGGAAACCGCCAGAATAAAGAACACCCGCAAAGTGTCGCATGGCGTGTCCATTTCATCCGATAGCAAGTACGCTTTTATCTCTGTGGAGGGAATTGGCGGAGAACCTGGCACCATGGATGTAATAGATATCAAAAAAGGGACAAAAGTAGCTTCTGTCGACATGGGCAAGCAGGCCGGTGGGATTATTTTTTGGAAGATGGAGTAACCCCGTGGTCGCAAGAATTTTAACAAAAAGGGTCAGTTGCTGACCCTTTTTGTTTTACCAGCTGCTACTTTTATTGATGGTGGGTTTCTGAGCAGGAGGGTGCAGTATGGATATGTCATTGGCAAGAATTTAATTGGCTTACCGAAGTGAATAAATATCAGATTGACATGAAATTCTACCCTTTCCTCTTACTACTCTTCACCTTTTGCACCTCAAAGCAGAACAACGAATTCATTGTTGCAGATGAGTCATCGGTAACGACGATCTATGTGGATGAAAGCACTGACGAGCTTGTCAAGTGGGCCGTAGCCGATCTTGCTAGCGACATTGAGCAAATGACTGGAAAGAACGTGCAAGTGGTTGCCGCCAACGGCTTTAGCGCAGACCTTGCCGGGATTTATGTTGGTGTGCTTAATGATCAGCTCATTGAAAGTTCGCCCGCTGGCTATCAGGCCCGGCTTTCCGGCCAATGGGAGAAATTCATCATCAGAAAGGAAAGTGGAAGCTTGTTTTTGGTAGGTAGCGACGTTAGAGGAACCGTGTATGCCGTGTTTGAGCTGGCAGAAAGGATAGGTGTCTCTCACTGGAAGTGGTGGGCCGACGTTACGCCAGGCAAATCGGCATCCATTAAACTGGCGTTGCCTGCCGAAGGAATTGAGGAGAGCCCATCGGTGCAGTACCGGGGCATCTTTTTGAATGACGAAGATTGGGGACTGCAGCCCTGGGCAGCCAAAACCTTTGAGCCAGAAACTGGAGATATAGGCCCTAAAACCTATGAAAAGATATTTCAGCTGCTACTCAGGCTGAAAGCCAATACGATATGGCCTGCCATGCACCCCTCCACGAAGGCATTTTTTCAGATTCCCGGCAATAAGGAGATGGCTGAGAAATACCACATATCCATTGGCACTTCCCATGCCGAACCTATGCTTAGAAACAATGTGGACGAGTGGGATGAGGATGTATATGGAGACTTCAACTATTTCACGAACAGTGAAAGGGTAAAACAATATTGGCAGGAGCGAATCACTGAAGCGAGGCATGGAAATAATATCTATTCACTTGGAATGCGGGGTGTTCACGATTCGGGAATGCAGGGAGACGCCACTACTGGCGAGAAAGTGGAGTTGCTGGAAACGATCATCGCCGATCAGCGGGAAATGTTGGTGAATAGCATGGACAAGCCGATTGAAGAGGTGCCGCAAGTATTTACGCTTTACAAAGAGGTGTTGGATCTTTACAATGAGGGGTTGAAAGTGCCCGACGATGTCACCCTGATGTGGACAGACGATAACTATGGCTACATTCGCAGGCTAAGCGATGAAGCGGAACGGAAACGCAAGGGAGGAAGCGGTGTCTACTACCATTTGAGCTACTGGGGGCGTCCCCACGACTACCTTTGGCTCTCCACCACCCAGCCCGGGTTGATTTGGTACGAAATGACGAAGGCCTACGAAAATGGCGCCCGAAAAATATGGATTGCCAATGTGGGCGATATCAAACCTGGCGAGTATGACATAGAGCTCTTTCTCGACCTGGCGTGGGACATCAATAGCGTTTCTGAGGCGACAATTGAGCAACATTTGATCGATTGGTGTGCAAGAGCGTTTGGAGACGAAGGTGCAAGCGAAATAGCCGACGTACTACAGGAGTACTATCGATTGGCCATGCTGCGGAAACCTGAGTATATGGGGTGGAGCCAAACGGAACCTATTACGCCTACAAGGATGAGTGAGTTTAGTACAAAGGGTAGCAACAACGAGGTGCAGCGGCGGGTGGACGCTTATGCTAAACTTGTTGGAAGGGTGGACAAGATAAAAACCGCTGTTTCCGAAGACAGGAGGGATGCCTACTTTCAGCTGGTGGAGTACCCGGTGAAGGGTGCCGCCTTAATGAATGATAAATTTTTGCTGGCGCAGCAATCCTTCGTTGCCACCGACCCTGCTGAGAAATTGCAACTGGCCGACAAGGCACAAAACGCCTACGAGCAAATTGCTACTCTTACTGAAAAGTACAACACAGGGGTAAGCAATGGCAAATGGGAGTGGATGATGTCGATGCATCCACGGGATCTTCCTGTGTACGCTATGCCGGACTATCATTTATCGCCTCCGTCAGATGGGAGTCAAAGTGCCGGAGAAAGCCCACAAGATTTTCAGATAGCCATACAGGCCAATGAGTTTGTAGCAAGCAAAGGCGCTGAAAACTATGAGTGGAAAGCCATTGAAGGACTTGGTTATAGCGCCGCAAGTGTGACACTCTTTCCGTTTGAAAGCCACATTTTCTCGAATGAGTTGCCTTATCTTGAATATCAGTTTAGCCTGGAAAAAGCAGGAAGCTATGAGCTGGAGGTAAGGTGTCTCCCTACGCATGCCAATCAATACGACTTTGAGGTGGGAATTGAAGTGAATCAGACGGGGCGCAGAGATTTCCCCATCAATACCCGGGGAAGGAGCGAGGAATGGAAGACCAATGTGCTGAGAAACTTTGTGTCGGTGATGTATCCATTTACCACTGAGAAAGCTGGCATCCAAACGGTGCGAATCTATGTCAATCAAACGGGAATAGTCATTGATCAGCTTGCCGTGGTACCGAAAGGTCAGTCGGATTACTACGAAATCGTTCGCTCAAAGTAGTTGGCCCGATCTCTGTCGATAAAGCATGAGTCGCAACCCGAAAGCTTTACTATATTTAACAACTGAATCTTAACCGAAAGGCTCGTCAATATTTGCGATAAAACAAACCTACTCCACCTACAATGAAACCTACCAAATATCTTTTTGCCATTCCCTTACTATGCTTTTTAGCCTGCAGCACGCCTAAAGAAGAAGCGGGCGTTGTTGCCAACAATGAAACTGTGAGGGCCAGACTTGACTCGACGCTCAACAGTATGGTAGAAAACGGCATGGTGGCGGGTGCTTCTGCATTGATTTTCGAGAAAGGCGAGGAGGCCTACTTTAATGCCTATGGCTATGCTGACCGGGATGCCAAAGTCCCGATGGACAGAAACACCATTGCCATCATTTACTCTATGACCAAGCCGGTGACAGGTGCGGCGCTGATGACGCTGTACGACAAGGGCGCCTTCCAGCTAGATGAGCCACTGTCGAAATACGCACCGGAGTTTGCGGACATGCAGGTGTTTGCAGGGATTGATTCTGTTTCCGGGGAAATGATACTGGAGCCGCTGGATCGTCCGATCACCATCAGAGACATTACCCGTCACACAGCAGGCTTTGCCAATAATCCCAATATGCCGGGACTGGGTGAGGTGTTGAGGGCAGCTGATCCTGCCAACAGAGAGAACACCCTCGTGCAGATGGCAGAAAAGATGGGTACCATCCCGCTGATGTTCCAACCAGGCACGCAGTGGGCCTACGGGCCTTCGGTAGACGTGCAGGCTTTTCTGGTCGAAAGATTGTCGGGAGTGCCCTATGGAGAGTATGTGAAGAAGAACGTGCTTGATCCTTTGAAGATGACCGAAACCCGCTATTTCGTGCCCGAGAGCGATCGCAGCCGGATATCAGCAATCTACCGAAGAAATGAGGATGGCTCGCTCATTCAGCTGCCCGATTCGTCCGCCCATTCTTTCAATATCAACCAATGGGCATTGACGCCAGGTGGTTATGGTCTTACCTCTACCGTAGACGACTATATGCGGTTGGCTCAGATGTATGTGAATGATGGCACGCTGGATGGCGCCACTATTCTAAAGCCAGAGACAGTAAAGCTCATGGCCACTAATCACCTCGATGAAAACATCAAAGAGCGCATGTGGCTGCCCAGCAAAGGACAAGTAGGCTTCGGTGTTGACTTTGCAGTGAGGTTACGTCCACCGGCATCAGCCGATGAGAACCATGGCATTGTGGGAGAGTTTTTCTGGGATGGCGCCGCTAGTACCCTGTTTTGGGTGGATCCTGTGAACGACCTGACGGCTGTATTATTCGTGCAGATCATGCCGTTTGCCGGACAGGTACACAAGAAGTTTAGGGATGCGGTGTATGGGCCTTATGTGCCAGGCGAGGTGAAGTAAGCGTTTCAACTTTTAGGTATAACTATTTGTCCCCCAGATCGACTGCCGTCAAAGTCGAACTGGGGGATTACTGTTTTTAAGGGCCACGTCGTCCGTTGGAATAAGTTTTCACTGCTCTACGTTTGTAGAATAGAAAAGTTTCTCTACATTTGTAGAGTAAGACAGATAACCAACATATATCGCAGATGAAGTTGTCACAAAAGGAAGAGGAATTGATGAATTACATATGGCAATCGGACGAGACCTATATGAAGGACTTGATCGATGCTTACCCGGAGCCAAAGCCGGCAGTAACTACCATCGCCACTTTGCTGAAGAGACTTACCAACAAAGGAGCCATAGGATTTCGGGCCACTGGCAATTCGAGGGCTTACTACCCACTGATCGGGAAGTCAGACTATTCTACGTCTTATGTCAAGAATATGATTGCCACCTTCTTTCAGGGGTCGTCCGGGAGGTTTGCCTCCTTTTTTACAAAGAACATTAAGTTAAGTAAGGAAGAACTGCTTGAGCTTCGGGATATGATTGATGACCAACTTAAAGAGTCGGAGAAATGATCATCTACGTTATGCGATTCAGCCTTTCCATGGCGATTGTCTATATTTTCTACAAAGCTTTTTTTGAGAACGAAAAGAACCATTTGTTTAAAAGGGTGATGTTGTTAGGTGGTCTGGTGACGTCTCTGGTAGTGCCACTTATCTCAATTGATACGTCGCAAAGTATTAAAAGCGCCATCACAGCTGTTGAACCCTATGTGCCAACCAATTATTTCTTTTGGGAGTGGCTGGCAGGTGCTGTCTATCTACTTGTCGTTGCCGTATTGCTGGTGCGCTTCTGCGTCGATATTTACAGGTTTCTCAGGAAAGCAGCCCGCCATGAACGGCGCCGGTACGGCCGGGCTATAGTTGTGCTCCTGACAGAAGAGACCTCACCTTATTCCTTCCTTCACTATATTTTCATCAACAAGGCTCAGTTTGAGGCCATCCCGCCGGAACTATTAAAGCACGAGTTGGCTCATGTGCAGCAGTGGCATACGCTCGATATCTTCCTGGTGGAATTGGTGAAAGTGCTCGTTTGGATCAACCCAATGGTGGGGAGGTACAAAAGGGCGATGCAGCTCAATCATGAGTTTCTGGCCGATGGCGATGTGCTCAGAACGCACGATCTCCGCCACTATCAGGCCATCCTGCTGAGCTATCTTGATGGCCAGCAACCGATGAACATGGTTAGTGGTTTCAATTTTTCTCCTACCAAACAACGATTCCAAATGATGACAAAGGGAAAGAGCAGCATGTACTCACTGAAGCAAGTACTCATTATTCCGATGCTGGCGGTTATTTTGATCTCTTGCTCCGATAACCCGGGTGTGTCGGGCAAGGAGATGCTGTACTACTGGCGTTATACCGCTGGTATGCAAGAAGTGTTGGAAACCGGCGAAATGAGCGAAAAGGACCTGAAGGAGGGGATTCTGTTGCCGATAGAAACAAAAGGGCAATACGACACGCTTATGGCCATCTATAAAAACATGAGCAGAGGGCAGCGGGGATCAGTGTATAAGCTACCGGCTTACCTTGAGCCACTCACCGACGAAGACTGGCAGCAAATGAAACAGAGCATGCAAGCTCAGTAAATCAAACCTCATTACTACATCTAATACTTCCATCATATGAACTATCATGGCGTGAACAACTATGCAAAAATTTTCCTGGCGCTGGCCTGCCTGGTCATCAGCGGCCACACCGCCAGCAGCCAGGCACAGCCGTCTTCTTACCTGCTTCAGCTAGGGATGAAAGACAGCGTCTATTCGAAAGTCTTGAAAGAGCAAAGAGACTTCTGGGTGCAGCTCCCTGAAGGCTTCAACCCGGAAAGCAAGACGACTTACCCGGTCATTTATCTACTGGACGGCGGCGCACAGTTGGGTGCACTGGCGGCAGTGTATAGCTACTACACGGGCCACCACCTGCCCGACATGATTCTGGTGGGTATTTCCAACCGCACCAACCGCACCCGGGACCTGACCACCTCTGAAGTCAAGTTTCGGAATGGGGGCGCAGTGAGAGAGGCTACCGGTGGTGCTGAAGCCTTCACCCGTTTCCTGGAAACCGAGCTGATCCCTTATGTGGACAGCAATTACCCAACCTCACCGTTCAGGACGCTGATCGGGCATTCTTACGGCGGTTTGTTCACCATCAACACGCTGGTCAATCACACCCATCTGTTCGACAATTACATCGCCATCGACCCGAGCCTCGATTGGGACGACCAAAAGCTCATGAAAGAAGCAAAGGAAGCGCTAAAGAGCCGGCAGTTCCAGAGAAAATCACTCTTTGTGGCATTAGGGGCTGGTCAGCTACACATGCTCGATGAATCAGTTACCCTTGATAATGTGATACAGGACACGTCGGAGTACAGCCTGTTCGGCCGTTCTATTATTGAGTTTTCCAGGTTCGCAGAAAGCCAGCCACAAAACGGCCTTTCCTTTTCGTGGAAGACGTACCCCGATGACTATCATTGGACTGTGCCGCTGCCCGCTTTGCGTGATGGGCTCATCAGGCAGTTTGAGTGGTACCAGCTTCAGTCGCCCACAAAATACAGCAGCCCCGAAACCCCTTTGGATGAGCTGCTCACATTAATCAAACAGCGGGAGAAAGTGCTGAAAGAACACTTCGGCTACCCTTTTCCGCCGATGGTAGAGGAGCTTTTTAACCAGGCAGGCTACATGTACCTCCAAATGGGGCAGGTAGCGAAATCAGAAGTGTTTTTCAAAATGGGGATTGAGTACTACCCTGAAAGCCCCAACGCTTATGACTCAATGGCGGATTACTACGAGTCACAAGGCGACAATGCCAATGCACTGGCTAACGTGACAAAAGCTTTTGAGCTTAGCGGGCAAGAGTACTATGCTGAGAGGATGAAAAAAATAGAGAAGAAGTAGCTAATCTGTTTCCAGATTTGCGTGGCGGGCACTCGTCTGGTTACCGCCTTTTCATGTTTTGCAGGCGGAATTATAAAATGGAGCACCGGAATGGGTTGCTTAGAATAAAGTCGGTTAGATAAAGGTAAAATATGTAACTTTCTATTGGATTAAATTTCTAGTTCGATAGCATGAAGCTTACCAAAGAACAGCAAGCGATAGTTAACTCTACTGGAAATATCAAGATAAATGCGGTGGCCGGATCGGGTAAAACAACCACAGTTATTGAGTATGCCAGGGCAAGACCAAAGCATAGTAAAATGCTTTACCTGGCTTTCAACAAGTCGGTAAGACTAGAGGCCAGTAAAAAATTTACGGAGAAGGGGTTGCACAATGTAAGAGTAGAAACAGCCCACTCGCTTGCCTACAAGCATATCGTTTTTGGTAGCAACTATAGCGTAAGATCGCAGGGGTACAAAACTCATGAAATTGCCGACTTACTTGGATTACAGGGAAATGGTGAAAGACATGCAGAATATATTGTCGCTAACCACATTAACAAATTCATTGCTTACTTCTGTAATAGCGACAAGTTGCGAGTGCAGGACTTGAACTACCTGGATGTGGTGTCGGATAGTAAAGCCAAAATCTTTGTAACCTCGTTTTACCCCTATATAGAAATGCAAACCCGATTGCTTCTGAGCAAAATGGACAAGGCAGAAATAGAGATTACGCACGACTTTTACCTCAAAAAGTTTCAATTATCCAACCCTACGTTATCCTACGAATACATTCTGTTTGACGAGGGGCAGGACGCTTCTCCAGCTATGCTGGATGTCTTTTTAAAACAAAAAGCCACAAAAGTGATTGTGGGAGATACACACCAGCAGATTTACGGATGGAGGTTTGCGGTGAACTCATTGGAAAAAGCAGACTTTAATAGCTTTAACCTTTCGACAAGCTTTCGATTTAGTCAAGACATCGCCAACTTGGCCATGGAAGAGTTGAAGCTGAAAACCCAACTTGGAGAGGATCATAAATGCTCAATAATTGGTAACGGTGCGGCAACGGAAGTTAAGTCTAAGGCGGTCATCGGGCGCACAAACCTTGGCCTGTTGCTCAAGGCAATCGAGTATGTTACTGAAAAGAAAAAAGTGGACAGCATCTACTTTGAAGGCAATATCAGCTCCTATACATATGCCGACGAAGGAGCCTCGCTTTACGATGTACTGAATCTCTATAATGGAAAGCGTAGGCTGATAAGAGATAAGTTGATCAGGCAGATGCGAGACCTTGGCGATCTTGAAGAGTATATTGAGAAAACTGAGGATGTTCAGCTTTCAATGATGGTTGAGGTTGTAAAACAGTATGGAAATGAAATCCCGAAGATCATAAAATCTATTAAGGAAAAGCACATTGAAAATGATGATAAAGAAATGGCAGAGATGATTTTCTCAACCGTGCACCGGTGCAAGGGGATGGAGTATGATGCAGTTCAGATTGTCGACGACTTTATCACTGAGGAGAAATTAGAGAAAGCTAATGTGGAGGGAAAAGAAGGAGAACAAAACAAGGCAAAGCTGGCCGAAGAAATTAATCTTCTGTACGTAGCTATCACCCGGGCTAAAAGCGTAATTCATATTCCCGAAGCCCTAATGCCTTTCAATTTCCCGAAGTCACCACAAATTCATGTGATAAGTACCCCGCCTGAAGAGGATAGGAAAGGTGAAGTTTCTGTGGGAGGGTTGAAGAGAGGGGGAGTATCCTTGGGAGACACTCATCAGAAATCCTATACCGTGGAAGAAGTTAGGGCGGGACACAAAGATGCGTACAAACCCTGGTCAGCAGAACTTGACGAAGAGCTTACTGTCATGTACTGCGAGGGAGTTAACGTTAAGAACCTTGCTGCCCATTTTGGGCGCACAAGGGGAGCGATAAGGTCAAGGATAAAAAAGTTGGAGTTGCAAGAGCTTTATGGGTAAGAAAACTCAAAATATGTCAGCGAAAATTAACAATAGATTCAAAGCGGTCGACTATATGAGACAAGTTCGTGCAGAACTGTCAGATCTTTATCAGGCGGATAAAGACCGTTTTCACAAGGAGTTAGATCAATCAATGGCTGATTTTTTGACTGCCGGTAAAAAAAGAAGTCTCCAGAGAAAGATAGCTGAATAGTGCAAAAAGGCTTTGTTAGGGGCTAGGAGAGAGTTTTTCGATCAAATCCCCAATCCACCCATCACCTCCCAAACAATGCCCTTCTCAGGCATCCCGTCCAGCAGCGGCATGGCCCTGGTAATGGCGGCTCTCACACTTTCCAGCTTCAACGAGTTAGCATGATCCTCTTTTGTTTCCCACACTTCAGATATGAGGATGAGATCCTCGTTGTCCGGGTCTTTGCCGATAAGATACTGTAGGCAGCCTGGCATGCGGATGTCTGTCCCTGCGCTTTCCATCAGGATGGCCATTAACTCATCACCTTTTCCAGGTTTGGCTTTTAGCTGACCGAAAAGGCCGTATTTGCTGTTGGTTTCTGTTGCCATGTTTATTCTTCGAGTTTTAATGCATAAATGGTGGGCCAATACTTCCCCGTTACCAGCAACGACTTGGTGCCCTCGTACCAGGCAATGCCATTGAGTACATCCACTTCAGGGTTTTTGATCCTGGCCTGCTCGGCCAGGGCGGAGAGGTCGAGAACGCCTACGACCTCACCATCGGCAGGGTCAATTTTTACGATGGAATTGGTTTGCCAGATGTTGGCGAAGATATATCCGTTTACATATTCCAACTCGTTGATCATGGTTACGGGCTGGCCCTGGTAGGTAACAGGAAGTGTTTTTGTGACTTTAAGGGTAGCGCTGTCAAGATAAAACAGGCTGCTTTTGCCGTCACTCATAATCAGGTCTTTGCCATCGTGGGTAAGTCCCCAGCCTTCGGTTTCATAGGTGAACTCATTCACTTTTTCGAACGTGTTCAGGTCGTAAACAAAGCCCTGCTTGTTCTTCCAGGTGAGCTGATACACTTTATTGTTCAGGATAGTAATCCCTTCGCCAAAGTACTCTTCAGCCAAATCCACCTTCTTTTCCGGCTTGCCTGTTTTGATATTAAGCACACCAAACCATGAGTGCCCTTCTTCGCCGGTGCTTTCATACAGCTTGCCATTGTGCACAACAAATCCTTCGGTGAAGGAGCCGGTATCATGAGGTAATTGGCTGTGGATTTTAAAGTCTATTATATCCGACGTAGCTTCTTCCTTTTTGTCGGTTGAAGTACAGGCCGCTGCCAACACGGTAATGATAAGCCAGGAAAAGCTTTTGTAAGTCATATAGTACAGTCTACTTTTCCTGGCAATTTAATTACTTTACTTTCTCTATAGGAGAAAAAAAGGCCCAACTTTTCCAGAAGAGCAGTTTCTTGAAGAAACGCTGGTCTCCATATTACTTTGCTGCAATCGGTGCTTTTTTTGACCTTCCCCAGCCCACAAAAAAGGCCAACGCCATAAAGACCAGATTAAAAGCAATGCCTGAGTATTCGCCTCTGCCGGCATGAAACAAGGCAGCCAGCAGCATGACGATGACCAGCCCCCAGCCAGCGTATGCTGTGAGTATAGGCTTGATACGAGTGAGGGCAGGAAGGATTAAACCCACCGCCGCTGCAAGCTCAGAAGCACCGATGAAACGGACAAGTGCGGCCGGTATGTCGCCGGGCCACACCATCTGGGCAGCCAGGTCGGAAATTGGTGTCGTAAGTTTCATAAAACCGGCCATGCCGAAAGAAAGGGCAAGGAGGACTTGTACTACCCATAGTGCGACATGAAGTACTTTTGAGGGTTTTTGTTCTGTAGCCATAGTATTTTGCAGATGTTTCTTTGATGAATGTACATACATTGATAAGAAAAAAACATCTTTATAATGACTTACTTACACTATACTTCAGGATAGTATGGCCTCAATTGTAAAAAAAACACAATTTATGCCTCCACAATGCCTTTTATCTGCTCGAGAATGCCTGCCCATCCTCCTTCATTCATTGTGTCATCATACCGTTTTTGTCCTTCGGCCACTGTTGAGTAGTCTCCCTGGGTGACTGTGAATTCGGTGCTTCCACCTTTCTCCACTAGCCTATAAGTAACGATAAGGTGATTTTCAGGCAAATCGGGGTAGGTGCCATTGGGATCGAACGTGGTGTAGGCAAGTGATTTTCCTTTGCCTATGCTGACCACCTTGCCGGTTACAGCTTCTATTTCTTTGCCATCAAACACCCCCACCCACCTGATGGAGCTTCCTGGCTGCCAGTTGGTGATGGGCTCGCAGCCAAACATGTATTTTTTGGTGTGCTCAGGGTTGACAAGGGCGTCCCACACTTTGGAGGCAGGCGCAGCAATAGTAACAGTGTTTTTGATGATCATTTCTTTGGGCATGAAGCAACAGCTTTAGATGAAACATACAACAAAGAAACATTAGCTACTGACAACCCTATGTCAGTGGCTCAGCTGAGCACCTCGGGGTTGATGATATAGGGAACCTTGCCAGTCTTGTAGAATTCGATAATATTGACGGCTGCCATCCTCGACATTTCGTTTCTGGCATTCACCGAAGCAGAGCCAATATGGGGCAGCACAGCCACGTTTTCCATTTCGAGCAGAGGGTTATCCGATTTCATCGGTTCGGGGTTGGTTACATCAAGCCCTGCTCCCCAGATCGTACCTGACCTCAGCGCTTCGATGAGGTCGATTTCGTTGTGAGTGCCACCACGGGAAGTATTGATAAAGATGGCTGTCGGCTTCATTTTGCTGAAGGCGGCTTTATTGAAAATACCTCTGGTTTCATCGCTGAGTACACTGTGCACAGAGATAACGTCGCTTTTCTCCAGCAGCTCATCGAAGCTCACTTTTTTGGCTCCAAAGCGTTTTTCTGCTTCTTCGTTCTGGCTGCGGTTGCAGTAAATGATCTCCATGTCGTAGGCACCGTGGCACCGTTTGGCCATTTCCATGCCGATAGCGCCCAAGCCAAAGACGCCCAGCGTTTTCCCTTTTTGCTCAAGCCCCAAATTGGCTTTTGGCTGAAAGGCACCCCATTCGCCTCTGCCAATGGTTTTATGCATGTGAAAGAACTTCCTGCTCACGGCCAGCATCAGCCCGAAGGCAATGTCGGCAGTCGCATCACTCATGGCTCCGGGCGTATTGCCAACCGGGATACCTGCCTTGATCGCAGCCGGTATGTCGATGTTGTCGTAGCCCGCCGCAAACTGCGATACAATGTCGAGATGGCTGCACTCCTGAAAGAAATTTGCGTTTAGTTTGTCGGCGCTGAGGGTAAGGATGGCGTGCATTTGGTTTGCCTTCTCAATCAGCTCTTGCTGCGTCATGGGTACTTTCCCTGGCCACACTGTTACCTGAAAGCCAGCCTCTTTTAGCATGTTGATACCGAGGTCTGGAATTTCTCTGGCTACAAGTACTTTGGTTTCGTGGGCCGGTCTTTTCATAACAACGTGATGGGGTTTGATGCAAAGATAACAGCCAAACCGGGTTTATTGGTTTTGAAGGCTGCTTACTGATGTAACAAATGACAGTGTCGTTTGTGTTCGCTTACAGCTACATAAAAAAGGGCCACCCTAAAAAAGGATGGCCCGTATTATCACGCCTGGGAAGTTTCTACAATATAGTTAATCAATCAGATTGAAGAACCTGCGCCACCGAATTTTATTCAGGAAGCTCTCCTGTGCATCGAGTGAAAGCCAGATGAAGGCAGCCTCACCCACTACATGGTCGGCAGGTACAAATCCCCAAAAACGGGAATCTTCAGAGTTGTGGCGGTTGTCACCCATCATAAAGTAGTAGTCCTGCCCAAAGGTGTAGTCTGTCACTTCTTGCCCGTCAATATACAGTCTGTAGTCTTTTACCTCAGCATTCTTATGGCCTTCGTAGTCAACAATGGTGCTGCCATACTTGGCAACGAGTGTGTCGTTCAGCTGAAGCTTCATGCCCTCATAGGGTATTTCAAGAGGCCCCCAGTTGTCGGCATTCCAGGGAAAATAGTTGGCATCGGGAAAAATGCGTGGGTTGGGCTGATCCGACGGCATCAGGGTGCTGATCACGTCTTCGATGAAGGGTTCAGCTTTCAATAGTTCGGCTGTGGCTGGCGTCGTATGGACCAGGTAGCCACCCTGAAGCTGGTTGTGTTCAGAAATCTCGTACTTGGCGAATACCCGATCATTGATCCTTTGATCAGTTTTTATAAAGTACCTGTATTGCATCAGCTCGGGGTTTTCACCCTTTTCGCCGTTCACGTACACTTGCCCTTCTCTTACTTCTACCACATCGCCGTGGATGCCAATACACCGCTTGATGTAGTGGGTTTTCAAATCGACAGGATGCTCGAACTCGGGTGGATAGTTAAAAACAACCACATCGTTTCTTTCCACCTCGCTAAAAGCAGGCAAACGGTACTGAGGTAGCTGTATCCAGTCGAGGTAAGATGGGACGTCGGTTCCCCAGATTTTAGCGTGCGTTAATGGTATTTGAAGAGGAGTAGCTGGGGTGCGGGCACCATACGACACTTTGCTGACAAAAAGGAAATCCCCAACGAGCAGAGATTTCTCCATGGAAGGAGTGGGGATGGTGAAGGCTTCCATAAAAATCCACCGGATGAGTGTAGCGGCTACCACTGCAAAAACAATGGCGTCTAACCACTCTCTCAGAGGAGATTTTTTCACTTGCTCCTTTTCTTCCTTTTTACCAAAAAACTTCAATTTCATGTGAGTCTCTATTTATTCGGGCTATTCGCTCGCAATAATAACTAAAATTTTTCACCTTCTTTTGACCCCATCAAATCATCCATGCCTCGCACTCCTTTTTTGTCAAGCAGCCACTCAGCGGCTACTACAGCCCCAAGGGCGAAGCCTTCACGACTGAAGGCCGTATGTTTGATTTCTATTTCGTCAATTGGTGAGGCGTAATGTATGCTGTGGGTGCCTGGTACATTTGTCATCCTGAAGGATTCGATACCCAGTACACCGGGGTTATTGCATTTGTCATTGATCAATTTGGTGAACTCAGGGCGCTCTTTTTGGATGCCCTCTGCCAGCGTGATGCCTGTGCCACTGGGAGCGTCCTTTTTCTCCGTGTGGTGAATCTCTTTTAGTCCTACTTTGTACTCAGGGTAGTCTTGCATTAGCCTGGCTAACGCTCTGTTCAGTCGGAAAAACAGATTGACACCAAGGCTATAATTGGAAGCATAGAAAAAAGCGCCATTGTTTTTTTCGCAACTGCTCACCACTTCATCCCATTTACCGAGCCAGCCTGTGGTGCCACACACTGTGGGGATATTTACCTCCATTAGAGAGAGGATGTTTTTTACGGCACCTTCTGGTTGGGTGAACTCTATGGCGATGTTGGCGCCGCTGTCCTTCACAAGCTTCCCAACATTCTCAACCTGATTTTCAAGTGTGCCTGCAATTTCGTGTCCACGTGAAATGGCTATTTTTTCGATGGTCTTACCCATTTTCCCATAGCCAACTAAAAATACTTTCATCCTTAAAAACTTATTTTAATGCCCAAACCTGCGTAGGCGTAGCCATTTATATTGCCAATAGTGGGTGTGTAATTGATGACAAGTTCGTCATTTATATCAAATTCGTCGAGGTGGGCAGCGATATGTGCGTCCACAATATTAAGCATATACACCACGCCGGAAATAACAATCATATAGTCCCTGTTTCTGCGAAAACTGTCAGTATTACGGCGCAACGCTGTTTCATTGAATCTTGGAAAAGGATTGACCGTGTTAGGGTCGAGGTCTTTTTCCGCAAAAAGAGACTGCCTGAAGATGTTGTAAAGGCGGTTGTTTGTGTAGATCATATGCCCTAAGACGATGAAGGCACCATAGTAAACTGGCACTTTCCATATTTGTCCAACATAGGCCTGTCCCATACCGGGAAATATGGCGGAAAGCATCGCAGCTTTTTGGGGATCAAGTGTGCTGAGCTCTTCTTCAAGCATGATGCCTTTAGGGAGGTTTGAAACGCTGTCTCCTCGTATGATCAGGGGCTCGCCAGTTATTACTTCAACCGAATCACCGGATATTTCCTGGGCTTGCACAAATTGACATAAAAAAAGCAGCAACGCCGCCAAAGATATACCTCTCCAGGCAGGTGCAGCCGCTATCAATTTTAAAGCTTCCTTTCGGAACATCAGATGTTCAGTATTTCCAAAATTCTGTTTAGGTCCTCGGTAGAAACAAAAGGAATTCTAATTTCTCCTTTGTTTTTTTCATCTGCCTTAAGCGAGATCCGGGTGCCAAAGTGCGAAGATAGTTTATTTTGGAGGTTTTTTACTTCGGGTGATAACGAAGGATTGGCCGTTTTATTGAGGCTGGGTGATTCTGGAGCTTTTTGAGTATATTCCCTCACCAGCGATTCCACTTTTCTAACGGAAAGATCTTCGCTGATAATTTTCTTGAAAATACTCAGCTGTGTGGCAGGATTGTCGATGCCAATAATGGCTCTCGCATGGCCCATAGAAAGTCTGCCATCACGCAGGGCTATCTGGATATCAGGAGGGAGTTTGAGCAGCCTGAGGTAGTTGGTGACAGTTGTTCTGTTTTTGCCAACCCTGTCACCCAGTTCTTCCTGCTTGAGGTTGCATTCTGAAATAAGCCGCTGGTAAGACAGCGCAATTTCAATGCTATTCAGGTTTTCCCGCTGGATATTTTCTATGAGTGCCATTTCCAGCATTTGCTGGTCGTCGGCTGTTCTGATATAGGCAGGGATGCTTTCCAGCCCGGCCAGCTTCGACGCCTGCAAACGGCGCTCACCGGAAATCAGCTGAAACTGGTTTTTACTCAGCTGCCTGACGGTAATGGGCTGAATGATGCCCTGCACCTTGATGGACTCAGAAAGCTCAGCTAATGCTTCTTTGTTGAACTCAGTTCGTGGCTGGAACGGATTGACCTCAATTTGTGTCACAGGAATCTCACCGATAGCGTTGGCCGTACCTGCTCCTGAACCGCTTAGCTTTTCAGAAGTGTTGGTATTGTCATCAAGCAAAGCCCCAAGGCCTCTTCCTAAAGCATTTCTCCTTTTAGGTAGTTTATTGTCCGTCATCAAGCGCTCACTTTTGGAATCCTCATTTCATTCCTTTTCAGGATTTCTTCGGCCAGGTTGAGGTAGCTGATAGCTCCTTTGCTTTCCGCATCGTGCGCTATAGCCGGCAGGCCGAAACTTGGGGATTCACTTAACTTAATATTTCTAGGTATGATTGTTTCAAACACGAGTGACTTGAAGTGTGTATTTACTTCTTCCACCACCTGGTTAGAAAGCCTCAGTCTCACGTCGTACATGGTGAGCAGAATACCTTCTATTTCCAGCTCTGGATTAAGCCTGGACTGAATGATCTTAATAGTATTCAGGAGTTTTCCCAAACCTTCAAGGGCGAAGTACTCGCACTGAACGGGCACCATTACCGAATCGCTGGCAACAAGGGCATTGATGGTGATCAAACCCAATGATGGAGAACAATCGATGATGATGAAGTCGTACTCATCCTTGACCAGCCCAAGAGCCGTTCTCATTTTTTCTTCTCTGCCACTGATACTCACCATTTCTACCTCGGCACCTACCAGGTCAATGTGGGAAGGCATCAGGTACAGGTACTCCAAATCCGTTTTTACGATGGCGTCGTGCGGATCATCTCCGTTCACCATACACTCGTAAATACTAACTTCCACCTCCTTGGGGTTCAAGCCTACACCTGAAGTAGAGTTGGCCTGAGGGTCAGCGTCTACAATGAGGGTCTTGTACTCCAAAGCGGCTAAGCTGGCAGCTAAATTGATGGCCGAGGTTGTTTTACCTACTCCGCCTTTCTGGTTCGCAATCGAAATGATTTTGCCCATGAGAAAATCCAAAAATTGGTTCAGGAAACTGGTTTAAACCTCCAAATAAGCGACTGATTTAACAAAGGTCTTCTTGGGGGAAGCACAAATATAGATGAATAAAGAAGAATTGTTAGTGAATGGCTTATTTGGTAATCCCCAAGTTATCCACGGGTAATTCACAATGGTAGGTAGTTGGTAAGTAGCAAGCGGTTAGTAGCAAATGAAGCACTGCTAACCGCTTACCCTTTACCCCTTACTTCTTTTTCCTCGAAGCATTGCCAGCCTTCATGGCCTCGTCCAGTCGCTGCTGGAACGATGATTTTTTCTTGTTGGCGTTCTTCTTTTTGTTCTCTTCCAGTTTCAGCTTGATTTTGTCTTCATCCACAAACCGCCTGATCAACATCTGCTGGCCAAATGACAGAATGTTAGAAACAAAGTAATAGTAAGTCAAGCCAGCTGCATAAGAGTTCAGAAAGAACAGGAACGTAATAGGCATGATGTACTGAAGCGTTTTCATAGGCCCCTGCACGGTGGTCATCTGGCTGTTGCTCCATGTATAAAGTATGGTAGAAGCCGTCATCAGCAAAGTGAACAAACTGACGTGGTCTCCATAAAATGGGATCACGAAAGGAAGGTTCAACACGCTGTCATAAGTAGACAAGTCATGCGCCCAAAGGAATGATACCTGCCTAAGCTCGATGGCATTTGGGAAGAAATAGAACATCGCAAACAAAATTGGCATTTGCAGTAGCATGGGAATACAACCGCTGAGAGGGTTAATGCCAACCTTCTGGTACAGGGCCATGGTTTCCGACTGCTGCTTCTGCATGTCGTCAGGGTACTGTGCTTTGATTTCATCTATCTCGGGCTTAAGCACCTTCATTTTCGCCATGCTCATGTACGACTTGTAGTTGAGCGGGAAAAGAATCATTCTCATCAGAATCACGATAATGATAATGATGATACCGTAGTTGGTCATGAAGCCTTCCAGAAAATGAAAAACCGGGATCGTAAATCCTTTATTGATCCAGCCCAGTATGCTCCAGCCCAGGTTGATATTACTGCTGAACTCTGGCGCTACGTCTTTAAGGGTATTGTATTCGTTCGGGCCAAAAAACAATTTACCAACCAGGCCACTGGTTTTCCATCTTTCGGCTGGGAGGGTAAGGCTTACCATGGCCTCTTTTACCTTGGTGGTGTCGGCTACGGCATATTTGGTGGCCACATAAGCACCGGAAAAACCATCATTGGCAATAATAGCCGCTGTAAAGAATTTCTGTTTGATGGCTACCCATTGAATGGATTCGCTGATTGTTTCTTCCTCCAGATCTTCCGATGTGGCGCTGAGTTCATCAGTTTCGCCTGCTATAGTGTAATAGTTGATGGTCGTCCGAATGCGGGAGTCTTTGAGATCACTCTCAACTCTTTTCACATCATTTTTCCACTGGAGCACAACAGGTTCCTGACTAAGGTAATTGTCCAGCCCTTTGGTAGTCAGTGAATAGCCAATCTCATAGCCTTTACCATAAATGGTGTAGGCCTGCTCGATATACTGGCCAGTGCTCAGGGATGCTCTAAGAGTAACTGTGACAGAATCTTTGCCCGATACTTTCTTTGATGTAACAGAAGGCTTGAAATAGAAATCATCGAGCTTCAGGTTCCTGTTTTGGCCGCCAAAGCTCAGGTTCATTTTAGAGCTTTGCTCATCCAGCAGGATAAGCGGTTTGCCATCGTACGTTTTGTAGTTCTTCAGCTCAACCGAGGAAACAAAACCGCCCTTGGTGCTGATAGCCACTTTGAAGTCATCATTCTCCAGTGCAACCTCATTGTTCTTACCAGAAGCAATGGCTGCAAATGCACCAAACTTTTCTTTGAGCTGGCTGTCCTTCACCGAATCAGCTAAAGGCATGAAGGCGGTGGTAGTAGTGTCGGCTGAAACCTGCGAAGGCTGCACTGCACTTTCGGTAGTGGCTACTATCGGCTCTTCAACTGGAGGATCGGGGGCAAAAAAAGTAAAATAAACGGTGAGCAAGATCAACATCATGACCATCCCAATTACTTGCTGTCTATCCATTATTTCTTATTCTGAGGTGATGTTTTATTTATATGTATCTTTTTTAAAGGCAAGAGCGGCCTTCACAAAACGGACAAAAAGAGGGTGAGGGTTCATCACGGTGCTTTTCAACTCCGGATGGAACTGACTACCAACAAACCATGGATGGTCTTTCAATTCCATTATTTCCACAAGCTTAGTGTCGGGGTTTATACCCGTAGCAAGAAATCCAGCTTCTTCAAATTGCTCCAGGTATTTACTATTAAACTCATAACGGTGTCTGTGGCGCTCCATAATTTTTGAGTGACCATAAGCCGAGAAAGCTTTGGAACCTTTCTTCAGCTCGCAAGCATAGGCTCCCAGCCTCATGGTACCACCCATTTTGGTTACTTTTTTCTGAGCTTCCATCATATCAATGACGGGTGCCTTTGTCTTCGGATCCATCTCAGTTGAGTTGGCCTTCGGTATATTTAGTACGTTTCTTGCGAATTCAATTACAGCGCACTGCAAACCAAGGCAAATTCCGAAGAAGGGAATCTTGTCTTCTCTTGCATATTTTACCGCCTGAAGCTTGCCTTCCCAGCCACGTTCGCCAAATCCTGGCGCTACTAAAATGCCGTGTTTGTCCTTCAAAAGGCGCACCACATTATCGCCGTCAAGTTCTTCAGAATTAATCCAGGACAGCTCCACACGGCACTCATTATGTGCTCCTGCATGCACGAATGCTTCTGCAATAGACTTGTAGGCATCTTTGAGTTGCACATATTTACCGACAAGGGCGATTCTTACCTCATCGGTCGGGTTCTTGAGTCGGCCTAAGAATTCTTTCCACTGGTCAATTTGAGGCTCCTTCTTGTGAGAAAGTTTCAGCTTGGTAAGTACTCGTTCATCCAGCTTTTCTTTCCTCATGAGTAACGGCACATCGTAGATGGTCTCAGCATCCTGTGCTTCTATGACGCAGTTGCTGGCCACGTTACAGAACAGTGCCAGCTTCTTGCGGATTTCGCTGGTGAGCGTATATTCAGTCCTGCAAACGAGAATGTCTGGTTGGATACCTGCTTCCAGTAGTTGTTTTACAGAGTGCTGCGTTGGCTTGGTTTTTTGTTCGCCTGCGGCCTTCAGATAGGGAATAAGTGTGAGATGGATAGAGACGAAATTATTCACCCCCAATTCAAACCTCGCCTGGCGAACCGCTTCTATAAATGGCAGTGACTCAATATCGCCCACACAACCTCCGATTTCAGTAATGACAATATCGTAGTCGCCTGTTTCTCCCAGCTTATAAAAGTTGTTTTTTATTTCATCAGTAATGTGCGGAACCACCTGCACGGTCTTTCCCAGAAAATCTCCCCGGCGTTCTTTGGTGATCACATTGTTATATATACGCCCGGTAGTGACATTATTATCCTGTGAGGTTTTTATGTCCAGAAATCTTTCGTAGTGGCCAAGGTCAAGATCGGTTTCTGCCCCATCATCAGTTACGTAACACTCACCGTGCTCGTAGGGATTTAATGTACCCGGGTCGATATTAATATAGGGGTCAAACTTTTGGATAGTTACCCGAAAACCCCTGGCCTGCAATAACTTGCCGAGAGATGCTGAGATAATACCTTTGCCTAGTGAAGACGTAACGCCGCCCGTTACGAAGATGTATTTTGCTTTGGACATAAGAGGTGAGTTCCGAAATATTCTTTCGGGACACAAAGGTAGGCCTAAAACTGAAATAATTAAACTTTAATGAAATTTGATTGGACGCTATAATCCAATCACTCTGAAAAAGTAAAAGGCAGGACTAGCCTGCCTTTCTATAATCAAATTAGGGTGATTCTCGGGTTATGTTAAAATGGAAACCTCCGCAAAGTTAATTAACTTTTCGGAGCATTCAACTCAACGTTACAAGTAATCTGTACTTCGTCGGCTACAACCAGTCCGCCGGCTTCAAGCGCAGCATCCCACTTCAGTCCGTAGTCGAACCTGTTGATTGCTCCGGTCACTTTGAAGCCAGCTTTCATGCCTCTTCCTGTATCGACCTTGCCATTATACTTAACATCGAATTTTACTGGCTTAGTCACATCACGCATGGTGAAGTTTCCTGCCAGGTAGTACTTACCACCTTCATTAACGATTTTACCACTGAACTTGATGGTAGGAAACTTCTCTGCGTTGAAGAAGTCATCAGATTTCAGGTGGGTATCCCTTCTTTCGCTGTCAGTATCTACTGAGGCAGCTTGGGCAGTGAATTCAACCGCTGCGCCAACAAATTTGTCATCACCACCGGTTACTGTTCCTGAGAAGTCACCAAAAGTGCCGTCAACTTCAGAAACCACCATGTGAGTGACGGTGAATTTGATGTTGGTGTGGGATTTGTCTAACTCCCAGCTTTGAGCATAAAGTTGTGCGCTGGCCACTGCAAAAATGAGTGTAAGAAGTTTTTTCATAGTACAATAAGTTTATGTGTTGGTACAGATAACGGATTACCTCAGCTATTGTTTTACTAATAGACCAACTATCCGTTTTTAATGAAGTTTGCCAGCACTTTCAGGACAGCTCCACCTTTAATGCCTCATTGAACAGATCGATTTCTTCAACTTTTAATGCCAGAGAGGGGAGAAGACGAATGGTATTGGGTTTTGCCTCGCCTGTAAATATGTGATGCTTCACCAGTAAGTCCTTTCTCACCGTTGTTTTCGTGTCAGGCAAGTCAAACCCTATAATAAGACCTCTGCCTCTCACATTTTGACCGCCAACAAGCTCCTGGATTTCTTTGATCCATTGGCTGCCGAGGGAGAGGGTATTGTCTAATAATTTTTCACTTTCCATCACCTCAAGCACAGCCAGGCAAGCTACTGCCGCCAGGTAGTTGCCACCGAATGTTGTGCCAAGCATGCCACTCCACGGTTTGATGTCAGGGTGAATGAGCACGCCTCCCACAGGAAAGCCGTTGCCCATCCCTTTGGCAGTGGTGATGATGTGAGGTTTGATGCCTGCGTACTGGTGAGCGAAGAATTTGCCGGTGCGGCCATAGCCACATTGAATTTCATCGAGAATCAAAATGCATCCTTTCTCTTTACATTTCTTATCGATGAATTGCAGGAAGGAGTCGTTGGGCATGCGGATGCCACCCACGCCCTGGATGCCTTCTATGATGACGGAAGCCACGTCGCTATCCAATGCTTCGGTGAAAGCCTGTTCGTCGTTGAGCGGGCAAAAGACGATTTCGTGACCAGCATTGAAGGGTGCCACGATCTTAGGATTGTCAGTGGCAGCCACAGCACCGGATGTGCGACCGTGGAAGGCCTTGTCAAACGCAATGACCTTCTTTTTGCCAGTAACGAAGGAGGCCAGCTTCAATGCATTCTCGTTGGCCTCAGCGCCTGAGTTGCAAAGGAAAAGCTGATAGTCAGGATAACCAGACATGTTGCCCAGCTTTTCTGCCAGCTCCTCCTGCTGGGGGTTCTTGATGCTATTGGAATAAAATGAAATTTTCGACAGCTGTTCACTTAACCTCTCCACATAGTGTGGATGGGAGTGGCCGATGGAAATGACCGCATGACCTCCGTAAAGGTCGAGGTACTTGTCTCCTTTGTTGTCCCAAAGCCAGGAACCCTGCGCTTTTACCGGCGTGATGTCGAAAAGAGGGTAAACGTCGAATAGTTTCATTTTGCTTGAGAATAAGGGGGCAAAGATGAAAAAAAACGTCAGATTAAGTGTTAAAAATGAGAATGCTTTTACGGATCAAGCCAGGCTTAAATGCAAGTGCTCAATCACCGCTTAGAGTTGTATGAGGGTGTTTCCGATAGACAATTCAGTGTTTGATAGCCAGTCTATTTTTTGATCGAACCACCCACCTCTTTCAAAACCAGTCAGCTGCCGGTAGCTTGTGTTTGAAAACTCGTAAACCCAAAGCTCCCTTTGACCGCTTCTCGTGCTGTAAAAAGCCAATTTTTGTCCATCCGGAGATAACGATGGAGAGAATGATGACCATTGATCATTTAATACGACTTCTGCTGTCCCGGACTTTTGGTTATACCTGTAGATTTTAGAAACCTCGTTTTGTGATCCAGAAAAGTAAATATCCTCTCCATTGGAGTGGATGCTGATTCTATCTATTTCAAAGCCAGTTGTTTTCTCGAGACCAGCAGTTTGTCTGCCAACAACCATCTCCTTTTGTTGTCCATCAGTTTTGATCCTCCAAATCAGGTTGTTCTCGCTGTCATCTACATAGTAAATCCATTTACTGTCCGCAGAAAACTCAATTGAAGCTAAAGATTCGGATTGTACAGACAAATCGTTGAATGAATTGGCTTTAATAGTATAGACCGAGAGTTTAAGGTTTTTATCAATCGAATTACCGTCATCCATTTTCTTTAGAACTGCTATCAATTCCCCGGATGGTGACCATTCGCATTCTGCAATGTTTTTGCCCACCTGCACGGATTCATTGTAGTAAGGGTAGATATATAAATCGGGCGTTTCGCTCCAACCACTGTAAGTTATTTGTGCAATAAAAGCCGCACTGTCGGTAGTAGGGGAGAAAGTGATTTTTTGTGCCTGGTCGTAGCGCCAGGAAATACTGCGTGTCTGCTTCAGCTTTGAAGCCACTACCATAATAGTGTCGTATTGCACTAACGAGAACCCTCTTTTGTTGGCTCTTACAGTAATGTAGTAGGGTATCCCGTTTTCAAGGTCATTAAGGGAAATTCTGTTTTCGTTTGTGAACTGAGTAGCAGTTCGTCTGAAATCGATGCCAGGTTCTTTAGAAATAAAAATATCGTAGGACTCTGGTCTGTTTACCTTCTGGGGGAGTTGGCTAAGAGCTCCTGGTAGCAATCCGTGACCGGGCCGGGTAAACCGTATGTCGACTCCAGACTCTTTTGGATAGCCAACAAGCTTATAAGGGAGCAGCGGTTCATCCGAAAAATCCTCTTTGCTGCATGAGAATGAAATGATCAGACCAGAAATAGACAGCAGTGCAACTAATTTTCTCATAGGGTATCCTTATTAAGATAAATATAAGAATATTAGAAGAACGAAATGGTTGGGGGCGGAATATAAATATTTAGTATTTTTTGCTAAAAATCAACCAATTTTTACTCCCCGCACCCTTGTCTCTTCTTCATGCCATTTCTGGAACTGTTTAGTCACAGGCCCAACTTTTCCATCCCCAATTTGCCTGCCATCCACTTCAACAGCTGCTGCTAATCCGCCCTCTGTGCCAGTGGTGAACATCTCATCCATGGTGTACATTTCGGCAATGGTCACGTTCTTCTCTTTCCACTTCACGCCATTTCTATCGGCTAGTTCGAGCATAAGTGCTCTGGTGATACCAGGCAGACAGAAATCTGCGAACGGTGTGATGAGCTCTCCCTTTTTCACAAAGAAAATATTGGTGGTGTTGGTCTCGCTCACATAGCCATTCAGGTCAAGCATCACAGCGCCGTCGCAATTAGCATGGTTAGCTTCTATCTTCGCCAGGATATTATTGATCAGGTTGTTGTGGTGGATTTTTGAATCCAGACACTGAGGAGAGTTGCGGCGAATGGAGGACGTAATCAACGTCAGACCCTGCTCCGTGGTGTAAATAGGTGCCTTCCATTCTGCCAGCACAATGAGCGTGGGGCCATATTGGTTCAATTTTGGATTCATGCCGGAGGTAATCTTTTTGCCTCTGGTAAGAGTCAGCCTGATATGGGCATCGTTCATCATGCCATTCACTTTCAGCGTTTCTACCACAGCCTTTTTCACTTCCTCTTTCGATGGAGTGCCCGAAAAAGCCATTGCTTTGGCTGAGTTGACTAATCTTTCGAGGTGTTCGTCCAGCATAAACACTTTCCCGTCATACACTCTCAAGCCTTCCCAAACGGAATCGCCGCCCTGCACCACGCTGTCAAACACAGACACCTTGGCATCTTCACGGGCATAAAACTCGCCGTTGATGTATACTTTGATATCGTTGTTTTTTGGGTTAGGTAGTTTTGGATCCATGGTTTGATTACATTTTGTGTTTAAAAATTGATTTCGAAGGGAGCTTGAGGTCAGACTTTGATGGCATTGGCATACAACTCCTCATACAAAACCACCGACTCCTCCATTAGCGGCTGTAGATCAGGTCTTATCTTTTCATTTTTCGGAGTGTACTGCGCAAAGCCAGTTGATTTATGTACGTTGTGGTACCAGTAGGGGGCCCATGCACCGTCTTCGGCTCTTGCTCCAGCTTCCCACTCCAACATTTGTTTGTAAAATGGAATACCGACAAAGCTACAAAACGCTCTGAGCATCCCTTCCGGATTAAGCAGAAGGTCTTTGGAGTCGAAAATGAATGTTTCTTTACCCGACGCCTTGAGTCTTTGGTACAACTCTAATTGCTTGTCAAGGCCGGTATCACGCAGGATGGGATGAGGCAGTTGATTGACAAGCGACGGAAGCATTTCTCTTGGGTCACGAATGAGAAAAAGGTTGACCAATTCATCAAGAAACGATTCATCAAGGCCTGTCAGGTGATGGCACATGTTCTTGATGAAGTAAACAGGCTTATCGTGGTAGCCGAGGATCGTTTCACTGATGATTTTCCCAGCATCCTTTTCCAACACATTCAGCAAGTGCTCTCTTCCAGGATGCTCTGATCCGGTGATTTTCAGGTAATGGCCATACAGTGGTTCGTCTACCACAGCCGTGTCTGGCCGTTGTGCAAAAGAATACATCAAAGCTGTAGAAATGTTACGTGGCCCGGACCAAACTGAAATGCGAAGCGTCATAAACTGAGAATGAAAGACGAATATATTTTGAAATGGGTGTAAATGGTACTAATACAATCGGTTTCGGTGATAAATACCCTTTGAAGCTTTCATGCGTGCATCGGTTTGATGATTTTTGCATGCTGATTCATGGATATGACCGACCAAACTTCCTCTGTAATTTTGAATAAAACAAGGCTTCGGATTGCTGTGGCCTCTATCTTTTTTGTGCACGGTCTTAACTTTTCCAGCTGGGCAGCACGAATACCTGATATTCAGCTTAAACTGGGACTTAGCGAAGCAGCGCTTGGCGGTGTGTTGTTGGTTTTGCCTTTAGGTTCTCTTGCTTCGTTACCGTTTTCGGGAGTCATTATCGACAAGCTGGGTAGCCGCCTGGTGGTGCTGGTAGCAACGCTTGGATACGCTCTTACTTTGCCATTTCTGGGCTTTTCTTCCAGTGTGGCTATGCTAAGCGTCGGGCTTTTCATTTATGGCTTTTTTGGCAACACCGTGAATATAGCTGTGAACACACAAGCCATCGGTGTTCAGACACATTACGGGCGAACCATTATGGCTTCGTTTCACGGGACCTGGAGCCTGGCGGGTTTTACCGGAGCGGGCATCGGTACTTTGATGGTGGCGCTTGGCGTTGAGCCTCAGATGCACTATCTGATCATGTTGGCACTGGTAGTAGTAATTCTATCAATTAACTACCCGCATACCCTGAAAGAAGATGTGAACAGGAACACCGGTAAGTTCAAATGGGTAAAACCCGACGGAACACTGGCCAAGATTGGCCTTATTGCGATGTGTGGTATGATGAGTGAAGGTTGTATGTTCGACTGGAGCGGTGTCTATTTCAAAAAGGTGGTGGAAGCTCCGGAGGCTTGGGTCCCGCTGGGTTTTAGTGCCTTCATGATGACCATGGCAGGGGGTAGGTTTATCTCCGACCGGCTCACGAATAGATTCGGCATAGGCACGGTGTTGAAAGCCAGTGGCATCCTCATTGCCGGCGGCCTGCTGTTCGCAGTGGCTTTGCCCTATTTTGCGACTGCGTTGATTGGGTTTCTACTGGTGGGCTTTGGCGTGTCTTCGGTAGTGCCCCTTGCTTATTCGGTGGCTGGCAAATCAAAGACAATGTCAGCTGGCATGGCGCTGACCATGGTAAGTTCTATCTCGTTTCTTGGATTTCTTTTGGGCCCGCCACTGATCGGGTTCATTGCCGAGGCCAGCAGCTTGCGTGCTTCTTTTCTATTCATCGCTGTTATTGGTAGCCTGGTGGCAGTTATTACTTCGATGAGCAAGACGATTCAGCGGGCCTGATTTTCTACGCCATCTTTAAAATCGATAAGTACCAGTGATGTATATCGTTTTGAAAGTTGGTTGCAGAACCGAAAAATTAAAGCCGCTACTCATTTCATAGTCGATGCCGAGGTAGATTTTTTTAATACCAACACCTGCTCCAGCGACTATTCCTCTCTCTATTTTTTTGTCAGGCGGCGGTGCAATGGTCTCTGTGTCAGATGTATAGAAATGCTTCTTAGTGAGCACTTTTTCTTTAACGAGAAGTCCGTTCAGCATCCCGCCTTGAAAGTATATTTCAGTTCCTGAGTTGAATTGATGAATATATCTAAACATCGTATGAAGCTTGATATAGCTAAACTGGTAGGTCGTTATCTCGTAGTTGTCAGCGTTTGCCGCAGTTCGATTGCTTGCTTCTTTGTTAAAAGAGGTAAACCGAAGGTTATTCTGAAGCGCCCAGCTCGTCCTGGGGATTTTTGCATACACTCCTACTCCCAAGCTAGGGCTGAACGACGATTGCACCTCTTTGTTGAAAGTGCCGTCTTTAACATTGACAATCGCTGCAACAGCACTAACCTCGGGTCGAAACTTGATCGTTTCATTTGCTGCCACGTAAGTAGACCTGTTGTTGTATTTATCAACGATAGTGATCAGGGCTTTCTGTTTGTACTCAAGTCTTTCAAAATCTTTGGCCACAAAAGTGCTATTGTCTTTCATTAAATTATAGAGCTCATTTTTATAGCCCTCATTGGTTCTTACCTGCGCAACACCAGTTGACGTCGTGATACTTGACACCGTGCCGTCTGGATTTGTTGAATAGTAGTATTTTCGGTAGGTAAGTTCTTTTGGAGAGGATGATTCTTTGGAGATGAAGTAGTGGGGCTTGTCATTGGCGTCGATTAAACCATAGAGATCAATAGTACCATTCACCAGGTTTCTAAGAAACACCGTCTTGTTTGTCAGTGTTGGTTCAGCCTTTGTGTCAAGTTTTTTTAAGTCCATTGACCCAAAATCAATATCAAGATTGAAAGACGTGAAAACTTCTTTCACATCGTCTTCCAAATAAATTATAATTGATTGAGTGTTATCTGCTGTGTAAGTGGTGGTAGTACCATTCTCGTGACGAAATTCGAAGGAGGTTGGAGTGCCCTTTCGTGCTTCATAATTGATTTCACCCTGTATTAATGTTCCGTCAGAAGTTACTAACTCGCCAGGCTGTATTTGCTTCTGTGAAAAGGCAGCTGAAATGGAAGATATAAAAATTTCCAGGAATAGATAGGTGTATTTTTTCATTGGTCAAATGGTGTTTTGTGAGCTTTAGCAAGGATATATAAAATTCTTAATCAAAGAAAAAAATATGAGAAATGACAGATGGAAATCCGATTTGTATTGGAATTGAAACTACTTTTTAATTTTTCGGCTGATACATCATCAACTCATCAATCAACTTGTTGACTTTGCTGATCTCCATTTTCTCCACCAGACGAGCATGGCCTTTACCGCTTGTGTCCCAGGTGTTGGTGCCAGTAGAGTCGACCGACATGTGACCTGTTTCAATGCTGTAGTAAGGGTCGTAGCCTTTTACAGCTACCAGCACGGCCGTCTGATCCCAGCTCATACGACCGGCTGAGTCTTGTGGGTCGAGAGGAATTGAAATGCGAAACGCATCTTCCACAGGGCTGTTTTTGATGGCAGCGTTATTGATCAGAGGAAGTCCCGTTTTTATTTTTTGCCCGATGTGAAACCCACTAAGAAGGATGGGAGTCGGCCACTCTTCCATTACCTGCATCGATGCGATAGGGTCTCTTTTTACATTGTATTCTGCCCCAGTTGGAAACCAACCAGCCATGCTTACCAGCTGCTTTACCTTTTTGGATACAAGCTGCTTGCCGGTGAGGTCGCTGAATTCGTCGGGAGCCGAGTTGAGGAGGTTGGCAAGATTGGTAAAGAAGCCCACCGTAACGACGGTCACGCTGCCGTCGGGTTGGGCTGCCAGTACCTTGCGGTAGACCTCCACTGCGTCTGGTGCCTCATCATTTGACTGTAGCCGGTGGGGGTAATTAGCAGTTACCGAATCGGTCCAGTGCTGCTTGTCGGTGTCGGCTACTGATGGGCCTTTAGGAACGCCGATGGGCAAGCCAGGCCTTCCAAAGTAAGTATTGAACACGTCAATGGCCGCAGCAGCATTGGGGTGGCTGCAGCTGGCAACGGTCGCCAGAATATTCACCTGACCACTGTCGGCCAATGCATGGAGGACTGTGATCGCTCCGACATCATCGTAGTCCGGTCCAAAGTCCGTGTCGAAGATCAATTGAACAGGCGCTGTCATAGTTCTGGCCTTGTCATCGCAAGCCGCACTGCCAAGGAGAACGACTACCGCAGTTAAGAGACTGAAATTCTTCATCTTTTTTTGCTACAATATACAGCTAACTGCCACTCTATAGTTTCTCCCCTTTTATCAAAGTCACCGACTTGATGGATTCTTCCTTCAGGTGTAGAAATTTCTTTCTTTCCTCGTCCTTCATATAGGCCTCGAAATCGGCTTGCGATTCGAAGCTCACATAGTGAATTTCGTAGGGCTGTTCTATGTCAAGATCAATGTACGACTCCCTTGTAGGCCGGAGTCTGAAAAGCAGCTTTCCGTTGTAGATCGGGATACGGGGAATGGCTACAGCTTCAAACTGATCGAAGATGTCTTCTTTGCCTTCTTTGAGGTAAATGAGTTGTATAAGATAAAGCATCCTTGGTGAGACTAATCAGGGTTTGTTTATTGCTGCATCCAACTTCTGAATTCCTGCGCTTTTTTCCTACTCACAGTTATCTCTTCAGGCGGGCTCGGCGATAGTTTTAACAGTACTTTACCTGTTGGGTCATTTTTCATAGAGAAGATGGCTCTCCGCTGAGCAATACACTGCCGGTTGATTCTGAAAAAATCAGTTTTTTCCAGCCATTGCTCCAACTGGTCGAGCGTATCATCTAAAGTGTACTCCTTACCTTCGAAAGTTTGGAGTGTGCTAAAGTCGCCTACTTTGTGTACGTAAGCAATAGTAGAGGCTGGTAGTGGCACCTTAGCTTTTCCAAAGTTGGCCAAAATCGTTTTTCTGGATACGTTATTTATTTCCGGGGTTCCGGCTTCTTGCTCAAGCCTGGCCTCGTAATGTGCTCTCATATAGAGCAGACCGTAGGCCATTTGAATGATGGTGACCATCAGGCAGGCAAAAGGCACATCGTAGGCAAAAACTATGGCAACATTGAACTCAGGTGGTCTGGTCATGAAGAATTCGTTGTAGAAAAAACTGACCAATACAGTAAGCACAATAGTGAATCCATACACAGCAAAGCCCTGAACGAGTGCCCTAAGGGTGGCTTGTTTTTCCCAGGCAACTCTCTTATCAAGGTACACGATCAATGTTCGGGTGACTGTGAAAATAATCCCAATCACCAAGATGCTGGTGATTATGTCGAGGTAGTAGATCGGGCTACTGAGCAGGTCTTTGAGCGACGCCGTCTCGCCGGTATGGCGGTAAAGCACCCCAAAGAAGGGAACAAGCAGCCAAAGCCACTTGTCCTGGTAGCGATGTGAACGATGCTCCATGTGTCACAAATATAGTTTTTCGTGAAATCTGTTTGTTGGGATTTTTCGGACTGTTCTTTCGGGTGCTTAAACGGTCATTTCGGGCGCTCAATTTGTTCTTTCATTCTTAAAAAGGCCGTAGCAAGCTAACGGATGCGCTTTTGTGACGTTCAACGCACTGTAAAAAAAAACTCAGCAGAATGAAAAGGAACTTAAAAAGAAAGATGCTCCTGAACAGTTACCTGTTGCTCGCCATTATGGGTTGCCAGCATGCAACAGAAGCTCAGCAACTGCCGTCACTAAAAGTTAGTGTGCTTTGCCAGGGGTTTGGTCATAGCCTGTCGGGCGTGCCCAACCCTTCATTGTCGTATGGCCTAAGGGTGGGCACCGAGTGGAGTTACTTTACCAAAGGTATTTTTAGCGTTGGTCAGGATGTCAACCTGGGTTGGTATGTGCACAAGCGCATGCAAAATTCCTGGATGGTGTCGACGGCACCCACAATCCGCCTCGCCACCAAAGGAGGCTTCGAAGCTTATTTCTCACTGGGGGCTGGCAAGGCAGTTAACCTGATGGCTCAAAACGGCTACAAAGACAATGGCGACGGAACCTTCACCAGAGAGCATCATGCATTTTATTCACCCTGGCTTCTCACAGGCTCTCTGGGCATTGGCTACAATCTGGGCAAACGTTCGAACCTGAATATGACTGTTTTTGCCGAAACGCAAACGATAGCCGAGCTGGTGCGAAATCAGTATACACCTGTTTTCCCCCACCATTTGTTCCACATAGGAGCAAGAATTCCTTTTTCCTCCAACTTTTAATGTACTACAATGAAACCCACCAATTTTTTTATTGTTTCCACTTGCCTGCTGTTTAGTTCCTGCGCCGGAGAAGTGGCTCCAGGCCCTGAGGTGTCGGATTGCAACACGAGTGCCTATGAAGTGCCGAATGCGACTTTTTATGAATCATTGCTTAAAGAATACTGGATTGAAACTGGTAGTCCGGGTGTGGTGGCCATGATCAGCCAACCCGGGAATACCTGGGCTGGGGCCGTTGGGCAAGCCGACCTGGAAAATGGTACTGCTATGCAGACTTGCCACCAGTTTCAGATCGGCAGTATTTCCAAGATGTTTACTGCCGCCACAGTGCTGTTGCTCCAGGAGGAAGGAAAAATTGACATCGACGAAAAGGTGAGCACCTATTTGCCGCAGCTGAAAGGCAACATTGAACATGTTGACAGAATGACGGTGAGGCAGCTATTGAATCATACGGCTGGTGTACCAGATTACTACTACATGCAAGCGTATACTTTTGACATGATGAACGACCCGTCGTCGATCAAGCGCTCGGCAAACGAGGCATTGCGGAAGTATAACTACGGCAAGAAGGCGGACTTTTTTCCGGGCGAGGGGTGGAACTACAGCAATTCGGGTTATGTGATGCTGGGTTGGATAATTGCGGAGGTAACCAAAAAGCCGTTTGAAGCTGTAGTAAAAGAGAAAGTGATTGACCCTGTCGGTTTGACGGATACTTACATGGTTGATTTTAGGAACCCCCGCCGGGCTAAGAACTATGTTGACCTGAGTGGCAAGGGAGTGCTGATTGAATCGTCGAAATATGATGATGGCGTGATAGGCACCCCGGAAGGCGGCGTGGTGAGCACCGTGCAAGACCTGACTGCGTTTGCCCGTGGGCTCTTCGCCGGAGGATTGCTGACAGCTGAGTCGCTCAGCGAGATGATGTTTGTTCCTTGCGGACCGGATGCTATTGACGAAGGGGTTTGCGGATACACCCTTGGGTTGAGCTACTGGAAGAATACTGCCTATGGCGACGCTTTTGGGCACAGCGGTGGCGAAGTGGGCATGGAATCGCTCTTGCTTTTTTTTGTTGAACACGACGCCGTTGGGGTGTTTTTCAGAAACCGAAATGGCCCTTCGAGAAAGCAGTTTCTTTTCGATATGTTGTTGAAAGAATAAAAAAGCTGGTCCTCAGAGTATCGGGGGCCAGCTTTTCATCGTATTCAGTCCCTATATGTAATTGTAGAGCAGATTTACCTTGAATGTGGAGTGTTCTACTTTCAATTCCTCAAA
Organism: Imperialibacter sp. EC-SDR9; assembly: GCF_902498805.1. Lineage (GTDB taxonomy): Bacteria > Bacteroidota > Bacteroidia > Cytophagales > Cyclobacteriaceae > Imperialibacter. The sequence continues at coordinate 41,914 of NZ_LR701576.1, read as the reverse complement.
AAACCGCCTCGTAAACCCACCCAGGTCATAGCTTTCAATTTCTTCCAGTAGCACCCATTCAAACTCCTCCGCCTCGTCGTTCAAAACCACGTCCGAGGAGTCGGTTTTGCAAAGGAAGTCGATAAAGATGAAGTGCTTTTGAGCTTCAAATGTGTCGCTGTACGCTGCTTCCTGTAGGCTAATTAGTTGGATGTCAAAGACATCAAGGCCGGTTTCCTCCTTTACTTCTCTCACCAGCGCATCTTCCATTTTTTCTCCCAGCTCTATGTGGCCGCCAGGGAAAACATATTTGTTGCTCCATTTTTTCGACCTGCAAAGCAGCACCTTGTTGTCGGGGTTGAAAATGATAGCACCTACTGTTGGTTCAGGGTATTGTTTCATATCGAACTATTGATAACGAATTATGCCCACTCAAAATAGCGGGCACAAATCAAGGTATCCAAAAATAACTGTCTATCCTCTGTTGCCCAACGATATCAATTTGACAACATGGGAATAATCAAAAAGCGGTTTTACGAGTTTTAAACCCTACGAATGAAACGATCAGATCGCCACTTTCGGCTTCAGTTACGAGCTTAAATGTTCCGTCGAGGTCAGAGACAGTACCATTTGTTGTTCCGGCGAAGATGATGTTTGCGCCGGGTATGCCTTCACCATCATCCGTTTTTACGACTCCTGAGATCACGGTCTGCCCATCTTTATTTTTGGTTTTTTTAATTTCGACCTCCAATGGATCGCCAACCAGAGTGGGCACCGAAGGGATTTCCGCCGCCGCAGATGAACCGAGCGAAAAATATAGCGGAAGGATCAACCTTGTTCGTACCCTTTTCCCTCTCTGCATGGCGGGCGTCCACGTTGGAGAGGCATTAATGACTCGCAGCGCTTCCTCATCGCAGCCGTTTCCTATTCCTTCTATCACCTTTGCATTAGTTATAGTGCCGTCCTTGTCTACCACGAACTCAACCAGTACTTTCCCCTCCACACCTGCCTTTTTGGCCTCCTCTGGATAAGTTAAATTCTCGCTGAAAAACTTGTAGAGGCTTTCCATGCCACCAGGAAAGGCCGGAAGATTCTCAACTATTGTGAATATATCCTCTTTGGAAGCCTCGTTAGCAATTTCGATTTCATCGGCAGCTTCGGCGGCAGGCTGTTGGTCACACGAAACTACGATAAAGAATACCAGGGTGAAGGGAGCAATGGCTGCCAGTTTCCACCAACTTGTTTTTGTTTTATTTGACTTAATCATGGCTATTCTTTTTAGTGTCAAAGATTTATTGAAATGGTTAGCGATAGAGTAACCTGCACTGCTTAGTGCTAGCGTCGCAATAAGACTACAGTAAGCCTGCTTGTTACCTTTTTCCACAGACAATTGATCAGCTCTGTATTCGTGCGTTTCAATCAGCCTTTGTTTGAATAGGTAGACAGCCGGATTGAACCAGCAGAATATTTGCAGCAACTCAATTAACAGGATGTCCAGACTGTGCCATTCTTTGCAGTGTACCAACTCGTGATTGACGATTTTATTTCGGGCTGAATCGTCCAGGTCTGATAGGTGCCCGATGAAAATATGATTGAAAAACGAGAAAGCATATTCAATGCTGTCTGCCTCATGGATTTTTACCAAACCCATTTTTCCTGTGACAGGAGCAATGAAGGAGCGCCGCAGTAAGGCCGCCAGTCTGGACAAAAACAGGATAAAAAAGGCAGACGTTACAAGCCAGTATAGCCAGACGCAAACAGTTAGCATAGCTTCCGAATCAGAGGCGGTCGCTACTTCAGCTTTTTCGGCAGATAGTAAAAAGGCGGGCAAATAGTTCCCGTTGAGCTGAGTAGCCTTAGTGGCTAATGGCAGGGCGGTCTCGAAGGAGAGAAGAGGCAATAATGCTGCTGCCATGAGCAATAATAGAATCAAAAATCGCTTCAAAAGGAAAGCTTGTTCCTTTTGAAGAAAGACAATATAGGCCAGTCCAAATAGTAGCAGCCCAATGTTTACCTGTGCGAGGTACGATGCGTAGTCGTTCATTCTTGCTGGTTTTTAGCTTCCTCCATCAATTTTTCAATTTCCTCCTCAGATAAATTGTTTTCTTTAACAAAAAAGGAGACTAGCCCCTCAAAAGACCCATTGAAGTAACCCTTTAGGAAGTTGTTGAGGTAGAAGACGGTATATTTTTCTTTGCTTATAAGAGGGAAATATTCGTGGGTCTTTCCGTAAGCCTTGTGCGACAGGAACCCTTTTTTCTCCAGAATACGGACTGTCGTCAACACCGAATTGTAAGCAGGTTTTGGTTCGGGCATTTTCTCCAGCACATCTTTCACCAGGCCTTTTTTTAACGCCCAGAATATCTTCATTATCTGCTCTTCAACTCTCGCTAATTCCTTCATGCTAAATTTTAAAACTAACTAATTAAGAATAAAACTAATCTATTAGTTTTAAAATTCAAACAGCCGAGTAAAATATTTTTTTGGAGCCGTAAAAAACAAAAAAGGCACCCCAGTCGGGATGCCTTTAAACTTTCGGCAATTAACAGTTTCTAGCTGAACCGTTTCAGAATTACTGTGGCGTTGTGTCCACCAAAGCCGAAGGTATTGCTCATCACATAGTCTACCTTTCGTTCCTGAGCCGTTCCAACCGTTAGGTTCAACCCTTGCGGCAGCTCAGGATCCAGTGTTTGGATATTGATCGTAGGAGGCACCAGCTGTTTCTGGATAGCCATGAGCCCTGCCAGGGCCTCAATCGCCCCTGCCCCGCCTAGCAAGTGGCCAGTCATAGACTTGGTGGAGCTGATATTCAGCTTTTTGGCGTGGTCGCCAAATACTGACATGATTCCTTTCAATTCGCTGGGATCACCCACTGGTGTTGAGGTTCCGTGTGTGTTGATATAGTCAATGGACTCCGGGTTTATTTCAGCATCCTCCAGTGCTGCCCGCATGCCCAGAGCAGCTCCTTCGCCCTCCGGGTGAGTCGCCGTGAGGTGATACGCATCGGCCGACATGCCGCCGCCCACAACTTCGCCATAAATAGTGGCGCCACGCCTGGTCGCATGATCCAGGCTTTCCAGGATGAGTGCCCCAGCTCCTTCGCCGATCACGAAGCCATCACGGTCGATGTCGTAAGGGCGGCTAGCAGTTTCGGGACTGTCGTTTCTTGTCGAAAGGGCTTTCATAGCACCAAACCCACCCACACCGGTTTCATTTACCGCCGCTTCTGACCCTCCGGTGACAAATGCCACGGCTTTACCCCACTTGATATAGTTAAAGGCGTCGATGATGGCGGTGTTGGAGCTCGCACAGGCCGATACGGTCGTGTAGTTGGGTCCACGGAAGCCATGGCGCATGGAGATTAAACCAGCTGCAATGTCCACGATCATTTTGGGCACCAGGAAAGGGTTGAATCTCGGCGTGCCGTCGCCCAGAGCAAACTCCATAATGTTTTCCTGAAGGGTAAGCAGCCCGCCATTGCCCGATGCCCAGATGACACCTACTTTGTCTCTGTTAAGCCCCTCAAAATTCAGTATGCCTGAATCAGCGATGGCTTGCTCTGAAGCTGCAATGGCATATTGAGAAAACAAGTCATTGCGTCGAAGCTCACTTCTTTCGAGGTAAGGGCTGGGGTCAAAGTCTTTGACCTCGCAGGCAAAGCGGGTTTTGAACTTCTCTGCATTGAAATGTTTGATATTGGCAGCGCCAGACTTTCCAGCCGCCAGGTTGTCCCAAAACTCCTTTACTGAATTCCCAAGCGGGGTAATGGCACCAAGGCCAGTGATAACTACTCGTTGAGGATGTTGCATGGTTGTATGTAAGAGTTAATATTTATTTCAGATGGTTTTATTGGTTTACTCCCAGATCGATTTTGATGCCCTTAATCAAATCACTGAAAGTCTCATTCCCCATGAGCCTGGCTATTTGCACTCCCGCCGCAAGGTTGGTAATGATCATTGTTGCTTTCGTTTCGGGTTTCATGTCGAACGTAAACATACCTTCGGCTTTCCCAATTGCCAAAAGATTGGTGGCCCAGTCATGAATAAGGCGGGTAAGGCCCTTCATCACATTCGTCATATTCTCCGGTAACCCATAGAATTCAACACTGATGGCACCCACGAGGCAGACTTTGTCATTTTCTGAGTTTATTGAATAGGTTTGAATGAAGGCATCCAGTTGTTCCTCAAGCGACAATGAGGCGGTTTCTTCCTTGAAGTCTTTGAACCGTTGTATGGCACTCCTGATTACTTCAAGGCCCAGTACCTCTTTCGTTGGGAAGTGGTAGTGAACAGCTGCATTTTTCACACCCAGCGTATGAGATATCTCATGGTAGCTAAATGAGTTATAGCCCTTGCTTCGGATGAGGTTTTCGGCCAGATCCAATATCTGTTGACGTGTGTCGGGGCGTTTCATAAAACAAACCTACTTACTAATTAGTAAGTTTGCAAGCATCATGCTGTTGATGGGAGATAATTAGTTTTTTCTATTGGCGAGATTTAGATCTTCGGAGAGGAAAACAATTGTCAGATCAGATTTTTAAAGATTACCTTGGTCAAGTCGTTTTTTGATATCGCCTAACTCTTTTTTTATCACGCTTCAGTCATTCTCTAATGCGTCTTCCACTGCTATAAAGCCCACTTCTACTTTTTTTGAGAATCGTTCCATAGCCTCAATGGTCAGCTGTGAAGTTTCCTGAATCTTCTTTTGCAAGGAGTCATTATTCGATTGGAGTTGATTTTCTAGTTCGATAAACCCCACCTTCATCTCATTCCTTAGTTTTCCGATTTCATTCAGTGATTTATCCATGACTTTGTGATTTCTATTTCAAATATAACAGAAAACGATTTCCGAAAAGTTGACATTAACCTAAATTCAATCGGGAAAGCCCTTCCTGAGCACCCTTCCAGCCCCTGTTTTTATTGAACCATCTGGGCTAACAGAAATCACTCCATTCACAATCACATAACTAATGCCTTCAGGATACTGATGCGGGTTTTCAAAAGTTGCCTTGTCGGCAATGGTCTCTGGGTTGAAAATGACCAGGTCGGCGAAGTTGCCAACTGTGATGCTTCCCCGATCTGTCAGGCCCAGCCGGGCAGCTGGTAAGGATGTCATTTTTCTTATAGCTTCTTTCATGGGAATGACGCCGAGGTCTCTGCTATAATGGCCAAGTACCCGGGGAAAGGTGCCATAGCTCCTTGGGTGTGGGTGGCCATCTCCCGGTTCTACCAACGATCCGTCGCTGGCCACCATAGCCACAGGGTGTTGCATGATCCGTTGCACATCTTCTTCGCTGATAACGTGGAAAATACACGAGGCTCCCCCGTTTTCCTGTGCCTTCATTACCAGCTCAGCACCAGTGGAAACTGTCGGCTTGAGCCCTTCCATTTCAGCCCAGTCCTTTAAGGTTTTCCCTTCCAGCTCTGGCTTCCATTTGACTCTGCCGAATTGTACCCTGTTCAAATCCCCACCTCCTCTGTCGTTAAGGATATTGAATTCCACGCCGGCTTTTATGTCCGATCTTGTTTTTTTGTCGTTTAGCCGGGCCCTGTATTTTTCAATCCCGCCTTCCATTGCCCATGCGGGAATGAGCACCGAAATCCCTGTTTGGCTGGCAGTATATGGATACTGGTCCATCATCACGTCGAGACCAATAGCCCTGGCAGAATCGACCATGGCCAAGGTTTTTTTGCTGGCACCCCACATTGGAAGTCCGATGGCCTTATGATGAGTGAGCACAACAGGTATCGTTGCTTCCTGCGCAATTTGAATGGCCTCCTGCACCCCCTCAATCAGTCCAAGCCCTTCTTCTCTGAGATGCGAGGTATAGATTCCGCCGTACGATGCTGCAACTTTTGATAGCTCAATGACTTCGTCTACTGTTGAAAATGCTCCTGGCAGGTACTTAAGGCCCGTTGATATTCCGAAGGCACCCGCCTGCATGGCAGTATTAATTTGCGCTTTCATGGCGGTGAGTTCTGCTGGGGTAGGCTGCCTGTCTTCCAATCCCATGATGTTGCTTCTTACGGTGTTGTGTCCCACCAGATAGGCTACGTTGGGCCCGAGTTGGACTTGTGCCAGCGAATCAAGATAAGGTTGAAAGGGCCAGGGGCTTCGGCCATCGGGTCCACCCAGGGTGAGGGTGACCCCTTGCTTTAGATGGGAAGAGGCTGAAGGAATTTGCAAAAGCCGTTCAATATGTGTGTGAAGATCGATGAAGCCAGGAGACACTGCCAAACCAGAAGCGTCGATGGTGTCCTTGCCGCCATGTTCTAGCTTCCCAATGGCGGCAATGGTGTCGCCATTGACGGCAATGTCACTGAGGATGGGCTCATTGCCGAGGCCGTCGTACACCCTGGCGTTAAGAATGACCAGGTCGTAGGGCACTTTTTGCTGACAGCCAGCGAAAAGAACGAGGCAAGTGAATAGGCCGGATAAGAGATATTTCATAACGGGGTTGGCTTGTGATGATAGAAGTTGCAAAAAATTGGGATTGACTTTAACCGATTCTTATATGACTGGAAATTTACTGTCGGCTAATTTCCCGGAATGCCTTGCAGATGGCTATTTATCTAATTCTTTTACCTTATTTTGTCCAGAACTCGCCTTCATTGCGCATAACCCGTTTTTTTATTGGTTGGGTGCGGTTTTGTTAATTATGAGAATCCTTCTTAGTATCATTTTCACTGTTTTTCGCCTTAGCTACTTGTTGGCTGACGGATTTCAGGATGTGGCGCCTCTTAACGACGCAGATTATTCCCCATCTTTCTACAGAGATTATTTTCATGAGTTGAGAAAGAAAGCGAACAGGGATAGTGTGATTGTATGGCTGAAAGGCGAAATCGTCAAGCAGGAGCAGGTTAACCACACAGCCAATAGTATCAATTTGCAAATAATACTCGGCCAGCTAAGGCGGTCTGTGTCGAGAACAGATGCTTATTTAGACCTTGAGAACGCAGTGAAAACTGCTGAGAGATTGAATATGTATTATGAGGCCGCACTGGCTCACCTTGAAATAGGTAATGTATACAATTCTGTGGGCTCCAAAGAAGAAGCGCTGCAACATTTTTTATTAGCGGCAGAGCTTTCGGAACGAAACGATTATGCTGATCAGGCCTTCCGGGGGTACTACCATGTAGCTAATCTTCACTACTCGTCCGATAACTATCAAGAGGCTATTGAGGTGCTCAATAAGGGGCTTGGCTTTTTTTCTACTGAAGAATGGATGGGGCGGGACAAATTTACAACGATGGATGTGGTGAGTGCTTACAACACTATGGGGCTCTGCTATTTTGCACTTCAAAACTATTCGGAAGCTATTGCGGCCTACAATAAAGGATTGATGGCTGCGGAAAAACGAGGAAGTGACTTTTGGGTTGGTCTAATTCACGGCAATATGGGTAGCGTTTTCTTTGAGCAAGGCAAACTCGATTCAGCTGAAATGCTTGTCAGTATTGATCTCCTTGCAAGTAAAAAGCACAATGCCTTCCGCAGTGTTGCAGCCGACTATGTTTCGATTGGTAGAATATACCAGGGTCGCAACGATCTTTTAACCGCCCGAACATATTTTGACTCGGCTTATCAGGTTGTAACGGAAAACAAAATGCTATATGCCAGTTACTTCAAAAGGAGAGCGGAGTTGGCATATGCTATGCAGGATTATAAAATGGCCATCGATTTCAAAAATACCTACGATGTGCTGGCTGACTCATTAGAAAAGTTGAAGAAATCTAAGGAGCTTATTTTACTTCAGTCAAATAATGATTTCAAAACCAAGCTCGAGACTTTGCAGCTTCTGGAAAAAGAAAATGAGTTAAAGGACAAGGAGCTTGAATACAAGAATGTGCTCATATATGGAGGCACTTGTGTTACAGTGCTCACCATCGCATTGCTTATTGTCCTGATCAGAAGCAATCAACTGAAAATCAAACTTAATAAAGAGCTTGAAAGAGAAGTTGAAAAGAGAACCAGGCGACTGGCCAGCACGGTAAAAGAACTTGATACATTTATATATCGGTTGTCTCATGACTTCAGGCGCCCGCTTACAACTTTGATTGGGCTGGATTCATTAGGGCGAACATTAAGCAAAGACCCTGAAACAAGCGAGCTGTTCTTTAAAGTGGGAAAGACCGCTAAGCAAATGGATAGGATGCTGCTTAAGATGACATATATCCACGAAGTCAATACTTTGGAGCCAACTATTGTTCAGACAAACTTGATGGAAGTTGTGGAGGAAGTGATCACTGGATTTGATGATGACTTCTCGGTCCTAAAAATGCAATTGATTGTAGAAGTGCCTGGTGAAATGACCGTTGAAACCGACACACGATTTTTGCAATTGATACTGACTAACCTTTTGGAAAATGCATTCATTTTTTCAGATGAGGGTAAGGAGCGAAAGATGATCAAAATAAGTTCCAGATTAACTGAAAAGGGATGGAAGATCTTGATCAGCGATAATGGTGTAGGTATTTCACACGAAATAAGAAGTAGAATATACGAGCCTTTTTTCAGAGGCAGCCCAATTTCCCAGGGCAATGGCCTTGGCCTGTATTTGGTGAGGAAGGCCACAAAGAGGCTGAAGGGAAAGGTAGTTGACTATAGCGGCGACGAGGGAGAAAGTATATTCATGCTCGAGTTCTTTATCTCCTGATCGGGTTTTCTGCCTTCATTACTTTTTTCGAACCAGTTTAATGCTTAGTAGAGTTGGCGCCGACCGCCGGCTGTGAGTCGTCTTCAGAAACCTTATTACGAAATATTTCGTAGAGCTTCTTGTGAGTTCAAAATCAGTTCCTATATTTGAACTACGAAATTATTCGTACACACAGAAACCACAATGAGCAAGAGCACACCGACAGATGCTGAACTAGAGGTACTAAACGTCCTTTGGGCGAAAGGTCCCTCTACAGTTAGGGAAATCAATGAAATGCTGAGCCATGAGAAGGAAGTGGGCTACACCACCACACTGAAGATCATGCAAATTATGACGGCGAAGGGCTTGCTCGAAAGAGATGAGAGTAGCAGAACCCATGTGTACAAGCCCCTGATGAAGGAGAGCGATACGCAGCGGACGATGATGGATAAACTTCTCAATTCGGCTTTTGGGGGCTCAGCTTCCAAACTTGTGATGCAGGCACTTGGCAATAATAAAACAACAAAAGCTGAGCTGGATGAAATCCGCAAGTTTCTGGATGACCAGCTGGAAAACAAGAAAGGAGATAGAGAATGAACATGCTTCAACCTTACTTATCCGACACACTGGTGCAAGCCCTTGGGTGGACATTCCTTCACTCTTTGTGGATTGGGGCACTGTTAAGTGTCATATTTCTTGGAGTGAGATGGATCATGAAGTCTCACAGTGCGCAGTCGAAGTACGTGGCAGGACTGTCATTTCTTAGCTTGCTCCCCGCCATTATGCTGCTCGTTTTTGTTTACACTTTTAACGAACTGGCCCAGTTGAGCTCTTCCGATACGCCGGAGATGGAGCTGGGCACGACCCAGCTGGCTGAATTTACCACAGGAGCTGCTGATGTTGAATCACAATCGGCTGAAGTACCATTTTATGTAGGATGGCTCAACGAAATCAGGACTTATTATTTTTACAAATACCATTCGTTTCTGGTCACTGTTTGGCTTCTTGGAATAGCCTTGCTGTCAGCTCAAAATATTGGTGGCTACCTCTATTCAGGCAGGCTTCGCAAGCAGGGACTTTTAGAACCGGGCGATGAATTGATAAAGGCGTTTAATTCATTGCTCAAGACTTCCGGGGTGAGCAAAGGTGTCTGTCTCATGGAGTCTCTTCTTGTAAAGGCGCCTGTGCTTGTTGGCTATTTTAAACCAGTGATTTTGCTCCCAATAGGTCTGGCGTCCAGCTTGTCAACCAGCGAAGTGGAGGCTATCCTTGCCCACGAAATAGCCCATATTCGTCGCCATGATTTCCTTGTCAATATTCTGCAGTGCTGCGTGGAGGTACTTTTCTTTTATCACCCTGGTGTTTGGGTCATTGGTTCAGCCATCAGAAGCGAAAGGGAAAACTGCTGTGATGATATAGCCGTCCAGCTAAGTGGCAACAGCATGAGCCTGGCTTTGGCACTCACGCATGTGGAAGAGTGGAAACTGACCAGCAATGTGGCTTTAGGATTTTCAGGCAACAAAAACTCATTACTCAATAGAATAAAAAGGATAATCAACGACAAAACAATGAAAGCACAAAACAGAGACGGTAATTTACTGGCGGTAGCCATCATTGCCGGTCTTTGCCTGAGCACGCTCACGGCATTGAAGGGAATCGATTATGAAATAGTCCAGGAAATACCCGCCCAGGAGGAAGTGGCGCAGGAACCATTAGAGGTGGAGCCAGCGATAGAGATGACCGAGCCTGTTGAGTCCAAAGAGCCCCTGGCAATCGCAGAAGTTGAACCCGTGGAAGAACCTGAAGCCGTTGTGGCGGTGGTAAGCGCTGACACGTTGATTCAAGATGAAGCTCCATTGCCGGCGCTGGCCCCGGTGAGTGGTCGGGCTACTACGCTGCCTTTGGCAGAAACTCCTCCATTGCCACCGGTAGGCGCTGTTTTGAGCCCAGGCACTCCTGACATGTACTCTCTGGCGGCCCCAAGAGCCAGGTGGAGCTATTCATCGTCCGCCGACAGCAAATGGAATGTGGCAGTCTCACGCAGCGACACTGTCGTTTGGGATGCACCTGCACCGGCGGACACGCAGGAATTTGCGATGCACATGCAGGATATGGCCCGGGAAATGGCACATATGCAAGAGCACATGGCGAGGGAAATGGCTGAAAGAGCTGTTGAAATGAGTAAGGCCGCAGAGAACATGTCGCTTCACCATGAGGAAATGGCCTCTGAAATGGCCCGACATCAGCAGGAGATGGCCGAGGAGATGGCTGAACGGCACAGGGAAATGGCCGAAAAGCATGCGCTAATGGCGCAGGAATTTGGTGAAAAGCATCAGGAAGAAATGATGAAGCATCAGGAGGAAATGATGAAAGAGCAAAAAAAGATGCTTGCTATTCAGCAAACTGAAATGAAGAAGATGGAAGCCGAAATGAGAGTACACGAGGAGAAAATGAATATCTTCGAGAAGGAACTCAGATCAGAGCTGGTAAAGGATGGTATTATCTCCTTAAAGGACGACCATTTCAAACTAAGAATTAACGGGAAAGAGCTGACGGTCAACGGAGACAAGCAGTCTGCTGAGATGTACAAAAAGTACCGAAAACTTATTCAGGAGAAGTTTGGCGATGGCTACAGGTTTGATGAGGATAGCAATGAAGAAATGAACATGAGTTTTAGTTTTTAATTTCAAGTCCATATAAAGTTGAAAGGCTGGCCTCAGGGTTAGCCTTTTTTATTTGTAAGCGTGGAGCTTTTGAATGGTGGAAAATCCCCATTTTCGGGCAAGGAAAGGGCACCCGTTGCCGTTTGTATAGGTTGTGGCACCATAGCGTCACCTTCCTTTGGCTTGTGATAAAATATAATTCTAATTTTGATGCCGGAAGTTCAACTGGCCTAATCCTTTGATCTAAGTTTTCACGCATCTTTGTAAAAAGTGTTACTCATGCGCATAGCAACCACCGTAGTATTCTTCCTGTTTGTTAGTATTTCTTCAGCACTGGCCCAGGGTCAAAGCGACCCCAGGAGTTTGTCTTATTATTTTTCGGATATAGAAATGCACGTCGATACGATGGTGTATTCGTGGAAGAAAAACTCTCAAATCATTCAAAACAGACGCCAGCTGCCGTTTGCTTACGACGAGGAAAATGAGGTGGCTGAATTTTATTTGAAATTTAGTCAAATTGGCGACAGCAACAACCTTAGACTGGCACCTTCAAAAGACTATGAACTGATTGACTCTTTGTTGGTTTACCCCGGCTATGCTCGTTTCAAGGTGAGGTTTAGAGGCCTTACCGAGAGTAATTTCCTCAAGTTTACCTTTGAGGTGAGTACTGATACTTCATCCTATCAGCTAACAGAGCTTCCATTGTTCCCTTACACCCAGACCTACGTTGAAATTTACCCGTCTGCTGATGAGGTGTTCATTGGCGAGGAAGTTTCGTTCGACATCACAACCAATAATGCCGGTAATATTATTTACGATAATCGCTGGACTTCGGGGCTTCCTATTAACTATCGAATCGACAAACAAGGTAGCCAGCTTGTCATGTCGATCGTGCCAAGAAACCTTGGGTATCAGCAAGTATCTATACCTCTGCTTGTTCGAAAGCCAATTTTAACACCGGAGGGATTCTCTTACCATTTGCAGCCACTTGAGTATACATTTCAGGTGAAATCAGGTCGCCTCGTGTTTCTGCAAATGGATAAGCAGGAGATCACACCACCTGATGACAATACGGTGCCCATTGAAATTCTTATAGACAATAACCGAAACCTTGAGCTGGGCAAAACCTACCGGGTAGAAAATCAGGAGGCGCAAGGCGGTCCGCTGATTGCTGAACTCTACACCAAGAGCAGGCTTACCACCAATAAGATTCTCTGCCTGATGCGGGTGTACGGCAATCACCGAAAGTCGGCGGGCTATTTGTACATCAAAGATGGGGATGAGGCTAAATTTGTGACCAACGTGGATATTACGCCTAAGACTGATATTCAAACCATCTATGTTCAAAGAGAAGGTAAGGATTGGCAGGCGGGAAACACCGTTTACCCCGGAGAGACGGTTTCTATTAAGCTTGAAGGTCAGGGACTGCACAAGGGAAATTTCTTCTTTCAGGGAGCAGATAATTTATTGCTCGATTCGCTGATCAGAAATGAAAACATGGCCGTTTTCCGGATCAAAGTACCTGAGACGACATCATCGAGGAAGATCGAGATTTTTAACCACAGGGAAAATACGGGCAAATTTCTGACTGTGACTGAGTATCAGAGGGCCCGCAAGTTTGACTTCATGAAACTTGATTTCGGCAATGAGCAACTGCAATTGGACGAAATCAACAAGCCGATTTATTATGAAGGCACTATTACCGACCTGGTGTTGGCATTCGATCGTTCTAAAATCGACCGGCCCGGAGACCTCAACGGAAAACAATATCTTAAGATTGATGTAAAGGTTAGTAACAAACAAGGCAACCTGCTTGAGATTTATAAGTTCGATCAGGTGGCGGTGTGCCCTGGCGAAAACTCACCCCGATTCGGGAACTATAGTCAAACTGACTGTCAGTCAGAGAACATCAACTTCAATAATTACTTATCCAGAAAGACTTACGATCTGGACGAGTGGTCAAAAATAGAAATTGACATCAGTCATGTGAATGAAAAATATCCCGGGCAGCAGGTGTCCAAGAAAAGGATCACTATTTACCTGAAAAGAAATCACACATTCGATGTTGACGTGTCTTTCCCTGGGGGACTTTTGATCTTAAAAGCTGGTAGTGAGGATTTTGCGAATTTTGGTGGCATTAGCTTTGCCATGATTGCCCAATTTAGTTTTTATCAGGAAGGGAGGATTGCCAAAGTGAAACCATATAAGCTGGGAGCAGGCTTCATTGCCATAAATGCATTTAATTTCTCGGAGGCAGCACAGGCCAACAGAGACGTAGGGCTAGTCGTGATGGGATCCCTCTATCCGATTTCCAGTACCAACAAATTGACATTCCCATTGTATGTTGGGTTTGGCTACTTAATGAAGGAGGGTACATTATTCTCCCTGGTAGGGCCGGGAATCAGGGTGCAGTTTTAGTGCCTGGCTGTTATTTGCTTCAGGTGGTGGAGCATATGGGCGTGGTAGTCTTCGATAAGAAATTCAAGACTATGGAGTTCAACAGCTTCCTTGCCGGTGTTGCAGGTATTCTTTAGCGCTGAGGCGGGAATATTTCTGACTGTCCGCACAAGCTGCTTATTGATAAGCAGCCAAAGCTGTTGAAGCTCGTTGATATCGGCCGACTGGTAGTTTTGGTGCAACACCCATTCATCCTGGTGGTAAATTATCTTGTTGTCGGGCTCATGTTGACTGACAATGAACCGACGAAGGTTGTTTTGAGCGCTATCGATCAAGTGCCCAAGTATTTCTTTTTTGGACCACTTTTTGGCTGTAGGTTTTTGATTCCATTCGTTATCGCTGATGGACGCAAAGCTGGCATATCCGGCCGCAATTGCTTCTTCTATGTCGTCTACAATTGTCATACAATTTGTTTCTTTATGTGGCTCCGTCTTTTAGCTTCTTTTCAATACGTCGGTCGGGAATGAGCCACATTAAAGCCACCAGGCCATAAATGCCGCAGGCGATCCACTCATTGATAAATGAACATCCGATTGCAATTGTATAGAGCACGGGGGAGGCCTTGCCTTTGGCATCGCTGCCGAGTGCCTTGGCTAATACCGAGTCTTTTCCGTTGGCTTTGATAATTCTTATTTGCAAAATGAAGTAGGAGACTGCTGCCATTAGAAGCACAAAACCGTACAAGGCGACGGGCACAGGCGCAAAATGATTTTCGCCCATCCAGCCGGTAACAAAAGGTACAAGTGACAGCCAAAACAGCAGGTGAAGGTTGGCCCAAAGGACGCCACCGCTTACTACTCTGGCTGCGTGTAGCAGGTGGTGGTGATTGTTCCAGTAAATACCCAGATAGATAAAGCTCAGAATATAGCTTACGAAAACAGGGAACAATGGCTTGAGCGAAGCAAAACTGGTTCCATGTGGTACTTTCATTTCCAATACCATGATGGTGATGATGATGGCCAGCACGCCATCGCTAAATGCCTCAAGTCTGTTTTTGTTCATGCTTCAAAGAACGTGAAAATTGCTACACGTGAGTCCCCAGTAGCGGCGGTGCCTACTTTACTGGTTTCAGGTTTTTCAAATACCTTGTTAGCTGACTAATCTGTCCATCTCTTTCTTCACGAAACTGCAGCCTCAGTAACTTGTGAACTTTGCCTGACTTGGTACTCAAAAACAGTTTATAAATATAGTCGGTGTTGCCTTCCTTGAAGGCACTCACATCGGAAGAAAGCTCATTTTTCTCACCATAAAGGTCATAGATGTCGTGGATGGCAACTTCGTTTCCGAGGATAATCCCTTTTTTGATATAGACAGCCTCTTCATGGATATTAAAAGTTATCATCTTAGGGAACTTCCATCTGTCGTACAAAATTGGGACGAGCAGTAAAAGCAGGACTAAAAGAAGAATTGTGGGGTTTACACCAAATAAAAAAGCAAAAATGGCGATTGTAAGCGATACCTGGGATTCAAGCTGTTTGCCAGAGGACATCTTAATTGTGATGGAGCCAGTGTCGTAACTAACAACGTATTTGTTGTCGTTGAGCATCTGCACCAGGTGTTGATCCAATTTTAACATCTATTTCTTCAGTTGGCCACTAATATCTTCTCTTCGCTCTGGATATACCATGTGAGCTTCTTCGAGAACTAAAAATACCTCTTTTGGAGATTTGATTACATTATACGTAGAAAAAATGGAAGTATGAGGACAAACGCTATCGTTATATCCAAAAGAAAACCAGAAGGGCGCACCAACTTGCCTTTGGAGCGAAGGGCGAAAAATCAGGTTTAAAAGGAGTAGTAGATCTTTTTTCACGTAAAAAATGAATCTGGAACTCTAAAATAAGACAGAAATATAAGAATGCCTATAATGGAGGTGTTGCAGGTAGCCAACTAACTAAGTGAGACATTGTTCATATAATGGTCGAAATGCTTTGGCAGAAAGTGCCTATATTGGGTGTGTGCTTTATTAGCTTTTTTAGATTGAAAGCCAACCAGAGAATAACTATGATGAATAAAACCCTTTCCACAATTTGCCTGCTTTTGTGTGCTGCTTCGATGTTCGCTCAGGATTTGAAACCTTTCGAATTAACGGACGCCTGGCTTGCTAGCGTGGATGAAGTCGCACCATCTTCTACTACAGTCTCGGTAAGGAAAAAGAAGACCCTACTTATTTTCTCTCTGCATACAGGCTTTGAGCACTGGACGATTCCACATACAGAAGCTGTTGTAAAGCTGATTGCTGAGAAGAGTGGTGCGTTTAAAGTGGTAACCTCAAAAGACATAAGCGTTTTTGAAAAGGACAATCTAAAGAATTACGACGCTGTTGTACTCAATAATAACTGCTCAATAAGTGATGAACGAAATATATTCTGGGACGTGTTGAAAAAAGACAGCACGCTTACCGAGCAGGTGGCACGCATGAAAGCAAAGCAACTGGAAGACAACCTGCTTAGCTACGTGGATCGTGGTGGTGGATTGGTGGTGCTGCACGGGGCCATAACAATGGAAAATAAGTCAGACAACTTCAGCCAGATGGTAGGTGGGAGTTTTGACTACCACCCGAAACAACAAAGCATTGCCGTGAAACTGGTGGATCCAAAGCACCCAATGGTTCAGGCATTTGGGGGTGAAGGGTTTGAGCACGTAGATGAGGCCTATATCTTCAATAATGCCTATTCACAGTATAACTTCCATCCTTTGCTTTATATGGAAGCGGACAAAATATCAGGGCTAAAAGAGCCTATTGGCGACAATATCAAGTATATCTCGTGGATCAAGCGATATGGCAAGGGTCACGTTTTTTATTCTTCGCCCTCACACAATGCCCAGGCATTTGAAAACCCAAAACTACTGAGATTCTTCCTGGATGGAATTCAATATGCGGTGGGAGATTTAAAATGTGATGATTCGCCGATTAGGTAATTGCAACTATGTTGGATTGCCTTTTCCAGGTAAGTTTTTCAGAACTCTTTCGACGAAATCTTCCACACTTTCGCCAGGATTTCTAGGCATGTTTTTGAGGCCTTGCTCAACTACGTCAAGCAAAAGTGAGTAACGGGCAAAATTTGTCTCCAGCACGTTTTTATCACCAGTCTCCCAATACCCCCCTTCGTCAATTAAGGTGAATTCGTCCAGATATTTCTGTTCGAGGTATTTGAATAAATGGATGATCAGTTGGTGCGTTTGAGCCCCCGCAAACTGAGTTTTAGTAGAAAGCTGGTAGAGATACTCATTTTTTTGCTCGTCTATCTCGCCTCCCAGAAATTGAAGTGCTACCGGGCTGCTCATTTTCCCATTGGATAGAAAGGAAAGCCAGACAGGCTCGCAGTTTGGCGGGGAAAAAGCTAGCCCGTAAAGAGTGCCGTCGATCAATTCCTCATCGGTAATTTGAGCTGGAAGTTCCTCATTGAAAGTCGACAACTTCCATTTATTGATTCTGGCAATGTCCCTGACTTCCTCTATTATGGAAGGGAGAGATTTTGGGTTTCTTATACGTCCGCTATAGTGAATAGATAGCCCCATTGAGGTTCAATGTCAATTAAATCTATCAGCTTTCAAAGATTCAAATTCCCAAACACCCTACTCTTTACTTCTCCACTCGCTCTATAAACTTCCCGGTTGCTTTCTCCTTTAGGATAAGTTTTTTGGCTCCATAGTGAGTCATTTCCTCTTTCACCAGGTAGTGATCAGCGTCGTATTCTACCAGATGGCCGTCTCTAGTCACACCTGTCTTACCACGCCAAATGTCGAGCTGCACAGGTTCCCATTGCTTGGTTTTGGCTGACTTATAGCAAGCATCGAGGATACAGTTGACCACATAGCCATCATAAAACGTTTCTTTGGCTTGCCTGCCCTCTTCTATGGCATCGAACATGTCCATGAACATGTGGTTGTAGCCCAACTCATTCATTTCATCGCCAACCGGAAATAACCAGCCAGTGTTGCTTTCCGCTTTTTCAGCCACATAGTCTGCCCCCTTGCCGGTAGTAAACATTTCGAAGCCGGTACGCAGGAAACTGTTGATCCAGATGGTGCCTTCGGTGCCCATCACTTCGTCCCTTAAGTCCATGCCTCCCCGGAATGTCCAGCTGACCTCAAACTGACCAATAGCACCGTTTTCGTACTTCACCAGGGCTATGCCATGGTCTTCTGCATCAATAGGCTTTACCTGGGTATCGGCCCAGCACATCACTTCCACCGGCCTGATGTCTTTGCCGATGTAGCTGCGGGCAATTTCCACGCAATGACAGCCCAAGTCGAGCATACAGCCGCCACCGGCCTGCTCCATGTCCCAAAACCAGTTGCTGTGCGGCCCCGGGTGTGTTTCTCTCGATTTTGCCCAAAGGATACGGCCCAAAGCACCATTCATTACGCTTTCGTGAGCTTTGATGTGCTTGGGTGTATAAACCAGGTCTTCAAGATAGCCTGCAAAAATGCCTGCTTTTTCCACAGCTTCCAGCATGCGTTTGGCTTCAGCGGCATTTCGGGCCAATGGCTTTGTGCAAATGACTGCTTTTTTGTGTTTGCAGCAGAGCAACACCGCTTGCTCATGGAGGTTGTTAGGAAGTGCTACGCAGACCACATCCACTTCGGGGTGGGCAATGGCCTCTTCCATACCGGTAGTCCAGTGTTTTACGTCGTAGTCTTTGGCAAACTGAGTAGCGGTTTCCTCTCTGCGGGCATATATGCTTACCACCTTGTCTTTGTTGCGGTAGCCCTGAATGGAGTCAGTGTAGAAGCGGCCAATGAAACCGCCACCAAGCATAGCTAGTTTTCTCATCGTCGAAGTAGGTTAAATGTTCATTTCAAGTTTCGATGAGGGCCTGTCAGGGGACAGGCCCTGGATTTTGTTTCTATTGGAAGCACTCATAACACTAAGCCGCTACCTTTACCTCTTTTTTCTCTCGGAAGAAAAGGATGAAATAGATCATCACACCAATGGCAATAAAGGCTGGTACCCACCAAATACTTGTCCAGTCTTTCACGCCGTCAGTGGTATACATGTCCACTGCGTAGCCTGAGAACCAGGTGCCTATTGTCATGCCTACGCCGTAGGTAGCAAATGTGAATAGCCCCTGGGCTGCATTCTTGATTTTTGCCCCTGCCTTCTTCTCTGTGTACATATAGCCTGTGACGAAGAAGAAGTCGTAACAAATACCATGAAGGATGATCCCTGCGTAGAGCATCCACATGCCAGCGTCTACATTTCCGTAAGCAAAACACACGTAGCGGAGAATCCAGGCAGCCATGCCGAGTAGCAGCATTTTCTTTACCCCTATGCTGTTGAACAGGAAAGGAATGGCGAGAATAAATACTGCTTCAGACACCTGTCCCAGGGTCATTTTGGAAGCGGCGTTTTCCATCCCGACATCGTTAAGAAAGGGGTTGGCAAAGCCATAGTAAAACGACAACGGGATACACACCAAAATGGCAGCGACAAAGAAGATCAGGTAGGGCTTGTCTTTGAAGAGGACGAAAGCTTCTGTACCCAGTGCTGCTGAGGCATCTTCACCACCCTTCGGTGGCGTGTTGGGTAGCATAAAACTAAATACGCCAAGTACAGCAGAAACTACGGCCGCCATTACGAAGGTGGAAGGCGTTTTTTCAATGCCCAAAAAGCCAATCATCAAGCCAGCCACAATCCAGCCAAGGGTTCCGAACACTCTGATCCAGGGGAATTGCTTGCCAGGGTCGGTCATTTGCCCGAAGGCAATGCTGTTGGAGAGGGCGATGGTCGGCATGTAGAGCAATGAGTAGGCCATGATGATCCAATAAAAAGAAGAGTTATCAGCTACCTGGGTGGCAAGAAACAGCAATGCCGCTCCGAGTAGATGAAGTACTCCCATGATTTTTTGTGCGGCAAAGAACCTGTCGGCTACCATACCCACAAAAAACGGTGAAATCATGGTGGCAATGGCCAGGGCACTGTAGGCGGCTCCGATGTGGATGCCGGTTGACCCAAGGTGTTCTGACATATAAGTGCCCATGGTTACATACCAGGCGCCCCACACGAAGTATTCGAGGAGCATCATAATGGAAAGTGAAATACCGGTAGTTAGCTTCATTTGTAGCTGAGATGTTAGTTGTTAAAAGTCAATTATTTGATGCGTAGTTCTACTTCGTGACGACCTCTTTTTCCCAGCCTGTTTCTTTTAGTGCAGGGTCTTTTTCCTTTTTCAGGA
Source organism: Imperialibacter sp. EC-SDR9 (assembly GCF_902498805.1). Classification (GTDB taxonomy): domain Bacteria; phylum Bacteroidota; class Bacteroidia; order Cytophagales; family Cyclobacteriaceae; genus Imperialibacter. Next base: position 22,001 of record NZ_LR701576.1, on the reverse strand, counting down.
AATCGGACTGAGAGGTAGCTCCGACGGCTGCGGCCTTCATCAGCGCATCATCGTTCACCATCGAAATTGGTTCACGCCATCCCAGAGAATCGTCGTTGTAAGCTGGGTTAGAAAGTGAGTTGTAGCAAGAAATAAGTGACCAGCGGGGGCTGTCAGATGTGTTGGCCTCCGACCGATGTAAGAGATTAGGATGGAAGAAGAGGGCGTCGCCAGGTTGTAGCTCCACATACATATGCTCCAGTGTCGCCAAAGCGTGATCCACCATCACCATGTCTGCTCCCACCTGCTCGCCTGTGAAGCCGTGGTTGACACGGCCCATTTTGTGTGACCCCCTGATGATCTGAAGACACCCGTTGGCTTTGTTGGCTTCGGTGAGGGCGATCATTACGCTGGTGAGTTGTTCCGGATATAGAAACTGGTTTTTGTACCAATAACCATAGTCCTGATGCCATTCCCAGGCACCACCAACCTTAGGCTCTTTTTGCATCAGCTTAGAATGGAAGTGGCAAACAGGGGAAGTGCTATCAAGAAGCTTCTCAACGGACTTCACCATTCGCTCACTTCGCACCAGCAAACTGTAGATGTCATCGCCGGGCTTGAACCAAAGTGTGAGCCTGGTTTTTTTACCCGTTTGGTCGTTCAGGTCAACGGCATTCTCTTTCATCACCTGGTCGCCCGTAGCTACCTTGTAAAGCTTGTCAATTTCGGGGGTACTAAAGAGTTTTTTGACGATAACGAAACCATCCTGTTGATAGGAGTGAACTTCTTTGTCTGACAAGACATGTGTCATGAGGTATAAATTTTGGGTGTTCAGTAGTAGCCAATTTACAAACAAAATGATGGATTGGAGTGCCAGCCAGATAAATTCTGTCACAGGTATTTTCGACTGGCCATGTGAATACATCAATGGTAACTGTGCGCTGGTTTGGTGGATTCCCCGGATAATTTTTGTTGGCACCAGCGAGTAATTCTGTTATCTTCCAATTTCAATTATAACTCACCTACTTTTAACCATGTCGATATTCATCATCCTGCTTTGCATCCTTGTGTTGGTTCTGCTGATCACCTGGGGCAAGGTCAATCCATTTCTGGCCTTCCTTGTAGTTTCCATTGGCACCGGTTTGGCGCTGGGCATCCCCCTTGAAAATGTGGCGGGTTCTGTGCAAAAGGGTATTGGTGGGCTCCTTGGGGATCTTGTCATCGTAATCGGCCTCGGTGCCATGTTGGGTAAGCTTGTCGCAGAAAGTGGTGCTGCGCAAAAAATCAGCCAGGTGCTGATGAGCTCCTTTGGAGAAAAAAACATACAGTGGGCATTGATGGCTACCGGCTTTGTGGTGGGTATTCCCCTGTTTTATAATGTAGGCTTCGTGCTGCTGGTGCCGCTTATTTTTTCGGTGACTTACCAGTACAAGCTGCCTGCCGTTTATATTGGAATTCCGATGCTCGCAGCGTTATCTGTGACTCATGGGTTTTTGCCACCCCACCCGTCACCCGCTGCGCTGGTTGGTCAGCTCAATGCAGATATGGGCCTAACGCTTTTGTATGGGTTTATCGTGGCGGTGCCAACCATCATTGTCGCCGGACCAATATTTGCCCGTACACTGAAGGGAATCGACTCCAAGCCGCTGGCCACTTTTCAGGCTAAGCCATTGCCTGACGATCAGCTTCCAAGTGGGTTCACCAGCTTTTTTTCTGCGCTGCTGCCGGTAGTTTTGCTGGCCGGTGCGGCACTGCTGAATAGATTTGGTGACTTTTCGGGAGGCACAGCTAAAGTGGTTTCCTTCTTTTCTGACGCCACCATTGTAATGATCATTTCGCTGGCTGTTGCTACCTACTCCATTGGGCTTGCTTACAAAAAGAAAATGAGCGAGGTGATGGGCTACTACACAGAGGCCATTAAAGACGTTGCTCCCATTCTGCTGATTGTTGGAGGTGCAGGCGCTTTGAAACAAGTATTTAGCGACAGCGGAGTGAGTGTTGAGATAGGGGCTTTACTTCAAAACATGGATATTCATCCTCTGATTCTGGGTTGGATGATAGCAGCTTTTATCAGAGTTTGCATTGGCTCTGCTACCGTGGCTGGACTAACCTCTGCGGGGATACTGGCGCCAATTATGCCGCAGCTCGGTGTTGACCCTAACCTCATGGTGCTGGCTGTCGGCGCTGGTAGCCTGATGTTTTCACACGTCAACGACTCTGGCTTCTGGATGTATAAAGAATACTTCAACGTGAGCATCAAAGACACCATTCTTTCATGGTCGCTGATGGAAACTGTTGTTTCTGTGGTGGGTATGGCTGTGGTGTTGCTGATCGACTTGTTTATATGATTCCCATTCAGCGTAGAACTGAGGATTTTGAAACTAACAATTGAAAATTGGATATCGAATGACTGCTGACGAAAGATTTGCCCAATTGGGCCTTGAATTGCCTCCACCTCCGGCACCCAAAGGGGTGTACAAGCCCTTCCTTATTGATGGTCGGCACTTGTACGTGTCTGGTCACGGGCCTGTAAAAACAGACGGCACCCTGATTTTTGGCAAGGTAGGAGGTGAGCTGGATGTTGAGCAGGGCAAATTGGCTGCTCAGCAGGTGGGTTTGACGATCCTTTCGACCATCAAGACCAACCTTGGCAGTCTTGAGAAAGTAAAACGGGTGATTAAAGTGCTGGGTATGGTAAACGGAGTGCCCGCTTTTGACCGCCACCCTTATGTAATCAATGGTTGCAGTGAACTGTTTGCAAAGGTGTGGGGGGAGGAAAATGGTATTGGCGTGAGGAGCGCAGTGGGGATGGGTATGCTGCCCGAGAACATCCCCGTGGAAATTGAGGCACTTTTTGAATTAAAATAACTGAGAGAGCAATGAGCAGTGAATGGTATACAATTGACAATATAGATGAGCTTGATTCGCCAGCCATGGTCGTGTACCCGGAAAGAGTGCGTGAGAACATCAAAGGGGTGAAGAGCATAATCGACGATGTAGACAGGCTGCGACCTCATGTAAAGACCAATAAGGCGAAGGAGGTGTGCAAAATGCTCATGGATGAAGGCATCAAGAAATTTAAATGCGCCACCATAGCCGAGGCAGAAATGCTGGGGATGGTCAGGGCGCAGGACGTGGTGCTGGCTTATCAGCCCACAGGACCTAAGCTGACACGGTTCCTGCAATTGATTAGAAAATATCCGACGACGACCTACTCCTGCCTTTACGACAACGCCCAATCGGCTCAGGACATATCTATTGCCTTTGCCGATCAGGGGCTTCGCATCAATGCCTATATGGACGTGAATAACGGCAACGACAGATCGGGTATTATACCAGGCCCGGAAGCTGTCGCCCTTTACGAAAAGGTAGCCACCATGAAGGGCATCGTTCCGGTAGGCTTCCATGTGTACGACGGCCAGCATAGACAAGTTGATATTGCGGAAAGAACCAAAGCTTGCAACGCAGCCTTTGCGGCAGTGGAGAAATTAAAAACTGATATTCAACAGCTCGGTTTTCCTGAGCCCGTCATCCTGGCTGGAGGCTCGCCAACATTCCCCATTCATGCACAGCGGAAGGATGTAATATGCTGCCCCGGTACTTTTGTTTATTGGGACAAGGGTTATAGCGATATTTGCACAGAGCAGCCCTTTGTGCCTGCTGCGTTGGTCGTTTCCCGTGTGATTTCCTTGCCTACAAAAACCAGAATCTGTACAGACCTTGGGCATAAATCCATTGCCTCCGAGAATATTCTCACTAACCGAGTTCACTTTCTCAATGCGCCTGACCTGAAGCCCGTTGGGCAAAGCGAAGAGCACCTGGTGCTCGAAGCTGGTGAAGGGCATGGCTACAAGGTGGGCGATGTATTGTACGGGCTGCCTTTTCATATTTGCCCAACCGTAGCACTTTATGAAAGAGTTAATACAGTGCAAAAAGGGAGAGTGACTGGCGAATGGAAGGTGATAGCCAGAGATAGGAAGATCGAGGTGTGATGTTGGAGTCGCTGGGATTCAGTTAACCATGCGCAAGGATACCCTGAAATGGTTATGCTTCTGGCAAACCGAAGCTGCAACCTCTAACTATTTTAATGTCACAATTTTCGGGGAGTTCATCAGTTCAGCTCCGTGCAAATTTCCAGTGACGTTGTAGAAGCCGGTGTCACTCCAAAAGACAAACCCTGCTAGCTCAGGGAAGGTGCTTTCCAACTTGTCGAGTACATCCAGGCAATCTCTCGGTGCATCTTTCTCGCCTCTGATGCCTAATTCTGCCCACCAGATTATTTTGCCTTTATTTTCCTTCTTTTCCACTGCCCAGTCGTATTCAGTAAATACCAGGCCTGTTCCATAGGCTGATTTTCCAATGACATCTACATAAGCATCGCCCGGGTAGTAGTCAATCAGAGCACCTTGTCTCTGTGTGGTATGGTAAGCCCAAATGATGTTTTTCAGCTTCTTGGTTTTGGTGAAGTAGTCGTGCACCAGTTGGTAGAGCTTAATGGCATGTTCAGCCCCTTCTTTGGCGTGCCACTTATTTTTATCGTCGCTTTCTACGAAAGGCGTGTAGACAACCGGGATTTTCTGGTTTTCCAGCCATTGGAGGTTGGCTGCCATGCGATCCATTTGTTTGTAAAAGTTTGATTTGGTCGGATTGTCACCCTCGGCGAAAATAGGGTCGATGTCAAGTGGGTCGTTCCATTTGCCTCCGGCAGGATTGGCGTACCAGCTATAAATGCCCACAATCATTCCCCTGTCCCACATTTTCCTGGCTGCGTTGTTCCATTCTTCATCGGTAAATGGATTGTCGTCAAAGTCGTAGGTGATGCAGCCGTACCGTGGCATTTTTCCTGTGTGGTCGTATACCTTTTTGACCCAGTTGCTTTCATCATCTATGTCAGGATTTTCATTGTGTACCCATGTGCCCACTTGCCCGAACAGGTAGGTGCCGTTACCCAGTCCTTTCATGTATTTTAGTACTTTTTTTGTTGGGTGGGAATGACCCTGATAAGCGCCGAACAAAAGCATTAATAGAAAGGAGAGGATGTGTGCTAATCTCATGATCTATTTTCGAAATGTAAATTAAACAAAAGTGTGGTTATGAAAGCACTTTAAAAAAAACGTAGGTACAGCCTATTCTGAATAATGAAAGCCCACAAACTTCACTGACTTCGAAGTTTGTGGGCACTGGATCAATTAACGTCTATTTTTCCTGTGCTATGTTCCAGTCAATATCGAACCTCTCTTTCAGGCAGGGCTTCAAAGGGCCTAAGCCGATTTTGGCTCTTCGTTGATCCACGTACCGTGGATTTTCAATGGGGTAGGGTGTTTTCACCAGGTCTTCAAATTTGATTTGGGTGCCGTACAACTGCTCCTGTCCCTCTTCCACCAGCAGGCGATCCTGCATTTTGGCAAACCGGAGAGGTTGGGCTTCACCTTTCTCAAAAGCCTCCTTCAGTAAAGGGAAATATTTTGACCGGAGCTCATAGGAGCTATGACTGATAATGAGCGCCGCACCAGCTGCGGCATATTCTGTTACGGCACTTGCAGTAGGCCAACCATATTCGTCGAGCAGTTGGAGCAGCGCCTCCTGGTTTTCCTTCATGTTCCTCTCCTCCATGGCCGATACCGGGAATATGGAGGGCGAACTGAAGTAGCCGTCGTTCTGAATGTACTTTCGTCGTTCGATGTTGCCGGCATACATAAAACCCTGGTCTTTGATGATCATTTTGAATAGCTCCCGGGCGAAGGGCTCGTTTTGGATTGACCCTTTTTTTGCTTCATACTTTTTGATTTGCCTGGTTTCTACCTCTTTCCATCTGGGGTCGTCGATCAGGCTTAGGAACTGAGGGTCATGCAATACTTTCAAAGTGTGATCCTCCGCCAGCGCACGATCCAAAAAGTAAAATGCTGTGTCTCTCATTTGGGTAGTCCACAAAAGAGCGCATGTGGAAGCAATTTCATATGACAGCTCAGGTACGGGGTTAGCGAAGTAGGCCTGTCTGTATTTTTCAAGGGCCGGCATTAACAAGCCGATTCTTTTCAGACTGTCGGCTTGCTCTGTTAACTGCTGGCCAATAAGTGCGTGTTGCACGCAAATACATAGTGATAAAATGATTGTTTTCTTCATGTTACTTTGAGGTTTGTACCGGAGCAAGGGTACAAACATTTACGGATCCGGGCTGGTGAAATCGATGGGTGGCGGGTCTGCGGCCGGATTTAACCAGTTTTCGGTAGTAAAAAAATGACTGGTTGCCGTCAAATGGTAATTGAACCTACTTGAAAAGCCTGGCAATCGGTAACCTCTGCGCTTTAGCTTCTTCCACAAACAGCCCTGCTACGATACCAGCTCCTGCCTCATTCAAATGAGTGGAGTCCTGCTTGCTGTCGGTGAAGAGAAAGATGTTTTTCGATTTTTCTGGCCCCATGTCTGACACCAGCTTGCGTGTCGACGCTTCCATGTTCACATAAGGTGTGTTGGTTTCTCTGGCGATTTGCGCTGCCCCCGTGATGTAGTCACCGTGCGTGTCTTTGAGGTTGCCTTCTGCATCAAAATGGCGCCTGACAATAGAGGAGCAAACGATGGGAATGGCCCCTTTCTTTCTGGCTTCATCAATGAATTTTTGGATGTTTTGTTTGAAGCTGCCAAACGGCTCAGTGTGTCGGGCTGTATCCGTTTTCTCATCGTTGTGACCAAATTGGATAATAACGTAATCTCCTTTTTGCAGGCTGTCGTACACCGCCTGCCAGCGGCCCTCATTGATAAAACTTAGGCTGCTTCGGCCATTGACGGCGTGGTTGTGGACTTTGGCTTCGTTAGTGACGTAGTCAGCCAGTCCTTCTCCCCAGCCAAGCTCAGGATAGGCTTTGGCAGACTTTGGTGCCATGGTAGAGTCGCCTATCAGCCAGATGTTTACTTCGCTTTCATAAATAAATGAAGTTGTCACAAGCATGACGAAAGGGACACCGAGAAGCAGAATTACCTTTTTTACCATGGTTCACTTTAGGATTTAATCATACCTTCCAATAGGTTGGTACTAAGTATTTCTATATCGCTAATTTCACGTTGGAGCTTTTTGTCACCTGTCCACAAGGCACACTTAAGCTCTAGAGCAAGGGCTACGAATGCAATGTCATCGCTGTCAACTGCAGCCGTAAGCTGGTCAGCGGTTATCCAGTTTTGACTTGAAACCTGTTCCTCTTCAATAAAATGGATTCTGTGAGTAACAAGATGTGTTAGTTCGAGGATTTCGCTTGTACTTAGTTTCAATGCCTTTTTAAGCTTTTGCCGATGCTCAACCAATTCAGACAATAGGTAGGTAGGGGCATGGAATATTAAACCAGAGTCAGGCTTTGTAAGGATATTGGCGATTCTGCTATTTGTATTCAGTATGGCGCTAAAAACGATATTGGTATCGACAACCAGATTCATTTGATGAACCTATCTCTGTTCTTTAACCACCAGGATTTGTTGATGTCGGAAGCCAGTTGGTCAACTTCCTCCTGAGCGACAGTACTCTTCGACGTTAGCTCACCATACCGGATTAAATCCAGCACACTTTGAAGCTTTTCAGAATCGAGGCCTATGGGTATCCGAACAATAATTTCTTTGTCTGACCTATCTACTTGCATACATTAAATGTAATGAATATTACTTATTTCATCTAACACCCAAAGTTCACGACAAGTTTGGTTTTAAAATCGGCACCAGGGTAGAACTGACAAACGGAGTTCGCCACTACTCCACCTTCATCACCTTCGCAGCCGTCAGATATGGATTATCAAAAGTCACTTTGTCGCCTGCTTTTTTGCCAGGGATAAGAAACAGCCGTGCCGACAATGCTTTGTTGGTGTATTTGAGTGAAAGGGAGGCAGTCGAGTCGGTGCTTAATTTTTTAGAAAAGAGTAGTTCTTGCTTTTGAGATAAACGGTTGATTATTTCGATTAGAGTAATAAATTTTGAACTCCTTTTGGAGGTTATAGGCTGCTAGGTGGATGTTAGACGATAATCACCTCAACCTGAACATCAATACGGAAGCCATAGGTTCGGAAGAAGTGGAGATTTAGTTCGTTATCTATTTCTTCGAAGTGCCGGTGCCTTTTGTTGCAAGCGAAGGCCTTTTTATGTCTGAATGCAGATATGTCGTGGTTAGCAATAAACAATTTGATAGTCGACTCTAGTTGCTCGAGTGCACCTGGAATCCATTTCTTTACCTGATCCTTAAGCTCGATTAGATAGAGGTGAGTATTTGAAGTCAGCATCCCATCACAACGGCCAACTCCCTTTAATTCATCGTCTTTTACTACACACTTGTCAATGGCTGCAAATGTCAGAAGTATGTTTTTGTCGTTTCTAACGGTAGCGATCCATTTGTCTGGATTGTCAAGATCTGTATACGCTTTGCCGCCTTCCTGGTCGTCGCATATTCCAAAAAGTGAATGATTGATTGGTAATTCCTGACAGTCGGGGTTGAAAAAATCCATAGTTAAAGGTCTTCTTCGATTTCCAAAAGCGCATCAAAAAGCCTGTTGCCTTCTCGGATACTGTCATTCAAGAAGTTTCTATCTGAAGGAATCCCTTCAGGTTGCGGAAGAGAAGTAATTGCCCCCAATTCTTCATTGAGCTGATATATAGCCACTTCATCGGATGTTACGGACGACTTGTTAGGAATGATGCTTTCCAACTTCGTGAGTAATTTTCTTTCGTTTGATGAATCCTTTATTTTCTCTTTCAAATAACCTGTCTGGATGGCAATGCTCAAAAAACTAATGATGTAAGGACTGTGGGTCGTAATAATAAGTTTGTTGCCTGGCTTGTCGTTATTAAACTCAAGCAAGCTATTTAATACTTGACGCTGAGAAGAAGGGAAAAGGTTTTGTTCAGGTTCTTCAACGATATTTATCAGGCAAGTATTTATGTATTTGGCTAATATCTCGTCTACCTTTTTTGTTTTCTCAGAAGCTGACAAGACCTTATTTTGCATAACTTCAGCCATCTCTTCATTTCTTCGAATACTTTGCTCGACAGTTAGCCGTTCTCTTGCTCTGTCATCTGTAATGTTTAGTTCATCTATAAGAAACTTGGTGACGAGATATAACGGCACTAATGACTGATAGCCGCTGGAAGATTCCAGTAAATTAAGGTTGAATCCCTCGCCTATGAGATAGGAGGCATCTGTCTCATTTTCATATTTAAACTTAACATTCCCTATCGGAAGTGGAAGCAACTCCTTATTTAGCGACTGCTGCCCTTTCTTCAGTTCTTCGGCAAAGGTGTATAGCGTATCAGGTAGGTTTTTCACCCCATAAGCATTTTTCACAACACTCAGGAAATTCCTTTCGGCAGGAATGTACATGATTTTCGGGACGCTGAAGTGTTGTGTTTCCTTATATTCGATTATTGGCCAATCATTGGCCCCTGAGTAATAAATGTCAACGGTTTCTCCTCTATACTCAATTATTGTATCGTCTCTGAAATAGTTTTGTATCCGCTGATACTTAAATAGCTCATAAAACTTGTAGTGAGGCAGATGATCTCCGTCAACATCTCCACGATGTAATGCTTTCTCTAGCCATGTGAGTGTTGATATTACTTTTGCAACCGTGCTCTTACCACTCCCCTGATTACCAATAAACACAGTGACTTTCTTCACATCAAGCCAACCACCATTCTCTTGATAGCCCTTTTTGATTGGTCCGAAGTTCTCAACTTTTACGCTGCTCATTTTATGTTTATAAGCTTCAAATTTACAATTATTACTTTAGTAGCCCAGCATCAATTTCCTGTAAACTTTGGCCATGTCAAAGTCTTTTCAACACATGTGAAAAAGATGTTTTGAGCAACTGAGGTAACTCTACTACTCCACCCTCATCACCTTCGCTGCTGTCAAATAAGGATTGTCGAAGGTCACTTTGTCGCCTACTTTTTTACCAGGGATGAGAAAGAGTCTAGCTGACAATGCCTTGTTGGTGTACTTGAGGGAAAGAGAAGCCACATCGGTAAAGATGCGTTCAACAGTAGCCTGCGAAGTGGCGCCTGCTAGTGGGATCACATCCAGCCCGGTGCCTGAGACCGAGGAGAATAACAAAAGCTCTTGCACGGTATACCTGTTTTCATTGGCTCGTTGCGCCAATACTTTGTCTTCAATGACGGGCAGCATGAGGCCCGAATAGCCGCAGGTTTTCAGATCGAGGCTTTTGATGACATCTGTGATCAGGGAGCAGGCACTCAGCGTAGAGGGCTCGCCGAAAGGCTGCTTGGTCAATGTTTCAATGGCGGTGCCAATGCTGGCGTCCAGCCCGGGGGCTGGAGAGGTGTCGATGCCGTCGTACTGCCAGCCGTAAGTCGCTGATATTTTGGTAGCGAGCGCCTGCACCGGCTGGAACTGCTTTTCCAGTTCGGCTTTTAAGTTTTGCCTGGCGTTGACCATGGTCGATTGAGAGAACACTTCGGTCAAAAGGTTCGGGTACTCAAGCCCGACGGCGAAACTATTTACTCCCGAATGAAAGGCGGCTGGAAAAAACGGAATCCCAGCTGGACAATTGGCTGAAGCAGTAAATCGGAAGTTACCTTCGCCGCCTTTGCCCACTTTAGCGACGGCTACCACTATTTCGGCGGCGGCTTTGATGCCGTTGCGATGGATACCTAGCTCGGTGGAGGAAACGGGTAGACTGAAGTTGATTAGATCAGTTTCTCCGATGAGTTTGGCGGCCCAGCTTGCGACTTCTGCACTATATTCGTTGGGCGGAAGCACTGCTCCGATGGCAAAAGATACATCATCTCTCTGTGCGATTTCATTAAATTTCTTCAGGTAGGGCAGGGCCTCGTTCAGTGTTTTTTCGCCGAGGTACTCATACAGGTTCTGCGTAGCAATTCGGATGGTTTGCACCTCATAGCCAGCATTGGTGTAGTCGGTTCGGGCCTGTTTCAGGAATTCGACCGCTTTGATCACCGAGGTAGTATCCGAGAGGCTTTCTACCGTAATGCCCGCTGTGATGGTTCTGACTCTGAAGAGGTGAGGATGCTGGCCGTAGGATACCAGTGCCAGGAAAGCAAAGCCAATAGAAAGTAGTAAGCGAAACATGGGATAGGGTTTGGTGGAGTTAAAGTTAACAAAGAAATGGATAGCCAAGGCGAATTTGGGATGCTATACACACTTACTCTATCAGTGTTGTTTGAAACAATTTGGCTGGGAGCCGTTGTTAATAAGTAGGTAAAGAAAATTCACCGCCTTAATTATTCAATGTAAACCAGCAAACACATGCAATACAACGAAAAAGTTAAAACCATCAATTGGTTAGCTCACAATGTCATACAACTTGAAGTACCCAAACCAGAAGGCTTTAAATTTAGCGTGGGGGATGCTGTGGAGATTAAGGTAGCTGGGCAAGATCCGGGGCCTTTTACTATCACGAACTTGCCAAACGGTGACAAGCTTGAGTTCGTTATTCGTATTTATCCCGAACATCATGGGAAAACAGAAGCCATCAGTAAGCTGAAGGTGGGTGAAGAAATTGGCTTCACCGAACCGTTCAATACCTTCCAGCCTCAGAAAAGAGCTATTTTTCTTACAGGAGGCACAGGCATTACGCCGTTCATTGCTATAATGAGACAAATGCAAAAGGAGGGCACGCTGGCTGATTGTCACTTATTCTTTTCCAACAAAACCAGAAAAGACCTCTTTTTGGAAGAAGAACTGAGCGACATGCTGGGCGACCACTTCCATAATATTATCGCCGAAGAAAGGGACGACCCGGATTACTATGGAAACATCGACGAAGCGTGGCTCAAAAACCACATCGACGACCTGTCGAGGCCTGTACTGGTGTGTGGCCCTCCGGCTTTCAATAAGGCCATGGCAAAAGCCCTAAAAAGTATTGGAGTGAAGGAGGGGCTGATTGATCTCGGGAGTTAGTAAGCACGACAAGTGAGCAGCCGCTTATGTGCTGAATTTCGGTTGCACCGCCTTGTGCCACACATTCATGTCTTCTAAGCCCGAGAAAATATAACAATTGTTGATCAACGTGCCCCCGTAGCAATATCCCAATTGATAAAAGGCCTTGTTCATGGCATACGATTCCGCCCTGGCAATAGTGTACAGGCACTGGATGTTGTCAACAGCCAAAACTTCTTCCAATTTTGACAAGAGCTTTTTTATGTGTCCTTTTCCCTGGGCTTCCGGTAAGGTGCCGCAGTCGGTCAGCTCGGCATTGCCATACTGTGCATTTATTTCAGCGGAAGCGGCACTTACGATTTTGTTTTGCTCCCGAATGACCACATACTTTGTGCCATCCTGCATGGTTTTCAGGATGTAGGCCGACTCATTGACGGGCGTTGGGTACACGTTAAAAATAGCGGCATACAGTTGCGCCAGTCCATCTGCATCTTCCACGGTAGCCACGGAAACGATTTGCGTATCAGTTTTTCTGGCAATAGCAGGCTGGCTCAGTATACTTTCAATCATTTGCTGCTCCTGGTAATGCCCGGGATTGCTACCTCTGGTTGGCTTTTGATACTTTGCCAGAAAATGCATATCTACTCCCTGGAAATACCCTTTTATCAGGGCTTCTTTTGAATAGCCATTTGATAAAAAAACCGGCAGTTCCTCTTCCCGTGCCTTGACGATGATTTTTTCTACCCAACTATATTCAGACTGGGCAATGAGTGCAAGCACTTCCTGAGCGTCGCCGGAATAGTCGTCGATCCTGATTCTTTTGTTGAAAGAATCGGAATACAAAGTGATGCTGGCTGAGCCATTTTTGATGATTGAATTCATGGACTAACCTTTTGGTTCCACTCCACACCACGAAGTAAGGGTAAGTGCGAAAAGCTTGGCCGCCTGTATCACTTCTTTTATTTCAATATACTCGTTGGGGTAGTGAGCCATTTTTGTTTCGCCCGGCCCCATCACCAGCGAAGGGATGTTACCCACCTTCCCCAGCAGCCCGGCATCTGTCCCCCAGGGTGAGGCTTCTATTTTTATTTTACGCTTATAGATCGCCTCAAAGTTCTCTTTCATCAGCTCAGCAAATGGGTGATCAGTTTCCACCGCATTGGGCACCCATTGCGCCCCAAAAAATTCCACCTTCACCGGATGGTCCTTCAGCCAGTCGTCAGCAGCGCAAAGGTTGGCCAGGTGGTCAATCAGTTCTTTTTTCACCTCCTGCATGTTTTCATGTGGCCCCACACCCATGCGGCCTTCCATTGTTACCAGGTCGGGTACGGAAGATGGCCATGAACCGCCTTTGATCGACCCCACATTGATAGGTAGCGGGATAGGAATATGACTGTACAAAGGGTCGTCGATGGAGGCATTGCGTTTTTTCTCCAGTGCCAAAATGCTCTGGTGGACTTTGATGGCCTGCTCAATGGCCGACACGCCCTCGTAGCGTGTGCCGCCGTGTGCAGACCGCCCTTCCACCGTAACCCGAAACCACATGGAGCCCTGCTGCTTGATAAAGAGCTTCATGTTGGTGGGCTCAGGAATAATGGCGGCATCGGCAGTATAACCACGAAGTACGGCGGCCAGCGTGCCCACGCCCCCGGATTCTTCTTCAATGACTGAATGAAAGATCACATCGCCTTTTAGCTTTGCGCCGCTTTTTATAACCGCTTCAATGGCCATGAGTAGCGCCACGTTTCCGCCCTTCATGTCGGTGGTGCCACGGCCATACATTTTGCCATTTTCGATCTTACCTGAAAATGGATCATCGGCCCATTTGCCTCGGTCTCCTTCAGGAACCACGTCAATGTGGCCATTGTAAATGATCGACTTGCCGCCGCCCTGTCCTTTCAGCACACCTACCACATTGGGGCTGCCCACGTAAGTGTCACGGGAAGCAACGAAGTAGGGACTTTTGGCCAGCTCCTCATAAACAGGGTCCCAAACGTCTACTTCAAGGCCTAGTCGGTTTAGTTTTTCGATCACTATTTCCTGCACGCCCTGCTCGTTGGTTTGCACGCTGGGCTGCTGAATCAATTGCTGTAGGTAGGAGATGGCTGCATCGGCGTGTTTATCGATATAGGCTTCCAACGTTTTTTGAAGGTCAGTCATGGGCTTTGAAGTTGGTGGAGAAGGAAAAGTCGGCTTCGGTATTGTTTTTCACGTCGGCTAAAGTGTAGCCCGGCATCAGTTCATCGAGATACAGCTGCTGATCGACGATGGAAAACACAGCCATTTCGGTGATGATTTTCTGTACGCAACGATAGGTCGTAACCGGAAGGGAGCACTGAGTCACAATCTTTGGCTGTCCGTCTTTGTCGCAGTGGTTCATCACGGCAATGAGGTTTTTGGCACCATAGGCAAGCTCCATGGCACCGCCAACACCGGGCACCCTTTTGCCCGGCACTATCCAGTTGGCCAGGTCACCAAGGGCGTTCACCTGCAGCGCCCCAAGAATGGACAGGTCAATGCAGCCTCTGCGGATCATGCCAAAGGCAATGGCACTGTCGAAGTAGCTGGCACCAGGCAGGATAGTCACCGGCAGCCCAGCGGCATTGCTCAGGTTGCCTTCAGCATTTTCCTTGGGGGTTGGCCCCATGCCGAGAATGCCGTTTTCCGCCTGAAAAAAGACCTTCATATTTTCGCCAAGAAAGTTGGGCACCATGGAGGGAATACCAATACCAAGGTTCACGACCATGCCATCCTTTACTTCCAGGGCCGCTCTTTTGGCTATTGTTTGTCTTGTGTCTCCCATACCCATTTCCAGTTATAACCTTTCGATTGCACGATGTATTTCACATAGATGCCCGGTACCACAATTTCCTCCGGATCAAGCGCTCCCATGGGCACAATTTCGTCTGCTTCCACAATGGTCACCTTGCTGGCCATGGCCACATAAGGGTTTGTGTTTCGGGCTGTTTTATCAAAGATCAAATTCCCAAAGGTGTCAGCTTTCTTAGCGTAAACAATCCCAACATCACCTGTAACAGGCGCTTCGTAAATGTATTCTTTGCCGCCAATGTTCACTTTTGGTTTGTCGTATTCCAGCTGAGTTCCTTTGCTGAGTTCCGTTAAAAAGCCGTTCAACCCCACGCCGCCAGAGCGTATCCGCTCCACCAAAATGCCCTGCGGCGAAAACTCTACATGTAGCTTGCCCTGGTTCATTAAATCACCAGCCGTAGGGTTGGAGCCAATATGTGACGCCAGCAGGTGTGTGGCCCGCTCCAGACAAACGAATTTGCCAATGCCGATCCATGGGAAGCCTGCATCGTTGCCGATCAGCTTCACATCTTTCACTCCTGAGTCGATGAGGCAGTCAATCAGGCCGGGCGGCGTTCCTACACCACCAAACCCACCAAAAAGCAGGGTCATCCCATCAAAAAAAGCTGATTTGGCGGTGGCATAGTCGGTAACTTTATCGAATAGGTGCATAGGTTAGCTGCATTCTTTTAGTGATTGCTCCAGCTTGCCGAGGAGTTCATCGGCTTCGCTTCTGTTGATGGTGAACGGTGGTGAAATCAACATACCGTTTTCATCCGTTCCTTCTTTTCCTCCCACCGCCGGGTAAATCAGCAGTCCGTTTTGGTAGCAACGCTCAATGAGTTTTGCCTGTATTCCTTTGATCGCTGGATCCAATTCGAAACCCATCATCAACCCCTTGCCCCGCACTATTTGTATGACAGGGTATTTCTTTTGCAGGTCATAAAGTGCCGATTTGATGTAAACGCCTTTCTTGTTTACGTTGTCCAGCAGGTCGTCTTCTTCTACGATATCCAGCACTTTAAGGGCCGTGGCGCAGGAGAGTGGATGCCCGCTATAGGTATGACCACTCATGATGATCCCGCTTCCTTTCTTTATCGGCGCAAGAACCTTGTCGGTCATCAAAGTGGCAGCTATGGGCGCATAGCCGGCTCCCAGACTTTTTCCAACGGCAACGATGTCGGCCTGAGTGCCCCAGTGTTCCATGCCAAACCATGTTCCGGTTCTTCCCAGACCTGTCATTACTTCATCGGCAATGAATAAAATGTCGTGTCTGTCGCAGACTGCTTTGAAGCAAGCGTAGTATTCGTTCACCGGAGCCAGGGCTGTGCCGGCCGCTCCCACCATAGGCTCGGCTACAAAAGCAGCAATCTTTGAAGCGCCGATAGTATCGATTGTTTTTTCAAATTCGGCTACCTGATCTTCCAGTGAATCGTTTTCCAGGTCAGCCGATAGCGATGGGTATTTCTCCAACATGCCTTCAAAGCGCTGCCTTCTCAGGGCATGGCCCGATAAAGAAAGGGCTCCCATGGTGATGCCGTGGTAACTTTTCTTCCGGGTAATGAAGTGTGTCTTTTCAGGCTTGCCTTTTTCCTGCCAATACTGAATGGCGATTTTCATGGCCGTTTCAATGGCTTCGGTACCACTGTTGACAAAAAAGCTGTGCGTCAATGACCTGTCAGGCGATAGTTCGTACAACTTAGTGGCCAGCTGTTCGGCTTCTTCAGAGGCAAACTGCGACCGATAAACAAACTGAAGCTTATCGAGCTGTTTTTTGATAAATGGCAGGAGCTTTTCGTGGGAATGGCCCAGCGAACAAGTCACCGCTCCGGAAGATCCATCGAGGTAGGCCTTGCCGTGTTCATCGTAAATGTAGACACCTTTGGCACTTGCCGCTTTCAGGTACGTCTTGTTCAGGTTGGGTTGTATGTTGTGCACTTGCTTGCTAGTAAATATCGTATGGCCTGTGATTTCTGTATGGAGTCTTTCGTTGGGTTATTTCGCTGAAATCCGACCATTTGACTAATACTGTTTTCTGCTGCGTTTGTGTTTTAATCGGAACAGCAATGGTTGTTGCTTTTTGCTTTTTCAAAACATTCTTTCCCTTCATTATAAGCAAAGTATGAAAGCCCCAATGTCCCAGCACTATCTATATAAGCAAGCCCAAAAAGCTCATAAATCCCGCTACTTAAAAGCAGAATAACGGACATATAAACACAGACCAAAGTACAATTGGCGTCTGCCAGAATAGGCGCTGAGTTCAATTTAGCTCCGACTTTTCTTTTCCAAACTACCAATCCCCACATGACAATGATTGAAATGACGGAAATCACAACTCCCCAAAAAGTTGTAATTGGTTTATGCCCCGTCCAAATATTATAGATACTCGTTACAATTAGACCAAAAACCAATGAGTAAAAAGCCATTCCTGTTATTTTTAAGGCGGTTCGCTCAAAACCATCCCTATGGCTATCTGGGTTATTTTGAATTCTTACAATCATATGAGCAATTCCAAGTCCTGATATTACTTCGATAAAACTATCAGAGCCGAATCCGAAAAGGGCTAAACTCTCGCCTTCAAATCCAAGAAAGGTTGAAACCAAACCTTCTAAAACATTGTAGATTATCGTAAATACGGCAAGCCCCAAAGCAACTTTATATAAAGGTTTTTTATCTGTCATTGTAGACATTTCCATTTAATTTTCTGGTTGAATACAAGGTAGAAATTTATCTAGTTTGATACTATTACCTGCGACTTTCGAACACCTTTCGAGCCTCTTTGATGTCGTTCATTGCCCTGCTTTTTTCAGCTTCCGTATTCCATGTAGTAACAGCCGCCGCTGCTTTTTCAATCCGATTAATCCAGGTGAGAAAGTAATCAGCGTCTTCAGCCGAATGTATGGGTTGCCCACCTACGTTTACAAACACCGCATTGGTAGTGGCATACGGATAGATATCGAGGACTTCGGGATTGGGTGCACTATAAGCACGGAGAAGCACCCAGGAACTGTTAGCAATATTCAAGGTTCCCGTGAAATCAGCTGTGGTGCGGTCGCCGCTTAACGCAATAGTTTTTACCACCTTCCCATTCTGAATGATTTCCAGCTTGTCGATAGGCACCGGGGAGCGAACAAAGCCTTTGTAGCTGAGCTTTCCTTTTTTTGCAAGGGCAATTTCTTCGCCCGGGCCATGGTCCTCCATCTCAAACCCGACAATGGGCCCGTTGCTGGCAAAGGTTTCCCCTTTTTTGATGCCATCAATAAACTTCTCATGCAGCGGGCGCTGGTCTCCGTCGGCCATTTTTACAAATACCCGTGTTAAACCAACCGGCCCACGGATAGAAGCGTAGTTGGCCATGGCGTCGGTGCCACCGACCGGAGCCAGCCTAAAACCACAGTTCATCAGCTTGTACCAGACCCCGGCTGAGATATGATGATCGCTATACCCTACCGCCTCATAATAGTCTACCTTGCCCAGGGCCACATCTACAGGCAAGGAAAAGCTCGTGGGTTGGGAGAGGTCAGGCTCTGTTTCAAAAGGATGGACATAGCCTACGATGCCGTTTTGTTCGTGGGTCATGTCGGCCACAACAGCATTGGAAGGGTAGGGGCTTTCAGCGCCAGTATGCGTGTAGGCTACGTAACCCGGAAGTAAATAATTCGACGTCATGCCCAATAAACCCGTATGTCCCCAAAAACTGGTGTGGTACTCCTGCCCGTGCATGATGAGGGTTTGTTCGTCTGAAGCATTGTCAGGGTTCACAGAAAAATACTCAATATCAGGAATGCGCTGTTCTTTGTTCACCACCAGGTTGTATACAATGTCCAGGTCTTCTGCTTTGGCCTGAAAAGCCAGGTGTTCGGGAGTGTTGCGGTAGTGGCCGCCGTAGTTCATATGTACATGCACATCGGCCGATTTCCAGGTGCCATGGTAGGATGGAATAGTGGGCGGCGACCATGAAAAAGCAACCTCTTTTTTCTCGCCTGCTTTCACCACGATAGTAGCATCCGTTGCTTTTTGAAACCCTTTCCATGCGGTAATTTTTACCTCACCGACAGGCACTGTCACTTTCACTTCTCCAGAAGAATGGAAATAGTAGGTCTCGAATTTTTGCTTACTTCTGTCAAACATTTCATTGCCATGCATCCATGCATTATCAGGTGCATAGCTTTTGTCGCCAACCCTTACCGTCAGGCGGGCCGGTGTTGGTTGCTTGCTATCGTTGTAAGTTTTTATGAAGATCGTTGCCGTTGGGTGGATGTACTTCTTCTCCCTGATCAGCAATGGCCACTTTTTACTTGTAAGCCAGTCCATCAGGTAGAGTGCCGTGTTACCATGTTCATTGCTGATGTAGGCTATCTTACTTCCGTCGGGAGACCAGCGGGCATGGGTGATGTCGAAATCGCCGTATCCCATGGCAATGGGGTAGCCTTTTTCATCGGCGGGAGTCATCCAGAGCTGGTGCCATTGCTGGCCCAGGTACGACGAGTAAATGATGCGCTTGCCGTCAGGCGACCAGTCGGGGCTGGCACGCCAGTTCGTTTCTTCCTCCCTCAGCAAAACCGGCTGGTAGTTGTCTATTTCGGTTCTGTAAATATTACCTGATCCATGCAGCACGTCGGGGTTGGTCACAAACACCAGTGATTTGCCATCGGGTGCCCAGGATGGGCTCAACTGATGATCCGGCTGACCGTAGTAGTAGCGTGGGATGGAGGTGGTGCGCTCCGGTGAAAGCGGTTTGGCTGCCAGCATGTTATTCGTCAACCTGCCAATCCATATGCGGAAGTTCCCCGTTTCCTTTGTGGAAACATAAGCAATGCTGTTGCCATCGGGTGAAAAACGAGGGTCGGTATTGACGGCGCCGCCTTCTGTTAGCTGGGTGGTTTTGCCAGTTGGCAGGTCGAGTAGGTGAAGCTCCATGGCATCGTTGTTGTAGCGGACAAATACTACCGAGGTTCCATCGGGCGACCAGTCGGGCTGGTAGTCGTAGCCAGGCCCGTCTGTGATTTGTGTGGCCGTGGTTTCATCTATTTTTTGCCGCCACAAGCTGCCGGCCATGGAGTAGATCAGGCTTCTGCCGTCGGGCGACCATGTGGCAGAAGAAGGGCCGGTGGTGAGCTGTGGCACATACATTTCCCGGTAGTAGTAGGGGTGGGGGATGTCGATTTGGCCCAACACCCAAGGCCTTTGAGCCAATAGAGGAGAGAATGCTAGACACACCAGAAACAGTAGTAGATTGATCTGCTTATTCATTTAGCTAGTTCGGAAAAAAGGGATGACAATCAAAACGTTTTACAGTGCAGCGGACAGGAATCACCCTCACAGAACTTTAGTGGATGTGAACCCCCTGCGTAGTAAAAGAAATGCCCTGCTGGCCAGAAGTAGAAATCATTACGGCTTCAAACAATGGCTCATGCGTTTCATCTTTTACCGCCCAGTCAAAGATAAAATTAGCCCCGGTGCCTCCTTCATTGTCTACTTCATCAATCACTATTTCTATCGTTTCCATGGGGCTGATGAATATCGGATTCTTAAAGTATGTTCTTAGCAACTCGCCATGGGTATTGTAGTAATCAGCTTTCAGCATATAGATAGAGTCAGTCAGGCTGGTATTTCTCATGCTGATGGTGGACGTAAGATCGTGAGTCCTGCTTTCCGACCGGCTGTAAATTTGAGAATAGACCGACAGATAAGTTGATCCTGCGACCAGCGAGTCCGACTCGTTCAGTTCAATGAACCTTTGTTTCCAATTTACCGGGTTTACCGAACTTATAGGTTCAGGCTCGTTGCAGGCAAAAAGTACAACACCTAAAGTCGCCGCCAAAAGTATGTGGCGTGCAAGTGTTTTAATTGACGAAGTTCCCCGTATTGAAATACCCATAAATTACCTGGTTTCGTTTGTGATTCAATTTACGGAACAATTGATGAAAGCCATGCGATGGATGCCTTATTGATCGATCAAAGGAAAAAGTATTGTCTCCCCCTGGAGGCTTCAGCTTTATTCCTTCCCTAAATTTCTCTAATTTCCGAGAACTATTCGGAGGCTCAATCGCAGATGTCGGAACTGAAGACCATCAATCATGTAAACAAGCAACTCAGGAATCTCATCATTTCGTTTTTCCTTTTCCTTTTCAGTTTGGGCGTGGGTTTGGCTGGATTCACGCTCATAGAAGACCTGGATTTTGTGAATGCTCTCTATATGACCATTATTACTGTGGGCACCGTTGGCTTTACAGAGGTAAAGGAGTTGAGCGCAGCAGGTAGGGTGTTTACCTCCATCTATATTTTATTGAATCTGGGTATTTTTGCCTATGTGGTCTCCGTGATATCCAGCTACATATTTGAAGGGAAACTGAAATCAATTGTCAAAAGCTATCGCTCGGGTATGGAAATAAACAAACTAAAGAACCACGTAATTGTCTGTGGGTATGGCAGAAATGGCGCCCGGTCGTGCCAGGAGCTCCAAAAGAGTGGCGAGCAATTTGTAGTAATAGAAAAGGATCCTGACATGGTGAATATTATTCCTGAGTCGATGAAGCTTTTTATTGGCGACGCCACCGAGGATGACAACCTTACCACCGTCGGCATAGACCGGGCCAGGGCTATTATCATCACCACTCCTTCCGATGCGTCGAATGTGTTCATAACCCTGACAGCCAGGGCAATGAATGAAAAGATCAGAATCATAGCCAGGGCTTCCAATATTGAAACGGAGAATAAACTCTACAGGGCTGGTGCCAACAACGTCATTCTACCAGACTTGCTGGGAGGCATGTTCATGGCGCAGCTGGTGACCAAACCTATCGTTATAGAGTTTCTAAATCTGCTCAATGGCGTGTCGGGCATGAGCTACCACCTGGAGGAAGTTGGCTACGACGACCTGAAGCCGGAGTTCAAGGACAAAACGCTTCGGGAACTGAATATTTCGGCATCTACGGGTGTCATTGTTGTGGGCGTAAAAGACAATGTCAAAGGACTTATCCCAGGCCCCTCCGCCGACACTTTTATAGGTGAAGACGACTACCTTATCGTTTTGGGCTCCAATATTATCCTGAAGAAATTCTTTGATCAGTATACGCAGTTGAAGTACGAGAAGATGTGAGGCTAATTGGCCCGTTTCATTTGAAAAGTCTCCGTTTCTATTTTATCGCCAGTCTTTAACCTGAGCCGTATTTCCATCTGGCTGTCCGATTTTTGTTCAAACACAAGGCCCTTTAGCTCGATTTTGTCTTTGGTGAACGACACCATTTCAAAAGTGATATAGTTTTCTTTTGTTTCCCAACCCACCAGTTCAGGCGTAAAGTGCTTGAGACGGAGGCCTGTTTTG
>NZ_LR701573.1 GCF_902498805.1 Imperialibacter sp. EC-SDR9 | reverse complement strand
CCGCCTCGTTGCCACCTCTTTCTTTGGCCGTGCCTCTGAAAGCGGATGCAAAGGTAATCACTTCTTTTCCCTAAATCCAAAAATTATTTTATAAATATTTTTTGAAGGAATAGAACAGTAGGTCAGTAAACTTTTTGAGGGCGTTTCCCTCAAATGGGACTGCAAAAGTAGTGGACTGCTTTTAATATACAAGAGGCATGAGCAATTATTTATGATGTTTTTTTAAACACTGGCACCGTACTGCAAGGCTCTCCGTACATAAGACTTGAAACCCAGGGAATTAGCTTTTGCGTAGCTTCGAAAAAAGAAAAATCAGGGTCGACCAAATCGCTGCAACCTTTGATAATTACTTTGGCTCCATCGAAAGTTGACCAGTCTTTTTTCTCTAACTCTTGTAGGAATAACTTCTTTTCCAGCTCTTCAGGGGAGCCTTTCACACTGAGAGCAGCAATAGCATTTACCTTAGTGGCCACCAACATATAAGCCCATGTGGGTATAATCGCATCAGTTGAACAGTAAATAGCGACTGACTTACCCAGAAAGACTGACCAATCAAATTCCTTAATGGCAAGTCTAAAGTCTTTTTCTCTAAGGATCATTCCCTGAAAAAGATAATCCTTCAAATCAAAAACTGCTCTTTCTCCCTTAGGGATAAACTCCGCCAGGTCGAGAGATATTAAAGAACTGCTTGCAACTCTATTAATAATTGGTTGTTCCATGGGAAAATACTCTGAACTATTCGAACACTAGCTGACGGATTTTGGTTTGGTTGCTCTGAATTCTTTTAAATAAAATGGCTCGAAGTACGCCAGGTCTTTATAAGATTTGGACAGTAGCTGTTCATATGCCAACTCTCCCATGGCCTTCGCAGAAGGCACTAGGTTGGATATAAAAACGGCGTTGACATTTTTACCGATCAGTTTTTTACACTTATCGGAGCCATTCCCAAAAAACCAAACCTCCTGTTTGTCAAGGTATTCTGAAAATGAATTCTCATCTATTATGTGTGGCGAAGTTTCTTGTTCAACTCGTCCCGTCGAATTAACTACACAAGCATACACTTCCATTCGTCTGGCATCTATCATTGGGCACAATAAAGCGTCTTTCGTATTAAACTTATTCACCTCTGCTGCCATGGCTTGCAGCGTGTTAACAGCCAGTAGCGGAACTTGTAATGCGTAACACAAGCCTTTTGCAATAGAGGTGCCTATCCGAAGGCCAGTGTATGAGCCAGGGCCTTCAGAGACGGCGATGGCCGTCAGATCAGCCTTGCTGAGAGACAACCCGTGCAAAGTAGTATCAATAATAGAAGGCAACAGGTTTGAGTGTGACTTGTCTATTCTGTATTCCTGATATCCCAACAACTGCTTGTCGGCAAAAACCGCCACAGAACAAACCGTCGTGGCTGTCTCCAAACATAAAATTACGGACATGTTTAGTTGGTTGGATTTAAAAGCTCACTATACCTCCCCTCAGCTCGGAAAAGCTTTACAGCCTCGAGAATATCGGGATCATAGCTGAAAGAAGATTCGATAATGCCTGCCTCGAAGTAGTAGCGACTTAATATCTCTTCTTCAAGCACGTCTTTTATCTCATCCTTGAAATGTTCTAAGTCTGAGCTCTTCATCTTATTCAACTGATTTCTCAGCTGCTGTATTTCATTTTCCAGCGGTGTGAGATACTGCTCCTTTTTAGCGGAAGCTTCAAACCCATCAAGTGACCTCTCCATGGCGCTTGAGTACTTCAAATCTCGTTTAGCAAGCCAGCTTTTAAAACTGGCAAATTCCTCATCCGACAATTTAAATGTGGCCGGAGACGGGATGGTCTTGTGCTCAAAATGATATTTGGTTGCATAGTCGAAGACATGATTGCCATTGACCAGGCCAAGAGTGACCGGCGCATACTCAATCACTTCTGCTGTAATGTCGGGATTAACGCCACCACCGTCGAAGACCACCCGACCTTTTGATGTTTTAAAAGCCACCATCAGCGAGTCAGGAATCTTTGCCACGCTTCCGTCTGGGTTTCTATGGGCATAGTCGATCGCCTGAATGCATCGACCGCTTGGGATATAGTATTTGGCTGTAGTAATTTTTAATTGGGAATTGTAGGCCAGGGGCCTGGTGGCCTGAACGAGCCCCTTTCCAAATGTTCTTCTCCCGACTAAAACACCTCTATCGTAGTCTTGAATAACACCTGCAACAATTTCCGCCGCCGAAGCACTGCCGCCGTTCACCAAAACAGCCAAGGGGATTTCGGTGTCAACTGCATCCTGATAGGCTTTGTAAGTTTTGTTCCAATCCTTCACTTTGCCTTTGGTGGTTACGATCTCCGATCCTTTTTTAACAAATACATTAGATACATTGATTGCTTCGTCGAGCAAACCACCTGGGTTTCCTCTTAGGTCCAACACAATATATTTTGCGCCGTGTTTTTTGAGATCAGTTAATGCGTTTCTTACTTCTTTGCCTGCGTCGGTGGTGAAGTCAGACAGCCGGATGTAGCCGATATCGGATTGAAAAAGGCCATAGAACGGGACGTTGTTGATGGTGATCTTTTCCCTGACAAGTGGCACGTCAAAAGCTTTTTCGACCCCGTATCTTTCAATTGTCAAAACAATGGGGGTATTAACAGGGCCTTTCAAAAGGTCACTGATATTGTCTGAATACTTCCCTACAATGTCTTTTCCATCAATTTTGATCACCTTGTCGCCTATTTGAAGGCCTGCCCGGTAGGCTGGAAAATCCTTAAAGGGCATAATGATGGTGCTATAGCCGTCCCTCTTCCCGACCAGTGCACCTATCCCGCCATACTGGCCCGTGGTGATGGTACGAAAATCGTCATACTCGTCTTCTGAAATAAAATCTGTGTAGGGGTCAAGTGAACTGAGCATAGCATTGATGCCACTTTTCACCATATCATCAGGGCTAACCTCATCAACATAGTAGGTATTCACCTCTTTAAAAAGTGTGGCAAAAATATCCAGACTCTTGGCTATCTGAAAATATTTGTCGTCTGGCTCAGTAAATGAAAGGCTAAAAACTCCTCCAATAACCAGCATCAACAAACTGCCTCTGATAATTCTTTGTTTCATAGACTTGCTATGTTTTTGCACTTTTTACATCATTCAAACGCTTCAACGCCGCAATAAGTTGACGCTCGATAAGTTGATAGGTGGCTTTTTCTTTACCAACGTAAATATAGGCGATTAAGAGGAAATTCTCCTGATCAGGCAGGGATCGGAGTGTATGCTTGTGCAGCCGGTAAGCTTCGAACATTCTGCGTCGAAGCAGGTTTCTGTCTACCGCTCTTTTAAAGTTCTTCTTCGAAACTGAAAAAAGAATTTGATTAACCCCTTCAGGAACAGGGGATTCCATATACTTGATAAGAAGGGGGTATAAAAAAAAAGAGGAACCTTTCTGGAAAAGTTCCTTAATACGCTTGTCTCTCTTTAACCTCTCCGACTTTGAAAAGGTAGCAGGTAGACTTTTATATTCCTGCTCCTTCATAAAAGCAGTGAAGATTTATTTCTTGTGGCGACGCTCGTCAGACACAGTCAGTCTTTTTCTTCCTTTGGCCCTTCTGGCAGCCAACACCCTACGACCATTAGCAGTCGACATTCTTTCTCTGAAGCCGTGCTTATTCTTTCTCTTTCTTACTGAGGGCTGAAATGTCCTTTTCATATCTATCTATTCTTCTTTGCCTAACTTAAAGTATCTTTCCGAGGCATACAATTGTAGTTCTTCAGAAAAATTACGGGCTGCAAAGTTAAAGAGCTTTTAATTAATTGCAAACAAGGAAGAGAAAGAATAGTTGGGAATTATTAAAAAATGATCAGATATATAGCTAGTTACAACAACCCGCTCAGCCACCTTATAAATATTGTTATGACTTTTGAGGCCAATACGGCCCAAAACGTGGAAGTTAGGCTGCCAACATGGAGGCCGGGCCGCTATGAGTTAGGGGATTTTGCAAAGAATATTTTACGTGTTTCAGCAAAAGGTTCGACGGATGGGCTTCTGCCCATGAGAAAGTTAAACAAGAGCAGTTGGTCATTGCTTGTAAATGTTAAGCAGTCCATTGAGATAAGCTATCAATACTATGCTTATAAAATGGATG
Source organism: Imperialibacter sp. EC-SDR9 (assembly GCF_902498805.1). Lineage (GTDB taxonomy): Bacteria > Bacteroidota > Bacteroidia > Cytophagales > Cyclobacteriaceae > Imperialibacter. The sequence goes on along the minus strand of NZ_LR701573.1, from coordinate 329,875 downwards.
CCGGCAGTTCATGGCTTCATGATGACCAGCTTTATGTAAACCCTGTCAACTGTTTGATGTATCTGCCCGATAGAATGACAGAGCCGGTTGAATTGCTTCTGGAACTCCCGGACCACTATGAAGTGGCCACTGGGTTGAAAAAAGAAGGCCACCGGCTGCTGGCTGAAAGCTTTTACGAATTGGCCGACAGCCCGTTTATTGCAAGCCCCTCCTTAACTCACCTGACCTATGAAGTTGACGGCATCACTTTTCATATCTGGCATCATGGATTGACGGATGTAAAACCGGCTCAAATGCTGGAGGACTTCCGAAAATTTACAACCACTCAATTGCGGCTTTTTGGTGACTTGCCGGTTACAGACTATCATTTTTTACTTCAATTTCTGCCCTACCCGGCCTATCATGGTGTGGAGCATGCCAATTCCACGGTCATTACTTTAGGGCCGTGCACCGGAGAGCACACTGCGAGCTTCTATGAAAAGCTACTCGGTATATCGTCGCACGAGCTTTTCCATGCATGGAACATTACCAGGATTCGCCCTGCAGAGCTTCAGCCGTATGACTTTTCGAAGGAGAATTATTTTGAGACTGGATATGTGGCGGAGGGCTTCACTACCTACTATGGCGACCTGATGTTGGCAAGGAGTGGCGTTTACGGCGAACAGTGGTATTTGAATGAGTTGAATAAACTTCTCAGCCGTCACTTTCAAAACTTTGGCAGGTTCAATCAATCGGTGGCGGAGTCGTCGTTTGATCTATGGCTGGACGGCTACCAGGCTGGTGTGCCTAACAGAAAGGTTTCGATTTATGTGAAGGGGGCCATCATTGCGCTTATGCTTGATTTCACCATCAGGATTTCCAGCAACGGCAAGTATTCGATGGACGACGTGATGCGGGCTCTTTGGGACGATTTTTATAAATCTAGAAAGCCCTACGAGAAAAACGATATTCAAAAGATTGCAGAAAAATTAGCCGCTCGCCCGCTGCAAGATTTTTTTGAAAAGTTTGTAGATGGAAATGAGATAATTGAAAATGAACTCGGCACTCTGGCTGACCAGTTTGGGCTGGCTCTGCAAAAGAAGCTACCTGACGCTCTTCACGAAAGGGAGCTGGGCTTCAAAGTGAGGGCTGATGCAGACAGGTTGGTGGTTTCTCATGTACATCCTGAAAGCGGAGCATTCGAAATGCTGTCAGTCGATGATGAGATTGTGAATGTGAACTCAGAAACTGACGTCGACAAAATGCTCGCTGTTTTTGCGGCCGATTCTACAATTAGAATCAAAAGATATGGTAGGACTATTGATCTTTCTATTCCGACTGGCGGGCCATTTTACGAAAGCTACTCTCTTGAAAAGAAAAAAGACCCAACGGCCGTTGAGTCTTCTCTTTTTAAGGGTTGGTTGATACGCTAAGCTATTCGAACAGGTGATTCATTATTTCCTTTACCTGGTGCCATTCTAACCGGGGGCCGTACTGCGAAACCACTTTCGACGAGGCCAAACTGGCCATTTTTCCGGCTTCGGCAATTGAGTGGCCATGTGTGATTCCATAAAGAAATGCGCCTGCGAACATATCGCCGGCACCTACAGTGTCCACGGCATTTACTTTGTATGGCTCGATATCAATGAAGGTATCTCCATCGAAAATCATGGCGCCGTTTTTGCCTTGCGTGATGGCGAATTTTTTTGCTGCCTTTTTTAATTCCTCCCGGGCATGGAGAATGTTGGTTTTGCCGGTGAAAAGCATGGCCTCCTCTTCGTTGCAAAAGAGCAGATCGACACTTGCGCCCACAACTTCTTCCATTTGAGTCTTGAAGTACTTTACCATGCTTGGGTCAGAGAAAGTCAACGCTACTTTCACTCCATTTTCTTCGGCAATTTTCTTGGCGTGTTTCATAGCGGCAAGGCCTGTCTCACTTGTCACCAGATAGCCTTCGATATAGAGGTACTGTGAGTCCTTTAAGGCTCTATCATCGATTTCGGCATTGGAAAAATTAGACGTGATCCCCAAAAATGTATTCATAGTCCGATCTGCATCCTCGGTCACCATTACCAGGCACTTTCCAGTGATTCCCTCCGGGGCTGTCGCATCAGTCAGGTTGGTATCGACGCCGTTTTTCCGAAGGTCTTCAAGGTAGAAGTGGCCAAATTTATCATTGGCAACTTTGCAGGCATAGTAGCATTTTCCGCCAAACTGACTTGTGCCGATAATGGTATTGGCTGCTGAGCCTCCACACTGCATCATGTTCTCGTCAAGGTGAAGTGCTTCAATAAGTTCATGTTGACGGGCTTCATCCACCAGCGTCATCAAGCCCTTTTCTACTTTATATTTTTCCAGAAAGCTATTATCAGCATCAAACACAATGTCCACCAAAGCATTCCCGATACCAAAAACGTCGTAAGTCTTTTTCATTTATATCAACAGCTATTTTTTACAGCGGGCAAAGGTAGTGAATACCTGATAATTATGAAGCTACCTGTTCGATCAGGTTAGGGTAGTCGGTGATAATGCCGTCCACACCCATTTTGATGAGCTCCTGCATTTCCTTCACCTCATTCACCGTCCAGGGGATTACCTGTAGGCCTTTGCCGTGTAGCAAAGTGACATCGTCCGGCGTCAATTTTTTGAAATAGCAGCTATAAACTGCCGGGATGAAGCCTAGCTGGCTAAGGTTTTCTTCGACGGACAGGTCATTCCCGATGAGCACAGAAAGTTTGACTTCAGGGTAGGTTTCATGAAAATAACGAAGTATCCGAAAATCAAATGACTGGATGGTCAATTTGTCGAAAGGCACCTTGCCGTTGATTTCAGCGTACACAAGTTCACAAAAAACGCTTGGTTCAGGGTGGTATATATGGTCTCCCTCCTCGTCTGACTTCAATTCGATATTGTAGAAAGGAATGTTGAGGCCTTTGTCATCGGCATATTGATCCACTGCTTTAAACACTTCCGACAACAGCGGCTTATTAACGCTCATCTTTTCCTGATCTGGAAACCCTGGGTGAAGCTTGCTGCCGCAGTCGAACATTGCGAGCTCATCACTTCTCATTTGATAAATATTCCATTTCATTTCAGACCCTTCCGCAATCGAGTTGCCTAAAGAGTCGGTGCAGAAAGTTGGGGACAGAAATGAATCGTGAGACACTACTACCATGTTGTCGGCCGTTATGACCACGTCCATCTCAAGTGTCTTGATATCGTATTCCATGGCCTTCAAAAAAGCCGGAATAGTATTCTCAGGCATTAGCCCTCTTGCACCCCGGTGGCCTTGCCAATCGAAAGATGGAACCTGAGGTGTGCATGAAAATAAAAAGGCTGCTAAACCAAAACATAAAATATTGCGCATCATTTTTGAGTAAGACCTTGTGGAAATGTTTGACATAAAGATTTCGACGAATTTGAACAGGTATAAACGGTTGAGGAAGAATAGCGTTATTCCGACTGACCTTCTTCGAATTTGAAAATGAATTAGATAGCCGAAAAATAATCTTTTAATTTGAGCCACGAAACGGAACTATGAGAAAAGCCCTGGTAAATAATTTAATATTTTGTTCAATCTTTTTTTTGGGCTGGAGTTGCAAGCAAGCAGAACCCGCTGAGCTGATCAGGTTCCAAAAGCTCACTTTCGGCCCCGTTGTCAACAACGAAACACAAGTTAGAGGGGAAGCACTGTTATACAACCCGAACTCTTTTGGTGTAAGCATTAAAGAAATTCAGCTACAGATCGAAATTGAGTCGACTAAGGTGGCCTCTTTAAGGGAGGTTAAAGTAGTAAAGGCGGGTGCAAAAAAGGAATTTGTAGTCCCATTTCAGGGCATACTGGTCATGGCTGATATCCAGAGAATTGTTGAAAAAGATGGCTTGGCCTATTTGCTGGGCAAAAAAGTGCCCTTGCAATTTACCGGCGAAATTAAAACAAGCATCGCAGGCTGGTCGTCGAGATATCCTGTGAATGTGAAAGAAGAAGTAAGCCTCAGTAAATTGCTGTCAAGATAGATGGATTGGCAACTGCGGCCAGCAAAACAACCTTCCGCTTTTCATTCCTGGCATTTCGCCATTAAGACAAAACCTTGATCCGGGTGAAGATATAATCCAAGTCTTCTTTGTTAATGACCATTCTGTAAAAATCCGTGTCTTCGAGCTGCTCCGGATTGTAGCCAGTTTGTCTCAGGTATTTTTCGGTTGCTTTTTTATCGAACCAATGAATAAGAGAAATGGATCCATTCTCAATCTCGAGGCAGGTGATGCCACGCTTCCCGATGACTGTGCCTGAATTAAAAAGAACGGGAATGTGAAAAATGGAATGATACAGGTTGCCTATTTCCAGAATGGGGAGCTTCTTGCTGTAAATAGATTTCAACTCCCTTTTATAGGCCTTAATGCTCTTCAGAATCACAGACTCCTCCCCCTCCTTCAGTCCAACAAGCTCCCTGCATAGCTGCTCTATTTTGTACTTGAGTCTTTCCGCTTTTGACAGTGATTCAAACAGCGGGCGATGCGTGTGACCAATCACAGAAGCAATCTTATTGAAGACTGAGTAATTATAAACCCGCCTTTCAATTTTGTATTGCTTTCGGCTGTCGTGCGCCACAGAGAAGTTTTTGATTCGAAGCGGGTTGGCTATGTATTTCAGCGTAAAGCCAATAAGCCTGTTGCTTTTCTGATATTTTTTGGAAGCCTGGTGGCCGTGAAAAATAAAGATCGGATTATCTTTATACATCAGCTTAACCGACTCGTACAGTTCGTATTGGAACGGCTGCTCCGGTTCGGTTACCAGCGTGAGGTCATGGTTGCCGACAGTTTTTATGAGCAAGTTGTTCCTATTTATTTCATCAAAGAGCTCATAAACTTCCGCCCATTGCTTTGCTATTTTCTTAAGAGAAAATCTTTGAAGCTCCTCTACATCTCCATTCAAAACCATGGAGAAACCTTTAGGGATATAGTAGTCCTTTACCGACTGAATGAAGAGGCTGGAATTGGGAAGAAAGTCGTCTTTGGAACTTCCGTCTCCCATATGTAGGTCGCTAAAAATGACAATCTTGCTCTTCTGGTCAATTGGAAACGACGGGGCTCTTTCGAACAATTCATCGAGGTTTCTGTAGACTAATTTGGCTTCGTTCATTTGGTTAGGTTGGGATGAAACAGGAAAGTAAAGGCCTTCTTTTCAAAACGAAGAAAAGTGCATTTTAAATAATTATTAACCGATTGTTATGTCTCTGGCGGTCATCCCCAAATTCGTTGTGGAATCTGAGATAGCTACCCTTTACAAGTTAAAAATAAAGCACAATACATTGCGGCATACTTTTAGCTAAATTGCATTATCAGGTCTTACTTTTTAAAACATACTGTCATGAGACTCCTCCTAAGTTTCCTATTTTTCTTGACTTCATTCGTTGCTGGGGCACAGCTCCCTAAGCTTATTGTGCCGATTGGCCACACCAACCCGGTGATTGGTTTGGAAACGGATCCCTCCAACACCTATCTGTACAGTATTGATGGTGGTTCGGACGTTACCGTTTGGGATATCCGGACAAAAACAGTCTTCACTTTTTTGGAAGGCCACAGTGGCGCCATTACGTCAATTAGTGCCTCAGCTGATGGGAAATATCTCGCTACAGCAGATGCGGCTGGCAAAATTGTGATCCGTCATCAGTCGGACTGGAAAATTTCAGGTATTGCCGATATAGAGGGAAATGTTACTCAAATTCAATTTGATGCAGAAGGAAAATTATTGGGTGCACTTACCACAACTGGCAGGCTATTGTTGATTACAGCCAACAAGCCTCAGGAAGCTTATACTGTTGAATTGAAGGAGAAGAAAATTACCAGCTTCACCTGGAACGCTGCAGGCAAGCTTGCTCTCGGTTGCGCTGATGGCACTTTGGGCATGCGCCAACAGGGTGGTGAGGTAGCTACCATTGTCACCAATTCGGCGAAAGCGGTAACGGGCATTGTGCCAGGAGCAGAAGAAGATTCCTGGGTTTATGTGACAGGAGACGGCGAAGTGACCAATTTTCAAAACGGCAAAACCATCTCCCAAGCCATGTCACCTCTACCAAGAATTATCAGTATGCATGCATCGAAAGATTTGCTGGTATTAACCGGAAGAGGCAGCGCCAGGAACCTCCACTTTTATCCGCTGTCCGGTGGTGAAGAAGCCTCTGACAAAATACAAATCCCAACAGCTTTACTCGAACAATCAGGCAGTGCCATCGGGCTACAAACAGCGATCTTTTCGGCCAATGGGAGAGAACTATTTCTACCTGACTACCAAGGGGGCATTCACGCCTATGACCTGACCACCGGAAAGTACAATGGTGCCTTTGTCGGCCTAGCTTCCAAAATCCTTTCTCTGGCGATTAATAAAAGCGGCACGCAGCTGGCAGTCGGCAGAAACGATGGCGTCGTCCTTTTCGACCTGACAGGCGCCACCGCTCCAAAACAGCTCAAAACTGCCTCTGCACCAGTTATCGGACTTGCTTTCGGAACCAACCAGTATCTGCTGGCTGGTGTGCAACAAAATGGAACAGTGTCTGCCTGGGACACCAAATATGACGCAGTAGTATATAGCAGAGCTACGGGTGAGCAACTGACCTACCCCTACCTGGAAGTGACGTCCGACGACCAGCGCATCATCAAAAAAGTAGACAATGGCACAGGCATTTTCTCAATTAAGAGCGGGAAGAAGCCCAAAGTAATCAAGCTGAAAGAAAGCTTTGACCAACGGCTAACGCCCGACGGGAAGCTGCTACTGGCTCAGGATGCCTCGGCCGGCATTACGTTCTATGATACTGAGAACTTCAAAAAACAAAATGCTATTAAAATTGAGGGGCTTCAATATTTCGAAGTAAGCGCCGACGGAAAATGGATTGGGGCCGTTGTTAAAAACAAAGGAACCAGCCTCCAGCTTATCGATATGGGCAGTGGTAAGGCGGTGAAAAAGATTGCCGTACCTGATGGCAAAACAATTACAAGGTTGAAGTTTGATCCGACCGGCAAACATCTTGTTACGCTCTCCAATGTGATCAGTAAGGGCAGCAGCCAGGGAGATTACAGTATCACTTTCTGGGATCTTGAAAAAGGTGCTGAAACTTTCCAACTCAAAGGCCATTCTGCAGCTGTTTCAGGGCTGGCATTCAGCAGCTCTGGAGAAGTGCTTTTTTCCTCTGGTTTCGATGGGCTGATCAAATGCTGGTCGTTGAGCGACAAGAAGGAGCTGGCAACCCTAACGCCTTTAAGTGCCGCTGACTGGGCGGTGGTGGCTGGCGATGGGTTGTTCGATGCTTCAAGAGAAGCTATTTCTCTTATGCATTATTCGGTTGGTAAGGAGTCCATTGCTCTGGAGCAAATGAAAGACAAATTTTATGAGCCTTACCTTTTACCAAAACTACTTGGCTTTCATACAGATCCCATCCGGCTATCTCCTAAGCTGGACGGCTTTGACCTTTACCCGGAAATCAAACTGTCACACCCTGAACAAAATGACGGTAAGCTGGGCATCAATCTGAATGACCAGGGAGGTGGTATCGGGCGAATTGTAATTTTTATCAATGGCAAGGAGGTGATTAATGAGTCGAGAGATGTGTCAACCACTACAGATGGTTTTGCCAGCTTCGACTACGGCATTGAAAACCACCCCTACATTAAAAAAGGAGGGCTTAACAAAATCACCGTAAAGGCATACAACGAGGATGGCTACCTATCGAGCCCTGAGAAGAGTGTGTACCTGATTGACGAGAACAAAGTTGGTGGTGCCACACCTCCTAAAGTATATGGCATAGTGGCGGGGGTTTCGGACTACCAGGGAAATGACATGGATTTGAAATACGCTGCGAAAGATGCCGAAGACTTTTATGGAGCCATAAAGCTGAGTTCTGAGAGTCGATTTGGAAAAGAGAATGTGAGCGTCAAATTGCTTTCAACGCTCCCAGGCCACGAAAAGCCCACAAAAGCGAACCTCGTTTCGGAGCTGGCAAAAATCAAAAATGTGGCTACGTCAAACGACTATCTCGTTGTTTATCTTTCGGGCCACGGTGTGGCCGATAAGGGAGAAGATGCTGACTTTTATTACTTAACAGCTGATGCTTCGAGCATGGAAGTCAATGGCAATAAAGAGAGAGCTAATTTTTCGCTATCAAGCAAAGAGATCGCCAAGCTGATTATGGAAGTGCCTACTATCCGGCAGGTGCTTATCATTGATGCCTGTCATTCGGGCCAGCTGGCACAGAACCTTTCGGGCAGCAGCTTCACCATGAGCTCCGAAGAAGCAAGAGCGCTTGAAACCCTGAAAGATCGGACAGGGCTCTATATCATTGCCGGGTCGGCTGCGGATGCAGTTAGTTACGAGGCTTCTGCTTTCGATCAGGGCCTCCTCACTTACTCCCTTTTATACGGAATGAAGGGGCCTGCCTTAAGAGAAGACCGATACATTGACATTATCAGCCTGTTCAACTTTGCTTCGCAAAAAGTACCCGAGCTGGCCTCAGAAATTGGCGGCATTCAAAAACCAGAAGTGAGAGTGCCTAACGACCTCAACACTTTCGACATTGGGGAACTCAACGGGGAGCAGCGAAAGCAAATTGCGTTGAAGGCCAACAGGCCAGCCGTGGCGGCGTCTCTTTTCCAAAACGAGGCATCGTTTATTGATGACTTACAGCTGGGTGAATTGATAGACCAGCGCTTAAAGAAACTTGAAGGTCAGAACAGCCAGGCGGGCGTGATGTTTGTTGACGTAAAAACGTTCCCGGAAGCTTATGTGATCAGGGGAAGGTATACCGAAGACGGAGAGAATATATCAGCAATCGGTGCAGTGTTTCAGGGCAAAAAGAAAATTGCTGATGTAGAGGCAACGTCAAAAGATGCTAGTCAATTAGCAGACATGATTATAGATAAGGCACAGCAGTCGATCAAATAGCAGCTACTAGTTGCAGATCACACAGGTACCTCCTTCGGCTCTTTCGCAATCGGTTTGCGTAGCATAGCAGGTACCGGCTCCGGCTTTTGACCATGGGCTTGCAGCTGTGCAACCAGTACAGGTAGGGTTTTCGTCGTCCAAACCACATGACACAAAAATAAGCGTACCTGCAATCAGTACACCCAGGCTGACTGATGAAAGAATGCGCTTTTGACTTAAAAGAAAGGCTTTCATATTATCGGTTGATTGTGCTAATATAGCTAAAGCCTAGAAATTTGTTCGTCACTTTTAAAAAGTGTTGTTTTTCTTCCTACAAAACCGTGTGGCACCTTTCCACATAATTTCAGGGATTTTCATGGAATTAGTTCCTAAATTATGACCTACCCTAATTTGCAACACCTATGAATTCTGCTTCGCTCCCAACAAGGCTTCGCCTCCACGCCTTTCTCCAATTCGCTGTGGTTTTAGCCGCCAAACCAAAAAAAGCACCTCCATCTTCAGGCCCCATTCAACCTTATTGAGATCGGCCAACCTTTCCAACCTCGACTACAACGAACATCCTTCTATGAAACCCATTGTACAAATCTCCCTTGATCTTACCGATATAGCCGAAGCACTCGAAACCGCTGCCATGGCACTGCGGGCAGGTGTCGACTGGCTGGAAGCGGGCACGCCGCTCATATTGGCTGAAGGGCTTCATGGAGTGAGAAAACTGAGGGAAGCCTTTCCCGGCACCCCAATAGTAGCTGACCTCAAAACCATGGATGGTGGCTATCTGGAAGCTGAGATGATGGCCAAAGCTGGTGCTACCCACGTGGTAGTAATGGCCAGGGCTCATGAAGAAACCATTAAATGCGTGGTGCAGGCTGGGAAAGACTTTGGTGTCAAAGTAATGGGCGACAACCTTGGCTGCCCTGATATGGTAGAGGGGGCGAAGTGGCTTGAAGACCTTGGTTGTGACTATGTTGTCCATCATATCGGTTATGATGAACGAAGAGGCATAGCGGCGGCAGGAAAAAGAATGCCTAGTCCGCTGGATCAACTACGAGAAGTCGTTGGGGCGGTAAGCATCCCGGTGCAAGCGGTGGGCGGATTAAGTTTGGAGCAAGCGATTCGGTGCCCTGAATTTGGAGCTCCGTTGGTTGTTTTGGGTGCTCCGTTGACAATTGACGCCGATGCCTTTAAAACAGCTGATGGCAATCTGGAAAGCTCACTGAGGCTGATTTGCGAGAAAGTGCACGGCTATGGGGAGGTAGAAATCAAAATTGCGGCCAATAGGCAATAACTGCAAAAGAAATACCATATCGAAAAAATGATCCGAGGCGTGTGGAGACACCCGCCTCAAACAAAACACACATCACAACAAATAAAATAATGGGAAGCATTAAATCTACAGCCGTAGTCAACTACTCAGAGGTAAAAGGCTCGGTAGAAATAAGGGAGGTTGAACAGCCTGTGATCGGAGAAGACGAAGTGCTGCTGGAAGTGGCGAATGTCGGTGTTTGTGGTAGCGATCTCCACCAGTGGACGTCGGATCATAGCTGGGCTGTTAACTACCCGGTAGTGCTGGGGCATGAGTTTGGTGGGCATATTGCTCAGGTGGGGAAAAGAGTAGCTGATTGGAAAGAAGGCGACAGGGTAGTGAGCGAAACTGCTGCGGTGATCGATCAAAACAATCCCATGTCAAGAAGGGGTTTTTACAACCTCGACCCTAATCGCAAGGGCTTTGGCTATGGTGTGAATGGCGCTATGACAAAGTATGTGAAGGTGCCGGCCCGTTGCCTGCACAATGTGCCTGCTCAGCTATCCTTCGAAGAGGCTTGCCTTACAGAACCTTGCTGCGTTGCCTACAATGCCGTAGTGGAAAACAGCCGAATCAAACCAGGCGACAGAGTGGTCGTAATTGGCCCAGGCACCATCGGTATTCTTTGCGCCGCTGTGGCTCAACTTTGTGGAGCTGAAGTAGCCATTATTGGGTTGGGGGCAGATAAAAAGAGGTTGGAAATTGCCAAAAAGTACGGTCTCCAAACAATTATTGGAGATGCCTCCGAATGGGCGAAAAAGGTCGACGGCATGGGAGTCGATTGTGTGGTGGATGCGGCTGGCGTCAGCGACTCTCTTCAAATCGCTCTTGATTTGGTGCGGCCTAAGGGTCAAATTACAAAAGTCGGCTGGGGGCCTACCCCACTTGGGTTCTCACTAGATCCTATTGTGCAAAAGAATGTAACACTACAGGGAAGCTTCAGCCACAACTGGCCTGTTTGGGAGCGGGTTATTGCCTTGCTGGCAAGCGGGTCGCTCAATGTAAAACCTATCATCGGTGGTGTGTGGCCCGTTACCGATTGGCTGGAAGCATTTGAAAAAATGCACCACCACGAAATTGTGAAAAGCGTTTTGAAACCTGTTTAAACATGAGACTACAGGACAAAGTAATAATTGTTACGGGGAGCACCACAGGCATCGGCAAAGCCATTGCTTTGCGATGTGTGGCAGAAGGGGCCTCCGTCATCCTTCATGGCCTAGAAAAAGACTGGGGCGAATCCGTGTTGAAGGCCATTGGCAAGGAGCATGCGAGACTGCACATAGAAGACATCAGCAAGGAAGGAGCACCCCAGAGGCTGGTAGACTTAGCCATCAAGTCCTTCGGCAGGCTGGATGCTATTGTTAATAATGCGGCCAGTGTGCTGTCGTCCAACATTCACACGACCGACGCTGCTTTTCTTCGCAAAGTCATTGAGGTCAATACCATCGCACCATTTAACCTCATCAAAGCCGCATTGCCAGAGCTGAGAATGAACAGAGGCTGTGCACTTAATATTGGCTCGGTGAATGCCTGGAGTGGCGAACCCAACCTCCTGGCATACAGCATTTCCAAAGGTGCTTTGATGACCATGACCCGCAACCTGGGCGACACCCTCCACCGGGAGGACGGAGTGAGAGTGAACCAGATCAATCCTGGATGGGTGCTCACAGAAGTTGAAACCATCCGCAAACGGGAGCATGGTCTGGCCGATGATTGGTACAAAGACCTGCCAGACGTGTATGCGCCAGCAGGCAGAATATTGGCACCAGCAGAAATTGCCGCCGCCGCCGTTTACTGGCTTGCTGATGAAAGTGGGCCTATCAGCGGGCAGGTGGTGGATCTGGAGCAGTATCCCTTCATGGGCAGAAACCCACCTAAAGACACCACTACTATCAAACCAAAGAAAAAATAGATTATGCCTCAAATCGCTGCTTTCCCCAAAGCTTTTATGCAAGCCCTTTGCAAAGACGGAACAATGACGGTTTCAGAATGGATTGAGCTGGCCGTAAAACTTGATATCGACGGACTAGAATGGTATGCAGGGTTTCTGGAGATGGCCAATGAAAAAAACTGGTCTGAGTTCCGAAAACAAGTTGAAGGACATGGGAAGGTGATTCCGATGATGTGCTGCTCTCCCGATTTCACCCACCCCGACAGTGGCTTTCGGCAAAGAGAGATAGAGAAGCAAAAACATTGGATTGACATGACTTATGCCCTTGGAGGCAGCTATTGTCGTGTTCTTTCCGGACAAAAAAGGCCCGAGCTCACTATCAATGAAGGTGTGAAGCTGGCTGTCGATTGCATTGAGGTGTGTCTACCATACGCAGAGGAAAGAAGCATCACATTGATTATTGAGAATCACTATAAGGATGACTTCTGGGAATATCCTGAGTTCGCCCAAAAAGCTGACGTTTTCTGCCAACTGGTTGAAAGCATCGACCATCCAAATTTTGGAGTGAATTACGACCCAAGCAATACTTACCTGGCTGGGGAAGACCCCAGCGAGCTACTGAAGCGGGTTTCGCACCGGGTGGTGACGATGCATGCCAGCGACCGGTATTTGAAATACGGATCCATTGAAGATTTGCGGAATGAAGAAGGAGGAGCCGTGGGGTATGCAAAGCGTCTTAGTCATGGAGAGATCGGCAAAGGACTGAACGACTATGATGCCATTTTTACGGAATTGAAGAAGGTAGGCTTTGACGGCTGGATAAGCATCGAGGATGGTGTAGACGGCATGGATCAGCTGGAAAGGAGCGTGGCTTTTGTGAGGAGAAAGATGAGAGAATACTGGGGAGAGTGATGACCTGGCCTGAGCTTTAAGCCCTCTAGCCCGTTTTGAAGATAGCTCACGAACATAGAATGTCCCCCATTAATCAAAAAACATCTCCTGTAGAGGCTTCTCGAGGTTCAAAACATAAAAAAGCGTGAATCCACCAATAATATCACCTTCGACTTTCAACTACGTGCTGGCAGTGTGCTAATGTTCGTAATAAACCCCGCTAAACCTTTGACTCCCATTCTTGAGACTAAAGCGGGGTAAGAATGCAACGGAGGCCTTACGACTGACCGTTAACATATCTTCGCTCATTTAACTAGTAGTCGGTCTAGAATGATAATATCTATACTTCGATTCCCAATTTCGAAACGGCTCTTCTAAACTTTCTGACCTCTGCAAATCATCTTTCGAACTGCCCTTCATAACGATGGTCTGCCAATCATCTTTTTCATCATACACGTCACGTAGATAAGCTGACTTCACAGCTACTTCAAATTGCCTGGACTTAGGGCTTATGTGATCGACAAACGAAAAAGGGTGATGTAGGAAATGAGTTATTTCTGATACATAAGGAAAAATAATGGGATCAATACCTAAATCAATCAACTTTTTAAAAAAAGCTTTCGAGAATTTCTCCTTAGCAATAGGATCATTGTTTTCTGCGAACACCAACCATAAACTATTAATTTCCTGAAATTCAGAATTAAATAATTTGATTGCATTGGTGAATGTTGTCCTTTCAACCTGTCTTTCCATTATACTCTTTTCATTGTCATCACTATGCCAAAACAAAAAGGCTAGATAACTTTCAATAACTTTCTCAATAACAACCCATTCATGTGATATTAGAAAAAAATAGAAATCGACGGGGTACTCTACATTGAAATATATGTATCTATCGTGCAAGGCATTATGACTACCATTAGCGTAGGCATGGAGGTTCTTATTCACCAGAAGCTCTTCTTGGGTTGATGGGTAAAAAGTAAAGCAAAGAGCATTATCTCGAACCCTAAAGTATTTCACCGCTTTCATTCTTTCCAAGAGATCTTTAGGCGAAATTCCGGCGTAATCGTGGATCGACATATTCGGAATCCAGGCATTCCCTCGAAAATGATCCTTGATAAGGAAATTCACAAATCGAGAGAAATTGTCCTCGCTTGATTTAATTTTTTCTTCTAGCTCAGCATCAAGCCGTATCGATTTTGTGGTCATACTTGATATATTAGGTTATATGACAAATATATTAATCGGATACAAATTATAAAATATAATACAAAATACTTTTTGTATTATATCACATCTAACTAAATGCTTAAATTTGAAAGGGATAACTTAGGACTCCATCAAAGAAAGGCCTTCAAAGACCGTACTATTATCAGAGGCCTAAAAAACGTAAGACTCGATGGGAGGATAAGCATCGAGGATGGCGTCGACGGCATGGATCAGCTAGAAAGGAGCGTGGCTTTTGTGAGGAGAAAGATGGCTGAGTATTGGCAAGACTGATGGCTAGCTGCAAGCTTAGTTGCCCTTTGTGCTACAGATTTTGAAGCCAACGCATAAGTAAAGTATCGTGCAAGGTATGTCTGCCATCATTTACAATGACGAACTCCTTTTTTGTCAGCGCCTGTAAGGCTGAACTCACTGAGCTTGCCGCTCCAAAGCCATGCTTACCCAAAAACTCCTGAGAAAGTGGATTCTCCACCTCTTCTGATTTGGCAATAGCAATCAGCAATTTCCATTGAAAGGTAGTAAGCAATTGCTGGTACGTAGAAAAAATTGGCACCTCCTGGTAAATAATTTCTGCAAGCACTTCATCGAGTACCTTCTGGTCGACAACATTGCTCCTTCCATACAGCTTGTTACAAACCAGCTGTACATAGTAGGTTTGCCGCCTCGTCCACTCAAAAATTCTATCGATAAAGGCCGTGCCGATCACCTTCCCAGCGTTGCTGAATCGAACCGAAATAAAATCTGAATACTCTGCAACTGGAAGAGCCTCTAGTTTCAGCATTTGAGCACTTCTATAAAAAGGCCTCGATGCTTCACTGAACATAGATTCCATCATCTGCCGGTGGCTTCCACTGAATACGAAGCGTACCATCGGAAATTCCTGCATCCAGGTGCGAAACGTGGCCTCTGCGTGCTCCTCCTGGTAATTAACTACTTGTTGAAATTCGTCAATGCAGATCATCACGGGTTTCTTCCTTGCTTCCAGGTATTTGCCCATAGCTTCCAGGGAGGATGGCACAGACTGATCTGGAACAAGGCCAAAAGTTACCTGAGGGGTTCCGCTAAGTGGGTCAACGCCAAAAGTGGCGCCAATAGAGCCAATGAATTTGAGTAAACCAGCCCCTATTCCTTTGCTGGTATCATTTAGCTGATGGACTATGGCAGTTGCAATCCGCTTGTTAGCTTCACCCAGTGTTGAGGTTCCCAAAAGATCAACAAATACGGTGTCTGCCTTTTTGCTCTTATCCAGATGGTAGAAAAAATGCCTGATCAACGACGTCTTCCCCATGCGGCGCCACGAATAAAGCACTGTGTTTCTCTCGTTATCAAATTGCTCCATCATCCAGGCCAGTTCCTGAGTCCGGTCACAGAAGTGCTCAGGGCTATGATATCCCGAAACAATAAAAGGGTTCGCTGATGGCCTCATGATAATTCAATAATTACGAACTATTCGTAACGTAAAGTACGTAACGCAAAGTACGTAATAAAATTAAGAACTACCAAAAAGATTAGAATGGAGACCCCGGAGTACTTAGTGTTGAGAGGTCTATAGTGAAGTGCCTCACATTAGGGCAAAAAAGAAGGTGTTCTACGAGAACACCCCTTTCAACGCTGCCTATTCGCACAGTATTTCTACTTTACGATCAGACGGCTAATAATTTTTACACCTCCGGGCGTCCTCACTATGAGGAGATAAGTACCCGGAGGTGTTGAGGCAAGGTCGATTGCGTTGTCGTCGGATATAATATCTTGTTGCAAGATCAAGCTGCCTGCTAAGTTTCTTATTTCTAACTGGCCTCCCATCGGTTCATTCCACTCAACTGTAAGCAGTTGATTCGCAGGATTGGGATAGAATTTTAAGTGGCTTGAGAAAATTTTCACTCCTGTTGCTACCGAAGAACTAGTCACGGAAAATTCCACTATCACTGTCGGAGCGGCATTATAGTTATTATTTCCATCCTGAGAAGCTGTTATAGTTATGGTTCCAATATCTGTTGGAGTCAATTCCACACCATTAAGCGTAGCAGGGCCGTCCATCGCAAAACTTACCCCGAGGCCACTTGAAGCAGTGGCCTCTAAAAAAATCGGGGTAACACCATTATCCAGGTCAAAGTCATCTATGTTGGAAAAGGTAATTGTTTGATCTGCTTTACTGACAGCAAGGGTTCGTTCAACACTTTCAGCTGCCATGTAGTTATCGTTTCCGGCTTGGCTGGCGGTGATTGTGGCCGTCCCCGCACCGGTAATGATTACAGTTGTGCCGGATATGGTCGCTACCCCATCATCAGACGATGTGAACAAAACGGCCATACCAGAAGCCCCTCCAGTAGCAGGAAGCTCAAAAGCAGCAGCGCCAAATGCTTTAGATGGAATTTCGTCGAAACTAATTGTTTGAGCAGCCTTACCTACAGTCAGGGTTTGTTCTACAGGCGTTGCTGCTTCGTAAATATCATCACCAGCCTGAGTAGCAGTGATAGTAGTGGAGCCAGCACCAACAATGGTAACAATAGCACCTGAAACGGTTGCTACAGTTTCGTCTGCAGAAACAAAGGTCACTGGCACTTCTGAATCTCCACCACTTGCATTAAGGTCAAAGTCGGCATCACCAAATGTTTTAGCTTCGATTTCACCGAAAGTAATTGTCTGCGCCAGTTTTGGCACAGCCGTAACCGTAAGCACCTGCTCAACCGGCTCGGCTGCTTCATAGTTATCATCACCTTCCTGACTGGCGGTGATTGCAGTTGTTCCAACGCCGACAATGGTCACGGTGCTGCCAGATACCGTTGCAACAAGCTCGTCGGATGATGAAAAAGTAACAGGGTTGCCTGAATCACCGCCTGTAGACTCCAGCTCAAATGAATCGTCTCCAATCGTCTTTTCTGAGAGTTGATTAAATGTGATAGACTGAGCCGCCTTGTTCACAGTAAATGTTCGCTCTACTACAGCAGCAGCATAGTCATCGTCTTCGTTCTGACTGGCCGTGATGGTGGTTGTACCAGCGCCGACAACTGTTACAGTTGAGCCAGAAATGGTCGCCACTGTCTCATCAGAGGATTCAAAAACTACAGTATTACCTGTGGCCCCGGCTGTGAAGATAAGGTCAAAGGCTGCATCTCCGTAAACTTTTGACGCTGGCGTATCAAATACCAGTCCCTGACTCGCTTTTGAAACGCTGAAGGTGCGAGTGACAGATGGTGCCGGATCATAATCAATATTACCAGCCTGGGTGGCCTTTACCTGGACAGTCCCTGCTCCTGTCATCGTTAAAGTAGTACCATCTACAGTAGCCGGGCCGGAAACTATTTCGAACACTACTGTGAGTGAAGAGGTGGCAGTGGCAGTGAGCTCAAAGGCCGGATCACCAAAGGCCTTATCAGCTATTTCAGGAAAATCGATGGTCTGTTGCTCTTTGTGGAAAGTCCAGCCGATAACATTGCCGTTGTTTACAGAGTTGTAGGCGTTAAAAGTGGCGCCGCCCGTAGCAGTGATGTCCTGCAATTCCAGAAAATAGGCATCGACAGTCCCTGACGACTTGCTGATGGTCGATGTCAAACTACTGTTGACAGAAGTAATTATGATGGGGTCATCAGAAGTTCCGACGGCCACCAGATCGCCAACTGTTAAAGTAGCTCCTGTTTGAATTTTCAGCTTCTTGCCAGCTTCTATGGTAAGGGTAGCCAAATTGAGATTTCCATAAACTGATGATTCATCGCTGAAAGTGAGGAACTCAAAAGACACATCGCCAAGATTGATGTCGTTGGTTACGTTATCATAGAAGTCAAGCTGTGAACTCACCTTCAGTTCAGCATCTGTGCCATCGAAAGACAGGTTTGTGGCAGAGCCAACAGTTAAAGTCCTTGTAGTGAAGTCTGATGTGCCCAGCACCATTGTTTTGCTTTCACTCCCGAAAAAATAAAGAGCAAAATCAATCCAAATATCTTTGCTGTTGAAATCAATGGCGCCGCTGTATTGATGGAATTCTCTTGTCAAAAGTGCAGATTGAAACTCCCATGAGCCTGCGCCTGTGAAATACATATAGGCATTGTCTCCCGGAGCTGTGGCGCTGGCAGTAATAGTCTCTGCCTCGTCCGACAGAAAATAGTAGTTCTTTACATTCACACTCATTCCGTCGTCCAGTGTAAGTGAGCCGTAAATATTCATGGTTTTGGTGGTTCCAATAAATGACGGGCTGTTAGTTACGCCCAGCCATGTCATGTCGTGGAAGTTAGCATTCTGATCCAGCGTGACAATTTGGCTGGCGGAGCTGAACGAGTTCTCATCAAATATCACATCGTCCAAAACACCAGGCACCGTGGTTTGAAATGTACTTCCGCCGGAAGTGGTTGCCCAATGGTTGGCGAAGTCCGACCAGTTGCCTCCGTCTCCCACCCAGTAGTATTCAGACCCGGTCAGTTCTGAGATATTCCAACCTGTGTTATTCCCATTGTCAATGGTTTCGGCAGCATTGAAGGTCGCTCCACCGGTAGAGGCGATATCCTTCAGCACCAGATAAGTGGCGTCTACCGTGCCAGACGCCATGGAAACGGTGGCCTGAGAACCGGAAAGATCGGAGCTAAAGTTGATAGGACTGGCCTTAGTGCCACTTAAGTTGAACGCCTGATTAATCGTTTGGGTAGTGCCCTGCTGAAGTGCTATTGATGAGCCAGCTTCAATCGTAAGTACCTCAAAACTATTAGAACCTTTGATCGTCCCGTTTCCATTAAAAACCACCTCGTTAAGCTCAATACCATAGCCATAAAAGTCACGCTCTATTGTAATTGTGGAGGTGCCGAAGTTGACTACAGGAGAGGAAGAAGAATTCACCGAGAGGTCTCGGCAACTGATGCTCGAGCTACCCAGGTTCAATTCAACGGCCGCACTGCCATTACCAATGCTATAGTCTATAGAGCAATCGATGGTAACGTCACTATAGTTAACCGCACCCTTATAGTGATTGAAGCTACCGGTACTAATATCATCCATTAGGGTATAGCTGCCTGTGCCGTTGAAACTCACATAGCTGTTGTAGCCGGTGCTTGCAGCGGTAAAAGTGAGCCCTGTTTCCTCTCCAACAAAGTTGATAGAGTACACATTTTTATTAACCCCATCGTCAAAAGTAACCGAACCGTGGGGGTAAATCGGGTATGAATAAGGAGCGCTGAAAGTAGGCAGGTTGGTCACGCCTGTCCAGTCCATATCATGGAAGTGTGCAGCACTCAGGTCATTCAAAACGGTTTGCCCGGTAGTGGTAAATGAATTGGCATCAAAGAACACATCGTCCAGTGGCCCGGGATAGTCGCTATGCATAGATGATCCACCAGAGGTGGTTGCCCAATGGTTACTGTAGTCGGTCCAATCGCCTCCATTTCCAACCCAGAAGTAGTCTGACCCCGTTACATCGTTGATTGTCCACCCCGTGTTATTACCATTGTCCACAGCGTCGTTGGCTGTAAATGTGGCGCTGCCAGATGTATGGATGTCTTTCAGTTCAACCCAGGAAACAGTTACCGAACCAGAAGCTTTACTTAATGTCGCCTCTGAACCTGTAGAGGTTGTTTTAAAAATAATAGGCTCATGTTTTGTGCCGTCTGCAACAAGGCTGCTCAGGGTAAAAGTATCTCCACTTCTCAATTCAACCTCCAGGCCTGCCGAGACAGTAATTTCATTGAAGGCAGAAGGATACCTCAGATCTGCGTAATTAAAAAACTCAATGTCGTGGTACGTGTAGGGGCCCGCACCTGTCATGTCGCTATAAAACGAAGAGACGATGATTTTTGAACTACCTGCGTTAATAGTCAGGTTGGTGCCGTTCATCCACCATCTTTCCGTTGTGATTTCGGATGAGCCAAGGTTGAGAACTTTTGCGGAAGCCCCATCGGTTTGAAAGTAGGCGCCTGAGTTAATATTGTTGTTATTCGTGTTCAAAGTGCCTGCTGACATGAACAAGTTGTAGGTGTTAAAGTTGTCCTGAAAACTCCATTCTCCTCCAATGCCATTGAAGCGGGTGATAGAAATCGAGCCCAGCGAAGTACCATTGGTTGTGATGGTGTTGCCTGAGGTGGTCGACTCAAACTCTACATATTTGAAATTGGCCGTCATGTCGGGTGACAGTGTCAAAGAGCCAAAAATGTTGAGTGTGTTGCCGTTGCCGACAATGGAAGGAAAACTTGTTACCCCTGTCCAGTCCATCGACAGGCAATTCGCATCGCCATCAAGAGAAACTGCCTGGCCAGATTCGTTAAAAGAATTGGCATCAAAGTAAACATCGTCAGTACTGGCAGGTGCCTGTGTGTGAAAGGTAGAGCCTCCCGAAGAGGTCGCCCAATGATTCCCAAAGTCGGACCAGTTGCCAGAGCCACCCACCCAATAATAGCTCTGGGCGTAAGCAGTAGTTGCTAAAAACGCAAATAAGATTGTGGCTAAAAATTTCATTGGAAAGCATTTAAAGGATTCTTAGAATCCCTTTAACTATTCCAAGTTGCTCAAATGCAGTGAACCCGGGTAGCGCTATTTAGCCAACGACATGATTTTTTTAGTGATCGACAGAAGCAAACGACAATGTGATTACAGAAGGGAAATTTTAGCCATAAAATCTGACTTATAGGCCCGCCCTATGGGGATTTTTGTTTTGTCGAAAAAAATGTACCCCTCGCTGATCATCGTGATTCTGGAAAAGTTGATGAGGTAAGATTTATGCACTCGTTCGAAACCAAAGGCCAGCAGTTTGTCCTCAATACTTTTCAGTGTGTGACTGATGATGTGCGATTGACCCGAAACAAAAATTTTTGCGTAATTATCGAATGCTTCTACGTAATCAATGTGTTCCGGATCAATCGACACCAAACCTTCCTTGTCTTTTATAAAGAACTTTTCTGGTTTGGCTCGCCTTGAAGACAAGATTTTATGAAAGGCCATTTCAACGTTTACCTGTATATCCTGCTGGTTGAATGGTTTTAGGATGTAAGCAACAGGATTCACTTCCTTCGCTCGACTCAGCGTATCCGCATCGTAATAAGAGGTTATAAAAATAAACGGGGTTGGGTTTGTGCGATTAATGAACTTTGCCACATCTATACCATCTTTTTCACCCGAGAGGTTTACATCCAGCAGCACCAAATCAAATGTTGACTCGGTAAGCTTCTTCAGAGCGTCTTCGTATTTGACGGATATTTTAATATCGCTGACACCAAGATCTTGCAGATGAAACGAAAGGTCATCAGCAATTAGCGGTTCATCTTCTACTATAAGTACCTTTTTCTCCATGATCTTTTACGCCAACTTAAAACTAGAAATGAGCAAAGACGCCTCTGTGCCGTTGTCGAAATTAAAGTCGACAGTGGCTTCCAATTTCATTGCAAGTGATCTGATCATTCGGATCCCAAAAGAATCAGATTTACTAATATCTTTTTTGCTGCCTATTCCGTTGTCACAAACCTTCAATTCTAGTTGGTTGTTTGCTCTTTTTAACCATATTGAGATATTCCCTTCCTTGTCATTGGGAAAGGCATGCTTGAATGAGTTGCTTATCAATTCGTTCAGGATAAGGCCGATGGGTATGATGGTGTCTACATCGATATTAAGGTTTTCGATGTCGTAGGTCACCGAAACCCGCTCCGCTTCGACGCCATAGGAGGAACGGAGCGTGCTGGTGAGATTTTCAATGTAATCCAGGGCATCTACGCCAGCCAGGTTTTCGTTTTGGTAGAGCTTCTGATGGATCAGCGCCATTGACTTTACCCTGTTCTGTCCCTCATTCACAGCATCCTTGGCTCCTTTGTCTTCGATGTACCTCGATTGCAAACTTAACAGACTCGAAATAATTTGCAGGTTGTTTTTGACCCGATGGTGAATCTCCTTTAGAAGCAGCTCCTTATCCTTCAATGACTTGGATATTAACTTGTTAGATTTTGTTTTGGAACGAATGAGCACCCCTAGGAAAATTGCTCCCACAATTACTATAAGCGTAACAAATAAGTATATGTTTCGCTGATTGACGGACTGCTGGTTTTCGAGTTTGAGCTCAGTAATTTCCTGCGCTTTCTTTTCGCTCTCATACTTCGCTTCAAGCTCTACCAGCGCCTTTGCCGATTTCTCATTGATGAGGGAATCGTTTAACACTACATACAGATTCAGGTATTCGTTGGATGTTTTATAGTCTCCGGTGGCCTGATATGATTGATACAGTAATTGTGTTGCATCTACGGCCGAAGGAAGAGTTTCTGTTTCATCAGCGAGGAGCATCAGTCTTTGGGCGTATTCAATCACTTTTGTAAAATCTCCAAGTTCGAAAAGTATCTGTCCGGCGTTTTTCAACGAAGTCGTTCTAATATCGACATCAGGATTGGTACCCAGGAGCATCTCATCATAAAGGGACAAGGCCTCTACCATTTTACCCTGATTCTCAAACAGTCGGGCTAAATTAATCTTGTTGTAGTCCCTTAAGTAAGGATCACTATTTTCCCTTTCCATTAGCTGGGAAGCCAGTTGATGATACTCAAGTGCCTTTTCGTATTCCTTTGTCTTATTGTAAATCAGAGCCAGACCAACATAGCTGTACTCCATTTGTGCAGTGTCTTTTATCGACTTTGCATGCTCAAGCCCTCGCAGGCTGTATTGCTCTGCTTTCTCATTGTCTCCCATGCTGAAGTAGATGCTGGAAAGATTGGCAATAATGGAACCTTCAAAACTTCGGCTCATAAAGTCAGGCTTCCCTTCCACAGTCCTCAAAGCATTCTGGAAGCTCTCAAATGCCATCTCATTGTTGCCCTTTTGCCGGCTTACATTGCCTATACCGTTGTGAGCCCGGGATTTGAGTAAATGTTGTGATTCGTTGCCTAATTGCAGCGCCTGGTTGAAGAAGTATATCGATGAGTCGGCTTTCCCTGAAATTCCATAGATAATGCCACAACGAAGAAAGAATTCAGCTTTAACGGAGTCGTCTCCCTCCTTCTGGAGTAGGTTTTCTCCAAGTTTAATAAGCTTCAGTTTATCTCCCGGGTTTTGATTTGTGTCTACCTGACTGATGACTTCAGGGAGGGATTCCTGCGCATTGGCAATAGAACAGCACAACAACAAAAGTGCTAATGAGTGAACTTTCTTTAACATATAATATAGGCAGTCGGTCGATTGAGTCATTCCGAAGAATCGCTCAGCAGTGCCTAAGATAGTAAATTTGAGTTTTAGACAGTCGTTTGTGGGGATGCAATACAGGAATGGCAAAAATAAAAAAGGCCATTCATTTCTGAATGACCTTTTATCGTGGGCCTACCCGACTGGAGGGAAAGTTTCGAAGCCGAAAACGGGCGTTTTCATATCTTTTTATCCTTGCACTAAATAAAACGTATCGTCAGACTTAGAGAGTTGCCTATTTACCTTTTGGGCTCCCTTTTGCTTGTAGTTTAAGGATTTTTTTTAGTTCATGGGCATCCACTAAGTCTTGCATAGAATCATCAAGTCGCTTCGTGTTTTCCTTCATCTGTATTAGATGATTGATGTGAACAACCGGAAATTTAATGTCTTTCAGCGTAATCACATTTGAATGCTGCTTGCACTCGTCCCAACTGAAAATTCTCTGAAATGTATTAGTCATCAAATCGACGTAGGTTGCTTCATCATCTGAAAAAAGTCTTATCGGTGTCGGGCTCTCAACAGGTCTGTTTTTTTTTATGGCTGTTATCGATGCATGGTCATATTTTAACACGTCAACAAGCGCTGAGTAAAGTTTGCTCATGTTGCTTTCGGTAGACTTTACCCAAAGATCCATATCTCCGGTATACCTGTGGAATCCATAGTAGGCAACTGCAAGGCCACCAACGAGGACATATTCGGTGCCCGTGCTATTGAGCGCTTTTGCGATCTCGTAATAAAACGGATCGTTTATGTCCATTTTATGATTCTTTTCTCAAATGTAACAGCTGTCGTGCGGCCCACATTAATTAGTCGCATCATGGCGTTCCAATATTCGTGATCACTCATTGCCATGCAGCGAATCCGGTCTTCGGTCTGAGGGTCGCTCTCTGGGCTCCAGGACAAAGAAGACTTCATTCCGTTGGGCAACACGGTGGTGGAAGAAACCGCCTTTAATGTCTGCTTAGTCTTCATGTTCTTTGTAGTCAGCACCCTTAAAGTTACAAAAACTGGCTTTTAAAAATTAATCATACTAAAGTAATGGGCAAATAGTTGGCAGAATCTTTCAAAAAAAAAGTCACCCATTTCTGAGTGACTTTTGTGGGCCCACAAGGATTCGAACCTTGGACCCCCTGCTTGTAAGGCAGGTGCTCTGAACCAGCTGAGCTATGAGCCCCTTTCAAAAAAGCTGGCTGTTTTCACAACCCGCTTCCCGGTTAGGGAGTGCAAATGTAGTACCCTTTTGTATTTTTGCAAATAGGTTAATAAAAAATATTTCTTCTCTCATAAAATTTATATCGTCAGCGTTGTATCGTAGAAACGCCTTTGATTTGTTTAATTTTATCCTGTGAAAATTCCACGGCTAGCCGCACTGATACTTACCGGAGTAATTGCTTTTGTCACTGCCACGCTATTGGCGTGCCTGCTGTACATTCAAATCAACCGTGATGAGTTCATTCAATACTTTCTGGACAATGTAAATGAGAGACTCACCACCCCGGTTAAAGTAGGGCACATCGACATTTCGTATTGGGACAGTTTCCCCAACATATCGATTGTCTTGCAAAAGGTTGAAGCAGGCACACCAGAAAGCCCACTGGTAAGCATTGGGCGACTATCGTTCAGTTTTCACCTTTGGAACTTCCTTGATAAAAATTACCACATTCGTCAGCTCAACGTAGAAAAAGCCGAGATCAACCTACTCATAGACGAAAACGGCCTCAGGAATTTTGATGTGTTCAAAAAGAAAGTGGTGGATGAGGAATCGCCAAAGTTAACTATTGGCAAGCTGAGAATTTCCAACAGCAAAATCCGCTACGAAGACAGGCCTTCAGAGCTACTGAGCTATTGGGAGTTCAGCCAGGCCCACTTCGATATCCAGTCCATTAACAGCCCTCAGGTTTTCTCAGGACATTGGAAAGGCACCAATCTGAAAACGGTTTACCAGGGCTTTCCCTACCTGGAGGGAAGATTGCTGGAAATAGAACTTCTAGGAATGAGGATCGACAAGGGGCATTTGACCGAAATCAAGGCCTGGGAGCTAAAGGAGGCCAGCCATAACCTGACCGGTACGCTGACGTCATCAAGCCCTGACGAACTGCTACTGGAGTGGTCTGGCAACACAAAATCCCTGAAGGATTTACTAAGCAATATCCCCGCTGGATGGCCGACTGACTGGGCCAGTTACGATTTAGAAGGCGAGGCGACATTCAAAGGAAGCTACACAAAACAAAATGGGAAGCCCACCCTGGTCACCGACTTTAGCGGACAGCATGTCCGGTTCCTTTACCCTAGCCGCCAGCTAGCTTTTTCGGACTTTAGTTTGGATGGTCGGCTGACAACGAACCTTCAGTCGGAAGGCACGAGTCTTCAATTGCAAAACCTATCGGGAACGATGAACGCCTTTCCTGTCCAGGGCAACGCCACCATCACCAACATGGCCACCATGCACACCAGGGCCGAGCTGGAGGGTAATATGACACTAGCGCAGTTTGAGAAAATCGTACCCGACTGGGGCATAAAAAGCGAAAGCGGCACGCTGACCTACCTACTTGGCTTTGAGGGAAAACTGGATGAAAAAGCAACAGGCGATTGGCTGATAGATGGAGAAACAACTATCCAGGATGCAACCTTTTCATGGCAAAGCTACCCGCTGTTGTTCAGGGAGTGGAGTGGGATTTTACTATTCAACGACCGTGATGTCGCATTTACAGAAACTACCGGCAAGCTGGGAAACAGCGATTTGCGAATTAATGGACTGCTGAGAAACTTTCATTTTTTCTATGAGGAGAAGAACAACCTGCTGCTGGTGGAAGGCAAGGTGTCAGCCAACAGACTGGACTTGAATGAACTGCTGGCCAATAAAAACACCTCTAACGGGGACGGCGGGGCTTATTCGCTTACAGTGAGCCCCAGGCTCCGTGTGAAACTAACGGCAGAGGCTGAAACGGTGGTCTTTGACCGGTTTACCGGCAAAAATGTAAATGCCGAAGTGCTTATTCAAAACCGGCAGGTATATGTGAAAAAACTTGATTTCTCCACCATGGGTGGCGATATCAAGCTTACCGGTAACTTGTCCGACCAACCCGGGGATACCCTGCTCACCTACTTCTCAGGGGAGGTAAAAAACCTCTACATCGACAGCGTCTTCTACGTTTTTCATGACTTCGGGCAAACCTGGATGCAAAGCAAGCACATCAAGGGACAGCTTTTTGCCGACTTTGATGTAGACATGGGCGTTCACAACAACCTCAGCTTTATGTCCGACCTGTTCAGGGCCCGCATCAATGCCAGGGGCGTTAACGGTCAGCTCATAGATTTCGCCCCTATGCAAGAGCTTTCAAGACTTGTGAAAGAAGACAAACTGGGGCACCTGACCTTCGGAGAGCTCACCAACCAGTTCCTTATCGAAAACAGAAAGATCCTTATTCCAAGCATGGATATCAAATCTAATGTATCCAATATCACCCTTAGCGGCACCCATACTTTCGATCAGCAAATCGACTACCGCCTGAAGGTTCCTTTATTCAACAAGCAACGCCGGCGTGACAACGATGAAAGCTTTGGTGCTATAGAAGAAGACGAAAGGGGAAACATCTACGCTCACGTGAAGATTGCCGGAACAACCGATGACTACAAGGTAAGTTATGACGCCCGCAGCGCCGCCAAAAGCCTGATTGAGAACATCAAAGAGGAAGGGAAAGTGTTGCTACAGGAAATCAGAAAAGAACCCGGGAAAAACGCTAAAACGTTACAACTGAAGGAGGAAGAGTTTTTCGAGTTTGAGGCCGACACTACAAAAAAGGGAAATTGACAAAAAGAGCTACTCTCTCCTCAATAAGCTTCCGGTTCGCTCTTCGACAAACTCGCCATTGTTTCTCGCCAACTTACCATTGACCAAAACAAAATCGACACCCTCAGTGAGGTGGTGCGGATGCTGGAAGTCGGCCTTTACCTTGACGTTAGCCGGATCGAAAATTGCCACATCAGCTTTGTAGCCTACCTTCAGTAGCCCTCGGTCTTTCAGCCCAATAATTTCAGCGGTTTGTCCGCTCATTTTATGAACGACTTGCTCCAGCGTAAAATAATCACCTTTCACAGTGTAAGTCTCAATCATTTTACCAAAGCTGCCATAGCCTCTCGGGTGTCTCATGCCGGGGCTGCCATCGGACGACACCACCACATAGTCGCTTGTCATCAAAGCCATCTGTAGTGAGTCGTCCATTACAAAATAAGCAGCACTTGCTCCTCTGGGCCCAATATCATCAATCAGTATGTCTTCAAACGGTTTGCCGAGCTCTTTTTCAAGGTCGGCCAGCGTTTTGCCTGCATAGGGAGGCGTGCCGAAGAGGGTCGCAGCCGACCCATTTCTTTGAGCAATCTTATTTCGCAGAAACTCCTCCAATTCACCCCTTCTCGCCTTTTTAACCGCATTGAAATTGGCTGGTGGAATGGCCCAGTCGGGGAACACAATACCTATGCCTGTAAAGCTGGCCATGTAGGGATAAACATCAGCACTTACCTTGTAGCCAAGCGATTCATACTTCGTAAGGATGGAAGTAATTTCCAGGGCCCTTTTTGTACCCTCGCCGTATACCGACTTGAGGTGGGACACGTGCACAGGAGCCCATTCACCCAGGCTCAGAAACTCATCTAAAGAAGCCTCCAGCTTGTCGTTGTCTTCATTGCGGATGTGAGCCATTAACACGCCCTGGTAGCTGCCCACTATTTTTGCCAGCGCCTGCAATTCCTTTTCTCCCGAGTATCTGCCTGGCACATACTCCAGCCCCATCGTCAGGCCAAAGCTGCCCAACCGTAGCTGATGATCCAGTTCAGTAGTCATCATCGCCATATCTGCCTCACTTAATTCCTCTTCAAAAGGTGTTTCTATTTCCATTCGCAACGAACCATGACCAGTGAACGGAGCAATATTAAGTGCTGGCCTGACACTGTCGACGGAAGCCTGCCATGCACCAAATTCTCCTTTTGAGTCACTTGAGCCATCCTGCCCCAGGCAAATAGTAGTAACTCCCTGCGCAAGAAAGTTGTAAAACTGAGGCGTTTTGATCGGATCACCGTGCGCATGAGCATCGATAAACCCAGGCGCAACCACCTTGCCGTTGGCATCTATCTCAAGCGTGGCAGTGCTGGTGGAATCCAGCTGACCGATGTAGGCGATTGTGTCAGCCTGAATGATGATGCTGGAGGCAAACGCTGGCTGACCCGATCCGTCTATTATCCTCCCATTTCTTATAACTATATCAAATTTTTCAATTGCCCGAAGTGTTTCCGGAAGGCTGGGCTTGGGTGCACACCCCAGCATGCAAGCGCCAATGACCACAAGATGGGCGGCAGTCGATTTCCATTTCATACGGGAAGATAATGGAATTAAAGCAACTGAGGAGACCAAGCAAGAGGGATGGAAATAATAAAGGTTGTCGACTCTTCGTCCGACGACTGTAGCGCCAGCGATCCTCCGACCCTTGCAAGAGCGCTGGATGCAAGGTAGAGCCCCAGACCTGATCCCTTTGATTCTTCGGCACCTCTGTAGAAAAGTGTGAAAATATGATCCTTCACTTCTTTCTTTACGCCTATGCCGTTATCAGTTACCCTAACCTGCAGATGAGTTTCCGTCCTGACATAATCAATTACAATTGTTGCCTTTCTTACTCTTGCAGGCGCTCTAAAATTGATGCTGTTTTCGATCAGGCTATCAAGTGCCACCCGAAAAAAATACTTATCGCAACAAACAGTGGTGTCCGGACCTTCGGTTAGCGTGAGCGCAACATTCTGGTCTGCCAGGTCAAAACTAAAGGCCTTGACAGACTCGTTGATCATGGAATGAAGACTTCGCTCTTTCGCTTCAAGCTCCCGGCCTTTAATGCTGTTGATAATTAAAAGCCTTTGCAAAGACTTATCCAGCTTGTAGGCGGTTTGACCAATCAGCCCGAAGTATTCCATCGAATCCGACACGTCGTGAACAGTTTTTCCCAATTCGGACAAGCCAATCATTCTGGCGATTGGGCCCCTCAAATCGTGAGAAGCCCGATACACAAAGTTGTTGAGTTCATTCACAGAGCTGGTCAGGTCTTCCTGCGATTTCAGCATATCGGAAATGTCGTGCACCAAAACCATGTTAGCACTAACTCCTTTATAGTCTACTGCGTGCGTAAATATCTCGACAAATATGCTGGCTCCGTTTTTCTTTAGGTGCTTCCGCCTCCCTGTCAGGCGGAAAAAGTCTCCCTGCTCAGCTGGTTTTGGCGAAACATCGCCGGGCTGCGCTTCCAATTGTATATCTTCAAGGATCATAGTCAAAAACTCGGCCCTTGAATAACCATAAATACTTACCGAAGTTTCATTCACATCCAGTATTCTATGTGTGCCGGCGTCGTACACCCACATGGGCAGTGGGTTTTGGTTAAAAAGCAATCGGTATTTCTGCTCATTCCTTAAGGCTTCTGTTTTCTCCTTTCTCAGCTCTCTGGTATTGATCTTTATGAGATAGTAAAGCAATACTGATGTAGAAGCAACAAAGAAAAGTCCTTTATAGCTCTGAATCTCAGAGAGCAAATTTATATCTCTCACCAGGTAGGATACAATTTTATCTGACAGCACGATGTACATCGTAGCGATCAGAAAATAAACCATGACTATGCGAAATGAAGTTAATTTCATCAATTGTGCCTTTATTGATCAAATGCAGTCAAAGTAAGCGCAGAAAGGCAGCACCACAATGATGTGCCTCAGCACAATTTCAGGAATAAATCATACATAGCAGGGAAACTATGGGCAGTGAGCGCTCGAATCAGGCTAAAACCTGAACAGACGAGCCGACTCTGACCAGGGGATTCGAGAAAGAATCAGTATCAATGCGATGCCGAAAAATATGGCCTGGAGCTTGAATTTCTTCTTATCAACCGAAGTTTTCTTCACTCGGATACTTCCAATTTGGGCTACAATCACGGCCACTATCATGATCGAGATATGCTCAACGGCCCAATATCTCACAGCACCCACTTTCATGGCGATCTTCATATTCTCCATTGCTGTAGTAGTGATAGGGCTATACACGAAATAAAGCAGCAACCCAATCAGCAGCTGAAGGTGAAGCGTTCCAATCAAAGAGGTCGTCAGTGTCTTGTCCTTTTTTAAGTATTCCTTGCCTCCATTCATCCCGCCAAGGGAGTTAAAGAGCACAACAGCAAAAAGAATGAGGGTGACCCAACGAAGCCAGGAATGAGCAAAAAGAAGTATTTCGTACATTATTCGAGTTATTTAGCGGAAAGGTAATTACTATTTGCCTATAGATCAAAAAAGTAGTGTGTTGCGGTGACGGCCAGGGCACGCAACACAGGCTTCCCGATCATTTAGGCCGACACTGCCTGCTCGGAGTCCACGCAGTCTGGAATTTCGACAATAAATCTGCTCCCCTTATCAAAAGCTGTTTCTACGTGCACAGTGGCAGATAGCTTCTCAGCAGCCTTCGAAACGATATAGAGCCCAAGGCCATTCCCTTTTGACTTCTCGGTCGCTTTGAAGTACATGGCAAAAATGTTCATTTTATGGTCGTCGGGAATTCCATGGCCATTGTCTTCAACTTCAATAACCAGGCTGTCTCCCTTCAAGTAAGCATTGACTTTTACATACGGTTCCGATCTGCTGGAGAAATTCAAGGCATTCTCAATGAGATTGTCCATAATGATTGAAACAAGTACAGGATACGTGGTAATGGGCCCTTCCACCTGAACATTTAGGATAACGTCAACACACAAATCCTTTATTTCCTGCGCATGTTTTTCGAGGCAATTTTCAACAAGATCCCGCACAATCACATTTTTATAGGACAACTCCATTGCACCTATGTCAGATATCGACTGCAACTTATACAGCATCTTGTCCAGGTTTTCGGCAGTCACCCTCACCATTTTGAACAATTCGATGGCTTGCTCGTCTTTGACAGTAATTTTGGCAACATCGGCCAGGCCCATCAGCGTTGTAAGTGGCCTTCTAAAGTCGTGTGATGACCTGTAGAAAAAAGTATCTAACTCGGCATAAGCTGCCCTGAGTTGACTTGTGCGATCATTCACTTTTCGCTCCAGCGTATTGTTTGCCTCCAACACCGTGAGGTTTGCCTCTTTCAGCTGGCTGTTGGCCAACGCCAGGCTCTTTTGTACATGATTCAGCTTTCGATATAAGTGTATCATTATCGCCACAAACACGGAGACGATTGCCAGAAAAAAGACAGCGACATAAATCTGTAATTTCTGGTCTCGTATTTCGGCATTTTGCAGGAGCAGCAAATCCTCGTGCATTTGCCGTTGATTTTTCAATGCCGCAATCTCGCTTTCTTTCTGTTTTAGGTTATACGTTGCCTGCAATACGGCAATCTTCGCCGAACTTTTGTCTGAGAAGATGCTGTCAGTAAGTATCTCATATTCTTTCCTGTAGGTTAAAGCCGATTTGAAGTCCCCTTTTGCTTCATGCAGCTGTGAATACAAAAGATAACTGGCTCTTAGCGACAACCTGGAGGTTGATCTGTCATCCATCATGGTCGCCTTTTCAAGAAAATTCTCAGCCTCGTCAAAACGACCCATTTTTATCAATAGCTTGGCAATTTGTTGATAGTAATTGGAGAAACTCAAAGCATTGTTTATCGGAGTGACAAGTTCGATCGCTTGTAATAGTTGCTTCAGCGCCCTTTCGTTTTCTCCCAGCTCTTCAAACACAAGTGCCTCGTTATAAAGAGTTGCCACAATCCCCCTTGCGTAATTGATTTCCCTTCGCAGCGCCAAAGCCAGCCTGAACTGCCCGATGGCTTCCGGAAACTTCTTTTGAAGAAAATAAATAAGCCCCTGCGTGTTATGAACATAGGCAACGCCGTATTTGCTGCCAATTCTTTCATTTATCTCCATCGAGCGTTCTGCAAAATCAAGCGCCAAATCCAGCTTTCGCTCTTCCTTGAACACCCATGCGATTTCGATCAGGATATTGGCTGTCTCGGCATCCAAACCAATTGACTCACTGAGGCTGAGGGCCTTAAAATAATAGTCAAGTGCAAGATCAAAATCCGTTAACTGAAAATAGATCAACCCAGCCTGATACAAAATTTGCACCTGCTGTGCTGGGTAGTTGTAAACCTTGGTGATTTCCAATGCATCCCTGATATTCTCAAGCGCCTCTGGATAATTCCCTCTGTCATAAAAAAAATCCGCTTGCCGAAGCATACACTTAATTCTGAAGTAGTTGTCGTTGAAGGATTCAGCAATGGAGCACATTTGGTCAAACGCCTGATGCGACTCGTCTAACTTGAGGAGGTTGTTTTGGGCCTCGCCATACAATGTCAGTAACTCCATATTTCTGAAGTCCTGTATGGAATCAGGAATCAACGACCTGGCGCTGTCGAGGAAAAGTAATGCCCTATTGTTGTCCCATTTTCTTAACGATATCCTGGCAAACCCAAGGTAGGCTCTGGGTAGCCAATATGAATTGGTGCTTTTCGCTTTCGCCAGCATTTTATCAAATGCAATTTCAGCTGAATCATATTTCGCCAATACTGTAAGGCACTCTCCAATCAGCGCCGAGGCGTAGAGGTCAATTTCACGGCTGCCTTCATCCTCAATTTTCTGCGATTCACTGAATTTGAAAAGCGCTGAATCGTAAACAGCCCGGCCATAAAAACCAATGCCCTGCAAAAGAACAGCATACTTTAAACCTGCCTGATAATCTATTTTTCTACTAAGACGGGCTGCACTATCTGCGTAGGAGTTTGCGATTGTGTCATTGGAGTCAAAGTAGCTATATGATATCTCATTCATCAAATCGACCCTCTTTCGATTGTCGGTTTCAATCCTTAGCTTTTCGGTCAAATCCCTTCTCAAATCGTTGGGAGCAACAATAGCCTTGACAATGAAACTTTGTACAAGTAGACCTACAACAGCAAGGTATTTAGATCGGATCAAGATGGTTCAAGGTGATGAATGGATTGTATAATTTATCCAAAAAATATCAATTTTAAAAGTAAATGAATGACAAATGCCCCGATATGATGTCTTATCATAACGTGGATTAATTTCAGCTCGCCTACATTAGATAAACTTCTGAGCAAAACAGTATATTAGCCCACTTTTGCAATACCTAACAAACTACCATAGTGGCTTCAATCTCCGTAAATTCTACTTCAGGCACATCTCAGGGAGCACCCTCCGGCGGCCAGATACAGGCTCAAATCTCGCTGTTCTCACTGTTCTTTATGTGGGGTTTCATTACCTGTCTCAATGATATCCTGATTCCCTATCTGCGGGGGGTATTCACACTCACCATCTTCCAGGCAACACTTGTGCAATTTGCCTTCTTTGGCGCCTATTTTCTCGGAGCCTTGTTTTACTTTCTGTTTTCGGTGCGATTTGGTGACCCAATCAACCGCATTGGCTATAAGAATGGGATTATCATCGGGCTTGTTGTGGCGGGTGCTGGCTGTTTCCTTTTCTACCCGGCAGCCATCTTCCTGCAATACGGCTTATTCCTCGGCGCCTTATTTTGCCTGGGACTTGGCCTCACCATGCTGCAAATTGCCGCCAACCCATATGTCGCCTTGCTTGGCAGACCAGAGTCCGCAAGTAGCCGCCTTAATCTGGCGCAAGGGTTCAACTCATTCGGAACAACCATTGCGCCGGTCATTGGAGGCTTCTTCATCTTTCAATATTTTGTAACTGATGCCTCTGCAGGTGAAGTGGCAGTGAAAATTCCTTACATCGTGTTGGCCGGTCTTTTCTGGCTCCTGGCTGTAGTCATCTTCTTTATCAAACTTCCCAAGTTTGCCAATGAGGACGTAATCGAAAAAGGAGCCAAAGTGCTTGGTTTTAGTCATCTTCGGGGAGGCATCTTTGCGATTTTTGCCTACGTGGGTGCTGAGGTAGCTATTGGTAGTCTGCTCATCAATTTTATGGGGCTTGAAAACATCACAGGACTGGAGGAAGGAGCCGCCAGTAAATTGCTTTCCTTCTATTGGGGTGGAGCTATGATCGGTCGCTTTATGGGCGCCATCATGATGAGCGACAAGTCTACCGCAGGTAAGAAGCTAGCGGGTATGTTTGCTTTGGGCGTGGCTGGCTATGCCATCGTTTCACTTATTGCTGGGGTGGATTTCATGGATTCACTGCCCTATTTAATTGGTCTGGCTCTGAACTATGTCATCTTTATGATCTTTGGTGCACATCCTAACAAAGTGCTGGCAGCCTTTTCGCTGGCGGCCATTGTGTTGCTGCTGGTTGCTGTGTTCATGAATGGAGCTATATCTATGTGGGCACTGCTTTTCATAGGACTTTTCAATTCAATTATGTGGTCCAACATTTTCACCCTGGCCATTAAAGACTTAGGCCGATACACCAGCCAGGGATCTTCTCTGCTGGTGATGGCAATACTGGGCGGAGCCCTTATTCCTCCCTTACAAGGAATACTAGCAGACACTTTTGGTATACAAATGTCCTTCCTGCTGCCCGTGGTTTGCTACATCTACCTGTTCTACTACGGATGGAAAGGCTATGAGGTAAAGCAAAAGGCCACCTAGCCTACTTTGCATGGCCAATTGCTTGATAAACGGCCATGACTTTGGATAACCTTTTCAGTATATTGTTGACATCTACTAATACTACAATGTTATGTCAGCAAATCAGAACAGAAGAGACTTCCTGAAAAAAACGACCGCCGCCAGCGTTGGCATTGGTCTGCTGGGCAGTCACGGCTACAAAGCCTTTAGTACACCCGCCAGCGACAAGCTTGTGGTTGGCATTATGGGTGTCAACTCACGGGGCTCTGCACTTGCGACGGGCTTCACCAAAACACCAGGGATAGAAGTCGCTTACATCTGCGATGTGGATGACAAAGCCCTGGCCAATGGGCTGAAGGCTGTGGCAGATGCTGGCCAGAAGAAGGCCCCCAAAGCTGTCAAAGATTTTCGTCAGGTGCTCGAAGACAAAGGTGTTGATGCGCTGGTAATCGCCGCACCCGACCATTGGCATGCGCCCGCCTCACTACTGGCACTAAATGCTGGGAAAAATGTATACGTAGAAAAGCCCGGAAGCCACAACCCCTATGAGGGCGAAATGGTCGCCTCGGCCTCCATAAAATATGGCAAGGTTGTGAAAATGGGCAACCAGCGCCGATCCTGGCCTTTTGTGGCTGAGGCTCTTGGAGAACTGAAAAACGGCATCATTGGCAATGTGTACCTGGCCAAAGGTTGGTATGCCAATACACGTGCTTCTATTGGCTACGGAAAGACGGTGCCTGTTCCTGCTGGCCTCGACTTCGACATGTGGCAGGGCCCGGCGCCACGAATGCCCTATAAAGACAACCTCATTCACTACAACTGGCACTGGTTCTGGCACTGGGGCACCGGGGAGTTGCTGAACAATGGCACCCACTTTGTCGATTTGTGCCGCCTGGGCCTTGGCGTAGAATTTCCGACCAAGGTTAGCTCGCAGGGCGGCCGGTATGCCTACAAAGACGACTGGCAAACGCCGGACACGCAAATGACGCTGTGGGACTTCGCCGGCAACAAAACCATCTCCTGGGAAGGGAGAAGCTGCAACGGCCACCGGCTCGAAGGTGCCTCCACCGGTGTTTCCTTCCATGGAGAAAATGGTACGCTGGTGATTGACGGCAACAGCTATGTGGTGTATGACAATCAGGACAAGCTCGTAAAGAAAGCAAGTGCCGAAAATACAGGCAAACCATTGGATGCCACAGGCCCCGGCTTCGACCTCGATGCAGATCATATTGCTGACTTCTACAAATCCATCAAGGAAGGAAAAACGCCGGTCTCAGATTACAAAGACTCCAGAAAAAGCGTGTTACTCTGCCACCTTGGAAATATTTCCCAAAGGGTGGGACGGTCACTGAATTGTAATCCTGATAACGGAAATGTTATCGGCGACGATGAAGCCATGGCCCTGTGGAAACGCAGCTACGAGCCGGGCTGGGAACCAAAAGTTTAACTTTCAAAAAAGACTTCCTTTTTATGACACCCTTCAATAGAAGAGCATTTTTAAAGAAATCGGCCGTGGCGGGCGTTGGTTTTGGCATTCTGGCCAATGAGGCTTCTGCTCGAAGCTTGTTCCAGGCAAAACCAGTGCGGGTCGGCATCATTGGCCTCGACACCTCCCACAGTGTGGCCTTCACCAAATTGCTCAACGACCCCGAGGTGGCTGCTGACCTGGCTGGTTACCGGGTAGTGGCAGCTTACCCCCATGGCAGCGCCGATATAGAATCGAGTGTGAGCCGCATTCCAGGATACATTGAAGATGTGAAAAAGCTGGGGGTAGAAATCACCAGCTCCATCAAAGAGCTGCTCGAAAAAACCGACGTCATTCTCCTTGAAACAAATGATGGAAGGCTCCACCTCGAGCAGGCCAGGCAAGTAATCAAGGCGAAAAAGCCTATGTTCGTTGACAAGCCAGTGGCAGCCTCGCTTAAAGATTGCATCACCATTTACAAAGAAGCGGCAGCAGCCGGAGTCCCCATCTTCTCAGCCTCCTCACTTCGCTATATGAAGGACGCCAATGAGGCCAGAGAAGGAAAGCTCGTGGGCAAGGTACAAGGTGCAGACACTTACAGCCCGGCACATTTGGAGCCTCATCATCCCGACTTTTTCTGGTATGGCATTCACGGAGTGGAATCGCTTTTTACTGTGATGGGAGCGGGCTGCAAAGAAGTAACCAGGACGCAAACGCCCGACACCGACATGGTGGTTGGTGTATGGAACGACAACCGGATTGGAACATTCAGGGGTATGCGCAAGGAGAAAACAGGTTATGGAGGTACTGTCTTCGGCGAGAATGGTATTGCCCCAGTTGGGCCCTACGATGGCTACCGGCCCCTGCTGGTGGAAGTCATCAAGTTCTTCAAAACAGGGAAAGCACCGGTTAGTCCGGACGAAACCCTGGAGATATACGCCTTTATGGAAGCTGCCGATGAGAGCAAACGACGTGGTGGCAGCAAGGTGACACTGGCGGAAGTAATGAACAAAGCGAGAGGTTGACGACAACAGAATTTTTTCACCCTAACCACTCCTACCTTGCAACTAAGTACTCCTGACTTTATCGTAATCGGCCTATTCTTCGTGCTTATGTTGGTCATTGGCCTGTGGTCGATGGCCAGGAACAAAACAGCCGAAGACTACTTTGTGGCCAGTGGCCAGCTGCCCTGGTGGCTGTCGGGCATTTCGCATCATGTTTCGGGCTACAGTGGAGCCGTATTCGTAGCATACGCCAGTCTTGCCTACACGCATGGGTTCTCTATTTATGTGTGGTGGGCATTCACAATCGGCATTACCGTCCTTCTAAGTGCCAGGCTATTTCCCGTCCTCTGGGTGCGGCTGCGAAAGCGTCTACAGATACAGTCGCCGCTGGAATACCTCACTGTTCGCTACAACCTCCTCACCCAACAAATCATGGCATGGAGTGGGGTACTGCTGAAACTTTTTGATGTGGGTGCCAAATGGACTGCCATAGCTGTGTTGCTCAACGTATTTACAGGACTTCCACTTATTTATGGCATTCTTATTTCCGGAGGTGTTTCTCTGGTATACGTGACCTTCGGCGGCCTATGGGCAGTAATTATTACAGACTTTGCTCAGTTTATTGTCCAAATTTTAGCTGGCCTCATCATGCTGGTCATGGTTGTTCGACACCTGGGCGGATGGAGTGAGATCCTCACCTTTTGGAGCGACCTGCCAGAAGGCAACAGTGAGCCTTTCAACAGTCCATATACTGTTGGCTTTGCACTGGCGTTTCTTTGTATCAATTTCCTCAGCTACAACGGCGGCACCTGGAACCTCGCCACCCGCTACATCTCGTCTCCTGATGAAACCCAGGCCAAAAGAGCGGCCTACCTCTCCGGCACCTTGTACCTGATCTGGCCTTTGATTTTGTTCCTCCCAATGTGGGCAGCACCTCTTATTTTGCCAGGACTACAGGATCCTAGCCAATCGTACGGACTGCTGACGTTAAAGCTCCTGCCCGCCGGCTTGGTAGGCCTGGTGGTGGCGTCTCTCTTTGCCAATACAATGACGATGACTTCCTCCGACATCAATACCATCTCGGCGGTGCTCACCAGAGACATACTGCCTGTGCTCTCAAAGCGGTTGAAAGAAAAGCGAGCTTCTCTGGTGGTAGCCAGAGCCACCACCTTCATCTTTACGCTGATGACGCTCGTGGTGGCCTCCCAAAACGAGCGGTTCGGTGGCGTGTTTGGGCTTATTGTCACCTGGTTTGGCGCCTTGGTTGGCCCTATTGCCGTGCCGATGCTGTTTGGCATGTTGCCTGTGTTCAGGCACTGCGGGCCAATGGCTGCGATTGGCTCGATTGCGGCGGGCTTTGTCACTTTCATTGTCACCAAGAACATTGAAATTACCAGCCTGGCACTTGCTGTGGCCTTGCCATTGATTGTATCTTTATTCGTGTTTATCGGCCTCGGGCTGCTGAACCGGAGCAAACCGGTTTCCGAAGCCGTAAGCGGTCTGCTAAAATCATTGGAGCATGAAGGTTAAAGTATGCAAAGATAGAAGGGAGATGGGGGTTGCTGCGGGGAAGGCAGTAGAACAAGAGATACTAAACCTGTTAAAAAAACAAGGCGAAGTCCGGATGATATTTGCCGCTGCTCCTTCACAAAATGAGGTGCTGAACTTTCTGAAAGAGAGTGAATTCATTCCATGGCAAAAGATAGTGGCTTTCCATATGGATGAATACATCGGGTTGCCTGCCGGATCGCAGCAGTCTTTTGGCTACTACCTGAGCAATCATTTGTTTGATCATGTCCCTTTAAAGCAAATCAACCTCCTCGACGGAAACGGCGGGGACAACGAAGTTGAAAGATACGCTCAGCTTTTGACCGAAAAGCCTATCGACATCATCTGTCTGGGCATAGGAGAAAACGGCCACATTGCCTTCAACGACCCACCTGTTGCGGATTTTAACGACCCTGAAACAGTGAAGGTGGTAGAGTTGGATGTTCCCTGTCGTCAGCAGCAGGTCAATGATGGTTGCTTTCCATCTTTCGGCGCCGTGCCTACGCATGCACTTACGCTTACTATTCCCACACTGATGGCTGGAAAGAATTTGTTTTGCGTCGTGCCCGGTAAAAACAAAAAAGCGGCCGTTGCAGCTACCCTTCATGGCCCCATTGCCACCACGTGCCCTGCTTCTATCCTGAGAAAGCACGAGGGTTGCCAGCTTTTTCTCGATCCTGATGCCTTCAGCGAAAACTACATTCCATCTGCCTGATGAAAGAAGCGTCATTTATCGAAGCAATCGACTGCCTTAATGGTCGCCACGTAACAGTGAATGCTGCCAGCGGAATATCAGCTTTATCAAAATCACGTTCCGTGTCCGACCAGGTTTTGTTTGTGGGCCCCGGCCTTGTGGACCTCCAGGTAAATGGCGTTAACGGCATCGACTTCAATGATACCTCTCTGACCGCAGACGATCTTTGGAATGCAGCTAAATACCTATTGAGTCAGGGCGTGACTACTTTCTTTCCCACGATTATCACCAACTCAGAAGAAAACATTTGCCAACTGCTGGCCACTATCAACGATGCCTGTCAGCGCAATGATTTGCTTCACCAGTGCATTGGCGGTATTCACCTCGAAGGGCCCTTTATTTCAAAAGAAGAGGGAGCCAGAGGCGCCCATGATAAAAAATATGTGCAAGCCCCGGACTGGGAGCTGTTCATGCGGTTTCAGAAAGCTGCTGGCAACCGGATCAAGATGATTACCCTTTCCCCCGAGTGGGACAACTCGGCGGCGTTTATTTCCAGCGCAGTA
The DNA here is from genome assembly GCF_902498805.1 of Imperialibacter sp. EC-SDR9. GTDB lineage: Bacteria > Bacteroidota > Bacteroidia > Cytophagales > Cyclobacteriaceae > Imperialibacter. The sequence goes on along the minus strand of NZ_LR701573.1, from coordinate 289,701 downwards.
AAAAGTAGAGTGCTGGTGTCAATAGGTCACAGTCTGGCTTCACCCGAACAAATTCAAAAAGCAGTTGATGCCGGGGCCACCTTGTCAACGCATATCGGCAATGCGGTGCCGCTCATGCTGCCAAGGCACCCCAATATTATTTGGGAGCAACTGGCTCAGGAAGGGCTTTATGCCAGCATTATCGCAGACGGTTTCCATCTTCCCGATAGCTTCATGAAAGTTGTCATGAAGGCAAAAGGAAAAAACTGTTTCCTGGTAAGCGATGCCACCCTATTTACTGGCATGAAGCCTGGTGTTTACAACACTCATATTGGTGGCCAGGTGAAGCTCGAACCTAATGGTCGACTGAGTATGGAGGGTGGAAACGGACTGCTTGCCGGTGCCGCCATGACATTGCTTCAGAATGTGGAATGCCTGGTAACACATCAAGTGGCAAGCTTAAGCCAGGCCTGGAAAATGGCATCGGTCATTCCAGACAGTTTGATGAATACCTACAGAGAGCCCAACAAACTAGCTTGGGAAGACGCTGTCATCTTTACTTTTGAAGAAAAGATAAATGTTCAAAAGGTCTACAAGTGCGGAGCATTGGCTTTTGAAACGTAAAAAAACGGAGCTCCCGACCTGGCTGGGCGAAAGCTCCGGCAATCAATAATGCTTTACTGAATATTAATCTTCTCTACCTTGTCGTAGCCAAATAGCTCTTCCAGGGTCAACTGCTTCACTTCACCGTATTGCTGAAGACTCTTGAAGTCGATCTTGTCCTTGTCGCCCAGCACCATCATGTTATACTTCTTTCCTTTCACATATTGCTTCTGAAAGGCGACGACATCCTCCATGGTCATGGTCGGAATCTTTTCGTAAATATCCTGTCTGATATCATGATCCAGCCCCATATCTCTGGCACTCTCATAATTAAAAAGCTTGCTCCCACGAGTAATTCGTTCGCTCTCGATTTGGCTCATGATTGACTTTTTTGCAGTTGCCAAACCATTTTCTGATGCTGGAAGGTTTTCAATAATATTTAGCAAAGCTGGCACAGCTTGGTTTTGCTTGTCGGCTTGTGTGCCTATGTAAGCAAAGAAGTGATCGCTTTTGCCTTGTTCATCAGCGGTTGAATAATTGGCCCAAACGGAATAGGCCAGACCTTGTGCCTCTCTTATCTCCTGAAAAACAATAGAGCCCATGTTACCTCCGAAATACTCATTGTAGAGCTCTGTTTCCGGCATCAGCTGCACGTTAAATTCCTCGCCTTTTGTCAGGAACAGAATTTCTTCCTGCACCATGTCGTAGTCGGCCCAGAAAACTTTCGGCTTGTCTACTTCCTGCTTGGCGAATTCCTTTGGCTCCGGAAGCGGCAACATGGTTTCTGGCAAAGTATGCCTGGTGTTCAATATATTCACAAGGTTTTTCGAATCTACTGGCCCATAATACAACACCTTGTGTGTCGTCTTGGTGAAGTTTTTGGTGAGGCCAAGCAGTTCCTCCGAATTGAGGTTCATCAGTTCAGTATTGGACACCACGTTGGTAAATGGCGACTGTGCCCCGTAAAGTCCGTAGTTCATTAGCCCGCTGAAAAGTATGGCTGATTTGTTCTTTTTCTGATCTTCTCTTTCCTTTAGTATCCTGTCTTTCAGCTTGGCCAGCGCCTCCTCGTCCGGCTGGGCGTTGGCGAGCAAGTCTTCGAAGATTTCCATCGCCTTTTCCATGTTTTCAGAAAGCCCTGCAAGCATTACATAGCTTTCCTCAGCCGAAGAAAATACTGAGAAGCTGCAACCGAGTTTGAAAAGCTCCTTCTGGATTTCTTCAGCAGAATGAGTTGGCGTACCAACAAACTCAAGGTAGTCAACAGCTACTTTTATTTTCGGGTCGATATTCGTACCAAAGTTTGCCTTATAGTACAAGTCGAACAAATCGTTCTCATCATTGCGGGTATAGAGCACCTCCAGGTCATTTTTCATTGTCAGCTTTTCAATGTCTTTGTCGTAGTCCACGAACAACGGCTTCAACTTTGGCGGTTCGCTGTTGATAATTGCTTCATGAAAAGGAGACTTGGCTTCCCGGTTCAGTTCCACTTTGGTGATCTCCGGCTTTTCCACCTGCTGGGCATTCGGATCTTTGCCCGTCCGCTTGTAAACAAGCGCATAGTTGTCGCCAAAGTTGGCTTTGGCATAGGCCATCACATCTTCCTTTGTCACCTTCGACATCCTGTCGAACTCCGACACGAAATCGCCCCAGGGCATGTTGCTGGTGAAAGCCACTACCAGGTCGTTGGATCTTGCCCAATTGTACTGATACTGATTGAGCTGGTTCTTTTTCAAATCGTTTACCACAGCAGAAATCAGCCAGTCGTCGAAGTTTCCAGTTTTGATTTTCTCAAGCTCTTCCAGAAAAAGGTCACGGAGCTGATCCAGTGTTTGGCCGTCTTTGGGGCTGGCCATCAGCACCTGCATGCTATAATCATTCATGTCGTACACGAAGGTGGACGCCTCCAGTACTTTTTGTTGTTTCACAAGATCAAGGTCTACCAAACCAGCCTGGCTGTTGCTGAGAATATTGTCTATCAGCCTCACCATGATATAATCTTTGCTCGACCTCCCCGGCAACCTGAAACCCATCATGATTCTTTCCGCATCAGGACCTATCACCTCGTTGACTATAGGGGCGGCAATGGACGCTTCCTGCACGGGCGTCCATGTAGGTAGCGTTTCATTGGGCTTCCAGCTTCCAAAGTATTTGTCGATCAAGGCAATGGTGGCATCGAAATCCAAATCACCACTTAGGCAAATACCCACATTGTTGGGTACATAGTATTTATAGAAATAATTTTTGATCTCAGTAATGGACGGATTCTTAAGGTGGTCAATAGTACCAATCACTGTTTGGGTACCGTAGGGATGCTCTTTGAACAAAGCACTCAGCATCGCCTCAAATCCCTTCCAGATATCGCTGTCGAGGCTGCGGTTTTTCTCTTCATACACTGCTTCTAATTCTGTATGAAACAGGCGATTGACAATCATCTGAAACCTGTTAGATTCAATTTTCAGCCAGTTTTCCAGCTGGTTAGCTGGAATGTCGTTGATATAAACCGTGCGATCATTGGTGGTGTAAGCATTGGTGCCCTTGGCTCCGATGCCGGAAACCATCTTATCATACTCATTGGCTATCGCATATTTGGATGCTTCAATCGACACCTGATCGATAATGCGATAGTGTTTTTTGCGCTCCTCCGGATCGGAAATTTCTTTATATTGATTAAAAAGTGCCTCCACACTGTCGACCAGCACGCTTTCGGTTTTCCAGTCTTGCGTGCCGAAAGTGGCGGTACCCTTAAACATCATATGCTCCAAGTAGTGGGCCAGGCCCGTATTGTCGGCCGGGTCATTTTTACCACCAGCTTTCACTGCTATGGCTGTTTGAATGCGGGGCTCATTTTTGTAATCACTCAAATAGACTTTGAGCCCGTTGCTCAGGGTATAAATCCTGGTTTTTAAAGGATCGCCATCAACGTATTCATACGTGAAGCCGCCGCTTTCCGCCTTTTTTAATTCGTAATTTGTTTCCTTGTTTTGCGTGCAAGCCGCCAGGGCCAACAGGCAAATAATAATTCCAAGCTTGGTTTTCATGGATTTTTGTTTGGTTAATGAATGAGTATTTGAGTGTAGAGTCTTCTGAAAAAAGTAATTTTTGCTACGTGTTAAACCATGAAGATAATATTTTCCGAACTATTATTAGCCAATTAATGTCCCGTATGGATCAGTTCGCTCTGGCTCAAATGTGCCGTGTTAACAATCAAAAGGTTTTACACAGGCTATGGTTTATTTTCTATATTTGCAGTCACTTTTTGATCAGAGTATCAAATGAGAATAATAATAGCAGGGGCAGGAGACGTAGGATTTCACTTAGCAAAGCTGCTCGCCTACGAAGAACAAGACATCATTCTGATTGATCTTGACCAGGAAAAACTAAAGTATGCTGCCAACCATCTGGACGTGGCAACAATCAGGGGAAGTTCGACATCCTACAGTGTTTTACTGGATGCCAACATAAGCAAGGCAGACCTTTTGATTTCGGTTACTTCCAATGAGGAAACCAATATTGCCACATGCATTATTGGCAAAAACCTCGGTGCCAAGCGCACTGTTGCCAGGATCAGCAACATAGAGTTTCTTCTTGGCAAAGATATCCTCGACCTCAAAACAATAGGCATTGACGAAATCATTTCCCCTGAATCGTTAGCTGCAAAAGAAATTAAACGACTCCTTCGTGAGTCAGCCCTCACCGACACATTCGACTTCGACAACGGCCTCCTTTCACTGGTTGGTATTACCATCGATGACAATGGGGAACTGGCTGAGAAAACGCTCAGCGAAACCGCCTACCTCAACCCCGACAATAGCTTCACCACGGTGGCCATTTTGAGGAACAACGAGACCATCATTCCTCATGGCGAAAATTCGTTCAAGGCCAATGACCACGCCTATTTCATTGCTCAACCCGACGGCGTCGACAGAGTGATGGATCTTTCGGGCAAAAAGAGGACAGACATCAAGAATATCATGATACTTGGCGGCTCCAAAGTAGGCATCAACACGGCCAGGCGCCTTTCTAAAAAGTACAATATCAAGCTGATTGAGCAAGACAAGGAGAAGTGCTTTGAGCTCGCCGACATGCTACCAGACACGCTGATCATCAATGGCGACGGGCGTGATATCGATCTGCTGATGGAAGAAGGCATCACCGATATGGACGCCTTTATTGCCGTGACCGGGAACTCCGAAACCAATATTATTTCTTGCCTTGTGGCCAAAAACCATGGTGTGGCTAAAACAATTGCCCTGGTAGAAAACATCGACTATATCCACCTTTCACAGAATATCGGTGTGGATACGATGATCAACAAAAAATTAATCGCTGCCAACTTCATTTTCCGGTACATCAGAAAAGGAGAAGTACTCAACCTAACGAGTATTCATGGTGTGGATGCGGAAATCCTGGAGTTTGAAGTAAAGCCAGAAAGCAAGATATTGGCAGATGAATTGCGCAATCTTGACTTTCCTAAATCTGCCGTTGTGGGTGGTGTGATCAGGAGAGGAAGAGGACACACCGTGAGAGGTTCTTTCCGTTTCGAGCCCAAAGATCGGGTTGTTGTGTTGATTCGTCCCGAATGTCTTCATAAAGTAGAAAGCTTCTTTAAATGAGATTCAATGTACCGGTGATGGCGAATATCCTGAGCGTTTTGCTCATTATGAATGGGATATTGATGCTGCTCTGTATACCAATTTCTCTTCACTACAATGAGGGGGATCTCGCAGGCATCTCCCTGTCGAGCGCCATCACACTAGGCAGCGGCTTTTTAATGTGGTTTTCGACCCGGAAGATCAAAGACAAAGAACTAAAAAAACGAGATGGGTATCTCATAGTAACGCTGGGTTGGCTATTAATGTCGTTTTTTGGTTCCCTTCCCTACACCCTTAGTGGCGCCATTCCCAATTTCACCAATGCCTTTTTTGAAACGATTTCGGGCTACTCTACCACAGGCGCCTCCATTCTCACTGACATTGAGTCGGTACACAAAGGCATTCTTTTCTGGCGAAGCCTCACTCAGTGGATTGGTGGCATGGGAATTATTGTGCTGGCCGTAGCCGTTTTGCCAATATTGGGTATTGGTGGCATGCAGCTGTTCGTAGCGGAAGCTCCGGGCATTTCTCCTGACAAGCTGCAACCCCGAATTAAGGAAACTGCCAAACGTCTTTGGCTGATTTACATCGGCCTCACTGGCATTGAAACAATGCTGCTTTGGATAGGTGGCATGACCTTCTACGATGCTATCAACCACGCCCTGACAACCATGGCCACTGGTGGATTTTCTACCAAAAACGCCAGCATCGCCTACTACACTTCACCTTTTATACAGTATGTGATCATTGTGTTCATGTTTTTGGCAGGTACCAATTTCACCATGACATACTTTATTTTTAAAGGATACTTCAAAAAGGTTTTTTCCAACGAAGAGTTTAAATACTACGTGCTATTTTGCTCTTTCAATGCACTCCTGGTGGCTACGACTATTTACTTTGTAAGTGACACATCCTTTGAAAAATCCTTTCGTGACGGGCTCTTTCAAGTGGTGTCGGTGGTGACAACCACTGGCTATGTATCAGCGGACTATACCTCATGGACACCGTTTCTCACCGTGCTCTTCTTTGTGCTCATGTTCTTTGGTGCTTCGGCCGGTTCCACAGCTGGCGGAGTGAAAATTGTGCGCCATGTGATTCTTTTCAAGAACAGTGTTCTTGAGCTAAAAAGACAGATCCACCCGTCGGCAGTTATTCCGGTGCGATTCAATAAAAAGGCTATAACCAGGGACATCACCTTTAACATCCTTGCCTTTATCATGATCTATATCAGCGTGTTTGGCGTTGGGTCGGTGGTGATTGCCGCCACCGGGGTTGACTTCATGACCGCCATTGGCTCGGTGGCTACATGCCTGGGTAATATCGGCCCGGGTCTGGGCACCGTGGGGCCGGTCGACAATTTCGCTCATCTGCCCGTCGTTGCTAAGTGGATACTTTCCTTTTTAATGCTTGTAGGCAGGTTGGAATTGTTTACTGTTCTTATGTTATTTACGCCCTACTTCTGGAGAAAACACAGTTAAATCAACGTCAAAAGAATGCTATCATACCTTATTTGGAATCCCGATCCCGCAATTTTTAATATTGGAAGTTTTGATGTGCGCTGGTACGGATTGCTTTTCGCACTCGGCTTCATTGTAAGCCAGCAGGTGATGTACAAAGTGTTCAAGGCTGACGGCCGGGACGAGAAGGAAGTTGATACGCTTACCCTTTACATGGTGGTGGCGACGATAGTTGGTGCCAGACTGGGCCATGTGTTCTTTTATGACCCGATTGAGTATTTAAGTGACCCCATCAGAATTTTATATATCAGAGAAGGCGGACTTGCCAGCCACGGCGGGGCTATTGGTATTTTCATCGCCTTGTGGCTGTTTGCCAGAAAAATGAAGGGCATGTCGTACTATTGGATCCTCGATAGAGTGGCCATTGTAACGGCATTAACAGGTGCCTTTATCCGGTTCGGCAACTTTACCAATTCCGAAATTCTTGGCGAGCCAACAGAGTCCAATTACGGGGTTGTGTTTGCCACGCCGGCAGCAGATTTCCTCAAACAATACATCGTGCGGTCTGAGGAAATAGACATCAGTCGCACGACAAAGATCACCAGCGACGTGCCTGGCAGAGCGCCCATCGACGTGCTGGTGAAATACAACGAAGTGCCGGTAGACGAAGAGGTAACCCATAGCTTCTACCAAACTAAAATGCCGACCATTCTCGGCAACTCCGCTTATCTGGGCGAATACATTTGGCACAATCCCGGCGACGGCCTGAAATACGAACTCTACAAAGCCAATGGCACCACTTATGCTGAATTCTACACCTATGGCATTGTGCGGCATCCGGCTCAGCTTTATGAGTCCATTTTCTGCGTGTTTCTCACCATATTCCTCTACTATCTCTGGAGTAAGAAGAGAGCTAAAATGCCTGAAGGACTCCTTTTCGGCATATTCATGACACTACTCTTCACGTCCCGCTTTCTCATCGAATTCGTAAAAGTGTGGCAGGAAGAATTCAACAATCCGCTCCCCATCAACATGGGACAGATTCTCTCTATCCCCATGATAATGGCAGGACTTATAATTATTTGGAGCGTGACCAGGAAGAAGAAACTGACCTAGTATCCTCATCCTGAACCAAGGTCTGATTTTCCGATCCGCCTGACTATCGTCCGGCGGTGTATAATGCTTTTCGGGTGCGCACATATGCGCAATAGTCTTAGTATATTCACCTACCTAAGCAATACCCTGACTACTATGAAAATGAAAACCCATCTTCCCAAGGCACTGTTTGTCCCATTTTTTTCGCTCCTATGCGTGTATTCCTGCTCTTTCCCTGACCCTATCCAAAAAGAAAAACTTGAAATTGCTGATGCAATGGAGAAGTCGCTCACTACCGAGCTGCTCGACAAATGGTACCCCATGGATGTCGACAACGAAGACGGCGGGTTCTTGAGTAGCCTTACCTATGACTTCAAGCCGGGAGAAAACCAGGACAAAATGATTGTAACGCAGGCCAGGCATGTATGGACCAACGCCAAGGCTTTTCAGCGCTATCCTGAGAAGGCCTATTATAAAACGGGCGCTGAGCACGGCTTCAAATTCCTCCGGGACAAGATGTGGGACAAAGAAATGGGCGGCTTCTACCAGCTGGTAGACAAGCAGGGCAACCCCAAAACCATGGACAAAACGGCCTATGGCAATGCGTTTGGAATCTACGGCCTGGCCGCCTACTACATGGCCACCAAAGACGAAGAAGGCCTGGAGTTGGCGAAGAAAGCTTTCTACTGGCTGGAAGAGCACAGCCACGACCCCGATAAGCTCGGCTACTTCCAGCATCTGGAGCGTGATGGAACGCCGGTAGTTCGACCCGACACCATCGCTTCCACTTCCGACCTGGGCTACAAAGACCAGAACAGCAGCATTCATTTGCTGGAAGCAATGACAGAGCTCTACCAGGTGTGGCCCGATCCGCTGGTAAAAGAACGACTGGCGGAGCTGCTCTACCTGATTCGGGACACCATCACCAACCCCAAAGGCTATCTGGTGCTTTTCCTCACGCCGGACTGGCAGCCCGTTTCTTTCAAGGATTCTACGGAAGAGGTAATCCTTCGCCACCACAACCTCGACCATGTGTCGTTTGGTCACGATGTGGAAACAGCCTTCCTGATGCTGGAAGCAGAACATGTGCTGGGAGAGCACGACGATCCAAAAACCATGGCCATGGCTAAAACCATGGTGGATCATGCACTGAGCATTGGCTGGGACAATGAGGTCGGCGGCTTTTACGACGAAGGTTACTACTTCAAAGATGGCTTCCGCATTATCAGAGACACCAAAAACTGGTGGGCGCAAGCTGAAGGGCTTAATGCGCTGCTCATGATGTCACAGCTATTTCCTGAGGACGAGCACCAGTACTATGAAAAATTCAAGCTGTTGTGGTCATACGTTGATACCTACCTGATCGATCATGAAAATGGTGGCTGGTATTCTGGTGGCCTCGACAAGCAGCCCGACATGAAACCACGGGGCAAGGGAAATATCTGGAAATCTGCCTACCACAACTTCAGGGGAATGTCGAATTCAGTGGATATGCTGAGGGGGAGGAACTTGCTGGAATCAACGCAGCATTGAGATCAAACGGGCGCTTTTTCTAATAGCCCGGGGTTTAAACCCTGGGCTATTAGAAAAAGCTATCCATCATCATTTCAAACTCTCCAGTTTCTCATTCTCTATCCTGGACAGCTCTTTAAGCAAGCCCTTTTCAAGCTGGTCGTCCGTTTGGTGAACAGTAATTGTTGAATCGATCGGTGCGTAATTGATGTAATCCTGGAAAAGAATGCCGTCGACCGTCTGGCGGTTGTACGCCTCCCGGAAGCGGATGCCGGTTTCGTCGGTATTGTAGTAGTAAGCCAGGTAATCCAGCTGATAGGTGTCCTTGTCGAACCAGTAAATGAAGACATCTTCGAAGTCTTTCCCACCACCCTCCTGCTGAAATGTGATTTGCACTTTGTGGTAAGGCTTGCCTTTGATAGCCACCTGTCCAAGATATTTTTTTATCACTGCGGCGTCGTTGAGGCCGTAGGGCAGGAGAGCGAAATAGAGTACTGAGTTTACCGAGTTGGCATATTTGAACGCCCACTCGTCGGTAAGCTCCACGGTATCGCCATCTACCGTGCGGGTAAGCTGGGTGCTGTTGACGAGAATATCTTCCACATAGCCAATGGAGTCCTGCCACGACCGGGTGTAGACATACCGGTCAGGAAATCGTTCTACTGTATAGTGCTTTTCCCGAAAGTCGAAACCCACCGCAACAGATTCATAGGCAGTACCTCCATGCTTTGCGATAGCATTGTCCACGACCTCCTGGGCCTTTGGATCGGCGTTGGACTGCGCTTGTTCAACTTTGGTGGAACATGAGGTGACATATAATGTGATGATCAGGCTGACGGTTAGTATGTTTCTTGACATTCTTTTTTCTTTCTTAACGGAAACGTTCTGGGTCAAATTTAGTTAAGTAGTTATAGTCTTGCAGCAGACAAACAGTATTTCTTCCAATGGACGAACGACTTGAAATCATCGACTTTAGCCAAGCCAACGAGGTAATAAGTTTCACGCTATTATTATTCCTGATCGTTTTTATCCGCTATGTGATCGTCTCTGCTATCTTTTTTGGAGTCTTCTACCGATTGGGTGGGCAGAAGTTTGCCACCAGAAAAATTTCCACTGGCACCTGGAAGAAAGGTCAGTTCAAAAAAGAAATATTTTATTCGGCCCTCACCTCGTTTGTGTTTGCCCTCTCTGGCGTGGGCATGCTGTGGGCATGGCAAGCAGGGAAAACTACCATTTACACTGAGCTGTCGACCTACGGTTATTGGTATTTGCCAGTTAGTTTGGTCATCGCCCTGTTTGTACATGAAACCTACTACTACTGGGCGCACCGGCTTATGCACCTGCCCGGGCTGTTCAAAGCCGTTCACAAAACGCATCACGAAAGCCTGATTTCCTCTCCGTGGACTGCGTTCTCTTTTCATCCGTGGGAAAGTCTGCTGCAGGCCATCATTGTGCCGCTGATTGTGTGGTTTCTGCCCATGCACATCTATGTCATTCTTGCCATGTTGGTCATCATGACGGTGAGTGCAGTTGTGAACCATCTTGATATTGAGGTTTTTCCTGAGAATTTTGATGAGCATTGGCTGGGCAAATGGCTGATTGGCGCTACCCATCACAGCCTGCACCATTCGGAGTTCACCACCAATTATGGATTGTACTTCACCTTTTGGGACAAATGGATGAACACCGAAAGCGGCAAATACGAAAAGCTTTTCAGAGAAAAAACATCAAAAAAAACTAGCGTGGCCGCTCACCAATAAAGGTAACGCAGGGGAAGGAGTTCCACGAACACGGTTTGTGAAAAGTAACATTCAGTGGCTCATTGGCCTCCGCCAGCACCTCAAACACCAGGTTGGCTTCTGCCACCCATTTATCCAGGCAGGCCTTGTCGACAGCGGTATAATTCTCTGTCTTCTCAGCAAAATTGGACATCATGTAGTTGTACGAGGCTTTGTCCACTCTCTTCTCATCTACCATTACATAAAACCCTGGTTCCAGGCTAACCGAAAACTCCCCTCTTTCGTCCGCTGTCACCTCAGCCACCACTGGTGCCTCCGGGTTGTTGACCTTTCCGGACTTCAGGTAGATTACTTTCCCGGCAAGTGGTTTTGGTATTTTCATTTGGGCCAACCTGTCCTCGCTGGGCGCAGCTCCTCCGCAGTACGACTGCGTTTCGAATACTGTGCCGGTAACCACAACGGCATTTGATTGCTTTGCCGCTGGGCGTTTGCAACCAAAAACAGACAGCGCTAGCGCCAGGGAGAGAATTTTGAAGAATTGCATGGCCTCAAGATACTAAAATAGATCGCTTTACAACCACTTTTTGTGTTTCATGTACACCACCATCACCACGCTGCTCACAATCATAAAAGTCCACAGCATTGGGTAGCCATAGGGCGAATCAAGCTCAGGCATGTACTTAAAATTCATGCCGTACACCCCAGCGATAAAGGTGAGCGGAATGAAAATGGCGGCCACCACCGTCAGGGTTTTCATCACCTTGTTCATGTCGTTGCTGAGGTTGGACAGGTGCAGGTCCATGATGTCCTTCAGCATTTCACGGGAAGTTTCAAACGAGCTGATCAGGTAGTGGATGTGGTCGGCAACGTCCTGAAAATAATTCACAGAAGTTTTCTGGATGAAGTGAGAGCCCTCCACCCTCATCTTATTGAGTGCGTCCCGCAGCGGCAAGGTATATTTCCTCAGCGTGTTAATCTCCTTTTTGATTTCCATGATCTCCTCCACCACATGGAAAGAAGGGTCTTTGATAATTTCAGCTTCCAGCTTCTCTATTTTGTCACGCAACCGCTCCATAATGGTCATATAGTTGTCCACCACAGAGTCGATGATGTTGTAAAACAGGTAGTCGGCACCGTACTTTCTGATTCGCCCCTTAGCCAGTGCTATGCGGTTTCTTAGCTCATCAAACACGTCGCCGGGCAGCCCCTCCTGAAACGTGATGATGAGGTCTTCGCCCATCACAATGCTGAGGTGCTCCTGGGTTATTTTATTGGTCTCAGGGTTAAACACCAGCATTTTCAGAGTAAAGAAAAGGTACTTATCAAACACCTCGAACTTAGGCAGCTGTTCCAGGTTTTGAATATCTTCGGCCATCAGGTGGTGAATGCCGAAAAACTGGGCGGTGTCCTCTACCAGGATTTTATTAGTGATTTCCACATCAAACCAGTTGATGTGGTTGGGCTTCAAAAGCTTTGAAGCTTCGGCGGGACTAAGCCCGTCTCTCGTGGTGTAGCCCGGGTCGTTGTATTGTATAAGTGTGATCAAGGTTGGTGCAATTATGCTGTTAATTTACACCAACGTTTTGGAATCCGTGCTAGTCGCTACTCCCCCGGAAGGAATTTATTTTTGCGCACTTTGAAGAGGATGGCATTTATAGAATTGACTATCAGAAAAGTTGTCAAGTACCTCATCCTCATCTATATATATTTTCCATTCCCCGTCAACCCGTTTGAGGGTAGCATGAAACATACCGTAAAGCACCTGAGGGGGGCTTTGGGGCTTGTGCAGGCTGACACGATAATAACCGACCTCATAGGCTATGGCACCTTCCACCAGCCGGTCAATAAACCGAATCTCCAGGTTTCTCTCCCAGTCTTTCGATTGAGAAATAGAGTTACGTCGGTACTCATTTTTCCGGTAGGCAGTACCTACCATGATCTGACTACTTTCCCTTTTCACCCTGATTACGTCCGGTGTGTGCAAAGCCATGAAGGCCCGGGTGTTAAACTCATTGTAGGCCTTGATATAGGGTATCCACAACTGTTCATCAATTTGCTCAAATACTCTGTCCTGCTGCCCCCAAACCTCAACGGACAGCAAACACAGAAAGACCAATACCGTCCTCTTCATTCTTTCCTCCTTCTTCTGCCTGTGTGTTCTACAACACTTAAAGGACGTAAAGCCAGCACAATACAACCCATCGGACTGGGGTGAATTTTAGGGGGATATGTAGAAAAGAGGAGTTGAAAGCTGAGGAATTGAGGATTCGAATTGACGTTGGACTCCCGGGTCTCAACGCACCTTGTACGGATATAACAAAACGCCTTTTGGGGTCTCTCGCAGAGGACTCTGAAAGGGCGTTTTACCATGGTTTGGATGGGGCTTCACCACCATCCTGTTTTGATTACGCCCTTTCAGGGCTTGCTGCCTTAGGCACGCTGCAAGTGCCGTCAAACGCCGGGTTACCAACCTTCGTGTCTTCGTGGCTCCAGAAATGGTCGTGGTCGTTAAGGTGCCATGTCTTCACGCACCTTGTACGGATGGAACAAAACGCCTTTTGGGGTCTCTCGCAGAGGACCCTGAAAGAGCGTTTCACCCTTGTGCGGATGGGGCTCCACCGCCATCCTTTTGATATCACGCCCCTACAGGGGTGCCCGGCTCAGGGCTTGCAAGTGTCGGTACGGCCACTAGCCACTCCTGAAAGAGCCATCAAACACCGGGTTACCAACCTTTGCACCTTTAATTCTTCGTGGCCACCAAACTGATGGTTCAGGTGCCGTGTCTTCACGCACCTTTTTCTGGATGGGGCCTCACCGCCATCCTTTTGTTATCACGCCCCTTCAGGGCTGGCAGGTAGGGGTGCCCGTTTAACGGCGCCCGGCTTTAGGGGCTTCAGTCTCCAAAACGGGGATCGACCACCACAACGCTCATCAGACTCGACGACGGGACTTCATCGCCACTAAGACACAAAGAATGCACAAACCACTCACCTCCTTTTGGGGTCTCTCGCAGAGGACCCTGAAAGAGCGTTTTACCCTTGTCAGGATGGGGCTCCACCGCCATCCTGTTTTGATTACGCCCCTTCAGGGCTTGCTTGCAGGTGTCGGTACGGCCACTAGCCACGCTGCAAGTGCCGTCAGACACCGGGTCACCTTTGGGACTTCGTGGCCACCAAACTGATGGTTCAGGTGCCATGTCTTCACGCACCTTTTTCTGGATGGGGCCTCACCGCCATCCTTTTGTTATCATGGCTTGCAGGTGTCGGTACAGCCTCTAGCCAACAAAACTCCTTTTGAGGTCTCTCGCAGAGGACCCTGAAAAGGGCGTTTTACCCTTGTTCGGATGGGGTCTCTCGCAGAGGATCCTGAAAGAGCGTTTTACCCTTGTACGGGGCATCATTTTACCACCATCGCTCGCCCACCGTAACCCTCAGCGTAGGTGGGCGGCTGACGGCTCCAACGCTACTGGCCCCTTGCCGTACCGACGCCTCCTTCCAGCTCCTGTCTTCGGTCTTCCGCCTCCTATCCGAACGTCCGAACATCTGAGTGTCTGAATATCCGAACGTCTGATCGTCCACATACCTGCCTCCCACTTTCCCACCCCTCCCTTTCTTTTAAAACTAATTCCTCCCCATTTTTGTCTTAACCAAAAGCAAACTCACTCAAAACCCTTTTGCGCCTCAGCCTTCTCCATATCATACTCATTGCCATTTTAACCCTGGCAGAAACTGTCACCGCCCAGGACATCCCTGTATTCCGGTCGACGGAGGATCTCACGCTGTCCACCATTGGCATTCAGCTGCGCCAGCCCTTCGCTGGTGGCATGCACTCCGGGCAGTTTTTTATGTTTGATGCCAATGCCGATGGCGACGAAGACCTCGTCGTTTTCGACCGGGCCGGCGACGTTATTAAAGTGTTCACTACCGAAGCCGGGCAGCATGTGTACCAGCCCGACCTTGCTCAGTTTTTCCCATCCGACCTTGAGAACTGGATCATTCTGGTCGACTACAATTGCGACGGTCAAAAAGACCTGTTTACCTATTCCTCGTTCGGTGTGCGGATTTTCGTTAACACCTCCAACGCCGGCGAGTACCCTGCCTGGGAGCTCACCGAAGATCCGCTCTTCACAAAGTCGGGTAACAACACCGTGAACCTCCTGGTCAATCCGTCCGATATCCCTTCCATTCAGGACATCGATGGCGACGGTGATGTCGACATCCTTGCCTTCAACTTCAGCTCCGGGCAAACGGCCGAGCTGTATGAAAACCGTAGCGTAGACAACACAGGCAACTGCGGTCTCGACTACGTACGTACTAACCAGCGCTGGGGCGGCTTTTCTGAGTGCAACTGCGGCAACTATCAGTTCGATCCTTTTACCTGCGCCGACCCGTCCAGCAGGACGATGCACATCGAAGGAAAGGCCTTCCTTGTTGCCGATATCAACGGCGACGGGAAACTGGATGCGCTCATTGGCCAGGAGACCTGCGACGGATTGACCTACCTGATCAACCAGGGTACCGATGCCGACCCCAGCTTCGTGGAGCGGAACCTGTACCTCCCCGATTTCTCGCCAAGCCAGGGTGCCTTTTTCCCCTCTATTTTTCTCGCCGACTTCAACAAAGACGGCCAGGCCGACCTGATCCTCTCCTCGAATCACCGGGAAGACCTGACCGGCCTCGATTATAGGCAGTCGAGCTTTCTGCTTGCCAACAACGGCACCAGCGCAGCGCCTGACTTTGCCGCTCCGGAGCCTTTTTTGCAAAATGAAATGTTTGATGCGGGCGAAAATGCAGTGCCCGTTGCCTATGACGCCACCGGAGATGGGCGACCCGATCTGCTCATTGCGAACAAGGGGCTGCCAGCCCTGGACGGCAGTTTCCGGTCAACCATCACACTGCTCCAAAACAAAGGCAATGGCAGCTTTGAGCAAAGCACCTCCGATTGGATGGCCCTCAGCCAGCTGGGCGTCACCAACCTCAGCTTTCAGATGGTGGACATGAACGGTGATGGTAACGCCGACATGGTGCTCAAAGGATATGGCCTCAATACTTTCGGCCTCAAAATCTTCTGGATTCCCAATCAGGACAACACCTTCAGCGCTTCAGCAGCCCTGCCGCTCCCCATTGAAATCAACGCCACCGACTACCCCTATTTCTACGACATCAACGGCAATGGCAGACTGGACCTGCTCCTGGGCCAAAGCAACGGCCGTCTCTCGCTGTGGCTCAACAGCGGCACCAATACCGCCCCTGGCTTCAACACCAAAACCGACGCCTACCTGGGCATCGACCGCACCCCCGACCGCACCTTTCTCGTGCCCATGGTGGTCAATGAAGACGGCAACGGCTCGCCCGACCTCCTCCTGGCCGACAACTCAGGCGGACTGCGGCTAATTCACGACTTTACCTCGCCAAACACTTCTGCACCAGACGTTATCCAGCTCTACAATGCCACCCTCGACGCTACCCAGCCACTGAAAGCCGGACGCAGACTGTGGCCAGCCCTCGCCGACCTCACCGGCGACAATGCCAACGAATTGATCATCGGCACTGCCCAGGGCGGTCTCTTGGCCTTCATCGCCACCAACGAGCAGGGCAATCCCGGTGAGGAAGTAAAGCTTCAGGTCAACCTATACCCAAACCCGCTTGAAACACTCCGAACGCTCCGGGTAACCACCAACCTTGATGCTGTAGGTATACTTTACAATGTGTCGGGCCAGCGATTAAGTGGGGAGCTGTCATTCAGCCGCACTGCCACGGCGGAAATCGACCTGGGCAACTTTCCTACTGGCCTCTACTTCCTAAGGGTCCGATCCGGCAGCCAGGCCATTACCAAACGCATCATTGTAGGGCCATGACGAAAGCACTGTTTTACATTCAGCTGGGCACCAGGGAGCAAATCGGCTTCGGCCACCCCTTTGGCCCGTTGCCAGCATGGCAGGTGTACGACCTCGACAACCATGCTGACGCTACCACACTAAAATATGCCGACCGTTTACTCGGTCAAGCCGAAGAAGTAGTGCTGGTATTCAAACAACACGGGCCATACCAATCCCTGGGTGGCGTCACCGGTTTTCTCGAAAGCGTGATGCGAAGTAAGAAGGCAAACCCAACCGCCTACTCGTTGGGGCCGGTGATGTTGCCCGTTCTTGTCAATAAAAGGTTTGGGGTGCAGGAAAAGGATATTAAAAGCATAAAAGCACTGCTCAACAAACCTTTCCAACCGCCGCAAGACGCACCGCCCGCCCCTTAAAATAAAGGCTGCAGCGCTGATTTTTGCAATAAGTAAAAGAATGGTACATCTGTAGAAAGTACAGCACTTCTCCGAAAAAGGCCGGAACGAGGCGTGTTACCTTTGTCTAACACCAAAGTAAAGCACATGAAATCGGCCATTCTCTTATCCGTACTACTTATCTCTTCGCAGTTGTCATTCGGCCAGAACATGGCTGCCGAAGCAGTCCAACCCGATGCTCTACCCGTGGCTCCCCATACCAGCGACACTGCCGCCCGGGAAGATAACCAGAGCACAAACACTATCGCTTACAGCCCCACAAGCACGCCGGACAAGGCAACTGCCGAAGAAACCGTCACCCTAAGCCGCCAGGGAAAACGAAGGGCCATTCAAACACAGGAACGCTACGCCATCGCCCACCCTAAGACTTCAAAGAAAAAAAACAGGAAGAAGAAAAAGCAAGGAGCGATAAGATAACCCCTTTGCTGGTTGATCGATTACCCGTCGATTGCTGCTGCCCTTAAAAATAGCCGTCCATTATCACTCATTCGGAGCCTAATCCCTTCGAAGCTCTGACCACCACTCATCCAACAAATACCTCAATTGCTTTGGGCGTGCCCCCTTGCCGCCGGAGCGTTGCTACTCACCTGATAAACTACTTCGGCGGCAGGGGTCGGGCCTTCACCAGTCGCCGGCCAGCGCACAAAAACCCCACAGCGGGCTCCAACAATGGCTCTGTCCCTCACGCAAGGAGGCAACCGTCAATCGAAGCACCTATCACCACCCGAGTCGTCACTTCGCAGCGTAGCGGAGAAGTCTCCTGATTCCGAAGCCTAATCCTCCGAAGCAACCATTCCCACTCACCCGTCACTTTCCATACTAAGGCATTTAATAAGTATTGAGAATGCAGTAAAACGCAAACAAAGCAGTAATATCATAACAGAAATTCATTAATATTATGAACGTATAAATTACAGAAAGGGCATAAAACCGCTCAAATCGTAGAGATTCCCCTTAGAATACTTTTTCACCTTGAAAAACGAAAAGGCAACACGAATAGAAATAATCGACAACCGGCTTAAATCGGCTGGCTGGAATGTTGCTGATCGAACCCAGGTAGTTGAGGAGTTTGACATCATCGTCGACCCTAACCTGGTGGCAGAAGCCCCAACGCCTTACGGAGGCCGCCAATTCAGCGACTACGTTTTGCTTGGAAAAGACGGGAAAGCCCTCGCCGTGGTAGAAGCCAAAAAGACCTCTGCCGACGCAGCCATTGGCAGAGAGCAAGCCAAACAGTACTGCTACAACATCCAGGCTAATCAAGGAGGCGACTTGCCATTCTGCTTTTATACCAACGGGCACGAAATTCACTTCTGGGATCTGGAAAACTACCCGCCAAGAAAAGTGCATGGCTTTCCCACAAGGGAAGACCTCGAACGATACAGCTATGTGCGAAAAGCCAGAAAGCCGCTGTCGGGCGAGCTGATCAACACAAGGATCGCTGGCCGTGACTACCAAATCAGGGCCATCCGAGCGGTGATGGAAGACATCGAAAAGAAACGCAGAAAGTTCCTTCTGGTGATGGCCACAGGCACCGGCAAAACCCGAACCTGCATTGCCCTTGTTGAGGCACTTATGCGGGCAGGATGGGCCGAAAGAGTGCTGTTTTTGGTGGACAGAATTGCCCTAAGAGACCAGGCCCTGGAGGCCTTCAAAGAGCATTTGCCCAACGAACCCAGGTGGCCAAAGCAAGGAGAAAAGGACATGGTGAAGGATCGGCGGATTTATGTGGCTACTTATCCGACCATGTTGAACGTCATTCGTAACGAAGAAACAAGCCTGTCCCCACACTTCTTTGACCTGATTGTGATCGACGAAAGCCACCGAAGTATTTATAATACCTACCATGAGGTGCTCGACTACTTCAATACCATTACCCTCGGCCTGACAGCCACGCCCACAGACGTCATAGACCACAACACCTTCGACTTGCTCAATTGCGACGATGGCGTGCCCACCTTTGCCTATTCCTACGAAGAAGCGGTCAACAACATTCCTCCCTACCTGTCGAGTTTTCAGGTGATGAAAATTAAGACAAGGTTCCAGGAAGAAGGCATCAGCAAGCGTACGATTTCACTGGAAGACCAAAAACGGCTGATACTGGAAGGAAAAGAAATTGCGGAAATCAACTATGAAGGAACCGACCTCGAAAAGAGCGTCATCAACAAAGGCACCAATGCGCTGATTGTGAAGGAGTTTATGGAAGAGTGCATCAAAGACCCCAACGGTGTGCTCCCTGGCAAAACGATCTTCTTCTGCGCCAGCAAGGCCCACGCACGACGACTGGAACAAATCTTCGACTCGCTCTATCCTGAATACAATGGAGAGCTGGCAAAAGTGCTCGTGTCGGAAGACCCCAGGGTATATGGCAAAGGGGGGCTGCTGGCTCAGTTCACCCACAACGACATGCCGAGGGTGGCCATTAGTGTCGACATGCTCGACACGGGCATTGATGTGCGTGAGCTGGTGAACCTGGTTTTTGCGAAGCCTGTCTTTTCCTACACCAAATTCTGGCAAATGATTGGCCGGGGCACACGCTTGCTGGAGCCCTCCAAAATAAAGCCCTGGTGCCCGGAGAAAGACGTCTTTTTGATATTGGACTGCTGGGACAACTTTGAGTACTTCAAGCTCAACCCCAAGGGGAAAGAATTGCAAGCCCAGATTCCCGTGCCGGTAAAACTGTTTGGGCTGAGATTGGATAAAATTGAGAAGGCGGCAGAGGTGGGAAGAGAAGAAATTGCGAACGCTGAAATCGTGAAACTCAGGCGGCAGATTGAGTCGCTGCCTGCCAACTCAGTTGTCATTATGGAGGCCCGGCACGAGCTTCAGCGATTGGAAGATGAGAATTTCTGGGTAAAGCTGACAGAGGAAAAGATCGACTTCCTTAGAGCGGTAGTGAAACCCCTGATGCGCACCATTTCAGGTGAGGATTTTAAAGCCATGCGGTTCGAAAAAGATGTGGTCGAGGTTTCATTTGTAGGATTGACCGACGACAAACAAAAGTTCGACACGCTGAAAGCCAGCCTGATAGAAAAAATTTCGGAGCTGCCGCTGTCAGTCAACATTGTGGCCAGGGAAAGAGACATCATTACCCAGTCCCAAAGCAATAAATTCTGGTCGGCTATTTCGGAAGAAAAGTATGACCAGCTGATTGAGAAGCTCAGCCCGCTCATGAAGTTTATCGACTCCAGGATTTCGCCTTTGGGGCCAGCTAAGTTTGACTTTGCTGATATCACTGCCAAAAAAGAGTTTGTGGAGTTTGGCCCTCAAAATGAAGCGATCAGCATTGCAAAATACCGTGAGCTGGTGGAGGAAAAGATCAAAGAATTAATTTCCGTTAACCCCATCTTGCAGAAGATCCAAAATGGCGAACCTATCACGGAGGAAGAAGCCACCGAGCTCGCCACCGAACTGCACGAGGAAAACCCCCACATCACCATCGACCTGCTAAGGAGGGTGTACAATCACCGCAAGGCGCAATTCATTCAGTTTATCCGCCACATTCTCGGCATTGAGGTGCTCGAAAGCTTCCCTGAAACAGTGGCCAAGTCTTTCGATGCGTTCGTTCAAAACCACAGCTACCTTACCGGCAGACAACTGCAGTTTTTGGATTTATTAAAAGGGTTTATTCTGGAAAAGGGAGCGTTGAACAAAAGGAATCTGATCGAATCGCCCTTCACCATGATTCACCCCGAGGGGATCAGGGGTGTATTCAGCCCTCAGGAGATCAACGAGATACTGGTGTTAACCGAAAAAATATTGGCAGCATAATGGTAAAGACAACAACTTTTGACTTTATGCACCATGAAGCAACTCGACAATCCTGAATTTTAATTACACCGAATTCGGTGTAATTAAAATTCAGATGAGCATCTATTGATATGCCGAAGAATAAAACAATCGAAGTACAAAACATTAAAGTAGCAGTTACTTCCTTTAACGAAGAGGATTACATCTGCCTGACCGATATGGCCCAGGCAAAACTGGATGCTTCCCGTGCGGCTGACGTGATCAAGAACTGGATACGCACCCGCACCACGCTCGAGTTTTTGGGCACCTGGGAGAAGATTTACAATCCCAATTTTAAAGTGGTCGAATTTGACCACTTTAAATCGCAGGCAGGCTTACCTGCTTTTGTGTTGAGCCCTTCGCTATGGGTAGAAAAGACCAATGCTACAGGCATTTTTTCAAAAGCTGGTCGCTATGGAGGCACCTATGCGCACAAAGACATCGCTTTTGAGTTTGGCTCGGCTATTAGTGCAGAATTCAAGCTATATTTGATTAAAGAATTCCAGCGCCTCAAAGAAGAAGAAAGTGACAGGCTCAAGCTCCAATGGAACTTCCAGCGCACCCTGGCCAAAGTCAACTACCATATCCATACCGATGCGGTAAAGGAAAAGCTGATTCCAGAAAGCCTGTCGAAAGCCCAAATCAACTTTATTTACGCCAGCGAGGCCGACCTGCTCAATATGGCCCTCTTTGGCAAAACGGCCAGGCAGTGGAGAGAAGAAAATCCGGAGACAGAAGGTAATATCAGAGACCAGGCCACTATTGAACAATTGGTGGTACTTTCGAACCTCGAAAGTATCAACGCCATGCTCATTCACCAGCAGTTGCCGCCCACTGAGCGGCTTACCCAACTTAACCAAATAGCCATCACACAGATGACTTCACTCGTCAACGCCAAGCCCATTAAGCACCTGAAATAATGCTACAAAACAATTCGCAGCTCAAATCCCTCATCGACAAACTCTGGCAAAACTTCTGGGAAGGAGGCATTGCCAATCCCTTAACGGCCATTGAGCAAATCACCTACCTCATTTTCATGAAGCGGCTCGACGATTTGGAAGCCAAGCGTGAAAGAGATGCCGAGTTCACCGGTGAAACGTATACACCCCGCTTTGCAGGCACATTCAATATTCCAGGCAGCAACGACAGCATTGACAAGCAGGAGCTGCGCTGGTCGGTGTTCAAGCACAAGCCTGCCGACGAAATGCTGCTGCATGTGCAAACCAAAGTTTTCCCTTCCTGAAAACCATCCAGGGCGGTGCCTCGGGCGAGGGGCTTTTCACCAAACACATGGCCAATGCAGTGTTCATCATGCCCAAAGCCAGCTTGCTGGTGTCGGCCATCAATATTGTAGAAGACATTTTCAGGGAGATTGAAAAAGACGCCACCGAAGGCGGGCATTCCTTTCAGGACATACAGGGCGATGTGTATGAGATGCTGCTGAGTGAGATTGCCTCGGCAGGTAAAAACGGGCAGTTTCGCACGCCTCGCCACATCATCAAGCTCATGGCTGAGCTGGTGGCACCACAGCTAGGCCAGCGCATTGCCGACCCGGCTTGTGGCACAGGCGGCTTCCTGCTGGGGGCCTATCAATACATCCTCACCGACCTGGTGCGCAAGCAAGACCCTGACAAACTGAGCAAAGACGAAGACGGCTTTGAGCGGGCCGCCATTAGTGCTGTGCTCACCCAGCAGCTAAAAACCATGCTGGATAGCAGCTTTATTGGCTACGATATAGACACCACCATGGTGCGCCTGGGCCTCATGAACCTGATGATGCATGGCATAGACGAGCCGCAAATAGACTACAAAGACACGCTAAGCAAAACCTACAATGAAGACAGTCAGTTCGACATCATTATGGCGAACCCTCCTTTCACGGGCAATATCGATAAAGGCGACATTAACGAAGGACTGAAGCTGCCCACCACCAAAACCGAGCTGCTGTTTGTGGAGCGCATTTTCAATATGCTGAAAATGGGAGGCACTGCCGCTGTGATTGTGCCCAGTGGGGTGATACAAAACAGCGGCAAAGCATTTGAAGCCCTGCGAAAGCTGATCATAGAAAAAGCCGAACTCAAAGCCGTAATAGCCGTGCCCAGTGGGGTGTTTAAGCCTTACGCTGGGGTAAGCACAGCCATTTTGGTATTTACTAAAGGCGGCGAAACCGACCACGTTTGGTTTTACGACATGCAGGCCGATGGCTACACCCTGGACGACAAGCGCAACAAAATAGCCGACAGCGATTTGCCCGACATCGTGCAGCGCTACAAAGAACGTATCACCCTGAGCGCCGCCAAAGGGGACCGTACAGAAAAATACTTCATGGTGCCGAAAAAGGAGCTTGTAGAGAACAGCTACGACCTGAACCTGAGCACGTACAAAGAAGAAGTATATGAAGAGGAGGTGTATGAAAAGCCAGCTGTGATTTTTGGGAAATTAGAAATCATTGAAGCGAGTATTCAAAAGGGTTTGGCTGAATTAAAAGAGTTGGTGTGATGACTTTAGTTAAAATAGGAGACGTTTGTAATTTCCAAGGAGGAACCCAACCACCAAAAAATGAATGGAAAAGTGAGCCTGTTCCAGGTTACGTCCGAATGCTGCAAATCAGAGATTTCACACAAGGAAAGGATAAGCATATTGAATTTGTTAAGGATGGAAAAAAGCTAAATAAGTGTAAGGCTGATGATATCCTCATAGGCAGATACGGAGCCTCCGTTGGTAAAATATTAACAGGACTGGAAGGGGCGTATAATGTTGCAATAATTAAAACTGTTCCAGACGAGAGTAAAATTCATAAACGGTATCTTTATTATTTCCTTTTAAACCCAAGATTCAAAAATTTCATCACAAACATTGGTGGACGTGCTGCACAGCAAGGTTTTAACAAGGAAGACATCTCTGATTACAGATTATTTCTTCCCCCGCTACCCGACCAACTCCACATCGCCGATCTCTTAAGCAAAGCCGAAAACCTGATCGCTCAGCGCAAAGAGAGCATCCGCTTGCTCAATGAGTATTTGAAGAGCACTTTTTTCAACTTTTTCGACAATCCTGTAACAAATCGAAATAGCTACAAAGAAGTCAAACTAGGTGATCTAACCACTTTTTTAACAAGTGGTGGAAGAGGCTGGGGAAAATATTATTCAAAAACGGGTGAAAGATTTATAAGATCGTTGGACGTGCAAATGAACAATATCTTTTTCGAAGATGCTGCATTTGTTATTCCACCAGATAATCAAGAAGCTAATAGAACCAAGGTTGAACCGTTTGATGTACTCCTCACAATAACAGGCTCAAAAATTGGAAGAGTTGCTATGGTTCCCGAAAATTTCGGGACAGCTTATATAAGTCAACATGTCGCACTTATAAGGACTAATGGTATCAATCCTCTTTATTTATCCTACTATTTAAGCGATATAAATTGTGGGCAATACCTAATCAAAAAGAGCTTCTATGGCCAGACAAAACCTGGACTGAATTTCAAGCAAATTGAGAGTTTCGATATACTAGTTCCACCCATTGAACTCCAAACCCAATTTGCCCAAATCGTGAAAAAAACAGAAGCCCTCAAAATCCAATACCAACAAAGCTTGCAGGAGTTGGAGCATTTGTATGGCAGCCTGAGCCAGAAGGCCTTTCGGGGTGAGCTGGTGGCTAAAGAAACGGCGTAGCCTATGCCCGGATTGCAAACCAATGACGGCGGATTCAGACACCAGAAGCTTGCGGAGTTTCTGGAGCGCTGGCCTGTGGCCGCCCTTCGTTCCATGACCCTGGAGGAATATTCCAATGTTGGCAGCAAAGACACCTTCTGCTACTGGATCGAGTTCGAAACCGACTCACTTGGCAGAATACAGGGCAGGCCCTCCAATAAATTCGGCATTTGGAAACGGAAGTCGGACAAGCCTATCATCGGCATCGACTTTTTAACGGATGGGGAATACGCCTGGTACAAGAAATATGGTCAGAGTGCCGGAGAGTCATTTGAAACAATTAAAAGTCACGTAATCGCTGTTGCAGACAGTTCAGACCAAGGTGATTTCAAGGCTATTGAC
Organism: Imperialibacter sp. EC-SDR9; assembly: GCF_902498805.1. Classification (GTDB taxonomy): domain Bacteria; phylum Bacteroidota; class Bacteroidia; order Cytophagales; family Cyclobacteriaceae; genus Imperialibacter. Next base: position 264,586 of record NZ_LR701573.1, on the reverse strand, counting down.
GGCATTGAACTAGATAATCTCACCAAATGGAAGATTGCTTTTCTATACTCGAATTATCGGTTGTTTCCCGTTTACAAAAAGGTGAGTGTGCGCACTATTGCACGGTATTTCGATCACCCTAACTACGAAAAGGGGCGCTTCTCAGACCTAAGTACTTTTCTCGTGGCTCAAAAGCCAGATGGTAAGGATTTCTTCGACTTTGCCTCCAGGCATTATGATCTCCTGACCATGAAAGCCGAGCGAAGCTACTACCTGATTGGCTCAAAATATGGCAATGGGGCAGATATGTTGCCACAGTTTTTGCAAAGAAGTGTTATTGCCACAGGGTTTTTCTGGAACGAGGAAGGTTTTGGAGACTTGTACGGGCATTCACGCCAGAAGATCAAAAACTGGTGTGACAAGCACCTCGACAACACCCAGGAAAAGTTCAACGCCGGTAGGCAGGCACTTTCATATTTCCTGGGGCTCAAAGAAGGGGACATCATCGCTATTAAAGCATTCGGCAGTTACGGCCGGCTGACCATAGCAGCCTATGCGCAGGTTAAAGCCGTCGACGGCAAGATCTACGAACATGACCCTGACGGGCTGGGCCACATTATCCATGTAGAGTTCCTGGAAACAGGCCTTTGGCGGGAATTGGGGCTTAACTATGCCAACACAATTCATGAAATCATCCCTGGATTAGAAAAGGGACACTTTGAACAGATATTCGGAAGCTATTCGCAGCTTGAATCATTTGACATTCAAGATGAGTCGGTCAGTGTGGTAGAAGACGAACTCCGCACCAGGATCAATGAGAAATCTGTAGAACCGCAGCAGCGAACAGTCTCCTATTCAACCATAGTAGGAAAGACCCACAATATCATTCAGGTCTCCTTTGCTCGTCACTTGCTTAAGCTATACCCTGAGGACGCTGTTATTACCGAATCAGGTTATGTTGACATAATAAGGGAGAGTAAAACAAGCATCTACCTGTATGAAGTGAAGCCATTCAATAGTGCCCATCAATGTGTTCGTGCGGGCATAGGTCAGCTGCTGGATTATTGCCACTCCAGCGCCAACAAATCCAAGGTCAAGCATTTGATCATCGTGGGCACCCCCAGTCCAACAGAGGCCGATTTGAAATTTATCGAGTTTATTAAGTCGAGCTTGAAGGTGTCTTTTGAGTACATCGCTTTTAATCCGGGTAAGGCCAATGTGTTGGAAAATCACCCATAGCTTGCGCAAGCGTTTGATCATTAGAGGTATACAACACAAAAGAAGTTATACACTATACTGTATATAGAATAGGAAGTTAGGAATAATTCCCTTATGTTTGTTTCTATATATAACATAGTGTATGATAACAAAGCTACATCTTCTCTCCGAAATACGCACGGGATATACCTTTCGGGGTCGGATTGCCTCGGAACATGGCATAGAAGACGTGGCAGTATTGCAGCCAAGAGACATAGAAAAAGGTGAGCTATTGGCGGAACCTACCATGATTGATGGCAGTCAAGTCCAATCTCTAAATAATCATCTCTTGCGCCCTGGAGATATCCTTCTCTCTAATAAAGGAACAAAATTCTCCTCGTTTTTAATTGACGGTGACGATGTTAAAAGAATAGCATCCGCTTCCTTTTTTGTCATCAAAGCCTATCCGAAAGCAATCTCTCCGAAATACCTTGCTTGGTTTCTAAGCCAAAAGCCTGCGCTCAATTACTTAAGCGCAAATGCCTCAGGTGTAACCATAACGTCATTAACAAAGAAAGCTTTGGAGGGGCTTCCAGTAGCTGTTCCTCCGGTTCATGTGCAGGAATCTATAGTTGCTATGGCCGATTTGGTGAAGAGGGAGCAAAGGGAATTACTAGAACTCATAGAGAAACGGGAGGAGTATAAAAACGCCTTCTGTTGGGAACTAATCAACCGGGCAAGTTGAATATTGTAAACAACCATATCAAGAACAACAAAGGGCAAGTCTGTCTAAATCAGCAGAGGGTAACTATCAATTTGAATATTTACATAAACTCTCCTCCGATAGAAAAGAAGAAGACATTTTTTCAAAGAATGAAGGAGATGATATCTGGAATTTTTAATTTATTAAAGTTGACCAAGGGAAACGTATGACATTTAGAGGAAGTTTTGACCATCTTTTAAAGACCACTGCTGATCTTTTAAGGTCAGCCGGAGCCAGAGAAGAGAGCTATGCAGAGTTTTTCCTTACAATGCTTTGCCTGAAATTTGCTCCGAAATTCAATTTGATACAAGATAGTTTCTTGGAGCCACCATTTGACCGAAACATTAGTCAAAGAGAACACATAGCTAATAGTATCAATGGCCTAACCGAGATTCACCCGGGGCTTTCTGTGGTGTTTGAAGACGGTAGAGGTCTTAAGGAAATTGACGATGAATTGCTCAATCGCATATTGTTTATATGGAATCATTTCTTCGAACAAAATGACAGAGGTTTAAACTGGAGTCCAGCAACTGTCGATTTATGTTTTGAGGCAATCACAGAGATTCTCATCCGAAATACTCGCCTTCCTCATCTCATTTCAACTCCGGTTGAGATCGTTTACCTAATGCGTTCCTTGATCGATATAGAAGGCAAGCATAGTATATATGACCCATATTGCCGATCCGGGCAATTCCTGAATAGTGCTATTGATAGTCTCGGTGAAGGTGCCAATGGAGCAGGTGAGGCTCGAGATAACCTTTCCTTAAAGATTTCGAAAGCCAGAAATTTTTTGTTGGCCCATGATAATATTAGTATTGAGTTCAGAAGCCCTGATGAGATCCAACAACGCAGTGAGAACTTCGACATCATTTTAACGAACCCGCCCTTCGGCGTATTTGCAAATCAAAGGAAGGCAGACCTCCGACACTTTAGTGCAAAGTTCAAAACCAATAGGCTGGAAGTTTCATATCTGACTCATGTTTTGGATCACCTTTCAGAATCTGGGCAAGCGGGTATAATTGTGCCTGACGGGCTTCTTACAAATGCTGCTATCGTTCAAGAGCTAAGGAAAGAAATAGTTGAGCGTAATATGCTGGACGCAGTTGTTCATTTACCCGCCAGAATTTTTTATGAAACTGGTGTATCATGTTCTATTTTATTACTAAATAGAAAGAGGGCCTTTGAAAATGTGTTGCTAATCGATTTGAGCAGCGATGGAGTAAAAGAAAGAGATAGGCACGTGTTGCCAGATGCGATTGTCAGAACGGCAGTCTCAAGTGTTAAGGAGTTTCGGAAATCCAGAGGAGCATCGAAAGGCGAACAACATTCAATATGCGTAAGCCCGTCAGAGTTCGCATCCAATGACTATAGTTTTAGGTTCGCTCGATACCAACCTCAATTGCTTCAGTTAGACAATACCTCAATTTCATCAGAAAAGCTTTGGAAGGAATGTATCGAAATAGAAGCTAAATTGATTTCGATAAGGAATGAATACAAATCAATCATTTAGTCTATGGAAGACCACGGTTTTCGAGTCTTTCGGAAGAATTTAAACATTTTGAGTGCGGTGATTCTGCTTTTGGCTATTTCAAATGCGGAAATGACGAAGCTTGGGCTATTCCGAATTGAACTTGAACTGGAAGGCTCCCTAGATGCAAAACATAGTAGTATAGGCTTGGAGTTTGAGAAAGCAAGAATTCGGTCAATGAAAGTAGCGCTGTTGCCAATTTCGGACGATGATGGGCTAAATTTTTCCGAAATTGTAATAGACAAACCCTTAAATACTAGTCACAATGAGTTCAGGACACACTAACCTTTTGAAACTTCACGAAGCAATAGCAGTCGTCTTACTATCATGCGAAAACCGTACAGCCAGCATCCAATATATTAGCGAAGAGATAGCCAGAAGAGGTCTCTATTTTCAAAAATCAGGTGGCATTGCACCGCCTGGCCAAATTAGGCTTAGGACACATCCCAAGACCAGGGCTGGCAAGACGTATGCGCATTTGTTTGTTTTTACCGAACCAGGCTTAGTTGGCCCTAGGCGTTAATGATGGAAGACACGAACAACCTCACCCCTCGTCAAAGCGAGTTTCTCCTCTACGTCTCTCAGAGCGGCGATGTAAAGGTGGATGTGCTGCTGCAAGACGAAACCGTTTGGTTGACTCAGAAAGCAATGCAGGAGCTTTTTGGCAAAGCCAAGCAAACCATTAGTGAACATATCAACAATGTGTTTAAAGAAGGGGAACTGCACGAACAACTGGTTGTCCGGAAATTCCGGACAACCAGTTCGCATGGGGCTATCAAAGGAAAAACTCAGGAAAATGAAGTCAACTTCTACAATCTTGATGTAATAATATCGGTAGGTTATAGGGTAAAATCCCACCAGGGTACACAGTTCCGTATCTGGGCTACCAAAGTGCTCAGGGAGTACATCATCAAGGGCTTTGCCATGGATGACCAACGCCTGAAGCAAGGCTCTACCCTTTTCGGCAAAGACTACTTTGATGAACTGCTGGAACGCATTCGTGAAATACGAGCCAGCGAAAGACGGTTCTATCAGAAAATAACGGACATCTATGCACAATGCAGCATAGATTATGACCCCAGGGCAGAAATCACCCAAACCTTCTATAAAACCGTACAGAACAAGCTCCACTGGGCCATCACCGGCCACACAGCGGCAGAAATCATAAAGGAAAGGGCTAATGCCGACAAGCCATACATGGGACTCACCACGTGGAAGAATGCCCCGCAGGGAAAAGTCCTGAAAACAGACGTGTCCGTAGCAAAGAATTATCTGAACGAAAAAGAACTCCGGGAACTCAACAGGATTGTGACCATGTACCTCGACTTTGCCGAGCTGCAGGCCGAAAGGCAAAACCCGATGAAAATGAATGATTGGGTAGGTAGGTTAGACGCTTTCCTGCAATTCAACGACTACCATGTACTGAAAGATGCAGGAAAAATTTCCGCCACCATAGCCAAACAACTGGCTGAACAGGAGTATAACAAGTTCAGGGTAGTTCAGGACAAGAATTTTGAATCAGACTTCGACAGAGAGATAAAGCGAATTGCCAAAAAGAAAAAAGACTAATCATGCAATCTGCCACTTGCTAAAAAAATAGCGCCCCAACTAGCTCTAATGAGCTCCTGCGTAGCACATAAGCCTTCAAGCTTATAAAGACGCTTCAATAATACAAACAAAAATGGCATCAGGTTTCAAAGAAGATTTTAACTGCGGCTAAAACACCCCCTACCTCACCAAGCCATTATACCGCCCTACCACTTTACGGGCATGTTTGATCGATCTTTTTTCCAGCCATATAGAAATGCCGGTGGTGATGATGGCCTGTGCCCAGCAGGGAGGACAAATCAAGTACTACGCCGGCATCGCCAGAGAGCGTGAAGTGTCACTGAGAGAAATGGTGCGGGAGATATCGTCTCGCAGCACCGTGACCACCGCCGATGCCATGGCAGTGATCGAGAACTTTCTCGAATTGGTACCCAAGTTTCTGCGCAATGGTCGCACAGTGAACCTGGGTCAGCTGGGAAGCTTTCGGGTGAATATCAGCAGCAAAGGCTACGACACGCCTGATGAAGTAGGTAACTACAGCATCAAGCGCAACAAGATCAGCTTTTTGCCCAGCGCAGAGATGAGGGAAAACATGGGTACAGTGAGGTATACCAAGTACACCGAGCTATCAAGCACCCTATTGTCGAACGAACCTGACGAAGAATGAGCAATCACCAGAGGTGTAAAAACCCAACCTAGAATCCCGCATGAGAGTGCGGGATTTTTTTTGTGGGTAATTAAAGAGGTTACTCTCTGCCAGACCTTCCATAACAACGTCATTTCGAAGTGTAGCGGAGAAATCCCCATGAGCCACAGCCGAGGCCTGATAAGGCACCTTTTCCTGTGCTGTGTAGGTAAGGGTTGTAGTCAAGCTAACTGCGCCTATGATCGTTGAACGATATATGCCGTACCTACGGCACTCGCTCTTCTTACTCTTCTGTTTCAGGCGTTACCGCCATGCCGTCCCTAACGGGACTGGTGCTGCTGCTATGGCAGGTCGAATTCGAGCCTTGTAAGGGGCCCGTACGGAGTGTGATACCCATGCGATGGGCCGTCACCCTTCGCACCAAAGCAGCCACGCCAAGGCGATACTTCATATACCGTACCTACGGCACTTGCTCTGCTTTACTCTTGGGCACAGTTGGCGTTACCGCCATGCCGTCCCTAACGGGACTGGTGGTGCCGCTGCGGCAGGTCGAATTCGAGCCCTGAAGAGGCCCGTACGGAGTGTGATACCCATGCGAAGGGTGCCAGCCCTTCGCACCGAACCAAACCGCCAAGGCGATACTCTATATACCGTACCTACGGCACTTGCTCTGCTTTACTCTTGGGCACAGTTGGCGTTACCGCCATGCCGTCCCTAACGGGACTGGTAATGCTGCTGCGGCTACCCACTTCCTAGCCCTGTAAGGGCGGCATATCCATGCGAAGGGTGCCAGCCCTTCGCACCAAAGCAAAGATCATTGTCCCAAACACTGCTGGCCGTTTCTATCGCTACTTTCTTCCTCAAAAACCAACCCCTATTTGCAAATAAAAAATAAGTACGTATTTTAATATCTCATTATATTATTTCAGCCTAGAACCTATTTTTAGCCGGATGGAGACAGTTTTACCAGGGGTTTTATATAAATCATTTTTTAAAATAGCGGGATACCATCTATTAATTTCATCTCCGCTGGCATGATATCGAAGGTATATAGCCCTGCATTTTACCTTATTTTATGGGTACTTCTGTTGGTAAATGTGCCTCAAAGCCATGCCCAGCAGGCTTCAGTCTCCCCACAGGAAGGCGACACCCTCGATAATGTCACCATATCGGAGGCCGAAGCCCGCAACATCATGAAGGGCCTGTTTGACCTGCCCCGGCTCACGCATTCCCTGGCCCTGGGCCGCATTGCTAAGGACGAGCGCCTCACCGCCTTCACTGACGGCTTCATGCAGCGCAATAATATCCAGGTGCTCACCATCGGCTATATCGAGAGCGACGAGTTCTGGCCCAGGATCTTCCGGCAGCAGCGTCTCAACAAAATCAATAAGGCTGATAACGACAACCTGCTGGCCGCCAAAATCATCTTTGTGCCTGTGGCCACCGATGGCCCTCCAACGGGCTACACCACCACCCTGGAGCTGACGGGCAAAACGTCACAGGTCTACGAGCTGCTCAGCATCAGCCAGGCCGAAGTCGATTCCATTGCCGCCTCCACCAGCCAGCAGCAGCTGGGCAGCGCCACCTTCGCCACCCCCAACGAGGCCAAAGAAACAGTGGTGAGTGCGCTAATAGCGGCGCTGGCTGATGTCGAGATCAGCCGAACTAAGAAACCATTGGTTCCAATTGACATGCTTGATAGTATTGTTATGGCAGTTATTACTGGAATGGTAGCAGATAGCCAGGCTGAAATTGATGAAAATCGAATTACTCTAGAAGAAAGATCTAACGAACTGAGAACAGAAATAGAATCTAGTGGAATGGATTATTTCATTATGGAGGGAGTTGATGGTGAATATGTCACGGAAGGGATGAGCAATCTATTTATCGTATCAGAAAGTGTTGATAATCCCAATGTTTTTGAAGAACTGTTTATCGAACTGTTCAAAAACGATAGAGCCATACAAATAATGTTGAAAAGAATAGATGCACTAACAAGTCTACTCAATCCGAAAATATTCTCGGAGGTTTTGACCGATCTTAGACCAACCCTAGAAGTTAACACTCTTTCTAATAATGATACTTTGAGCAATACTATTCGCATTGCATTAGAGAAAATAATAAAAGACACCGAAATTGATTAAAACTACCTATCCCTTCTTGGCTTTCTTTTTTCTGACTTCGCTAAATGGTTTCGCTGAGGACTCTAGTCTTTTGATTCATTTTAACAATAGCGAAGACGAGAAAGTGCTTACGAGTGCGATTATTTCTTCAGTAGATATCGACCGTTTTTTATCAGTCGCAACTCAAACTTCAGGTCAGGACACTGAAATCCAAATTGTACTCCAAGATCCAAAAGTCATTGGCAGGTTCTCTTTGATTGGAGAGCACAGTGTTGATCCAGATATTTATGTTTCAAAATGGGCACAATTGCATAACGGCAAAAGAAAACGAATTTTACTTCTTTTTCAAAAAGTTGATGGTGATTACCAATTTAGACATTTAGCAACAACTGATTTAGTGAAGCTTGCCCATATACCGGGGATTGTTAGCGACTTTATTTCTGAAAAGATCATAAAAAAGCAAGCTACGTTACTGATTTGCCTGTCGGAAGGAATGAATGCCATAATAAATGCTTATGACCAACAGTTTAAGGAAAGACTCATCCAAAATGCTCCCATTCTAATGGAGGATCAAAAATACTACAAAGGATATTCTAGTATTGATTTCAACTACTATTTCTTTGAGAGAGGTCTTTCCAACTACCCTAATGAAGGAGTAGGCTGCAATGACTTGTTTTTCGCTGACGGTTTTAGGTATTTTCCTGTAATTCCTATCATCCCACCAAAACTTAGTGTGAGCATTGAGAATCAGTATACCGTAGCTGATTATTTGAACGCAAAGCCTCTCGCATACAAGAGAATAAATTCTTTAAATGGACTTTCTGAGGATATTCAAATACTTGAATCTGACTTAGGCAAACTGTTTTATCTCGAAAATGAGGAATATGTTAATCTTCAGACAATAAGCATTGACTATGACTATTTAACTTTCAAATACCCGGAAACAACTTTTACCGGTCTATCGGATGCATCAATTGGAACGACTATGAGGCAAGATTTACATGATATTTACTGGCATCCTATGATGTTTAAAGAGTGGAAGTATAATAAAGCAAATGATAGCCCTCTAGTTTTTGAGAGTGACATCGAAGCATGCAATCTAAAGTATTCTGTTACCGTTCACAGTGGAAAGGTGACAACTCGATCCTCTCAAGTCAATGAAAAGGAAGGACTTTCGACATTCAGGTTGTCTGGTTTTAGAAATGCTCAACCCACTTGGTGCAACGTTTTTGCACGAGAGCTAAGCAACAAAGTTTTCGGGATAGACGCATTTCCTCCAAAAAGTTGTTCGGATCTCGTTAGAGAGACATTCACCGATGACACCAAGTTTATTCAATTAATTGGAAATGATAAAACCGAGGAGGCTATATGGAGTTTAATTAATAGTGGTTACACCGTCTATTTCGTTTCTTCATCTCATATTGAGACCGGCTTTCCAGATGATTTTGAGTCAACAAGTTACAGATTTAGACATGAGGGAGATAGTCGATATGACCCAGGCAAATTCAGCTCGAAGTTTGACGACAACTCTCTTCATATTTCGGATAATTCTAAAAGTATAGTTGTCGGGGCTGGAGCCTCTGTGGGGTTTAAGCAAGGTTACGATTCCTATGACTGGTTGAAGAATGAAGCATTAGTTTTTTTGTATCTTGGTTACTTATCGAATAAGTATTAGTGTATGAAGAATTCGTTGACTTTGTTACTCTTTCTATGCGTTCTTCAGAACGTAGATGGGCTCGCTCAAAGTTTTGTATATGACTTTACTAGAGTCGACTCTTTGGTTTTTCAGAAAGAGTTTGACAACTCTCATCAAATTTCTGCATATCAGAAGAACCCTTTATCAAAAGTTCAGCTAGTTTACGATGATAGTTTGATATTGGAAGCTCCTTCAATTGATTTCGACTTACTACAAGTGAATTCAAATAATGACTATTTTTTCTTTGCTGGCAGGGATAATAGCGCAATCGTGGTCAACAGGCTCAATTTACTTTCGGCGAGAATTGACACGATATTAGCAGTCTCTGATGCCGATCTTATTGGGGTCATCGATGATAGATTGATTGCGATTCAACGTGCTAATGAGGATGGTGCCGATGCTCGACCCAACGCAACTGGTGTGTCCGGCGGGGTAAAGGGCCAGAATCAATTGAGGCGAAAAGTAGTTTCTTACGATTTACAGAATTCCAAACAAGAAATTATTTTGGAACTTGATGCAGCAACTCTAAAGTATAGTGAAGATATTTTTTCAGTTTTTATCTTCCCTGGCACTAAGAAATTACTAATCCAAACTGGCGTGTATGAGAGTGGTGACTATGCACTTGAACAGCGCTTGGTTTTCGACATTGACTCAAAGTCAGTCAATTCAGTTGCACTACCTTCCTTCGTAACAGAGAGTGGCGATCCAAAATATAGGTGGGGAGAAGCGAGGAATGTTGTTTCTTATGACTCTAAAATGAGAGCTCTTTTTACTGACAGATTTATAATAAACCAAGACTTTGTAATTGAGGGGTTTTGCCTGGCTAAGAGCAGTTACAGGCTTATGGAATACTTTACAGTTGATGGAATGCCTCATGTTCCGTCAGTAATTGACGAGAAGAATGGAAATAAACAGGTGAGGGGAATAGTCCCTTTCAATGAAACAGTAGAACTTGAAACAGCCCTTTTTAAAGTATATTCTGATAGTATCCTTTTACAAAGAGATTTAGAAAAATTGAGCGAAAGCGACTTAGGAATATTGAAAAATTTAGTGTTCGCCAAACATAATTATAAATTTCAATCACTTTATTATCAGGCCATCTTTAATCTATTCGAATTCTATAATAGCGAACTGAAGAGAAAACGAAGGACAATTGACGTAAATGCACTACTCTCGGACATAGACAAGAAGAATCTAAACACCTTGCAAGTGGAACTTAAAAGGAGAGGAAAGTAGTCTCTGCTTTTGACGGCCGACTTATCAGGAGGTAATAGATAATTTTAAGCAAAAAGCATTAATAAGATTGCACGAAGTAGACTTACAGCTTTATAAAGACTTTTTTAAAACTCATTACCCTGCGGAACTTGAAAAAAAGTTTAATGACCAATTAACAAACGTGAGTTCGATATAGGAATGGAGCGAAAACATCAAATGAGGTGTCATTGCCAGCGTCATATCCATGCGACGGGCTTGCACCCTCAGCACCAAAGCAGCAATGTCACTCCCAGTCACTCCATCACCACACCAGTTTGTTACAAATGACACCTCAAGATTCCATCTATTAATGGTAAATTGAGAAACTTAAACACCCTCAATAATTGAAGATGAATCGAAGAACATTTGTTAAATCGGCTGGTGCGCTGTCGGCAGCTGCGCTGGTGCCACTCACCGGATTTTCAGCAGCCAGGAAGCCAAAATACAAAATGGGCTTGCAGCTCTTCACCATCAGAGATGCCATGGCCAAAGACCCGGTCAGCACCCTGAAGCAGGTGATGGCGCTGGGCTATCAGGACACGGAAATCTTTGGCTACGACGGCGCAAAAGGCACCTACTACGGCATGAAGGCCGCCGACTTCAAAAAGCTCCTGAACGACCTGCAACTCACCGCCACCAGCGGGCACTACGATTTTTCTTCGTATTTCAACCAGCCCATGGACACGCTGCTCGGCTACCTCGACCAGTGCATAGAAGGCGCCAAAGTGATCGACGCCAAATACATCACCTGGCCCTGGCTGGCACCAGACTACCGCACACCCGACAATTTCAAGTTGCTGGCCGACAAGCTCAACCAAATGGGTGAGCGGGTGCAGGCAGCCGGGCTCGGCTTTGCCTACCACAACCACGATTTCGAGTTTGCTCCGCACAATGGTGTTAAAGGGTATGACATCATTCTGAGCGAGACAGACCCCCAGCTTGTCAAATTACAAATGGACATGTACTGGGTGGTGCGCTCTTCCAACTCAACTCCCGCTGAACTTATTGCTGCCAACCCGGGCCGCTACGTGATGTGGCATATCAAAGACATGGACAAAGTGACCCAGGATTACTCCGAGCTGGGCAACGGCTCCATCGACTACATCAAAATGTTGTCGACCATCGACACCGATGCGCTGGAGTATTACTACCTGGAGCAGGGCGGCAACTTCGCCACCAATTCCATGCAGAGCATTGCCGACAGTGCGGCGTATTTCAAGAAGCATTTGCGGAAATACCTGTAATTCTCCACGTGTGATTCACTCCCCTTGGGGACGTCCTCCAGGAACTCTATGGGAGTCCATTACGATAAACCCTTTCAGCGTCCTCTTCGAGAGACACCAAAAGGATAATCGAAACTCACAAGTCTTCACCTCCCCCTGGGGTCTCCGTCAGGGACCCTGAGGGAGGTGCGGTTGGTGTTAAGAGGCCCTTTCTCAGGCAATAGGCCACCAACTGCGTGGTGTTTCTGCAATGGGATTTATTGAGCACATTGCGTTTGTGGGTGGTTACCGTGGTGTCGGCGATAAAAAGCTTTGCTGCGATTTCTTTTACAGCAAGGCCTTCTCCCAGTAACCTCACAATCTCAAGCTCTCTTTTGGTAAAAACCGGCTTGGTTGAACGAATGGCTGAAACCTCTCTTTCAAAAACGTCAATACTCAGGTAGGACGGCTCTCCATTGAGTCCAATGAGCGACAGCCGGTAATTGTTGGTGGAGGTAATATGCGAGATGTCGGTGTGCACGCCCATCACTTTCAATAGCGCTCCCTCTGTCGTAGTAGCCAGGGTAATAGTTTGCATATTGAACAGCTTGTAAGTGCCGTCTTTTACCCTTTCCCTGAAGCAGTAGCTGACCTTGTAATTCACCATTTTTTCAGGTGCCACCTTGTTTTTGAGGAAATAAGCCACATAATCCTCGCACTTCAAAAGAAAATCTAAATCGTCGGGGTGCACAATTTTGACCAGTTCGCTTATTGGCTTACCTGTTATATCAATGCCCAAAATGGCTGTGAGGGTGCTGCTTACCTTTTCGAAAGTGAGCGTGGGAGAATCCAAAATATAATAGTAAAAAGGCCCGGGGCAGAAAAAGGAAGCAACAAGCTCTTCTACAGGTACTTTTTGCAGGGAAGCTGACTCTTTAGCCAGGTAGTTGTCGTGTGATTCAAAAATCTGGTGAAGTATCTGGTTTTTGTCCATCCGTTTTGCTCGTTCTCAAGGGCTCAACCAGAACCCTCTTCTTTTACCGCCGTTGTTCAATACCCAGACCAGGCCAATGGTAACCTCGTGGCAGGGACAGGCAGTCGGAATAGCGGTTGCTACTTCACCTCAAACCCATCCGCCTCTTTGTAAAAAGGAAAGCGGTTTCTGAAAGCGGCCATTTCCTCGTAGTTGAGCCTGGCCTCCAGTATGCAGGACTTTCCTTCGTTGAAGACCAACTCATCACCTTTGTGATTGTACGCAGCCGAATGCCCGAGGTACTCGGCATCTACGCCGTCCACGCCAATACGGTTAACGCCTATGCAATAAGACAAGTTTTCAATGGCCCTGGCCTGGAGCAGGGTGTCCCAGGCATTGGTTCTGGGTGCTGGCCAGTTGGCCATGTACACCAGCAAGTCGAAGGCCGCCGTATCGTCCTCCCATTTGTTGCGGGCCCATACGGGGAAGCGCAGGTCGTAACAGATCATGGGGCAAATTTTCCAGCCCTTCCATTCAAAAATCAGCCGCTCAGTGCCCCGGGTAAATCCATCGGCTTCTCCAGCGAGCGCAAACAGGTGGCGCTTGTCGTACTGATGGTGGGTGCCATCGGGCAGCATGGCTATGAAGCGGTTGTAGTACTGGCCCTTTTCAGTCACTATGTAGCTGCCAAATATCGCCGCCTGAGTCTGCGCTGCCTGCTGCTTCATCCAGCGGAAGGTCTTGCTGTTCATAGGCTCAGCCAACTCCTTGGCTTTCATGCTGAAGCCGGTGGTGAACATTTCAGGCAGCACAATGATGTCCGGTTTGTTCCTGATCTTCCATATTTTTTCCTCAAACATGTGGAGGTTGGCTTCAATGCTTTCCCAGTGAAGATCGGCTTGTATGAGGGCTACTTTAAGATCCTGCATAGTTTTTCGGCTCCTTGAATGATGGTTTCGTCCTGCTTGGCAAAGCAGAATCGCAATACTTTGTGATCGGTGCGGTTGTGATAAAACACGGACACCGGGATGCTGGCCACTTTCATTTCTTTGGTCAGGCGCATGGCCAGATCGTAGTCATTCTCTTTTGTTATTTCGTCATACGACATCACCTGAAAATACGTGCCGTGGCTGGCCAGCGGTTTCCAGTCGGTGCCTTTGATACAATCGAGAAACAGGTCTCGCTTTTTCTGAAACATGGGGCCAATGCCCGAGTAATGATCGCCTGAGCTCAGGTAAGCAGCAATGCCAGCCTGCATAGGCGTGCTAACGCTAAACGTTAGGAACTGATGCACCTTTTTCATTTCCACCATCAGCTCAGGATGGGTGACCATGTAGCCTATCTTCCAGCCCGTCACATGAAAGGTTTTTCCGAAGGAAAACACGGCAATGGCCCATGGCTTCAGGTTGGGCCTTGAGAGCAGGCTGTGGTGCTTTTTTCCTTCAAAAATGATGTGTTCATAGGCCTCATCCCCCAGAATGTAAATCCCGTGCTTATGGGCCAGGCGTTCCAGCTGCTCCAGGTCACTCTCCGCCAGAATGGCGCCACTAGGGTTGTGCGGTGTATTCACCACAATCATACGGGTGCGGGGCGTAATGCTGTCTTCCACCTGGTCCCACGGAATGCTGTAATCCGGAAAATTGAGGGGAATGGGCACCATTGTGCCTCCAGCCAGGGCAATGCAGGGTTGGTACGAATCGTAAGCCGGCTCAAACACAATAACCTCGTCGCCTTCCTGTACCAGGGTAAGGATGGCACACACGATCGACTCGGTGGCGCCGGCCGTCACCATTACTTCCGTTGCCGGATCGGGCGTCCAGCCAAAGGTGTGCTGCACTTTTTCTGAAATGGCCTTCATCAGTGGCGGGTAGCCAGGCATGGGAGCGTACTGATTCAGACCGGCCTTCATGGCCTTCATCACTTCCTCTGCCAGCTCTTCCGAAATAGGGAAATCAGGGAACCCCTGCGAAAGGTTGACAGCCCCCTCATCCAGCGCCAGTTTCGACATCACTGTGAAAATACTGGTACCTACATCTGGCAGCTTCGAGGAAATGGGCGTCATGCAGTTATCTTTTCACGGGAATTTTTAAACGGTAGTCAGCAGACACCTTTCCTCTGCTGATATTCACAAGTTTATTCTTAATTATTCTCTTTTTGAAGGCCGTGAGGTGGTCGGTAAAAAGCACACCCTCAATGTGGTCGTACTCATGCTGAATAATACGGGCCTTCATGCCCTCGTACGTCTCGGTATATTCTTTCCAGTGCTCATCGTAGTAATTCACCGTTATGCTGTTGGGGCGTTGCACGTCGTCTCTCACACCGGGAATGCTCAGGCAGCCTTCCTCCATTACGATGGGCTTGCCATCTCTTTCTACAATCTTCGCATTGATGAACACCTTCCTGAATCCTGACACTTCGGGTTCTTCAAGCGGGGATCCATCCACCACAAACAGCCTGATAGACATGCCAATTTGTGGCGCCGCCAGGCCAATGCCGCTGGCACTGCGCATGGTTTCAAACATATCCAACACCAGCTGCTTCACGTCAGATCCCTTCTCTATATCAGCCGCCCTCTTCCTCAAAACGGGATCACCATATACTACTATAGGGTAAATCATAATCTATTACTCTCCATGTACGACTGCAGTATAATTACTGCACTTATTTTATCTACGTTTCCTTTAATTCTTCTGTCTTTTTTCTTCATCCCTCCGGCAATCATGGTATCCATGGCCATTTTGGAGGTGAAGCGCTCATCAATCAAATGAACGGGCATTTCCGCAAACTCTTTTTTGAGCTGCACCAGAAACCGGTTGACCAGCAGTGTGCCGTTGGTGTCGGTATTATCCAGCTTTTTTGGCATGCCTACCACGAAAGCGTCCACCGTTTCCTTTTGCAAATATTGCTTCAAAAAGGCGATAAGTTCATGCGATCGAACCATTTCGAGCGATGTGGCAATCAATTGTAAGGGATCGGTGACGGCTATACCAGTTCTTTTGCCTCCGTAGTCAATGGCAAGAATACGCCCCATGTGCTAGTTCCAGCGGATTTTTCTGTTGATCAATTCCTGCACACTCTTTTCAAGCATGAGCGCCTTGGGAAAAAGCACTTCATCCTCAATAGACGCATGTTGTATCAACTCTTTGTCAAATGCCTTGAATTCTTCATAAATAACCTTCAGGTGAAGGTCATTGTTCGGATTATGCTGGTAGTTGCTGGTTATTTCTCTTATGCCTTTCAATTCATCTTCCGTATGGTCATGATCGAGTGCCGCCTCCTGAATAGAGTACGACTCCAGCATATAGAACAATTTGCTTGAAGGCAGAGTGCCCTGCTGTACTTTATACAATGAATTAACGTAGGCGAAAAGAGTGTCCTCTTCCTCGTACACGTGGTGTATAAAGTCTTCCAGAAACAATGGAAACACAAACTTGAGGTCATCGGCCAATGTCTTGCTCACAGCAGATCGCTGATCCAGCCCATTGATAAGGCGAGCCAGATAGGGGAGTTTTTGCTTGATGAATATGTGGTGTGAATGCTTCAGGTATTCAATAATCAGATCAACCGGGTAGGTGGCAATGGTGTTTTTATCAAACTGGCTTTGCGGCTTGTAGCGTTCCATATTGCGGAGCACTTTGTCCAGAGGAAGGTTTTTTTCCTTGCAAAGGTCTTCCAGGGTATGCCCGGAGTATTTATAGAAAGCCACCCCAAAGTAGTCGAGCACTTTAGCGAACACGAAGTTCTCGTCGATGATAGAATTAATGGTTCTTTGGGCAAGCTTCACGCTACTGATTCTGATTAAGAAGCAAATATACACATTATGGTGGATGGTGTAAACGCTGAATATTAAAAACTTACCATTGCCATTGATCAACTAATCGCATAAATTTCAAGGCTATTAATAACCGAAGGCTATTAAGTTGCGTTTCAATCTAAACTGTTATCAATACGCAATACCTTTATTGAATACAGGCTGGAAAAAAGCAGAAGTCTTGATCAAATAAAAAATTATGAGCAACTCAAAGTGGGCGATCCGTTTGCCAATTATCATTACCTCAGCTGTAGCCATTGGCGTACTTCTGGGAGCTAACTTCACTACCAGCGACACCCCATCGGGCGATATGAACAAAAGCCTGTTCAAGTTCAGAGAGGTGCTGGGGTATATCGACAGAAATTATGTGGATGATGTAGACTCTGAAGAATTGGTAGAAACGGCGATTGTGAAAATGCTGGAGAAACTGGATCCGCACACGGTATACATTCCTAAAGAAGAAGCCGTGCTGGCCCAGTCTCAGCTGCAGGGCAACTTCGAGGGCATTGGTATTGAATTCAATATTTTCAAAGACACACTCTATGTTGTTACGCCACTCAGCGGCGGCCCATCCGAGAAAGTTGGACTCCAGGCCGGCGACAAGATTGTGAAGGTAGACGGGGAAAACATTGCCGGTATAGGTCTGAACAACCGAAAGGTGTTTGAAAAGCTGCGTGGACCAAAAGGCTCGGAAGCGAAATTGCAGATCATCAGAGATTCCAAAAAAGCACCCCTTGACTTCACGATCATCAGGGATAAAATACCTCAGTCATCAGTGGATGTGTCCTACATGGTCAATAAGGAGGTGGGTTATATCAAGGTGAGCCGCTTCACTGCCACTACCTACGATGAGTTTTATGCGGCCATGGAAAAACTGATTGACCAGGGCATGAAGAAGCTGGTGCTTGACCTGACCGGCAACCCTGGTGGTTACCTCGACAAGGCGGTGAACATGGCCGACGAGTTGCTCGCCGACGATGATATGATCGTTTACACCAAAGGAAAGGAAAGCCGCTACAACGATGAATACAGGGCGGTGCGAAAAGGAATTTTTGAGAAAGGGCCTGTTGTGGTAATGATTGACCAGGGAAGTGCTTCTGCCTCAGAAATTGTGGCCGGTGCCCTGCAGGACAACGACCGGGCGCTGATTGTTGGCCGCCGCTCTTTCGGCAAAGGCCTGGTGCAAATGCCGATCAACCTGAGCGATGGCGCTGAGCTAAGACTGACCATCTCGAGGTACTACACACCAAGCGGCCGTTCTATCCAAAAGCCATATGATGGAAAAGACGACGCTTATTCGCATGACCTGGCCGACAGGTACGAAAACGGTGAGCTCTTCGTGGCCGACAGTATCCATGTGAACGACACACTGGAGTACGCCACAGGTAAGGGAAGAAAAGTGTATGGCGGCGGCGGTATAGTGCCCGACTTCTTTGTGGCCATAGATACTACAGAAACGTCGAGTTACCTGACCAAGATGTACACCAGCAACTCGCTGAGGGAGTATACATTCAAATACTATGAGGCCAATAAGCAAAAGTTTGAGAAAATGGGCTTTGACGAGTTTTTTAACGACTTCAAAGTGACCGACAAAATGCTGGAGGATCTCAACAAAGTGGCGAAGGAAAATGGTGTGAAATATAACGCTGTGGATTTTGCCAAGTCGAAGGAGCTGGTGCGTATTCACATGAAAGCGCAGATAGCCCGAAGTAACTGGGGCGAAGAAGGCTTCTTCCCCGTCTTCAACCAGGCCGACGAAATTTTTATCAAAGCACTCACGCTGTTTGACCAGGCCGAGCAGTTGGCAGAAAGGAATTAAAGCATTGGAGAATTAAATTTTCGGGTGGGTGAATCCGAATTCAAAAGGCTGAATCTGACTAGCGTCGGGTTCAGCTTTTTTTTTAAGTAGACTACAAAAGTTTTGCTGGTTACCGGCAAAGTAGCTGCCGTATCCGTTGCCATAGGTTAAATAGCTTGGGATGGTGCTGCCAAACTTTTGCAGTCTTGATTATGCTCTGGAAATAATCTACCGGATGTTTTCGGTTAAAAGACATTGTTGAAATTGAGAGGCGCCTTTTTGGGAGGGGGGGCGAAAAATGGCGGCGGATGAGGGCTTTTGGCATGTGCGTTAATTTTTCGATGATTTTTGGTTACTTTTCATCAAGGAAAAGTAACAGCCTGTCCGGCTTTGAGGACATATTCATCTGTTCCGGATTCCGAAATGATTTTTTGGCGCAGCTTAGCACGCCCAAATCTTAAGACCCCTTTGCTCTATAAAGCCTGCATTGTTATGTAAATTTGACTATTAACCCTAAATGAGATGGCTTACTATTATAAACTGGGCGAAATACCCCCCAAACGACACACCCAATTCCGCCAACCCGATGGCAGCCTCTACAAAGAAGAGCTGGTAAGTTCCAAAGGCTTCTCGGGCATTTACTCTAACCTTTACCATATCAACGCCCCCACCAGGGTGAAGTCCGTTGGCAAGCCGGTTCGGTACGGGTCAAAAATTGCGGAGGACAATCCACTGCTGCAAACCCATTTGAAAACAACCGGCGTTGGCACTACTGGCGGCGACTGGCTGGAGGCCCGCAAGGTGTTGCTCAAGAACAAAGACGTGTCGATGGCCCTTTGCAACCCCAGCAGCCGAAGCATGGACTATTTCTACAAAAATGCCGAAGCAGACGAGGTTATTTTCATTCATGACGGCAGCGGCTGGCTGCTTTCTCAATTTGGCAAGCT
This sequence comes from Imperialibacter sp. EC-SDR9, assembly GCF_902498805.1. Lineage (GTDB taxonomy): Bacteria > Bacteroidota > Bacteroidia > Cytophagales > Cyclobacteriaceae > Imperialibacter. Next base: position 245,121 of record NZ_LR701573.1, on the reverse strand, counting down.
GAGGATCACGTCAGGCGACTATGTGGTCATTCCCCGCACCACCATTTATAAGCTGCAATGGGACGAAGGCCCTTTGAGAACGCTCGTGATCGAGTCGGCGGGGCCAGTCGAAACCGTGAAGCGTTACCGCAATGAGCTGGGGCAGCTTTTGGAACATTCGCCCTACTGCGAAAGGGACATCAGGCCACCATCGGAACCGGTCACCGATTCAGCGAAAGGGGAGTTTCTGATGAAGATCAAAAAGGGCGGGTACCTGCACCAGTATGTGTACGACTACAGTCCGTTTGATGTAGTGGGCTGGGATGGCTTTCTGTACCCCTATGCCCTGAGCATTCATGATTTTGAGCCGATTACCGGGCGCATCCACCAGCCACCACCGGTGCATCAAACCTTCCAGGCCCATGGCTTTGTCATCTGCAGCTTCGTGCCCCGCCTGTTCGACTATCACCCGCTGTCGATTCCCGCTCCCTATAACCACAGCAATATCGACTCTGACGAAGTGCTCTACTATGTGGAAGGTAATTTCATGAGCCGAAAAGGGATTGAAAGAGGTTCGTTTACACTTCACCCCGGCGGCTTACCACATGGCCCTCACCCGGGCACTGTAGAAAAGAGCATTGGCGCCAAAGAAACAGAAGAGTTGGCAGTTATGCTCGACACCTTTGGGCCGCTTTACCTGACTGAGGAGGCGCTTGAATTTGTGGACCCTAACTACCCCATGAGCTGGACGGAGTAAGGAAACTGGAAGACCGAAGCAGGGGCGTCGGTACGGCGGGGATGGCGTTTGCGTGGGTGCCGTCGGCCGCCCGAAAAAGACGGGAGACGTGAGGCGTCGGTACGGCAAGCAGGCCAGCAGCGTTGGGGCCGTCAGCCGCCGGTCCCCTATTGAAGTCTCAGGTTAACAGCATTGCGAAAATGCAGCAGCCAGAAGCACTCCCCCTGCCGACTTTCTCGCCAGGCACTTTCGTACTCACCCACTCCTCATTACCTTTGACCTCAAACAAATTGTGAATGGACAACAACTTCATCGAATTTCTTTATAGCCGTTTTCTTCTATCGAGCGGTGTAAGCACCGACACCCGCACCGTGGCAGAAGGTAATCTATTCTTTGCACTGAAAGGCCCCAACTTCAATGCCAACGCCTATGCCGAAGAAGCCCTGGCCAAGGGAGCGAGTTATGCCGTAATCGACGATGTGGCATACAAAAAAGGAGACCAATATATCCTGGCAAAGGATGGCTTAAAGGCTTTGCAAGACCTCGCCACTTTCCACCGCAGCAGGTTTCACAGAAAGGTACTGGGTCTTACCGGCTCCAATGGCAAAACCACCACCAAAGAGCTGATCAATGCCGTGCTCAGCAAGAAATACATCACCCATGCCACCACCGGCAACCTCAACAACCATATCGGCGTGCCGTTGACGGTATTGGGTATCCATCCGCAGGTGGAAGTAGCCATTATTGAAATGGGAGCCAACAAGGTTGGCGATATCAAAGAGCTTTGCGACATCGCCGACCCCAACCATGCACTAATCACCAACATTGGCAAAGCACATCTGGAGGGCTTCGGCAGTATCGAAGGGGTGCTCAGGGGTAAAAGTGAGTTGTTTGACCATATCCGCAAAAACGAAGGAACGGTCTTTATCAACAGTCGGCAGCCCATGCTGCAAAACATGGCCAAACGGTTTGAGTCAGCCATTACCTTCCCTCAACCAGGCGACACTTATGAAGTGAAGTTCATTGAAGCTAACCCGTTTGTGGTGTTTCAGGTCGGCAATCGGGCGCCTGTTACAAGCCAGCTGATTGGCAGCTACAACTTCGACAATATCGCTGCCGCCATGGCCGTGGGGCAGTACTTTGAGGTGCCACTGGACAAGGCCGAGGCAGCCATTGCAGGCTACCAGCCAAAAAACAACCGTTCTCAGCTACTCAAAGCTGGCAGCAACAATATCATCCTCGATGCCTACAACGCCAATCCCGACTCCATGAAGGTGGCCATCGAGAACCTGAAGACGATGAAGGCCGACAACAAAGTAGCCATCCTCGGCGACATGCTGGAGCTAGGCGCTGATTCCGATAAGGAGCATGCCGCTATCGGTAAAGCAGCTTGCGAAGCGGGGTTCAGTCAGGTGGTTTTCTGCGGGCCTAAGATGAAACAGGCCAAAGAGGCATGTCCTTCAGCTTTGTATTTCGAAACGAGAGACGCACTACTGGATCATGTGAAGACATCGGGCTTCTCTAGCTGCACAATTTTGATCAAAGCCAGCAGAGGAATAGGGTTGGAGAAAGTGGTGAATGCTTTGGAATAAGAAATATTCAGCTTTGTCTATCCAACTCCCCCCTTTTCACCCTGCCAAAGTAATCGTTGGCAGCAGCCTTCACCTTAGGCGCCAGCAATATGGCTCCGACCATCGTGGGAATGGCCATTAGTCCAAACATCACATTGATAAAGTCGACCACCATGGTGAGTGTGGTAATGGATCCCACAATAATGATGGACACATACCAATAGTTAAAGTAGTGGGCGTATTTTGCTCCCGCCAGAAAGCTGACACATTTGGTGCCGTAGTAGCTGTAAGAGAACAGGGTAGTAAACCCAAATATCAGCACGCATAGGAATAACAGGAATGGCCCTACTGTTGGCATGGCCGCCTCAAATGCCTTGCCTGTCAGGGTAATGCCATTGGTATCTGTCGTTTGCCACACGTTGGTAGCGAGAATGGCAAAACCCGTCAGCGTGCAAACCAGCAAAGTATCAATGGCCGGCCCCATCATGGCGACCAACCCTTCTCTCACCGGCTCCTTGGTTTTAGAGGCGCCGTGCATCAACGGAGCGGTACCAATACCCGCCTCGTTGGAGAAAGAAGCTCTCTTCGCTCCCTCTATGATCAGCGCCCCAATGGCTCCTCCCATGGCGGCTTTGGCGGTAAATGCATCGCTCAGAATCATGCTGAAAATGTGTGGAATATCAAGGAAGTGAATGCCCAAGATGTATAGCACACACGCCATGTACAGCACCACCATGAACGGTACCATGCGGCTTGCCACCAGGCCAATTCTCTTGATGCCACCAAAGATAACCAGACATGTAAGCAGCGTAATAACCAAGCCCATTACCAAATTGGAGGTGAAAGAACCTGCCCAATCAAATCCAGCCGGAATAAGAAGTACGTCATTTGTAACTTGAATGACCTGATTGGCTTGAAAAATAGGTGTGGCTCCAAAAAAACAGAATACGCTGAAGAACACGGCCAACGGCTTCCACTTCTTGCCAAGACCTTCTGTAATCACATACATCGGGCCGCCCTGCACATCGCCGTTGGAGTCTTTGCCCCGGTACATCACGGCCAATGTGCAAGTGAAAAACTTGGTGGCCATTCCAAAGAACGCACTCACCCACATCCAGAAGATAACGCCCGGCCCACCCATTACAATGGCGATGGCTACGCCACTCACATTACCCATTCCAATTGTAGCTGCCAAAGCACCGGAAAGCGCCTGAAAATGGCTGACATCACCAGGAGCATCCGGGTCGTCGTATTTGCCCCTCAAGACATCGAGGGCATGTTTAAAATAGCTGAAGGGCGCAAAGCCTGAATAGAACATGAAGAAAATGCCGCCACCCATGACAAGTACCAGCAAAGGCACTCCCCACACGAAATTGGCCGCAGCAGAAATGAAACTTTCTATTTTGTCCACAGATCAAATATTGTCTTCGTCAATGATAGGTTCGAGTACAGCCCACACATTGTCCGCCAACATCTTGTGTCCTTCCGGCGTGGGATGGATACCATCCGGAAGATTCAACTCTGGAATTCCCCCCACCCCCTCCAAAATGAAAGGAATAAGTGCAGTGTTGTGCTTTTCGGCGAGCGCAGGAAAAATGCCTCTGAATCTGTCGGTGTACTCCTGCCCCATATTAGGTGGAATCTGCATACCAGCCACGATAATTTTTACCTGCGGGTTCGATTGCTTTACTTTTTCAATGATTTCTGAAAGATTCTTCTCGGTTTCATCCAGGCTAATACCTCTGAGTCCGTCGTTGCCGCCCAGCTCCAATGCAAAAATATCGACAGGAGTTTTCAGCACCCAATCAATCCTGGAAAGCCCACCGGCACTGGTTTCGCCACTCAGGCCTGCATTGATGACATTATAATCGTAGCCAAGCGAGTCGAGCCGCTCCTGAATGATGGCCGGAAAAGCCTCGGATATGTCAAGCCCGTAACCTGCGGTAATGCTGTTGCCATAGAAAAGAATGACTTTTCGTTTGTCTTCAGCAGGTTCGCTGGCAACATCCGCTTCGCTTACCTTCTCTTTTGAAGTCGTTTGTTTACTGCTATCGATGCTGTCACAGGCAAATACCCCAACAAGCAGCAGCGCTCCCAAAATACTTTTTATCATAAACACCTTCTTTTGTGTTACAAGTATACTAATTCATAAACGAAATATGCCCGAATGCCTTTAAGTTGACGAAGGGCCAAAACACCTTCAGCGTCAAAGCACTTAACGTCGGGGCTCCCCGGAAACAGCATATAAGTACCTGTTTTTAAACCAGTTTGTGCTGAAATTCCGCCGAGAACTTTATGCAATAAGAAAATCTTGGTTAACTTAACCTAACATTTACATTTGCAGCGAAAGCGCAAGTGCTAATGCGGTTTTTTGAATTTAATTGTTAGCCAAACTACCTATGGAAACGGTGAAAGTTCTCATTGTTGAGGACAAGTCTGTGGTGGCAGAGGATCTGAAATTGTGCCTTCAGGACTATGGATATGTAACACTCGGCATTTGCAGCAACGGCCACGATGCCATATTGATGGCCGACGAGCTGTCGCCGGATATTTTATTGATGGACATCAACATCAATGGGCCAATCGATGGAGTGGAAACAGTGCGGCAGATTACTTCCAAAAATACAATGCCGGTTATTTATCTAACAGCCTATAGTGATTCAGTTACTGTGGATCGGGCCAAAGCCACTCACCCAGCGGCCTACCTGGTTAAACCTTTCGATCCCATCGACCTGAAGATAGCCATTGACATCGCCATAGAGAACTTCCAGGAATACCGAAACGGCGAAGAAGTGTCAGGCGTGCCCCACTCTATACCCATCATAAATGACTCTTTTTTTATTAAGCAAGGGGAGTCTTATCACAAAGTACCATTTAGCAACATATTATATGTTGAAGCTGATGGAAGCTATACCAAAATCCACACCACGCAGGGCACTATGACTTTGTCGATGAATATGAAAGGTGTTTTGTCGAACCTTCCGCCTATTTTCTTGAAGGTGCATAGGTCATTCATCGTCAACCTTCACATGGTGGACAAGTTTGACCGGAATAATTTGTATGTGAAAGAAGTCGCAATACCTGTGAGCAATTCTAATAAAGATATTTTGACTGAAAAGTTTTTGAAAATCTCCTAGGCCATTCTGAACTTAATTTCGACTTCGGCACCCCCTCCTGCTCCATTGGAAAATTGCACCGTACCACCCAGCTCAGCAACCAGCATTTTCATGAGGTTAAGCCCAAAGTGAGCCCGACTCCTCACGAACCCCAGATCAAAACCAGGTCCATTGTCTGATATTTTTATCAGCACCTCATTACTCACCCTGGCACCTTCACATTTTACTACAAGCTTTTTTCCAGACTGATAAGCGTGCTTAAAGATATTTGAGAAAATTTCATTGACAATCAACCCAAACGTAACTGCCGTGTCCACATCTAAATCTATCTCGTCACAAGAGTTCACCCGAGTCACCTGAGATTCATCCAAATGATGAACCCTTAACAGATGGTCAAAAATATCCTCAGCATATTGCTTCATCTCAACCGATTCGTGGTTGCCCTGCTGGTAAAGTCGCTGATGCAGCAACGACATTGATTGCACTCTGTTCTGCCCCTCAAAAATTGCCTTTCTGGCATTTACATCCTCAATGCCTCTTTGCTGAAGTCTGAGAAGACTCGAAATTATTTGGAGGTTATTCTTTACCCGATGGTGAATTTCTCCGATAAGAATTTCCCTTTCTCTGGCCCTCTTCTCCAGTCTTTTGTTTTGCTCCCCAATCTGGTTTTTTTGTTCCTCAACACTTGACTTCAGAGACCTTATCCTGCCCAGGCGGTTACTAACAAAAACAAGAAGAATCAAAATCGTCAATAAGCCCCCACTTAGCAGGGTAATCACTTGCCTCTGAAGGCCAAGCACGCTTGCATCAAGGGAGGATATTCTATTCAGTTGATCAATCTCCTTTTGTTTTTCCTCCGTCTCATACTCTATTTGAAGCTTGGCAATTTCTCGGTGAGCAAGGGCATCGTTGATTATCTGGTTGAGTCTGGTCGATTCCTCCATAAAAAAAAGTGCCATTTCAAATTGGCCAGTCCTAGAATGCGCTTGAAACAAAAGCTGGGCGGCATCACGCTTGAGCTTTTTTATCTCCAACTGTGATGCCAGCTCATAGGCGTCGTCCGCCTTTTCGATTGCCATCAGCTGGTTATTAGCATCTAAATAAATTCGTCCCAACTCGATATTCAACCTTATCAGTGACAGACGATGCCCCAGGCTGTCGTTGAGGCTAACTGAAGCTTCTAAATACTCTATGGCTTTGCCGAAGTCTCCACTACTCTTAGCGATTTTGGCAAGCTCAGAGAAAGTATAGTCCAGTTGAATAAAGTATCCATTTTCGAGGTAGATTTCATGCGACTTCAAAAAATAGTCTCTTGCTTCATCCTTATTACCAAAGTCGGCAGCCACCTTTGCCAGCTTTCTGTAGCAGTCGGCCAGGAGCAGAGACTCTCCCAATTCTTTGTAGATGATTTCCGACCTGAGAAAATACTCCCTGGCTTTCTCATTTTCTTTCAAAAGATGGTACAGATTGGCGATTTCAAAAATCTTCGACACAAGTGTCAGCGAAGGTTGACTCTGATCAACCGTTTTTAGCTCATGAAGCCTCTTCTGCAAAAGCCTTCGTTTCACAAAGCCTGCTTCGCCTCCAGGTTCCTGGTCATACCGCTTGTTCGATTGCTCATAAATATTGCGAAAACTAAGATCCAGCTTCATTGCCTCAACAAAATACTTCTCCGATTGCAGGTAATCTCCCCTTGAATCGAAAATCAGACCCATGTTGTTCAAAATACGTGACAGATTAATCGTGTCCTTTGCCTTTCGAAACGCCTGCTCTGATTTATTCAGGAATTCGATTGCCCTGGTGTAATCTGCTATATAGTAGTAAACCAGTCCAATTTTATTGTACGCCTCCCCATACTCAGCTTCCATGTTATTTGCTTCGAAGAGGTTCATGGCTTTGGCATGGTAAAAAAGCGCACTATCATATCTGCCATGGGCCCAGTAGGCAATCGCCTTGTTCTGATAGGCTTTTGCTTCCCCCTTTTCATAAGCCAATTTGAGGCTCAGCTGTAGGGCTTGCTCCGCATAGCTCATTGCCATTTCGAAATTGCTCAGGTGCCTGTAGGCCGAAATAGAATTGTATACCCTCGCTCGCAAAGTATCGTCCAAATCATTTTTCAATATTTTATTGAGACTATCGATTTGTGACAAAAAAGGCTGGCATCTCAGTTCTTGAAGAAAGAAAAAAGAAAAAAAGAACACCGTAAAAGAGACCCGCCTACATGTCATAACCTCGAAAGAGTTTATGGTAATATTTCATTCACAAAAAAATTAAGATAACTCAAGAGAAAAATCTTATCACCTGCAAACATTCCCAAATCGCTATTTCAATTTCAGTATGATTTACAGGGCTTAACTAGCTGTAAATAAAGCAATAAGAGCTCATCTAAGTACTTCAATTTTTTGAGAAAAGCAATTCAAGCAAACCTGATCGCCTGTGGCCACCGTCTTTTTTTACCACTCAAAAACACCAATAAACCAGTATGAAAAGGTCATTTTTTCGATGTCGTCATTTGCTACTCAAAGACGTCGTCTGGCTTTTAGCCATGATGGCAAAGTGCGGCTCTTAATGTTGTTTGTTTCACTAGTCCCAAATTCTTTCGCCATCGCCCAATTCTCGGGGTCGGGGGCAGGAACCGAGTTAGGCAAGTAGAGGATAGCAAATATGTTAGGGGTTTATTAGGAATATCTTTGTCTTTGAAGAGGCGTCAGAAGGCTCTGCGGCCCTTTGAGACTGATCGGTGGCTGTTTCCGTGCCCTCAGAAAAAGGCGACCGCCATTAGTCGATATAAGCTTCGGCTACTCTGATTGTAACAGTCAATCCTTTTGTCGCCCGGCCTGCAAATGTTGCCTCACCGCCCAGTTCAGTGGCAAGCATTTCAACAAGCCTTAGGCCAAAACCAGTTTCATTGAAATCTATCTTTTCAGGCAAACCAGGGCCATTGTCTGTGATCCGGATGGTCAATCCATTTTCTCTTTTTATTTCCGAGTGAAGCCTCAGCACATCCACAAAAGGATAGGCATGTTTGAAAATATTCGAATACACCTCGTTGGCCATCAGCCCTATCGTAACCGCAGTGTCTATTTCGAGGCTGACATTATCAGCTTCAAAGCTGCTTTCCATCTTTTGCTTGTCCAAATTGTAGACTTTTGCCAGATGCTTGCATACGTCCGATACATAGTCGGCGATAATGATTTTACCATACGACCCGTGCTGATAAAGTCGCTGGTGAAGCAGTGACATCGCCTGCACCCTGTTTTGGCCCGCAAAAAGAGCCTCTTTGGCCACAACATTTTTTACTTTCCGCTGCTGTAGCCTCAGCATGCTGGAAACAACCTGCAGGTTGTTTTTTACCCGGTGGTGAATTTCCCCAATTAAAAGCTCACGCTCTCGGCCTCTTTTTTCGAGCTTAAAGTTTTGTGCTTCTATGTGCGCATTCTTCTCCTCAATTCCCGATTTAAGCTCTCTGATTTTGATCAGTCGATTTCTCATCACAACGAAGATGACCGCAAAAGCAGCAAAACCTCCTCCCATAAGCATCAGCAACTGCTTCTGCAAGGCCACAACGTTGCTTTGCAACTGCGACACTTCATTCAGTTGATCAATTGCCTTCTGCTTTTCTTCACTCTCGTACTGTATTTGTAGCTCGGCTATTTCCCGGTGGGTCAGCTCATCCCCAAATTTCTGCTTTAGTGAGGTGCTTTCCTCCAGATAACTCAAGGCGGTGCCCATCAGTCCGATAGCCTTGTAGCACTCATAAAGCTGCCTTGCACTCGTCTCCACCCGGGTAAGTGACCCAATTTCTCTTGCTATTTCATAGCCTGATTGGGCATAAGATAGCGCCTCCTGCTTCCTGCCTTGCTCCAATAGTATCCCTGCCAGGGCTACCTTAGTCTTTGATAAAGCTGCCCTATGACCAACACTGTCGTCGAGGGCAATTAGTCTTTTGTAATGAAGAATGGATTCCTCAATATTGCCCAGCTTATAATTTGTTTCCCCAAGCTGCGCCACAACCGCAGCTAGTCTTATGTAATTTCCCTGACTAAAATAAATTGACTCAGATTGACGAAAAACTTCCAGAGCAGTCCCGAAGTCGGCGAGCTCCACATAACATTCGGCCTGGTCACGCAAGCAATGAGCCAACAACACCTGCTCATCCAGCTCAGCGTAAATCTCGGCGGCTCTTCTGTAATAGCTCAGGGCTGAGTTGTACTCCTTCAAAACAAAGTAAATTTCTGCAGCCTCAACGCAAAGATTAGCAAGCTGCTCGACGCTTCCGCTCTCGCCCACCCGCTCAATTCTCTCCAGCCTTTGTTCCAGAATCGGCCTGTTAATGAACTCATTCTCATGTATCATTCCCTTGCCATAGGTGCGGTTCTGCTGATCACGCAACTGTCTAAAGCTCTGGCTCAGTTGCAGACTTTCTATAATGTATCGGGTGGATGCAGCATAGTCTCCTTTGGCATCATGCACAAGACCCATATTGTTCAATACCCTGGCCAAATTGGCGGTATCGCTTCTCGCTCTGTAATCCTCAATTGACCTGCTCAGGTAGCCAATTGCTTCCTCATATTCGGCCAGATAGAAGTATACAAGACCAATTTTGTTGTAGGCCTCAGCCAGCTCATTCGTCATTCCAACTGAGCGAAACATCTCAATAGATTTCTTGTGATTCTCGAGTGACTGATCATACCTGCCATTGGCCCATGAGGCTAAAGCAATATTTTGATATCCCTTGCTTACGCCATACTCATAACCAATTTCTTTAGCTCTTTGAATGGCCAGGTTGGCATAGCGAACAGCCTCTCTAAAGTTTCTTCCATGGAGCACATTCGAAATTCTATTGAGCGTGTTTACGTAGGCAGTATCTGAAATTTCAAGGGAAAGTACATACTGAAGACTGTCGATCTTTTTTTTAAATGGCTGACTATAGCTAGCCACCCCATGAAGGAGCAGTAGCATCGAAATCAGTAAAATGTTTGCCCTCGGTTTTTTCATTCACAAAAGACTTTAAGCGATTTAGAAAGTAAACGTTGCTGTTCGCAAATATTTCCAATCTGGCACCCTTTTACCACTTAACTTATTGACAATTAGTTCACTTGAGACATGCTGTCAACTTGCTGTCGAAGTACTTTTTATTTTTTGACAAAAACAATCTGGTCTTAGAAAAGGCCTATCAAGCCGGGCTCCGAAGAATCCAGGATCATACCTTAATAAACGATACTGATGAAGCGATACCTACCTTTTTTTTATCCAGGCTTAACCCAAAAATCGCTAGTTGGTGTTAGCGCTTTTGTCAGACTACTTACTGCGCTGGCTTTGTGCCTGCCGCTTCAAACTTCCCTCTCCTATGCGCAATTCTCAGGTTCGGGATCGGGAACAGAAGGCGAGCCATTTCAAATTACTACCGCTACGCATTTGAACGAAATACGAAACAACCTCAGCGCTCACTATATACTCCTCAATGATATCGATCTCACGTTCGACACCAGCGACCCAGCGGGGTTATTCTGGAATGGTGGGCTGGGGTGGGAGCCTGTTGGAGAATATATACTTGACCCATCGAATTATGATCCCTTCATAGGAAAGCTGGATGGCGGAGGCTTCAAAATTTCTGGTTTGAATATTAATAGACCCACTGCTGACTATGTTGGCTTATTTGGCCTGACAGATGGAGCAACGATAATCAACCTGGGAATCTTGGGTGCAGACATCACCGGAAAAAACAATATAGGCACATTAATCGGCTATGCTATAGCAACGACAGTGTCCAACTGTTTTATCACCGGGGAAGTGACAGGGGTGAGCCAGGTAGGTGGTTTTATTGGCTTTGTATTGCAGGTTTCCAACATAAGTCAGTGCTTTACCAACGTTGTGGTAACAGGTACCGGCTCCCAGACAGGAGGCTTTGCTGGCTATATCGACACGGGAACCGTCCTCAACAGCTACGCAACCGGTTCTGTCACCGGTGTGAGTGAGGTAGGCGGGTTTGCTGGAAAAATTTACACATACGATGGGGGCGGCTCCATCGCATCATGCTACTCCTCAAGCGCCGTTTCTGGCAGCTCTGATGTAGGCGGGTTTGCGGGGCGAGACGAAGGAACAGAAACCTCTGCCGCTTATTGGAGCACTGCTACCAGCGGTCAGGCGACGTCGGGTTCTGGCACCGGGCTCAATTCAACCGACATCAGAAAAGAAGCCAGTTTTTCCGGGTGGGATTTCGTAAGCACTTGGGAAATAGTGGAAAACAGCTCTTACCCTTTTCTTCAGAATACCCTTGAGAGCCCAGCGCCAGGCATAACTATCGCAACCTGCGGGGCTGATTTTACCGATTCGGGAGGAATTGGAGGAGACTATCAGAGCTCAGAGAATTATAATCGCACGTTCAAACCTACTACCGCTGGTGCAAAAGTGGCAGTCTCCTTCACCATGCTAAACCTGGAGGCAGATAAAGATAAGCTGGAAGTGTTTGACGGGCCATTTACATCCTCGACACTACTAACCACACTTTCAGGCACCACGGTACCCGACAACATTACAGCAACTTCACCTGGCGGCGAGTTAACCTTTCGGTTTACTTCAGACGCCAGTGCCCAATTCGGGGGCTGGACGGCCAACATCTCATGCGTCGTTGAGGCGACCGCTACTCCAGAAAAGCCAGCACAGCCAACGTTTGGAACGGTAACGGAGAACTCCATCGTAGTGAACTGGGTGGCCCCCGACGCAAATGGTTCGCCCATCACTTCCTATATGTTAGAGCAAAGGACAGCCAATGTGAGCTACAGTTCCGTTTATACAGGGCCAAACCTTACGTTCACTGCCTCCAACCTTCAATTAGGGAAGGAGTACTTTTATAGAGTGACAGCTACTAATGCGGTGGGCATGTCAGAACCAAGCGATGAAACGAGCACTACTACCCTCACTACAGTGCCCGGCCCTGCAACAAATGTGGCAGCCGAAGCACTGAGCCACAGCACAATTAAGGTAACATGGGGGTCGCCAACCCAAAGTGGAGGCCTTGTCCTCACCGGATACAAGCTGATTTACAGAAAAGCCGGCACAAGTACTTTTCAATTTGTGGAATACGGCATTGAACATAGCAGGACATTGACAAACCTGGAAATCAATACTACCTATGAGATTCAGGTAATTTGGCGCAACAGCAAAGGTGAATCAACCTACGGCGAACTAGTTACAGCTACCACGCTCAAGAGATCACAACGTATTACCTTTAATGGCATCCCTAATCAAAAGTACCTCACCGGAAAGCTTGACATTAAAAGTTATGCCAGCAGTGAATCCACCCTTCCCGTCTCTTTCGAAGTCGTATCTGGGCCAGCCACAATAGACAACAATCTAATAGAGTTTACTGGCGCCGGAAAAGTCGTAGTAAAAGCAACACAAGAAGGCAATTCAACCTTTTATGCCGCTCAACCGGTCGAAAGGGAAATACTTGTCCAAAAAGCTAATCAAACGGTTGCGTTTGCCCCAGTATCACCAATTTTTGGCACCGGCCCGGTGCCAATCCAAGCCACCGCCTCTTCTTCTCTTCCGGTCGCAATAAGCCTGCTGTCGGGTGCTGCATTGTTCGACCAAACAACCAATATGCTTACTCCAAATGCCGCCGGAGACATTGTGTTGGTGGGAAAACAACCTGGAAATGATAATTTTAATCGTGCATCCGATGTACAATTCACCGTTAGCGTGTCAAAAGGCACACAAATCATTTCCTTTACTGGAATAAGTGACTTTGCCCCGAATGAAATTATCACTTACAACCCGGCAGGCTTTGAACTAAATGCGACTTCTAACTCCGACACTCCCATCACCTATCAAATCGATAATGGAGAAGGCACTATTGAAGGGAATATCTTTAAACCCTCAACGGTCGACTCATTCACGATCACCGCATCCCAGCCGGAAACAGGCAATTGGAAAGAAGCCGTTTCTCGCTCGGTTACACTCTTCCTTATCAAAGCGCAGCAGGAAGTGGCAGTCGGATCAGTTGGCAGCAAACTCAAAACCGACCAGCCGTTCACCATTTCGGCAACTGCTTCCGCCGGAGGAAATATAACAGCTATCTCAGGTACAGGTCTCACCACCATTGAAGGGCTTACAGTAACTATTAACCCTGCAATGGCTGCCGGAAAGGAAACAATATCGGTAACAGCCCAGGAAACAGACTTGTACCACTCAATGACCACGGACATCGAGTTTTGTATCAGTCCTGCGCCACCGACTATTTCAGTCGGCCAAACCCTGGATGGCAACGTGGCGCTGGTAAGCAACAATGGGGTCGAAAGCCATCAGTGGATACTCGATGGTGAGGTAGTCGGCACAACAGAAGCTGCACAAGGTTTACCTATTAGCCAAACTGGTGTTTATAGCGCCATCGCTTTAGCCAATGGCGGTTGTCCATCAAGTGCAGCTTCCAACGAGTTGGCTGTAACAGAGGCCGTCATTAACGGCTTAACTCATCAGCTGGAGGGGCTTTCTGTCTTCCCCAACCCGGCGTCGGAATCACTGAACATATCCGTCGACAATGGAATGAGCGGAGAGGTGAATATAGCCATCCACTCAATAGACGGAAGGCTGATGTATACAGGCAGTGCAAAGAAAAACTCGAGTGATTTTCATTTCAATATTGACACTTCTGCTCTAAAAAACGGCGTGTATTTTATAAGTATAAACATGGGGCAACGCATTTCAGTCAGAAAGATTGTCAAGAGACAAAAAGGTTAATCCACAACAAAGATTACACTTCGGTGTAGTTGGCTAACACGGGATCGAATAGAGCCGACAGGATTGTCGGCTTTATTTTTTGCCCCACTGGTATAATACACGGAACAACACCCCTCCTTTTCCGTTGTTAAAGCAAATCATCTGTTGAAATTATTTTAGTTTTGGCTATTATGTCATCTATTCTTAAAGTAACCAACCTCTCCAAGTCTTATTCAAGCGCCACAGGCTCACTCACCGTTCTCGATGATGTTTCCTTCGATCTGGCAAAAGGCGAAACATTCTCCATCGTCGGCCCTTCAGGTAGTGGCAAAACAACGCTGCTCGGGCTTTGCGCCGGTCTCGACAGAGCCTCGTCAGGCGGCGTCGAGGTGTGTGGTATCAAACTCGATGCACTTGATGAAGATGACCGGGCAAGGGTACGCAACCAACACGTCGGTTTTATCTTCCAAAACTTTCAACTACTCCCCACGCTCACGGCATTGGAAAATGTGATGGTGCCGCTTGAGTTGAGAGGTGAAAAAGGCGTAGCAGCCAAAAGCATTGAGCTACTCGAAAGAGTTGGGCTCGGCAGCAGGCTTCACCATTACCCTACTCAGCTATCCGGTGGCGAACAGCAGCGGGTGGCGTTGGCCAGAGCCTTCTCCAACGACCCTGAAATCCTCTTTGCCGATGAACCCACTGGCAACCTGGATGAAGAAACCGGAATAAAAGTGGAGGAGCTTCTCTTCCAAATTAACAAGGAGCAAGGCACTACCCTGGTGCTGGTTACCCACAACATGGAACTGGCTAGAAAAACCGGCCGCATCCTCCGGCTGAAAGGGGGAAAAGTAATTGAACTCACCGAATCGGCACTGGCTGCGCAAGCGTAATGGATAGCAAAATCAGCATCAACCGACCTGAGTACAGCAAAAGTTGGCTTTGGAAAATGGCGTGGAGAGACAGCCGAAGAAGCCGCTCCCGGCTTTTTCTTTTCACCTCTTCTATCATCCTTGGCATCACCGCTCTTGTAGCCATTAACTCGTTCAAATCCTCTCTTTTCTCTGCCATCAATGACCAGGCAAAAGGACTATTAGGGGCAGACCTGGTAGTAAGATCGAGCCAGCCATTTACGGAAGACTACCAGCCGCTATTGGATTCTATTGGCACCGAGCGCTCCAGCGAATGCTACTTTGCCTCCATGATCTACTTCCCCAGGAGCCAGGGCACAAGGCTGGTGCAGGTGCGAGCTTTGGAAGGTGACTTTCCGTACTATGGGGCCATCGAAACCGACCCAGTAGAGGCTGCCAGGTCTTTCCGTGGAAAGAAGCAGGCCTTGGTTGACCAAACACTCATGCTACAATTCGGAGTAGAGGTGGGAGACGAAGTAAAAGTGGGCACGGAGTCGTTTGAGATTGTGGGTCGACTTCAGAAAATACCGGGTCAAACGGGCATCACCACGAGCGTTGCTCCGGTGGTGTATATCCCTTACGAATACGTGGAGCAAACCGGCCTCCTGCAAAAGGGCAGCCGCATCAACTACATGGAGTACTTCAGGTTCGACGACGAAGCCTATGTAAAAACCGTTGAGGAAGCGTATGAAAAAAGGTTTGACCAATTAGGTTGGAGATACGACACCGTCGAAGAACAGAAAGAAGACACGGGCCGGGCATTCAAAGACCTGACGGGCTTTCTGAACCTGGTAGCCTTTGTTGCGCTATTACTAGGCTGCATTGGCGTGGCAAGTGCCGTCCACATCTATATCAAAGAAAAAATTACGTCTGTGGCAGTTATTCGATGCCTCGGCGGCACGTCTATCCAGGCCTTCTTTATTTTCCTTATCCAAATTGCATCAATCGGTTTGCTGGGCGGCATCATTGGAAGCGTGCTGGGATCAGTCCTGCAAATGTACCTGCCAGGTGTACTCAAAGACTTCCTTCCAGTCACTGTCGATTTTGCCCTTTCGTGGTCAGCCATTCTGCAGGGCATTGCGCTGGGTTTGTCAATCTCCGTGCTATTTGCGCTTCCTCCGCTTCTTCGCATCCGTAAGGTAGCTCCTTTGCAGGCAATAAGGGCGGGAATTGATGGAGCCGTTCCTGATTCTACTCGTGGCATCTACCCCGTTTATGCGGCAATCCTGGCTTTCATTCTTGGCTTTGCCTGGTGGCAAATTGGCTCTATTCTCGATGCCTTGTCGTTTACAGGAGGTCTGATTGCAGCTTTTCTTTTGCTTGCTGGTGTAGCCAGGCTAATCACATGGTCAGTAAAAAAGTTTTTTCCTATCACCTGGAGTTATGTGTGGCGGCAAGGCCTGGCCAACCTTTTCCGGCCTCAGAACCAAACAATGATCTTGATTATCACAGTTGGCCTTGGCACAGCCCTCATTTCAACGCTTTACCTTGTTCAGCAGTCTCTCATCAGTCAGGTAAGCATCACCGGTGCGGGCGACCGGCCCAACATGGTGCTTTTCGATATACAGTCCGATCAAAAAGATGCCATCAAAGCGATGACCCTTGACTACGATCTCCCGGTAATACAGGACGTGCCAGTGGTGACCATGCGGCTCGAAGAATTAAAAGGCCACACCAAAAAAGAAGCGGAGGCTGACACCACCCTTGGCCTCCCCGACTGGGCTTACAATCGAGAGTATAGAATTACTTATAGAGATTCGCTCATCGACTCAGAAGAGATCATTGCAGGCAAATGGCTTGGCAAAATGGAGAGCCCCAACGACACCATTTTTATTTCCATGAGCGACGGCTATGCCGAAAACCTGGGAGTGAAAGTGGGTGATGAAATGCTGTTCAATGTGCAGGGCGCTCTCATCAAGACCTACGTGGGCAGCCTCAGGCGCATCGATTGGAACAGGGTGCAAACCAATTTCCTGGTTATCTTTCCTGAAGGAGTACTCGAAAAAGCGCCTCAATTTCACGTACTGATAACCAGGGTTGAAAACAACGAGCTTTCGGCCAGGTTTCAGCAGGCAGTGGTAAGGAATTACCCCAACGTTTCCATCATCGATCTTCAGCTGATCCTGTCAACACTCGACGATATTTTGGGAAAGGTGTCCTTCGTTATTCAGTTCATGGCACTCTTGAGCATTTCAACCGGCATTTTGGTCCTCATTGCCTCTGTTGTCATTAGCAAGTTTCAGCGCATACAGGAAGGTGTTCTTCTCCGAACGCTGGGTGCTAGCCGCAGGCAGGTGCTGACAATAGCAGGCCTCGAATACTTGTTTCTGGGAGTTTTCGCCTCGTGCTCTGGCATCTTACTGTCACTAGCCGGATCCTGGGCCCTGTCCTACTTCCTCTTCGAGTCCACTTTCAGCCCTGTGTGGTTGCCTCTTCTTGCAATAATTGGAGGCATTACAGCACTGACAGTAGCCATAGGCGTGACTAACAGCAGGGAAGTAGTGAATAATCCTCCTCTTGAAGTTTTAAGACGTGAAATCTAATTTAACCCAAATATGAATCGTTTTTTGGCCATCGCAGCAATAATCGTGTGTGCAGCCAGTTCGGTAACAGCACAAAAGAAAACCAAGTTTTCGGCCGATCAGAAGGAGGTGCTTTCAGTGGTTTTCAACATGTTTGAAGGCATGAGGAAGGCTGACACCACCGGCTACCACAAAATGTTTACACCCAATGCACAGCTTCATACCGTAATGGACAGAGAGGCTGGAAAAGAAAGTCTCAGGTCAGATGATATGACCAAATTTTTTGAGGCCATGGCTAAACCCAGGGAAGTCATGTACGATGAACCACTTTGGGATATTAGGGTAGAAATAGATGGCAGGCTGGCCCAGGTTTGGACTAAGTACGCCTTCTTCGCTGGCGACAAATTTTCCCATTGTGGAGTCGACGCTTTTCTTCTATTCAAAGACAAAGATGGCAACTGGAAGATTTTCGAGTTAGTGGACACAAGGCACTTTGGTGAGGAGAACTGCAACCTTCCGAAGAAGTTTCTGAGAGCACTTTCAGACCTGTAACATTTATCAAAATCGTTTTTTTTTTGCAAAAAAGAACCCTGCTGAAAGATTCAACAGGGTCCCTGAAATTGATAAGCACAAAACAGAAAAGTTATGTCCAGATGACAGTATTCTCTGTTGCGTACCAAGTTTGCAAATTTTCTTCGTATTTCCCTTCTAAAACATTTCTTTTTATGCTCATTTTGGGCGTCAATATGCCATTTTCCATCGTCCAGGGCTCCTTCATCACAATCACCTTCCTCACTCTTTCGTAGTCTACCAAGTCTTTGTTCACCATGTTCATGGTATCCGCAAGCGATTTTTCTATTTCAGCTCTATTCTTTTTAAGTGCCTTGTCTGAAATCACCACCAATGCCACTGGCTGCGGGAGCCCCCTGCCCAAAACACATATTTGTTCTATGAACCCATTGAGCGAGTAACCCCATTCAATAGGCCCCGGCACTATGTATTCGCCTTTGGCTGTTTTAAAAGTGTCTTTTACCCGTCCTGTAATTTTCAGGAAACCATCACTGTCAATCTCTCCCATATCACCTGTATGCAGCCAACCATTTTTGAGCACCGAAGCCGTCATTGCGGGTTCTTTATAGTATCCCTGCATCAACCATGGAGCCTTCATAAGAATCTCACCAGTTTCAGCCTCTATTTTGAGTTCAGAACCACGATAAGGCAGGCCAACAGTACCCATTTTAACATTGTCAGGGTGCATCAGCGTGCAGGCACCAACGTTTTCCGTCATACCGTACAGCTCAAGCAACTGAATGTCCAGCGCATTGTACCACTTGTGGAGTGACGGTGGACAGGGAGCGGCGGCAGTAAGGCAATACTCTGCCTCATTGAGACCAAGGCCCGTCCGAATTTTCTTTTTCACAATTCCTGAAATAATTGGCAGCTTCAATAGAAAATCCAGCCTCGACTGTGGCATTTTTTCCCAAACGCCCATTTGAAATTTGGTCCAGATACGAGGCACGGCAAAAAACATGGTAGGCTGTGCATTTGAAAGGTTCTGCATGAACGTATCCAACGATTCAGCAAATGAAATAACTCCGCCACAATGGAGGGCACCCAACTCAATAATCATTCGCTCTGCCACATGGCACAATGGAAGGTAGGAGAAATAACGATGACGCTTATCTCCAAAATTTATCACATACTTTGCGGCAGCGGCAGTGAACTTCAGTTGCTTGTGGTTATACATGACACCTTTCGGCGAACCGGTCGTTCCCGATGTGTAAATAATGGTGCACAAATCCAGCTCATCCGGAATATTGCTTTCTGTCAAAGGATCATTCATTGCGATAATGTCCTGCCACTTGTCGTAGTCGTCTACATGGCTTTCAGGTAAAGTCAGGCAAGGCAGTGTTTCAGGAATACCCTTCTTCATACTGTCCCACTCATCTACTTTTCCAACAAAAAGCAGCTTCACTTCGCTGTGTTCCAGCACCTGGTTCAGCTGCTCGCCTACCAGATTTGGGTATAGGGGAACTGAGATATAACCGCCCATCATGATCGCCAGGTCGGCAATAATCCAGTGGGAGCAGTTCTTGGAAATCAACCCAACATGGTCTCCCTTTACAAGGCCCTGGCTCTTTAAATAAGAAGTCATTCTGCGGGCTTCGGCCCCCACTTGTTTCCAGGTGTATTCGATCCATTGATCCCCATTGGGTTGTCGTAAAAAAACACGATCAGGTGTCTCTTTTTCCCAATGAAAAAACCATTCTACGAGTGATCTTGGATCATACTTAGACCTGATGTTTTCAGGAATTTCAATTGCTTCAGTCGAGATCATACGGATGTTGTTTCCTGAATTTATGAAAATTGATCTAAAACTTGGAGAATTTTCCATGAAAGTAAGTCCCAAGTAATTTCCCGGCTGCGGATTCACAGGCTATAGCCGGTTTGCTGGTCAGCTAAAACTACAAGTTTAACAACAAAGCTGTACACTCCTGAAAGAAAAGTGTTGCAAAAACGGACACAGACAGTTCGCTACAAATATTCAAATAACTGATTACCAAGTATTTGCAATTTTTGGCATAGCAATTGGCTAACATGTTACAGGTCAACAACTCAAAATAATCAGGACATCAAATTTTAAATGAAATGTTACGGCAAATGTTACTCAGTAAAAATGTGTGGGCTAGTCTGGCAATTATGCTTGGCCTAACAATACTGTGGGAGGCTAGCCAGGGTCAACCATCAGCTAATGCCAAGCACAACTTAACCCATCAGGTTGCCAAAAGATAATGACGAAATGGCGGTCGTTAAAGCGACCTAAAAAAGAAAAACTCAAAAATAAATTCTGACTAAGGACTAATCAATCTCTAAACAACCGGGCAGACTACTGTCCGGTTTGTTTTTTGTAGCCAAACATAAAAAATAACAAGGTTAATAGACCCGAAAGTGTTTATTTTGAGGCAAAATCCTAGCACACAGGATACATGTACATTAGAGATATCTCACATTATATTCCCAGCCAGCGAGTTACGAATCAATACTTCGCCGATCTAAACGGCCTTACAAACGAGTGGATCGTAGAAAGAACTGGCATTTCTGAAAGGCGAAAGGCCGGTGTGGAAGAAAACACGGCAACAATGGCTCTTGAGGCCGTCAAAGCGCTCGAAAAACAAATAGATTTTCCTCTTCAGCAAGTCGATCTGATCGTAGGCGCTTCTTACACTCCTTACGACACCATCGTTACACTTGCCCACAAGACACAGCATTACCTCAATGCAACGAATGCAGCAGTGGTCTACATTTCATCTGCCTGCTCTTCGTTCCTCAACGCCATGGAGATTGTGGAGGGTTATATGGCAATGGGAAAGTCAAAAAATGCGCTTGTTGTCCTTTCCGAGCATAACACGGCCTACCACAACGAACATGACCACAAAGCCGGCCATCTTTGGGGTGATGGTGCCAGTGCCTTGCTGGTGACCAAAGACAAGCCAACTACTCCAAGTTTGGCTGTGAAAGAAATTTTCACCAGAGGTGCCGCCCATGTGGGAAGGGGCCTGGAGGGAGTTACTTTGAGACCCCTCCACGGTGGTATTGAAATGCCCTATGGAAAAGATGTGTTTCTAAACGCCTGTTCTTATATGGCATCGGCCACCAGAGACATCATTGAAAGGAATAACTACACACTTGATGATCTTTCTTACCTGATACCTCACCAGGCCAACCACAGGATAACAAAGAATGTGGCGGAAAACCTGAAGCTATCACCTGAGAAAGCTATTTCAAACGTACAGTACCTTGGCAACACCGGGTGCGCAGGTGCTGCAATTGGCATATCCGAGCACTGGCAGGAGTTCAAAAACGAAGACAAAATAGTGGTAACCGTTTTTGGTGGTGGCTATAGCTACGGAGCCATGCTTCTCGTGAAAGAGTAGTGGTACGTAAAACCATTTTTAATGGTTGCACTGTACATCACCGGCCTATGCCTGTATCATTTTCGGACAGTCCGCCAGGATAACATACATGACCTATCACACAAATAACTGTTTTTCAGCTACTTACAAAAGTTGGCACGTCGTTTGGCTATTAACAGGTGTCTGCAATCAGGCAGGCAAAAAGGTCAAGAACTCAAAATAGAAAATAACAATACGCAAAGTGGATACTGAACGACAACAACGGAAAAATCTACTCTGCCACGAATCTCAAGGTTAAAATATACTCCTGCGTCTCGGGATTTTAAGCAGTTACTTAACACCCGCATACTGGCAAAAGGATATAGTTTTTAGTTTACGGTTGGTTGATGGAAAAGGGAGGGCACAAGCCCTTCTTTTTTTTATTCTACTGCCTCAAGCATTTCCTCCTCCACTTCCACTTCGCTGTCAACATAAACCTCGTCTTTTCTTGGACGTCCTTTAAATGTGGTGTCCGGCTTAAATCCATTTTTGTAGCGTCGCTTCCTGATCTTCCAAACCTTGTAGTTGTCTTTGTTTCCGTTCTCAAACTGGAAAGCCATGTGTTCAGAAGAACTTACCCACTCCAGGTTGGTCGAGTCGTTGTTGCGGGGATTATTGTCAAGATGAATAATCATATTGTATTCATCCGGAAGAACATTGATACAATAAGCTTTTGCAACTTCCTTGTGCGGATAAACAGTTCTCCTTTTCCCGTCATCATTGAGAAGGTCCAGGAAAAAGCACTTACACGATTTATTCCATCGTTGCTTCATCACCTTGCCTTTCACCTTCATCATCGTTTGGCTTCCCCTGTGAAAAGTCTCACGGTCTTTGCTTCTGATACGACCCCTGTTGGATACTTCGTAGTTCGAAAATTCATCAATGGGCTTCCACACCTCTTCTATACGTTCAATTCTTTGAATGCTCATAGCGTGTGTTAGTAAAATCTTAAACTAATGTTGTCTATTTTATAAATACTTCAATAACGACGGTCAATTACCCCCGTTTGAAGAGAATATTTCAAATATAGCATTTTGTTGGTAGGAGAAAATCAAAATGGGGAGAGGGCAAAAAAATATTTTTGCTGTCAACAAAAATTAATACGTACATAGATGTTATATAAAATAACAGGCCATGATAAAAAATACTATATGGAGGACAAAGAAAATATATTCATAAAAGATTACATAAAAACTTCCACATATCGGCTCTATATAAAAATATAAAATTTATAGCGCAAACGATTGCAAAATTTGTTGATCGGGCAGACATGGTGGCAACACCGGTCAAAACCATACGAGCCAGTCGGTGCTGAACGCAAAACTCAGCCCCAAGTGAAAAACCCCTTTCATATCAGCACTATTTAAAATAGTGCCTAATGAAGAAATATGGAAACAATTTTTCCTATTGATGATTTTACCACTCAATACTGGCTCAGTAATTTCTTCCTTAAAAAAATAGTTATAATTTACCTAGCGCATTGGAGACCCTACATATATACCTACTAAGCACCCTACTATGAGCACGACCAAAGGCCAGGAAGCAAAAGCTGTAAAAGCATTAAAGAGAATTGGCAAAAAGGAAATGAAAGACACCCTTCTTGTGGAGATAGCCTGGGAGGTCCTTAATCAGGTGGGTGGAATCTATACAGTAATACGCTCCAAGGTACCGGCCACCATGCCCAAATGGGGAGACAACTACTGCCTGCTGGGGCCGTACTTTAAGCACCAGGTATCAGCTGAATTTGACCCAATTGACGATTTCTCTGACCCTTTTGGTAAGGCCGTTCTTAAAATGCGGGAAAAGGGATTTGAAGTACACTATGGCCATTGGCTTGTGACAGGGCGCCCAAAAGCTGTTCTATTTAACCTCGGCAGCATTTGGAACAAGCTTGGTGAAATCAAATACTTACTGTGGGAACACCATGGGATCACCACGCCTGCCGAGGATCACCTGATTGACCAGGTGGTTGCCTTTGGAGAGTGTGTTAAAATCTTCCTGGAAGAACTGTCGCTGGGTGCCGCCAAAAAGAAAAAGATCATAGCGCACTTTCACGAATGGATGGCTGCGTCATGCATTCCGGACATCAGAAGGCAGAAGATGCCAATATCAACGGTGTTTACAACTCACGCCACCTTACTGGGCCGCTACCTTGCCATGAACAGTGCCGACTTCTACCAGCACCTCCCATTCATGGACTGGTCCAAAGAGGCAACCAATTTCAACGTAGAGGCCATCGCCAACCTGGAAAGAGCAGCGGCTCACGGAGCTCAGGTGTTCACCACAGTTTCTGACGTTACAGCGCAGGAGTGCAAGTACCTGCTTGGCAGAACGCCCGATGTAATCCTGCCCAACGGCATTAACAATCAACGGTTTGAGGCACTGCATGAATTCCAGAACCTTCACCGGGAGTACAAGGAAAAAATACACCAGTTTGCTATGGCTCACTTCTTCAAGAGCTACACTTTCGACCTGGACAATACACTGTATTTCTTTACCTCGGGCAGGTATGAATACAAAAACAAAGGGTTTGATCTGGCCCTTGAGGCGCTGGCTCGCCTCAACTGGAGGCTGAAAAATGAAGGCAGCGAAATGACCGTCGTCATGTTTTTCATCACAAAGCAGCCATTCCACAGCATCAATCCGGATATTCTGCACAGCCGGGCTGTGCTCGAAGAGTTGCGCCAAACAACAGACGCTATCAAAAAACAGGTAGGCGAAAGATTGTTCTACTCGGCCGCCTCCAGCAGCGACCACCGTTTACCCATGCTCAACGACTTTGTTGATGACTATTGGAGATTGCGCTACAGAAGACTTTTGCAAAGCTGGAAGACGGATCAATTACCGCCGGTGGTCACTCACAACCTGGTAGACGATGGTGGCGACGATATCCTTAACTTTCTTAGAACATCCAGCCTTCTCAACCATGAGGATGACAGAGTGAAAATTGTGTATCACCCCGACTTTGTAAACTCCACCAACCCGCTGTTTGGCATGGAGTATGGCCAGTTTGTACGAGGTTGTCACATGGGCGTTTTCCCAAGCTACTACGAGCCCTGGGGCTACACTCCGCTTGAATGTATTGCCAGCGGGGTACCTGCCATCACAAGCGACCTGGCTGGGTTTGGCGACTACGTATTGCATAACATGAAAGACCATGCCAGCAACGGGATTTATGTGGTAAACCGGCAGAAAAGAAACTTCAATCAGTCGGCCGACCAGCTTGCTTACCAAATGTACAAGTTTATCAATATGAACCGGAGGGAAAGAATCACCTTGCGAAACAAGGTAGAGAGCACGTCGGTGTATTTCGACTGGACTACCCTAACGAAGTATTATGATCAAGCCTATCAGTTGGCGCTTGACAGGTTGAAGGCTTGACAATAAAAAAGCGTCCTCAAATGAGGGCGCTTTTGCTATCTATTAATGATAATATAAAATTTAACCGATTGAAATTCTCTTAAACGAAGTGACAGTCAATCCCTTTTGAACGCTATCAAGGTATTGAGCGATCGTTTTGGAGTTGTCTTTTACAAAAGCCTGGCTAAGCAATGTGCTTTCTTTGAAGAACTTGTTGAGCTTGCCAAGAGCAATTTTCTCTACCATTTCATCTGGCTTACCCTCCTGACGAGCGATGTCTTTTCCAATCTCGATTTCCTTCTCAATAACGGCTTTGTCAACGCTGTTTTGATCCACTGCAATTGGGTTCATGGCTGCAATCTGCATACCCACGTCACGACCAGCGTCAATCACGTCGGCGCTGTTTCCGCCTTTTAGGGCTACCAAAACGCCAAGTTTGCTGCCTGCGTGGATATAAGAAACTACTGTTTCGGCTTCCATCACTTCGTAAGCAGAAATTTCAAGCTTCTCACCAATCTTACCAACAAGCTCTATGATCTTCTCGTCGACTGTAAGATCGCCAGCCTTAAGTGCCTTCAAATCTTCTACCGAAGCTGGAGACTTAGCAAATGCAAGGTCGATTATCGTATTCCCAAGCTTAACGAACTCTTCGTTTTTAGCAACAAAATCTGTTTCGCAAGTGAGGGAGATGAGAACTGCTTTTGTATTGCTGTCGTTAGTGCGCACAAAAACGGATCCTTCTGTAGTTTCACGATCAGAGCGGGAAGCAGAAACCTTCTGTCCCTTTTTCCGCAAAATCTCTATTGCTTTTTCGAAGTCACCGTCCGATTCTGTAAGTGCTTTCTTACAATCCATCATGCCGGCGCCAGTCATTTGCCGTAACTTGTTTACGTCTTGTGCAGTGATTGCCATTGTTATTTATCCTTTAATGTTTTTTGAAATGCTTTAAACAAAAATTGAACACCGAAGGATCTCCGATGTTCAATTTTTAAAATCTATCCGTTTCCGGATACACTATTTATAAATTAATCTTTTGATTCTTCTACTGCCTCTACTTCATCTACCCGACGCTTCTCATCTTCGTCTTCTTTAGACTTTGCATCGTCTTTTTCTCTCTTGCGCTCGTTGAGACCTTCCTCAATTACTTCAGAGATGTAAGATAAAATTAGTTTCACAGACTTGTAAGCATCATCGTTGCCTGGGATAGGGAAATCAACCTCGTTAGGGTTTGAGTTAGTATCCACAATAGCAAACACAGGAATGTTCAGCTTTTGAGCTTCTTTCACTGCTATGTGCTCACGCTTGATATCCACGATGAAAAGAGCTGCAGGAAGACGAGTAAGGTCAGCGATACCGCCAAGCACTCTTTCCAGTTTCTCCTTTTCACGAGTCACCATCAAACGCTCTCTCTTGGCAAGGCCGGTGAAGCTTTCTTCCTTCATCAACTTGTCAATACCCTGCATTTTCTTCAATGACTTGCGGATAGTAGCAAAGTTTGTAAGCATACCGCCCAACCAGCGCTCAGTAGCATAAGGCATCTTCAGCCTTCTTGCTTCATCAGCCACCAGGTCTTTGGCCTGCTTCTTCGTAGCCACGAACATCACCTTACGGCCTGAACGTACTACTTGCTTGAGTGCTTTAGACGCTTCTTCGAGGCACACAAGCGTTTTGTTAAGATCGATAATATGGATTCCATTCTTCTCCATGAAAATATATGGAGCCATTTGGGGATCCCACTTTCTCGTTAAGTGTCCGAAATGAACACCAGCGTCTAGTAAGTCCTTGTATTCTAGATTAGCCATTAATTATATATAAAGTATATGAAATACTGATTAACGCTTACTGAACTGGAATCTTCTACGAGCCTTAGCACGACCGTATTTCTTACGTTCAACCATACGAGGGTCTCTGGTAAGAAAGCCTTCCTTCTTCAATGCCGGACGGAACTCCTCGCTGATTTCGCAAAGTGCCCTGGAAATTGCCAAACGAATCGCTTCTGCCTGACCTTTGATTCCACCACCGTCAACATTGATTTTGATATCATACTTGCCCGACTCGCTGGTAAGTTCAAGAGGCTGCTGAACAATCAGACGAAGAATTTCTGAAGGGAAGTATTCTTCAAGGCTTCTTTCGTTTACGTTGAAAGTACCTTTTCCGCTCTGAAGATATAGTCTCGCTACGGAGGTCTTTCTTCTGCCTATGGTATTGATTACGTCCATTAACTAAATACTAATATGTTACCTTGATTTCTTTTGGTTGTTGTGCAGCATGAGGGTGCTCAGTGCCTGCATAAACATAAAGGTTACGGAATTGCTCTCTGCCCAAGCTATTCTTTGGAAGCATTCCTCTTACCGCCATCTCCACAAGTCTTCTTGGGTCTTTTTCCAACACCATTCTAGGTGAAGCAAAACGCTGACCACCCGGATAACCTGTGTGACGGATGTATGTTTTGTTGTTCATTTTCTTACCAGTAAGGCGAACCTTCTCGGCATTCAAAATGATCACGTTATCTCCACAGTCCGCATTCGGAGTGTAGCTAGCTTTTGTCTTTCCACGAAGAACATTAGCCACCCGGCTTGAAAAACGACCAAGAATCTGATCAGCAGCGTCAATCACTACCCAGTTCTTCTCAATTTTCGCCTTGCTTAGAGACTGTGTTTTGTAGCTTATCGTATCCATTTATCGAAACAGCTTTAATTTCTTTATTGTGTACAGAATATACCTTGCCCTCAAAAAGGGACACAAAGATAGAAGTATAAAAATTGAATTACAATAATGCCCTGAAAATATTTAAGTTAGCTCCGGCCGCTTGCCAAAATCAACTTCTCAGGGGTCAGCTATTCTTCTCCAACTGCTTGATCAGCACCTCAAAGTCCTTTGGGTATGGTGCCACAGCTCCCACTTTTTTTCCATCCAGGTCTTTGAAGACCAATTCATGAGCGTGCAACGCATAACGCTTGATCAAGGGTTGCTCTTCTTCGAACTTCCCAATATTAAACTTGCGTTTAAGGCTGGACAAGTAAAGCCACTTGCCACCGTATAGCTCATCGCAGGCAATAGGCGCTCCGGCATAAGCACAATGCACTCTTACCTGATGCATCCGACCCGTCAGTGGCTTGCAGCTTAACAAGGTGTGGTTGGAAAACGCTTTTATAGAATTCAATATCGTCTCTGATGCCTTTCCTTTTCGACTGGGCTTCACCTCACCTTTTCCGGTGGTAAGCAAAGGAACAGCCACTTTGTGGTCTTCAAACTTGTGGATGCCATCCGTCAGCGCATGATATATTTTATACACTTTCCTTTTTTCAAACTGGATGGCCAGGCTTCTATAAGCCTCGGGGTTTTTAGCGATAGCGATTACTCCCGATGTGTTTTTGTCGAGCCGGTGCGCTACCTGAGCATCAGTCACGTAGCCTCTTGCCAAATCGAGTACATTGCGTTCGCTCTGCCTGTCCATGAGGGTAGAAAGAAAAGGAGGCTTGTTTACCAGCAGGTAGTTCTCATTTTCAAACAAAATCCAGTCTTCAAATTTCTCTTTCTTCATGAACCAAAACTAATTCCGGCCACAAAGCTATCACACAAAGAGCAAAAAGCCTCCAATGGTTGAATTAAGGTTGCCAATAGATGATATTTATCCTTCTTTGTTGAAAAGAACCCAATATGAAAAGATCAACCTTCCTGTTTCTTACCGCATTGCTATGCCAGCAGGCTTTCGGCCAACAGAATGAATTTCTGGCAAAAGTGAAAACAGCCTATGACGACTTCGCTGAGAAAAGCATCTCAGTAAGGCGGTTCAAACACGGCGACGTGGAGCCACTTCTTTTGAACCTTAAGACAAAACAAGGCTTCTCTGTTACCAAAGCAGGTGAGAGCATAGAGGGCCGGAGCATCTATTTGGCGAAAGCCGGTACGGGCCCTGTAAAAGTTTTGCTTTGGTCACAAATGCACGGGGACGAAACAACCGCTACGAGGGTGCTGCTCGACCTTTTCAACTTCCTTTCTGACAAAAGCACATTTGCTAAAGAAAAGGAGGCCTTATTAAAAGGCGTCACTTTGTACTTCATTCCCATGCTCAATCCTGATGGGGCGGAGCAGTTTCAAAGAAGAAATGCCCTGGGTATTGACATCAACAGAGATGCTGTAAGGCTACAGTCGCCGGAAGCAAGGTTATTAAAGCATGTCAGAGACAGCCTGAATCCTGATTTCGGCTTCAACCTACACGACCAGAATTCGGCAACCAGTGCTGGCAGCACCGGAAAGCCAGCGTCTCTGTCTTTTTTGGCACCCGCCTATAACGAAGCAAAAGACATTAATGAATCAAGAAAGGCCGCCCTGCAAGTCGTGGTCAAACTTAACAACCTGGTGCAAAACTACATGCCCGGCCACACCGCCAGGTACGACGACACCTTTGAGCCGAGGGCGTTTGGTGACAACATTCAGAAGTGGGGAACCAGCACAATACTAATCGAATGCGGTGCCTACGCTGACGACCCTGAAAAGCAAGTAATCAGAAAGGTGCATTTTCTTGCTCTGTTGGGCACTCTGCAAAGCATAGCCGACGGCAGTTACAAAAAGCTTGATAGCAACGACTATTTCAAAATACCTGAAAACGGCCGGTACTACGTAGACCTGCTGGTTAAAAATGGGCAGCTAGCGCTTGAAAACAGCTGGTACACTATGGACTTGGCAATAAGACTCAGGGAGAACACCCGTGAAGACCTTAGAACCTATGACGTGGCGGGTTATATTGAAGACTTTGGCGACATGTCGGTCTATTTTGGCTACGACGAAATTGATGCGACCGGAATGACGATCGTGCCAGGGAAAGTTTACCCGGACATTTTCGAAACAATAGAGGCCATTCCAGCAGACAACATCGACAACTGGCTACAGGAAGGGTACACTTATGTGAAGGTGAGAAAGCTGGTTGGGAGATATGTTGACTTGCCGATCAACATTATCGGCGCTTACCAAACACCTGATGAAAGCATCTCATTCGGTGATCCTGCCACATTTATCATCACCAAAGATGGAAGGGTTATGTTCACTGTAGTGAATGGGATGGTTTATAACCCTGCTGCCAACGACAAAGGAATAAAAAACGGAATAGTAGTAAGGTAGCACATGCAGTGTCGAGCTTCTACGTAATTAATGGATGGCGGCGCAGTCTCAACCACTACATTAAACTATTTCAATTTTTTCACAAAAAATTTGAGAATTTCATAAAATTACACAACCCGCACTAATCTCCTCTCTACTCACATAGCCTTTCCATTAAGAATCACTATTTTTGGAAGCCCTAATTTACACTCAGTCGGCTTGAGCCCCGGTAAAGGCCATGCCGATCTAAAAAATTATAGTTGTATGAGAGACGTGCTGGAACAGGTAAGGATTGAACTTGGCAAGCCTTACGAAGATTTGACCTTTTTACTGGAAGCCCTTAAGGATTCGCTATCCGAAAACGGAGAAGAAGCCATTGCTTCCAAGATTCCCTGGATAAACAAAATAAATTTTAGCAATACTGATCAACTTACCGAAAAGGAGATTCAGCTCTACTCACTGGTGTTTCAAATAGTAAACATGGTTGAGGTGAATGCCGCTGTGCAGAGTCGCAGGCATTTGGAAGACCAGTCGCTACCAAGCATCAGTGGTTTGTGGGCCAAAAATTTACAATCGCTCAAGGAGGCTGGAGTCAGCCCAAAAGACATTGCCAGCAAACTCGCCGAGATTTCAATTGAGCCGGTGCTCACGGCACACCCAACGGAAGCCAAACGTGCATCCGTTCTCGAGCACCACAGGGAGCTTTACCTCCTCATTGTGCAGCGTGAAAACCAGATGTACACGAAAAAGGAGAAGGACAATATCAGACATAATATCAAGCTGGTATTGTATCGCCTTTGGAAAACAGGAGAGATTTATGTTGAGAAACCAGACGTAGCCTCGGAATTAAGGAATATACTTCACTATCTCGTAAATGTGTTTCCTGACGTGATACCGGTGCTTGACCGTCGAATGATACAAGCGTGGGACGACGCAGGTTTTGAGAGGTCTCTTCTCCTCAACAACGCCGCCTTTCCGAAGATCAGCTTTGGTGACTGGGTGGGCGGAGACAGAGATGGTCACCCCCTGGTGACTGCCCAGGTGACCGCCGAAACGCTACAGACCTTAAGACTCAATGCCATCGTGGTAGTTCGCCGCCGGTTGCTTATGCTCGTAAAGCACCTTAGCCTGGCCTGCGATATTGATAAAGTGTACCCCCCACTAAGAGAGAGGGCTTACCACCTGATGCATGAGTTGGGTGAGAAAGGAATTGAAGCTTTGCAACGCAATAAAGGTGAAGCATTTCGCCAGTTCGTCAATATTCTGATGGCCCGACTGCCCATTGACACCAAAAGGGGGCATGCCACTGAGCTACAAGACTTCAAAGGCGCCTATGCGGGTTCAAAAGAGCTCATAGACGATCTCACCATTTTAAAAGACGCCTTGATAGACTATGGTGCCAAATCTATTGCCTTTGATGAGGTGATAGGAGCCATTAGGATCGTAGAAACGTTTGGCCTACACCTGGCCCGCCTCGACATTCGGCAAAACAGCGCATTTCACGACAAGGCTATTTCTCAGCTGATGGACGCCGCCGGGCTGAAAGGAGCAGAGTACCTCCAGTGGAACGAAGAAGAGAGACTGGCGTTTCTCAACAAAGAGCTAGCCTCCAACCGGCCGTTTGCCAACAAGAATATTCCTGTGGGTGAAAACGCCCAGGCGGTGGTGGAGTGCCTCAAGGTGGTGGAGCAACATATTTCAAAGTACGGTTCAGAAGGCATTGGTTCACTCATTGTCAGCATGACCAGGAGTGTTTCCGATTTGCTAGCCGTTTATCTGCTGGCGAGAGAAGCAGGACTAACAACCCAATCGGAAGAAGGGCTCGTTTGTATTTTGCCTGTGGTTCCATTGCTTGAAACGATCGAAGACCTTGAAAACGGTGGCCAAATTTTACAAGGCTTTTTGGAACATCCTTTCACCAAAAGAAGCATTAAATACATAAAAACTAAGAATCAGGCCAGCTCGCTCTTCCAGCAAGTAATGGTAGGATATAGCGACAGCAACAAAGATGGTGGCATCATGGCCAGCCAGTGGAACCTGTACAAAGCACAGTCTCGGTTGAGCCAAATTGGACGTGATCTGGGCGTGAAAATTGTGTTCTTCCACGGCAAAGGTGGATCAATCAGCCGGGGCGCTGGACCGACGCACTATTTCGTTAACGCCCTTCCCCATTCTTCCCTGCAGGGTGCCATCCGATTGACGGAGCAAGGCGAAACCATAGCGCAAAAATACGCCAATAAGGTAAACGCCGAATACAACCTGGAGCTGCTGGTTGCAAGCACTGCGGCCAGAACTATTTTGGACGGAGTGACCGAAAGAAAGTATCACCCAATGGCTGAAATTCTTGAAAAGCTTGCCAACGAAAGCAAAGGCTACTACGAGAACTTAATGCACGAAGAAGGATTTATACAGTTTTTCAGAGAAGCTACACCTATCGATGCTATTGAATCCAGTAAAATTGGCTCACGACCTGCGAGAAGGTCCGGTGCCAAATCGCTTGAGGATCTGAGAGCCATTCCGTGGGTATTTAGCTGGAGCCAGTCGAGGTACAATATGACTAGCTGGTTTGGCGTTGGTTCTACCCTACAGAATTTGAGAGATAATCAGCCCGAAATCTATGCGGAGTTCAAGAAAGCTATCAAGTTTGATCCTCTCATCCGTTATGTTTTCACCAACATCGACACCAGCCTTGCTTCGACCGATGAATCGATCATGAGGGAGTATGCTTCGCTGGTAACTGATGACAAAGTGAGAGACAAATTCCTCAACATCTTTATTTCAGAGTTAAAGAAAACAAGTGAAGCACTTGAAGGCCTTTTGGGAAGACCAATGAAGGAAAGGCGTAGAAACCACTACTACTCCAGTCTTTTGAGAGCTTCGCTAATGGACAACCTTCACAAAACACAGGTGAGCTTGCTTAAAAAGTGGCGCAAAGAGAAAGAGGAAGGATCAGACAAGACGGAGGTAACCCTCACTCACTTGCTCATTACCATCAATGCCATAGCAAGCGCCATGCGAAATACCGGTTGATGAATGATTTGAATTGCGCCTGAAAAGTGTCATATTTCTCAATATTTCGCCTTCAGGCTATGAATCATCTTAAACTCTCTGTACTTGTCTCAGCATTTATCGCCACGACGCTGTCTGGTTGTTATATGCAAAACGCCCCAGTCCATTTGGGGCAAAAGATAAGCGGTGTGTCTTTGGTGGCCGGCAGAGAGGTAAGTCCGGGGGAAGAGCTTGAGCACTTAGACAGCGTGGGTGCCAAATGGGTAGCCATTATTCCCTTTGCCTTTGCTCCCGGTCATTCTTCAGAGCTGCACTTCAATCATTCCCGTCAGTGGGGAGGGGAAACGACTAATGGCGTTGCTCAACAGATTGTGGCTGCCCATAGAAAAGGCCTTAAAGTCATGGTGAAACCGCATGTTTGGGTGCGGGGTGACGGCTGGCCCGGGGATTTCATACTGGAAACAGAGGCAGAGTGGGCAGCCTGGGAAGAAAATTACCTCAGCTATGTGATGACCTACCTAAAGGTGGCAGATTCTCTCAATGCTGAAATTTTTTGCATTGGCACGGAATTCAATCAGGCAGTCATTCACAGACCTGACTTTTGGATAAAGCTTGCCTCTGCGTGCCGAGCCAACTTCAAAGGTAAACTAACGTATGCTGCCAACTGGGACAATTATATGGAGGTGAGCTGCTGGGAACAGGTGGACTACATCGGCATTGATGCATACTTCCCCATTAGCGACGAAAAAACGCCTTCCGTAAAACAACTAAAGAAAAATTGGACGGAGCCGAAAAAGTCGCTGGAAAAACTTTCACAAAAATTTAACCGACCCATTCTGTTCACTGAATATGGCTACCGTAGCGCTGACTATGCAGCAGCTAAGCATTGGGAATTGAACGAGAAAGAACAGCCACTAAACCTGCAGGCCCAAAGCAATACGTATGAAGCGCTCTTCCAGTCTTTCTGGGACGAGCCATGGTTTTCTGGCGGGTTTCTTTGGAAATGGTATCCTGATCATCCTAAGGCTGGCGGAATGGAGAACAACGACTACACGCCACAAAACAAGCCGACAGAAGTTGTGATCAAAAAGTGGTACACCAGAGAAGCTAATATCCCTCAGGCAGGCAACTAGTCCAGTGCTTTCGCTTTGGGGCTCGCCATGGCCAACACCTTGAACATCCACTTGGCCAACGGCTTGTTTCCCTTTCGCTTCGTAAGATCCAAAAACCAACCATATTTCTTCATGATAGGGATTTTGTGAGTTTCCACCAACTCTATCAGGGCTCCGTCAGGGTCTTCCACATAGGCAAACCGGCCTCCGGCTTCTCCCATGGCAAAAGTGCCTTTGCTGTCAATGGTAAATTTGTGACCAGCTTTGTTCAGCACGTTCTGGAGAGGCTCCATATCCAGCACGTCGAAGCAAAGGTGGATGAATCCACAGTCGCCCCAATATCTGGTATCGTCAAAAATTCTTTTTCCTGCTTCGTCTTTCCTTTCAACAAGCTCAAGCTCTATCCCTCCAAGTAGCTGACTAAATGCCCCCACTTGTCCGGGAGTTTTACTTAACACCAGCCGCCTGACGGCTGGCGATCCAGTATCGACGAACTTATCTCCATTGGCCTCTTCATCGAACACTACGCCTGACGTGCCAAGCAAAGTCTGGTAAAATGGAAGCGATTTGTCCACTGACGAAACCCCAATAACGGCTCCGAAAATACCCCCGGTTAGGTTACCATTCTCCCCGAACCAGCCTTCTGAAATCTCAACAACCTGGAATATATTGTCCATCGGATCCTTTACCCAGGCATACCCTCTCCCCTTAGCGTCCGTCAGAATCTCTGACACCTCCGCTTTGGCACTTTGAGCAAGTGCTACAAACGATTTAATGTTTCGGGTTTTGATCTTTAGGGCAAAAAGGCCCAGGTCGCCATACACCGGGTTAAAAGAGCAGTTACCGGGTGTTCTGCTTGTAAACTGCCAAATTTCCGCACCGCCACCGCCTGCCATGTTCAAGGCCAGCACGGCCCTTCTGGAATGCACCTCTCCGCCGGTGTAGGGCGTCATAAGTGCCGCTTCAGCCCTATCGTCGAAGATGGCAACAGACAGCCCAAACATTTTACTATACCAGGGCCAGTATTTATCGATATCCGGCACACCTATGCCTGCTTGCTGAACTCCAGTGATGTAACTTTCCATAGAACCTATTGATCAGTCTTGAGTAGTTTTTTATAAAGGCTTGTCAGCCTATGCTGAGAAGCGCCCCAAAAATACATGCTAAAAACTAAAAAGTTAGCAAATTGAACCCGAAGGTAGCTATTGGCGTCATATTTTCTTGCTGACACTACTATCTCCCTGGGTATGACCCGGAAGCTGCTTTTTTTCTTTATCCGTTCTATGATGTCATAGTCCTCCATGATCCGATAGTCCTCCTGAAAGCCACCCAAATTCCAAAAAAGCTCCTTTGTGATAAAAAGCGTTTGATCACCACCCCGACACCAAAGAAATGGGAACCTCGTAAAAAAAGCATTGATTCTGAGCGACACACTATTCGAATTGAAGCGATAGCGATAACAGCCGCTTTCGTAATCCAGTGAGAGCGATTGGGAGATGTCGGTCACATAGTCGGGCTCAACAACAACATCGGCGTGCACAAAGTAGAGCACATCGCCGCTGGCTTTTTCAGCCCCCAGATTCATTTGCACCGATCGCCGTCTAATGGCAGTTTTAACCACAACCGCCCCGGCAGCCGCCGCTAATCGGGCAGTGGCGTCACTGCTCCCTCCATCCACAACAATTATTTCCCTACTTCTGTCATCACCGTGCCGTTTCAGGCTTTCAATCAGACGAACGATATTCTGCTCTTCATTATAGGTTGGAATGATTACACTGATTGTCATTGATGGGTTGGGTTGTTCGGGTCTGCTTGTCCATTTGAAACTTGCCTAGTCGGTATTTGTTCACGCCACGTGAATGCTATTTCCGTCCAGCAGGTGTCATCAGACTTACGGCAGTATAGCTGCTTCAAAAGCATCACCCAAAATTTAACCTATTATTTTTTCGTAGCGGCAGTTACTACTCGTCCTCGTCTGGTGAGTCGTCACGGAGTACTTCAATTTCCTCCACGTCGCTCTTGCGGAGTTTAAAAAAGAAAGTGGAGCCTTTGCCTACTGTGCTGGTAACGCTGACTTTGCTGCCATGGGCTTCGATAATGTGCTTGACGATGGCAAGCCCCAGACCAGTCCCCCCCTTCTCTTTCGACCGGCTCTTCTCCACCCTATAAAAGCGTTCAAAAACCCTCTTCAAGTCTTCAGGGGGTATTCCACGCCCGGTGTCTTTCACGAATACCGTTACATCATGCTTTCCCTCTTCAAAATCGATCTCCACCATACCTTCATCCTTGGTATACTTGATACCATTCGAAATGAGGTTAGTCAGCACCTGATAGATTCTCTGAAAATCAGCGTGAACATAAATCGGGGCCTTCCCCAACTTCGTATAACAAAGCTTGATGTTTTTCTTCTCTGCTTTGTCTTCAAACTGTTCGAATATTTCCTCGGTAAGCTCCCGAACGTCAAAGTCCTCAAAGTGCATTTTTATTTCACCGGTCTCCATTTGGGAGATGGTTAACAGGTCGTGCACCAGAATATCCAGGCCATCCAGGCTCTTGGCGGCCTTCTTCAGGAACTTGATTCTAACAGACTTGTCTTCTACCGCCCCATCCAAAAGTGTGTGCACAAATCCCTGAGCGGCAAAAATGGGTGTCTTCAGCTCGTGGGAAACATCAGCAAGAAACTCCCTTCTGAAAGCCTCCATCTTTTTCAACTCGTCAATTTCCCTCTGCTTGATTTTTGCGTAGGAATAAATCTCTTCGTTGATTCTATTAAGCGGACTAAGGGGATTCGAAGAGGGATCATCTACTTCCGTGAAATCTTTTTTCCTTATGTTTTCAAATGCTTCGTTAATGCCATTGATTTCCTTAAAAAAAAGAAATTCGAGCACGAGGCTAATCAAGAGATAGGAGGATGAAAACGAAAGCCCAAATGCCACAAAAAGGGCTGTGACGGTTACCTGAGGCACCAGGTACAAAAAAGCGGTAGTAATAACGGATATAGAAACAGATAGCAGCAGCGCAAGAGCCCGGGAGTTAAGCAACATAAAAGCCTAGTTAGCCTCAAACTTATATCCAACGCCTTTTACGGTAGATATATATCCTTCTCCTATTTTCTCTCTGACTTTTCTGATATGCACATCTACTGTGCGTGCCAACACATAAACGTCGGTGCCCCAAATGTTCTGCAACAGATCATCCCGGCTGAACACTTTTCCGGGGTTTTGGGCGAGAAAGTACAGCAGCTCAAATTCCTTTTTTGGGAGGTTGATTTTGTCTTCTCCAATTGTGGCAGTGTAGCTTGTGCGGTCAATACTCAAATCACCCGCCGATACCTGATTGTTGTCCTTCTTCTTTTTAGAATCTCTTCTGAACAAGGCGTTTATCCTGCTCATTAAAGCCCTCGGCTTTATCGGCTTTGTAATATAATCGTCGGCTCCGATATCAAAAGCTGCTACCTCCGAGTACTCTTCAGACCGTGCCGTTAGGAAAATAACGAATGAGTTATTGAGCTCTGGTATTTCTCTTAGCTGCCTGCATGTCTCCACACCATCCTGATGAGGCATCATTATGTCCAGCAGAATGAGGTCAGGATGGTAGGTTTTGGCAAT
This sequence comes from Imperialibacter sp. EC-SDR9, assembly GCF_902498805.1. GTDB lineage: Bacteria > Bacteroidota > Bacteroidia > Cytophagales > Cyclobacteriaceae > Imperialibacter. The sequence continues at coordinate 207,426 of NZ_LR701573.1, read as the reverse complement.
TTCAACAGCCTTTCTACCATCGAGTGACGTCTTTACGTCATAACCTTCTTTGGCCAGATTGTACTTTAGCAGCTCTAAAATGTCAGCTTCATCGTCTACTACCAGTACCTTTTGCGATTGCTTATTTCCCATTGTTCAAAGGGGATTACGATAATTTAAAACCAGGTCTTAGTGCTGTTTTTCTATAACTCAACTGAAAAATACCAGCTACGAATACTAAAGACGGGTTAAAAGTAGACAATAAAGAACTGAATGTAAAAGCGGTAACAATTTGTTAATACTACTCTTCAACGACCGCCAGCTTAGACTTAATATTCTTTGCGTCGGTGATATCAATATCAACCGAACCCACTAAAAACATCTTAGCTCTCACTTTTAATGGAATCTTGTTGGCGTCGTCAGACATCCATAGCAAGATTGCATCTTCCCCCTCAAAAATACTGTTTTCGGGCATGACCGGGGCGAATACCAAGGTTTTGATCTTGCCGAGTTTAGTCTTCAGCACTTCCCGCCTTACAAACCTGATTTTCATATCGAAAAGCTCTTTGTCGAAAAAGGCTTTTACATGAAGAGTATCGTTAGGCTGAGTTTTTGAAAAATCAAGCGTGCGGATGTAGTAGTAACCGCTTACCAGATCCTGAATATTGGACGGTATGTCATACATTTTTGTGTCCTTGGGCTTAAAGGTATGCTTGTCCAGCGTGGTCACCTTGGCCTTTTCATTCTGGTGATCAAAATCAACCACTTCGTATTTTCTGTACCTTCCTTCCTGAATATTCCTGTAAAACTGATGGGGCACAAGAGAGGCGGTGTCATAGTAAGTGCCCCAGTTGTCTTTTACACTGTACAAGAAATCGGCCAGGCCTGTAGTCTTTCCGTAGACGTCGATGCGGTAGCAAGGCCTCCCGTTGCGCCTTTCGATATCCGGCAGAATGCTCATGGTAGCTTCACCGGCGGTCAGCATGCCAATGTGCAGCCTGTACTCCAAAAGCTCACCCTTTTTGAAACTTCGGTTACTAAGAGTTCTAAATGCACGATCACCAGCGTACTGACCGAACGCTGAAAAAATTCCTGCGAGTGCTATTAACCCACCTATTTTTGTCAGTATATTTTTCATAACGAAGGATATACTCCTTTTAAATAAGTCACATATGCCCTAAGGTCACCCCCAAACCTCTCTTGCAATTCGTTTTCGAAACTGGTCATCTTCCCACGGTACCTCAGGTATGACATAAAGAAGGTATTGTTGGGCAACCTGTTCTCAGCTTTCCACTGAAACGGCTTTCTTTCTTCGAAGCGCAGGGTGTCCAGGTTTTTCATAATGTCATAAATCATGTCCTTTTTTTGCTCACTTTTCATGGCAACAGACATTGATTCGTCCATAGTTTTATATAAGCTATCCAATTTTCGTGCCCCATTCAAATAGTGGCGGTAGATCTTTTCGTAATCGACCTCTGAATTTACATACGATGTAACTTCAGCTGAGTTTTGCCCAAACCGGTTCTTTAAGAACTGAATGGCACCCACTCTTCCCACAAAGCTGGCCAGGTTCTCATTAAACTCCACACTGTCTTTAACGTAAAGCGTGCCGTGTGTAAGCTCATGGATGATCAATTCAGCCAAATCACCCTCAGACCTCTCCAGCATTTTGCTCAAAATCGGATCCTTAAACCAGCCGAGTGTGGACCAACCGCTTACCATGCCGATATGCGTGTCGTAGCCAGCTGAGTCCAGCCTCTCCCTTTCAAGCTTCGCCTTTTCCAGATCAAAATACCCCTTGTAGGGAAACGACCCCAGAAACGGAAACTTCCAGCGATAAGGCAACAGGGCGAATGGCTCTGCAGCAGTTACGTTCCAGAGTAAATTTTCACCCTTCTGATTGTACATCGTCGTGTAGTTGTCAGAAGGGGAAATGCCCAGGGAGTCGACGGCAAAAGACCTTATCTGCTGAATGAGCCTTAGCTTGGCCTTTAAAGAATCCGGGAAGTCGGGCGACTCGAGAAATTCCCCAATCGGTTGAGCTTCCCACAAGATCTCAAACTGCCCTTTGCCCTGCATCCACCCATAGCTGATCAAATCTCTATAATAGATCAATGCCGCTACCAAAAGCAGAACGATCGTTAAAACAATCTTTTTCTTCACGATTCCAATTTAGCTCTTCAACACCTAACGACGAAAAATATTGTATAGGAAGCAAATCGCCCAACCATTTAGAGTGTCAAGCGTATAATACCTTGTAAAACATAGTACTAATCATTACCTTGTCTATATGAAGTCTCCTGAACAATTTCAAAGGCACAATAAGATCATCGGAAAAATTCTGATTGTCGTATCACTTCTGCACCTTGTGTTCTCAGCTTTTATGTACAACGCTGTCTATTTTTTCGATAGCTGGGAAATATTTAGTGATATCCATATAGGTGGGCTTACGCTCAGACATCCTGCTGCCCTTATGTATGCCTTCCCGTTTTTCTATGTTGGGCTGGCCCTTATTGAGTTTGTGTTGGCGGCCGGCATTCTGGCTAACCAGAAATGGGCACAAAAAGCGTCGATGGCTCCTGCAGTTTTCTACTTCTTCAATTTTCCGCTGGGCACAGCATTTTGTATTTATATCTTCCTCACTTTCTGGGAAACACCCACAGCCGCTGAGATGGAAGTCAGTCAAAAGGCGGAAGAGAATAGCTGAAGGCTATTGTTGTGTGACAGGGTAAATCTGCCCCTGATAGCGTTGGTATTTGAGGCGAATCATAGTAAATTCACAGCCCCAATACTCAATATTTTAATCACATATCATGAGCGATAAAACTGAAAAACTGAAGGCGCTGGCGCTGACCATCGACAAACTTGAAAAAACTTACGGCAAAGGCACCATCATGAAGCTAAGTGATGAGCGAGTGGTTGACGTGCCAGCCATTTCTACAGGCTCTTTGGGGCTTGATATCGCTCTTGGTGTTGGTGGAATTCCAAGGGGTAGAGTAATCGAAATTTACGGACCGGAATCATCAGGTAAAACCACCCTTTCAATGCACTGCATAGCAGAAGCTCAAAAGAAAGGCGGGCTTGCGGCTTTTATTGATGCGGAGCATGCCTTCGATAAATCCTACGCAGAAAAGCTAGGCATTGACACCGAGAACCTGCTCATTTCTCAACCCGACAATGGAGAGCAGGCGCTTGAAATTACAGAACACCTGATCCGTTCAGGCGCTATTGACATCATCGTGATTGACTCCGTAGCTGCCCTTGTGCCAAAAGGAGAACTTGAGGGAGAAATGGGTGATAGCAAAATGGGTTTACAAGCCAGGTTGATGTCTCAGGCATTGAGAAAGCTGACAGGTACTATCAACAAAACAGGCTGCTCATGTATCTTCATCAACCAGTTGAGAGAGAAAATAGGCGTGATGTTCGGTAACCCTGAAACAACCACTGGTGGTAATGCGCTGAAGTTTTATGCTTCGGTGAGGCTTGACATTCGCCGTGTAGGTCAAATCAAAGAGGGCGCTGACAACGTGACTGGAAACCGCACCAGGGTGAAAGTGGTAAAGAACAAAGTGGCGCCGCCATTCAAGATTGTTGAGTTCGACATCATGTACGGCAAGGGCATCTCCAAAGTGGGCGAGATCATCGACATTGGCGTTGACCTGGACATTGTGAAAAAATCAGGCTCGTGGTTCTCGTACCAGGAAACCAAGCTGGGCCAGGGAAGGGACTCAGTGAAGGAATTGTTGCTTGACAACCCTGAACTGATGGAAGAAATAGAAAAGAAAATCAAAGAAAAAATTGCTGGTGTTGCTGCTCCGGCTCCTGCAGTGGCAGAAAAAGAATAAACAAACAAAAAGCCTTTAGTTTTCCGACCCTCGACGGCTTAAAACTAAAGGCTTAATTTTTTTAACAGAATACCGGTCTACTTGGCGTAGGCAATCGATCTCATCTCACGAATTACAGTCACCTTTATCTGTCCCGGGTACTGCATATCTCTCTCTATCTTCTGGCTAATCTCAAACGACATGTCCCCAGCTCTCTGGTCAGACACCGAATCAGCGTCCACAATCACCCTGAGCTCACGGCCGGCCTGAATGGCATAGCACTTGTTCACACCGTCAAACTCCAGCGCCAAAGCTTCCAGCTCCTTCAGTCGACGGATATACGACTCCATCACCTCACGGCGGGCACCCGGCCTTGATCCTGAAATAGCGTCACATGCCTGAATGATAGGTGAAATCATCGCAGTCATCTCGACTTCATCATGGTGAGCGCCAATGGCGTTGCAAACATCAGGATGCTCTTTGTATTTCTTGGCCAGCTCCATGCCCAGGATCGCATGTGGCTGCTCTGGCTCTTCCGGCCACACCTTGCCAATATCATGTAGCAGACCTGCTCTCTTGGCCATCTTGGCGTTCAAACCAAGCTCGGCCGCAAGTGTGGCGCAGAGCTTCGCAACCTCTCTTGAGTGCTGGAGCAGGTTTTGCCCGTAAGATGAGCGGAATCGCATTCTACCCACCATTTTAATCAATTCAGGGTGCACCCCATGAATCCCCAACTCAATCACAGTTTTCTCACCAATTTCTACAATTTCGTCGTCGATGTTCTTGGCAGTTTTGGCTACAATTTCTTCAATACGGGCCGGGTGAATCCTGCCGTCCTGCACCAGGCGGTGCAAAGACAATCTGGCCACTTCACGGCGAACCGGATCAAAGCCCGAGATGATGATGGCTTCTGGTGTATCGTCAACAATGATCTCCACTCCTGTGGCTGCTTCCAATGCCCGGATGTTTCTACCCTCACGGCCAATGATCTTGCCTTTGATGTCGTCACTTTCAATATTGAAAATAGAAACACAGTTTTCTATGGCATGCTCCGTAGCAGTCCGCTGAATTGTCTGGAGAACGATCTTCTTTGCCTCCTTGGTAGCGGTCAGCTTCGACTCTTCAATAATCTCTTTAATATGAGAAGACGCCTTGGAGCGAGCTTCATCTTTCAGCGTTTCCACCAGCTGCTCTCTTGCTTCGTCGGCAGTGAGGCTTGAAATTTTTTCGAGGATCTCCACTTGCTGCTGTCTGATTTTATCCAGCTCTTCCTTCCTCTTTTTCATTATCTCCATTTGTGCGTTCAGATTCTCCTTGGCAGAGTCCAGCTCAGCCTCGGTTCTCTTGTTCTGCTCAAACTGCTTCGACAGCGCCTGCTCTCTTTGCTTGATCTTGTTTTCGTTGGAGATGATGATGGCCTTTTTCTTATTAGACTCCTCCTCAAATTCCTCCCTTAGCTTCAGGAATCTTTCTTTGGCTTCAAGAATTTTATTCTTCTTGATGTTCTCAGCTTCAATCTCAGCTTCCTTTACAAGTAGCTTACTCTTTTCTGCAATGTCCGATTCCTTAGACGCATAGGATTTCTTAAGAGCCATTCTCCCCACGAGAAAGCCTGCCACAATCCCCACAAAGGCAAATAGGATGATATATACGGTTGTGTCCATAACATTTAATATAAGGTGTATACTATTACTAGTTAGCACCAGCAGAAATTGCTACAGAAGCACAGTGTAAAAAATGATATGCAGGTTTATAAGGCCTGGGTGATCAGATGATTTAGGTGAGTAATCTTTTCTAGTGTTACCTGATCATTGTCTACAACAGTCTCGTCGACTTTCAGTTTTTCAATAAGCAAGTCGAAGGACACCATTGCCAGCAAGTCTTGTGGATCGTCGATGCCAAATTGTTCCTTGTACGACTTCATCCTTTCATTCAATTGCTTGCCTGCCTGACGTACCATGCCCTCTTCATGAGCCGATACCTTCATTGGGTATTCTCTGTTGCCTATTTTTATCCGTATCGAAAGCTGTTCCCCCATCACTTATCCTTACAGGTTATTGACTCAAATGAGCAATGCACCTATCTATCTCCTTAATATATTCATTTAATACTTGTTTGAGTTCTGTCGAGTCGTCTCCGCTCAATGCCAAACTATCAGCAATCTTACTAATTTTAAATTTATTTTGGAAGTCGCTTATCTGATGTTCCTTCGAACTCAAAACACTACGGAGCTCGTCATTCTCCGTTTTGGTATGATCTAACTCCTTTTTCAGGTTTTTATATTCATTTAAAAGAAGAGAAATCTTTCTTTCCAATGAGTTTAATTCCGAGTTGAGTTGGTTTGAGTTCATAGTAATCACTTCCTTATTATTGCGCCAAGCTGACTTTCAAAAGCAGCTATCAACGCATTCATTGTTTTGTCAATTTGTTTGTCCTTCAGCGTTTCCTTCTCATCCTGAAGAGTGAAACTGATGGCGTAAGACTTTTTGCCGGCCTCCAGTTTATCTCCCTCATACACGCTAAAAACATTCAACCCTTTAATAAGCCGACGCTCCGCTTGCCTCGCTACTCTCTCCACCTGCGAAAAACTCACTGACTTATCCAGCACTATTGACAAGTCACGACGCACTTCCGGAAACTTGGGCACCTCAGTATAATCAATTGTGCCTTTGTACCACTTCAGCAATTGCTTCCAGTCGATGTCAGCATAAAAAACCGGCTGTCTCACCTCTGCCAGCTTTAGCGCCTTCTTGTTTACCTGCCCAATGCTTGCAAACACTTTCCCGTTCAGCGAAAAATCAAGGCCCGACTCAAATGTCTTGTCTGAGGTGGGTTGAGTCTCGTATCCTGAGATGTTCAATTTATTTAAAATTTGCTGCAAAGCAGCGGACAAATCGTAGAATTCTATCGCCTTGGTTGGCTGTCTCCAGGTTTCCTCATGAGAGGCACCTGTTGCAAACAATGCAAGCCTATTTTGCTCCCGGTATTTTCCACTGTCCTTCTTATGATAGGTCTTTCCAAACTCAAAAAACTTCAAGTTGGCTTGGCGGTGGTTGTTGTTGTAAGCCACCACTTCCAATCCACTGAAAAGCATCGACTGACGCATCACGCCAAGCTCTTCACTCAACTTGTTAAGAATAACAACATTCTGCTCTTCCTCGTACAATCCTGACTTGATGCCATATTCAGCGTTGGTCAGTGAGTTGGTGATGATTTCGTAAAAAGACCTTGCGGCCAGGAACTCCGAAATTTTAAGCTGAAGCTTGTTGTCGTCCACCGTCGGGAATTCCGACAAAGTTGCGGCACCAATAGTCGCCGATAATTCAATATTATCGATGCCATATACTCTTAACACCTCTTCGACGACGTCAATTTCTCGCTGCACGTCGACACGGTAAGGCGGCACAACAGCGGTGAAATCATCAGCAGTTAAATCCTCAATACCTATATGTAGGTTTTTCAAAATTTTCAGAATAGCCTCTTTGCCGATATCTTTCCCCATCAGCATATTGACCCTGGCAAAGCGAACTTTGAACCTGAAGTCGGCAATGGGCTGCGGGTAGATATCAACTACCTCAGAGCTAATACTTCCTCCAGCCACTTCTTTAATAAGCAGTGCAGCATGTTTCAAAGCATTTACGGCCACATTTGGATCGATACCTCGTTCAAACCTGAAAGAAGCATCAGTTTTCAGACCATGCAAGATGGCAGTTCTTCGCACGTAGTCAGGAGAGAAGTAGGCGGACTCGAGAAAGATACTTGTTGTGGTGTCGGACACGCCCGAGTGTGTACCACCGAAAACGCCTGCTATACACATTCCTTCCTCTGCATCGCAAATCATCAGGTCATTGGCCGAAAGTTTCCTCTCTTTCTCATCCAATGTGGTAAACTTAGTGCCTTCGGAAAGCGTCTTGACAACCACCTTTCCTCCCTTGATTTTCGCAGCGTCGAAAGCATGAAGCGGCTGGCCGACGCCGTGGCAGATATAATTAGTTACGTCAACTATATTGTTGATGGGAGTGAGTCCTATGGCCTCAAGGCGAGCTTTTAGCCATGACGGCGAAGGACCAACTGTTAAACCGGTTAATGTAACACCAGCATACCTTGGACAGGCCTCAGTATTCTCGACAGAGACATCTATTGAAAGCGACTTATTGTCTGTTTTGAATGTGTCAATAGTGGGAAATTTCAAAAGCCTTCCGTAAAAAGCTGCCAGATCTCTGGCTGTGCCGTAGTGCGAGGTGGCATCAGCCCTGTTGGGCGTCAGGCCAATTTCGAATACATAGTCTGTGGTTGGCTTAAAGTAATCTGCAGCTGGCGTGCCATTGGGTAACTGCGTATCCAGTACAATCACGCCACCGTGGTCGCTGCTCAGGCCTATTTCGTCCTCTGCGCAGATCATCCCGTTCGACTCTTCGCCCCTTATCTTTGCTTTCTTGATTTGGAAAGGCTCACCTGTCTTGGGGTGTATGGTTGTGCCGTTGGTAGCCACCACTACCCGCTGCCCTTTTGCTACATTGGGAGCGCCGCAGACAATGCCTAACAGTTCGGGCCCACCCACATCAACTTTGGTTAGTTTCAGCTTGTCAGCATTGGGGTGGGGTTCGCATGCCACCACTTCGCCCAGCACCAGGCCCTCCATACTTCCGGGAATCTCCTCATGAAATTCCAACCCTTCCACTTCCAGCCCCAGCCCGGTAAGCACCTTTGAGACCTCCTCGGGCTTCTCTGTCAGATCAATATATTCCTTCAGCCAATTATATGAAATCTTCATCCCTTGCTTCTGTTCTTCCTTATTTAACTCGTTTCAAAAAAAACGAAGGGGTAAAATTAACCAAATAGCGTCAAGTAGTAGGCGAGCTAGTAGTTTTTTTCGCCTGCCTCTATAGCGATGTCCAAAACATTCTCTTTCAAAGGAAGGGGGCATGAATAACTGCTGTTGTACTCACAGTATGGATTGTAGGCCAAATTGAAATCCAGCAGAATTTGTCTGGCATTTTTTACCGACACGTCGAGATAGCGACCCCCGCCATAAGTTGACTCTCCGCTGGTAGCGTCGGCAAAAGCCAGGAAGGTCACATTTTGCATGCCTGGCCCCGCTTGCCTCAGCAAGGTCAACTTTTTCCGCTGACCTTTGATCTCGAACTCAACGAAAGCAAATTTTTGATACTGCTGCGTTTTTCCGTCGCTAGTTCCCAGTGTTACAAGCTCCCTGGCTTCCAACTGATTAACATTCGCCATAACTTTGTAGGCAGGGTCAGCAGGGAAGTATTTTAGCTCGGTAAACTCTTTCCCTTTGAATGGAGAGTCAGACGAACTCCGCATAAATTCGTTCTTCTCCTGACGCTCCTTTTCAATAGAAGCTATGTACTCTTCTGGTGATTCGTCGCCGGAGTTGGCTAAAAAAATAACCACGCCAACCACGACTGCAAGAATACTGATAATCAACTTCGGCCCTTTCATCTTATCTATAATGTTGCTTCGTCTGCAAAACTATAATATCCCTCGTCACAAAAAATCAAATGGTCAAGTACATGTATCTGAAGCAGCTCACCGGCAGCTTTCATAGATTTAGTGAGCCTGATATCTTCCTGACTTGGCCTCGAGTTTCCTGACGGGTGATTATGTGCCAGAATTATGCCTGTGCAGCCAGGCAACTCCAATGCCTTTTTATAGATAACTCTGGGGTCAGCTACGGTGCCACTAATACCTCCCAAACTCACTTGTTGCACAGAAATTACCTTGCCTCCACGGCCAAGAAAAATAATCCAAAATTCTTCATGGGCCAGGTCAAGCAAATAGGGCCGCATGAAATTGTAGGCCTCTTTACTGGTGATTATAACGGGTTTTGCTTCTGTAGCTTGCTCCTTCCTTCGCCGACCCAACTCAAGTGCGCTCATGATGGTAATGGCTCTGGCCTCGCCAATGCCTTCAAAGCCGGTGAAGTCTGCCATACTAAATTTTCCCAACGCATTCAGGTCGTTGTTTGCCTTTTGGAGGATCATTTTGGCGAGGTCGACTGCAGAGTGCCTTTTAGTACCCGAGTTGATAAGAATGGCAAGCAATTCGGCATCTGACAATACCGACTTGCCTTTCGACATGAGTTTTTCCCTGGGCCGATCATCTTCTGACCAGCTTTTTATTGACAACCGTTGCATGTAGTCACCTTCGGACATACTTGATTGATTTGTTTCTTAAGGTAACCAAAAACAATAAATCAACAACCAATAAAAACAAAAAGCCCCATCAAATTGAAGGGGCTCCTTAAATATTAGGGTAAATTGGTGTTTAGTCTAGCGCATTAACCAGCTTAGCCAATTTTGATTTTTTGTTAGAAGCATTATTTTTATGAATAATGTTTCTCTTAGCAAGCTTGTCAATCATGCCTGAAACTTTTTTGTAAAGCTCAGTGGCTTCTGCTTTATCAGTTGCTCCAACAAGCTTTTTGATAAAGGTACGAGTCGTTTTGTGCTGATAACGATTTCTCAACCTTTTAGCTTCTGTAGAACGAATTCTTTTTAACGAGGATTTATGATTAGCCATACTATTTTAGTACTTGCGGTAAACAGTTCATTTTTAGAGAGCGCAAAGATAAAAGTATTGTTTGAATTTACAAAACCCTCTCGGAATATAATCTCCAGTTAAGCAACTGAAAGCCTATGCGCCCCAACAGTAAAGTGATAACATTCTCAGCTTCATTTAAAGCTACTTGGCTATTAGTCGTTTTAGGGACGTTAATCGCAAATATATCATTTTCGAACCCGAGCAGCGGCCGATGGGGATTTTTTGCTCACCAAAAAATAAACCACCTGGCTGTTTACACATTACCTCCGGAATTAGGGGTTTTCTTTAAATACCATATTCAATATGTGGAGGAAAATGCTGTTAATCCTGACAGACGGAGGTATGCGATTCCGGAAGAAGCGGCCAGGCACTATATAGATATCGACATTTATGGAGACAGCGCCGTTTACAAGATGCCAAGATATTGGAATGAAGCCGTTGAAAAGTATAGTGAAGACACGCTCCAGGCATACGGCATCGTTCCCTGGCACATTGCAACGATAAAGAACTTCCTGACAAAAGCTTTTCGGGAAAAAGACATCGATCGCATTCTTCGCTATGCAACAGACCTGGGGCATTACATAGGCGACGCCAACGTGCCTTTGCACACGACAGAGAATTACAATGGACAGCTAACCAATCAATATGGCATACATGGCTTCTGGGAATCGAGGCTACCGGAACTATTCTTTGAGGATTACGACTTTTTTGTTGGCAAGGCCGAATACATAAAAAATCCCCAGATGGAGGCCTGGAAGGCGGTCACAAATGCCCACCTGGCGCTCGATTCGGTGCTGAGGTTCGAGAAGCAACTAAATGCTCAGTTTGCCGAAGACAAAAAATACACGTTTGAAGAGAGAGGAGGCAGCATGACTCAAACTTACTCACGTGAATACGCAGCGGCTTTTCACCAAATGCTGGGGGCACAAGTCGAAAACAGAATGCGGGCCTCGATAAAGATGGTAGGTGATTTTTGGTTTACCTGTTGGGTAGATGCCGGTCAACCGGATATGTATGAGTTAGTTAAAATCCAATTGACAGAAAAACAAAGAAAAGAGCTTGAGACGGAATTGGATGCCTGGAAAATACGAAAGGTAATTGCCAGGGAGCACGAAGATGGCGGCAATTGACTATCTCTTTCACCCAAATAATCTCCTGTCTCCTGAATCGTAACATGAACAGTTAACCACTTGTCGGCCAAACGACAAGTAATTCATTGCTGATCCTATTCCTTTATAAAAAATTGCACTATGAAGAGATTATATATTGTTTTAATTATCTCGTCTGCTTTGGTAAATCAGCTCTCAGCTCAGGTAGCAGACAATAATATCGATATTGGGCTAGGCATCGGGGGCTCTGAAGGAAGCTTGAGTACTTCGTATGTACACAATTGGCAGCTAGGTAAGAAAAAAAAGTGGTCTCTGGGAGTGGGGGGCAGGCTAACGAACTACCTTGGCAAAAACCAATACTATTTGACAGCACCGGCTTCAATCACATCAGGAGAGACAGGGCCACAGGTATTCTTTATCGAAAACATTATCGAAAATATCGACTCTGTTCAGTTTGCATCCGCTCAAGTGAATTCCCTAAACGCATCCTTTAACGTCGGCTATCAGGTTCATCCAAAGGTCTTTGTTGGATTTAACATCGACCTTTTTGGTGTTTCCTTTGGTGCGAAACAGGATGGTAGGTATTTCGAAGGAAACTCCGGCAATACCACTTCGGGAAAGCCCACATCGCTAAATGTGCTGCTTATTTCTGACAATGATATAGGAAGCCTGAACTCGGAACTGTTTGCCAGATACAGCCTGAATGCTACCTGGGGGATAAAGGCTGGTTTCCAGTTCCTTTTTACTGAATACTCCACGGACACGGAAGTGCAACAATCGCCTGAGCCAAATGATCGATTCAGAAACAAATCGGCTATGTTCACGGCTGGAGTTACATACTTTATTAACAAAAAGTAATTTAAATGAAAGCATTCAAATACTTAAGACCTTTAGCACTGCTTGTATTGTTCGCTTGTGGTGGGGAAGAAGAGACTCCCACTGAACCGATTGAGGACGATTTCAATCCATCTGAAGCTGCGATTGTTTTAAAAGAGGGATCATTTGTTGATGTGGTTCACAAAGTGTCGGGTAGTGCAAAAATTTACTCAAGCAACGGCACAAGAACTTTAGTGCTTGATCCCTTTAGCACTGAGAATGGGCCCGATTTGTACGTCTATTTAACCAATGATGCAAAAGCTACAAAATTTGTTAGTCTGGGAAAACTCAAGTCTACCACTGGCAAACAATCATATGAAATTGAAGAAGCTGTTGTGCTCGACGACTTTTCTTACGTCATCATTTGGTGCCAGGACTTCTCCGTAAATTTTGGTCATGCTGAATTAAAATAAAAATGTCGGTACTAAAAACTGTGTTAGCATTTCTCGCTGTAGCGCTGTCACCTTCGGTTTTTGGACAAGGTTACGTTCCGGCATCAAACGGAACTGCCATCACCTTTTCCATAAAGAACTTTGGCATCAATGTGGAGGGCGCCATGAACGAAATAGCTGGTCAAATTACATTTGACCCAACCAATTTAACGAAATCAATGTTCGACGTGACACTTCAAACGAGCTCTCTCAATACGGGTATTGACCTGAGAGACTCGCACCTGAAGAAAGAAGAGTACTTCGATGTTGAAAATTACCCTTCTATTCGATTCATTTCATCAACTATCGTCAAACTAAGCGATAGTGGCTACCGTGTGACCGGTCTACTCAAGATTAAAGAGACAGAGAAGGAAGTCATTTTCCCATTTACTGTGCAAAAGTCGACAAAGAACGACGATACTGTTATCGTCTTCTCAGGTAGTTTTGCCATAAACCGCAGAGACTTTGGGGTTGGGGGGAGAAGCTTTAGCATGGCCGACGAGGTTCAAATCGACTTGAAAGTGAATACCATGCCATCGGGTAGTTAAAACTGTATGATCAGGTGTTTCGCCGCCATTATTCTTAATATTTCGATCTGCTTTATGTCAGATGCCCAGGAGGTTATCGAAAGCATTGAAATCAAAGGAATTAAAAGAACGGAGGAGCAATATCTAAGGCAGTTCATCTACTCCCGGCCAGGCGAAACCTATGACTCCTTAAAGGTTGAAAACGACAGGCAACGGCTTGCTAATCTTCCTACAATCGGTGAGGTAAGTGTTACATACATACTGGAAACCGGGGCGTATCGGCTAACCTTTACTTGCAGCGAACTTCTTAGTGTGGAACCAATTTTTGGTTTAGGTAAGTCCTATAAAAACTTTTGGTGCAGAGTAGGTGTGCAAGACTCAAACATTAGCGGCAAGGGGCATGAGCTCATTGCCTACTACCAGTACTACGATAGACACTCCGCAGTGCTGAAGTATCGTTTGAATAGAATCCATGGTACCCCCTGGAGTTTTACAAGCAGCCTGACAAAGTGGTCCACCGTTGAGCCAATTACAATCGATGGATCTGATGGCACATATGACTATGACAATTTGAATTTGGGCATCTCTTCGATTAGGCACTTTTCGTTTCAACAGAGCCTTGAAGTGGGGGTTTCAGGGCTGGATGAAAAGTATATGGAAAGGGATGATAATGGAAACAAAAAAGCCCTGATGTTTCGCAGAGCTGGTCTACAGGCAAAAGCAGCCTTCACAAGCAATTACCTCAACTACAACCTCTTCTATATAAAAGGATGGTTTAATCAACTAAATGTCCAGACCATCGACCGATTTGCGAGCACAGAAAGGTTTGACCTATTTTTTAACGACCTAAAGTTCTTTTCAAAGCCTTACAAAAGTGCCAACATAGCCGTGAGGTTAAGGATAGGGCTGTCCACCAACGTGAACCGTCCTTTCGCTCCGTTCGTGCTCGACAATTTCGTAAATATCAGGGGCGTGGGTAACAGGGTAGACCGAGGGACAGGCTCGGTGGTACTAAACGCAGAATTCCGACAGACCATCTTCGATGGCAACAAGATAGCAGGCCAGGGGGTAGTGTTTACAGATCTGGGGACATGGCGCCTGCCCGGTGGCAATTTCAAGGATTTTACTATGAGTAAAAACATGAAGAGTTTCAGCGGAGCTGGCCTTCGACTAATTTACAAGCATGGATTTGATACAGTGTTGAGAATTGATTACGGTCATGACTTTAGAGAAAGTGGTGACTTTGTGTTTGGGATAGGTCAATACTTTTGATCACTCTTCCATCCTCCTCTTGAGTTTGACAGGATTTCTGGCTTTTCGCATCCTCATATTAATGACTTCTACAACCAGGGCGAAGAACACCGCAAAGTAGATGTACCCTTTCGGCACGTGGTAATGCCAGCCTTCGATGAATAACATAAATCCGATTAAGATGAGGAAGGAAAGTGCCAGTACTTCCAGTGTGGGGTGATTATGAATAAAGTTGCTGATAGACCCTGCGAACACCATCATTACGCCCATGGAAATAACAACGGCTATGATCATCAGCAGCAGGTGCTCAGTGAGCCCAACGGCGGTAAGGATCGAATCGAAAGAGAAAATCATGTCGAGCAACACAATTTGAACAATGACATTGAGCAAGGTTGCCGACTTGGACGCCTTTTCTGAGTCGTCTCCCTCCATTTTCTGGTGCACCTCCATGACCGACTTAAATACCAGAAACATACCACCAGCCATCAGCACAAGATCCCTTCCGCTAAGGTCGGTGCCAAAAAGTGAGAAAAGTGGGTTGATAAGCCGTGTGATATAGTTGATGCCAAATAACAGACCAATGCGCATTACCAGCGCAAGGCCAAGCCCAACAGTCCTGGCTCTCTTTTGCTGGAGGTCAGGCAGCCCTTTTGAGACAATGGAAATAAAGAGGATATTATCTATCCCTAGAACAATCTCAAGAAAAGTGAGGGTGAGAAGGGCAATCCACGAAGATGGTTGAAGGAAAATATCAAAGCTCATAATAAACAACTGGTTTCAATCTGCTACAAAAGTAATAAGCAGATCAGTGAAGCTCTGATATTTTCCAACTAATAAGTCAATTTTTCAACAATGAAACTTAAACAACCGGAGCCCAGCCCTTCTGATATTCTCTGCTCCAATTTTTAAGCGCTTCTTTGTCATTCAAGATCTGCCCTTTAGCAGGATCAATGTTCAGGGTTCTTCCTGTTTCCTGAGAAATATTTCCAAAGTGACAAAGCTGAGTACTAATGGAAGCATCAGCAATGGGAGCGTTCAACGTTTTGCCTTCACGAATGGCGTCTGCAAAATTGTTAAAATGATACACATCCAAAATGCCTTCGCCCATTGTGTTGGTCGTAGCGCTTTCAGCGCCTTCCTTCACTTCTTTCACCAGCTTACCTGACATGTCAAATAACTGATAGGAGTTTCTGTCGAGTAGGATTGTTCCTTCTGTGCCATGGATGGTTACGCCTCTGCCTCTGTTGTAAACGTCAAACCCGTTGCAGCTCCTGCCTTCCCAGGTAATCATTTTACCGCCTTCGAACTCATAGTTAACCATTTGAGTATCATAGTATTCCCAATCATCCTGAAACGCATAGCGACCACCGGACGAGGAAACTTTTGTGGGATAATCGACGCCAAGCGCCCAACGGCTTATGTCTATTTCATGAGTTCCATTGTTATGCAGCTCACCAGTGCCCCAGTGCTTGAACCAATGCCAGTTATAATGCACTACGTTGTCCTTGAATTCCTTCCGGGGGGCCGGGCCTTGCCAAAGCTCCCAGTCTAGCCACTCCGGCACCGGAGCAGGCTTGCCCACGCCTATCGACTTGCGAGCATTTGCATACCAGGCTTTGCACGCATAGGCTTTGCCAATGATTCCATTTCTGATGTCACTTATGGCTTCCTTTGACGCTAACCCTGAGCGCTGCTGGTTACCCATTTGCATCACAATTTTGTTTTTCTTTTGTGATGCAACCAACATACCCGTTTCATTCGGATTATGGCTGCAAGGCTTTTCGATGTATACGTGTTTGCCGGCGTTAGCGCCCATGATGCCCATCGGTGCATGCCAGTGCTCAGGGGTGGCTATAGTAATGGCGTCAACATCTTTGTTCTCAAGGAGCTTACGAAAATCCTTCTCTGTTTTGGCTTTTTTGCCCATCGCCTTTTCTATGTGAGCACCCGCTGAGTCAAATACCCTGGAGTCAACATCGCACAGATAACCCAGGCTGGCATTGTTCACTTTCGAAATGGCCGAAATATGGGCCCTGCCTCTGCTATTGGCTCCCACCACTGCAAAGTTCACACGATCGTTGGCTCCAAGAATGGAGCCATAGCTTCTGGCTGACATGGCAAATGAAAGGCCGACGGTCCCCAAAGCTGTTTTCTTGATGAATTCTCTTCTTTCGTTATTAGTAGGCATCGCTTTGAAATTTTATAATTCTCTGATTCTAATATTCTTATAACTCACTTCGTTTCCGTGATCTTGAAGCAGGATGTGACCTACTGGCCACCTGCCAAACTCCGGCCACTTGCTGTACTTGCTGTAAGCGACCAGGGCTCTAAACATTTGCGAGAAGCGCTCGTATTCCACCACCTTGGTGCCGTTCAGCCAGTGTTCCACATGGCCATCCTTTGAAACTACTTTTGCGGTATTCCAGGTGCCCACACCATTGAACGGCACTGGCTGCCCCGGATCAGACAAATTCTCCGCTGTAATCAAATCGTACAATGACGATAATGTACGGTTTCCGTTCACACCCATTTTAGCATCGGGATGCAGCTCGTCGTCAAGCACCTGAAACTCGCAGCCAATAGCCGAACCTGAGCCTTTGTTCATTTCAGGATCCACAAAATACTTGATGCCACTGTTGGCTCCGGGAGTAATTTTGAACTCTAATTGCAGCTCAAAATTTCCATACGTTTTGTCAGTAACAATATCGCCGGGGCCTGTCGCTTCGGCACCGTCGGTTGCCAATATCGTCAGCACGCCGTCTTTCATTTGCCAGCCCTTGGTAGGAAACTTATCAAGCTTGGCTCCTCTCCAACCTTCGGTCGTTTTGCCATCCCACAGTAATTTCCATCCATCGCTGATCTCCTGATCGGTCAGTTTGATGGTTTGATTTTGAGCGCAAGATTGCGTAAAACCAAAAATCGTTAATACAAAGAGTGTTGTTAGTGTCGTGTTTTTCATTTTCATACCCGATTGAATCTATGAAGGTAATAAAATATAAGGCTCAGGAGAATACCGTTCATCCTTTCCCGTTGTTTGCAATAAAAAAAGCTGCCGAAAACCAGCAGCTTCAAAATAACTCTTCAGGAAACATTATCCAATTCTCACCCGCTACTTAGTCATCTTTCGGTATTTGATTCTGGTAGGCATAATATCACCGCCAAGGCGAGCTTTTCTATTTTCCTCATAGTCCGTGTAGTTGCCTTCAAACCAATAGACCTGGCTATCTCCTTCAAACGCCAGAATATGCGTACAAATTCTGTCCAGGAACCACCTATCGTGAGAAATAATGACGGCGCAGCCTGCAAAATCTTCCAGCGCATCCTCAAGTGCCCGCAACGTGTTTACATCCAGGTCGTTGGTAGGTTCATCAAGCAGCAACAAGTTAGCGCCCATTTTTAGCGTTAATGCCAGGTGCACCCGGTTTCTTTCGCCCCCGGAAAGCACTCCAACCTTTTTCTCCTGATCATTGCCTGCAAAATTGAACTTGCTTACGTATGCTCGTGAATTAAGCTGCTTGCCTCCCAATTCCATCAATTCATTTCCTTCGGAAATCGTCTGCCACACCGTTTTGTTGGGATCAAGGTTATCGTGCTCCTGATCGACATAACCAGTCACCACTGTGGAACCCACTTCAAATGACCCGGCGTCAGGCTGAAGCTTCCCGGTTATCAATTTGAAGAGCGTCGTTTTACCAGCACCGTTAGGCCCAATAATGCCGACTATTCCCGCAGGTGGCAATGCGAACGACAGGTTCTCAAAAAGCAGCTTATCACCAAATGCCTTTGAAAGCCCTGTTGCCTCAATGACTTTATTGCCCAACCTTGGCCCATTCGGAATAAAAAGATCCAGCTTAGCTTCTTTTTCTTTGACTTCCTCGCCAGCCATTTTATCGTAGGCATTCAAACGAGCCTTTCCTTTCGCTTGTCGAGCCTTAGGTGACATCCTGATCCATTCCAACTCACGCTGTAAAGTCTTCTGACGCTTCGATTCTGTCTTTTCCTCCTTGGCCATTCTCTGCTGCTTTTGCTCCAGCCAGGACGAATAATTGCCTTTCCACGGTATGCCTTCGCCACGATCAAGCTCCAGTATCCATCCTGCTACATTGTCGAGGAAATAACGGTCGTGGGTCACAGCGATGACCGTCCCTTTGTAGTTCTGCAAATGCTGCTCCAGCCAATGCACCGATTCAGCGTCAAGGTGGTTGGTAGGCTCATCCAGCAATAGCACGTCCGGCTCTTTCAAAAGCAAGCGACACAACGCTACTCGTCTTTTTTCACCGCCAGAAAGGTTCTTGATAAGCGCATCACCCGGAGGTGTCCGCAAAGCATCCATGGCAATCTCCAACTTGCTATCCAACTCCCAGGCGTTTACATGGTCAAGTTTCTCCTGCACCTCTCCCTGGCGCTGAATCAGCTTATCCATAGCGTCGGGGTCGTCAAGCACCTCCGGATCTGCAAATTTCTCATTGATTAGCTCAAACTCCTTTAGCAAATCAACAATCTCCTGAGCCCCTTCTTCCACAATGTCTTTTACGGTTTTATTGGGGTCAAACTGCGGCTCCTGCTCCAGCATTCCCACGGTGTATCCCGGCGAGAAAACCACCTCCCCCTGAAACTCCTTGTCTACCCCTGCTATAATTTTAAGCAACGAAGACTTGCCTGAACCGTTCAAACCAAGGACACCTATCTTGGCACCGTAGAAAAATGAAAGGTAAATGTTCTTTAAAACCTGTTTTTTCGGGGGGTGAATTTTGCTCACACCCGCCATTGAAAAGATTATTTTTTCTGCACTCATTGTATAGGGTATTATTGATTCAAAGATGGTAAAAATTATTACCAATGATTCATCTTTGATTTATATTAGTTATTTTGCACCAAATGCTCATTTATCCGCAACATTATAATTATTTAGGAACTTGGAAAGACGAGACATACCCTTTGGGTATATAGCAGACGAAAAAGTTTACCTGTCGGCCTACATGGAATTTTCTGACAGGCAAATTGGCGAAGTAAAAGAAAGTGAAGAGAAAACCATCCAATACTTTTTGGATCGCTTTCAACACCTCGTACAGAAGATTGATGAGCTCGAAAAAGCCATCAACGAAAGCGAAAATAAGGGCTCGTACCTTATGAAGCTCCTTCATATGAAGGAATCCCTTGGCAATTACGACGGACTTGGAGATTACCATCCGCTCTTTGAAAGGCTTACAGTGCTGGAAGAAGATTTGAATGTAGCCATTGCCAAAAACAGGGAAAGAAATAGTGAAATAAAAACAGCATTACTGGAGGAATTGGATCAGGCACTAG
The DNA here is from genome assembly GCF_902498805.1 of Imperialibacter sp. EC-SDR9. GTDB lineage: Bacteria > Bacteroidota > Bacteroidia > Cytophagales > Cyclobacteriaceae > Imperialibacter. The sequence goes on along the minus strand of NZ_LR701573.1, from coordinate 187,558 downwards.
CTGAGAGCGACTGGCGTGAAGCCACTGATAAAGTGCTTGACGTGAAGGATCGCTGGATCAAAACAGGAAATGCTAAAAAGGAAATAAACGCTGAACTGGATTTAAGTTTTCAAACGAAACTTACTGATTTTTTTGACAGAAAGCAGGTCTATTTTGAGGACAGAAGAAAGGCATTTGATGTTCGCATTCAAAAATGCGAAGACTATATCAACGAATTGAAGTCGTTGAAACCAAAGAAAGCCGAACCAGGCACTATTGACCGGGTTCGTGAGATTCAAAGGGAGTGGAGAAACGTGGGTGAGCTGCCAGCCAGAGAAAAGCGTAGACTAGACAAAGATTTGCGCTATCACACCAACTATTTCTTCCGCAGACCAGACGCACCCACCGGAAGCTTCCAAAGCAGAGGTGGCTTTCAGGGGCGGAGCGGGCCTCCGGCAAGAACGATGTACGGCGGTGGTGGCAGGCCACAAGACGGGGCCAGACCAGCCTATAGCGCCCGGCCCAATGTGATGCCATCTCCAGAGGAGCTTGAGAGTAATTTGGTAAGAAAAGTTGCTCTTATTCAAGAGGCGGAAACCCTGGCTGACTTAGGCACCCGTGAAAGTGTGGACGAGCTTAGAAAACTGCAGCAGATATGGAAGGGCATTGGCATGGTGCCAAAAGAAAGAGCCAAAGAAGTAACAGAGCACTTCCTGATTCTCTGTGATCGGGGCCAGGAGAGAATCTTCCTCGAAAACCTGGCGGCCAACAAAGACCCTGAATACACCAAGAAGAACAATCGGGAGAAGACACGATTCAAGATGAAGCTTATTCGTGACCTTCTGGTAAGAGACGAGCAGGATTTGCAGACCTATCAGGAAAATCTTGACAGGCTCAATGCCACCAAACAGGCATTCGACAAGATGCTTCACAATAAATACCTCAACCAGAAGCGCAAAGTGATTGTGAAAAGGCAGCTGTTACAAGAGCTAAAAGTGTCGCTGGATCAAATTTGAAGCTTTTTGAAACTTTTATTGGATAATTTTGTATTTATCCATAAAATGAAGCCATCAGTGCTGCGATTGAGCGTGCCTATTTTGCCTCTTTCCTGCAATTCAGAGCCGATTTAACTTATTGTGTATGAGAAATTTAATAAAGGCCTTTGATTACAAAAACTGATGACTAATTTTGCGCACTATTTGAAAAACAGAACAAAATTGGAGGTATAGATCATGTATTGGACACTTGAACTGGCTTCGTATCTTGAAGACGCCCCATGGCCCGCCACCAAGGACGAATTAATTGACTACTCCATTAGATCAGGAGCACCACTAGAAGTAGTAGAAAACCTGCAAGAGCTAGAAGATGATGGTCAGCCGTACGAAAGCATTGAAGAAATATGGCCGGACTACCCGACCAAAGAAGATTTCTTTTTCAACGAGGACGAGTATTAATACCCGTCGTCAATAGAAATAATGGCTAAAATAATGGCCCGGTAGCTTATATCGGGCTTTTTTTGTTTTTCAGGAATGCTTCCGCAATCAGCAAATCGGCAGGATGGGTAATTTTTATGTTTGCCTCGTTGCCCTCTATAAGCACTATTGATTCTCCAGCCGACTCCACCACACTGGCATCGTCGGTAAACAGGGGACGTTCGGGCTGCGTGTAAGCCTTCTTGATCACGCCAATGTCGAATGTCTGAGGAGTTTGGACCAATCTGTATTTGGATCGATCACGTGCTGCCGACTTATTACCAGAGCCAGACACCTCACGAATCGACTCCTTCAGCGGTAAGGAGACTATCGCATTGCCTTGTTTCGATGCTACTTCAAACCCCTGAGCAATAACCTCAGCCGATACAAACGGACGAACTCCATCGTGAATGGCCACTAGTCCTTTGTCTGGCAAGTGCTCTAACCCATTTCTCACTGATTGAAACCTGGAAGCACCACCCGCCACTATTTGATGTGCAGGCAAAAATCCATGCTCTTCGCAGAGCTCTTTCCAAAGAGCCATGTTGCTTTGAGGCAACACCAGGATGACGGCTATGGAAGGATCGAAGGAGAAAAATACTTCTATTGTACGCATGAGTATCGGACGGCCCTGCACCTCCAGAAACTGTTTGGGCAGTGCACCGCCCATTCTGCTTCCGGAGCCCCCCGCTACTATGATCACGTACTTTTCAGGCATAAAAAAGCTCCTGTTTGTTAAACCTTCGAAAGATAACGCCGAAGTTTTGTAAACAGGAGCTTCTTAAAAGAAATCTGCTTCGTTACAGGATCAGCATGGCATCGCCATAGCTGAAGAAACGATATTTTTCTTTGATTGCCACACGGTAAGCTTCCATCACGAGGTCATAGCCTCCGAATGCACTTGCCATCATCAACAGGGTTGATTCAGGCATGTGGAAGTTAGAAATCAAAGCGTTGCAAATCTTGAATTCGTAGGGAGGAAAAATGAATTTATCCGTCCAGCCTTCATTAGGCTTTAGGCGGTTGCTGGCAGAAACCGAAGACTCCAGCGATCTCATCACCGTAGTACCTACTGCCACCACTCTTTTCTTCTCATCGATAGCTTTGTTGACCATGTCCACCGTTGGCTGGCGCACGAAGAAGTTCTCTGAATCCATTTTGTGTTTCGTCAGGTCTTCAACGTCTACAGGGCGGAAAGTGCCCAAGCCAATGTGCAGGGTGATCGGGTTGATTTCCACACCCTTGATCTCCAGGCGCTTCATCAGCTGCTTGGTGAAGTGCAAACCTGCAGTGGGTGCCGCTACAGCTCCTACATTTTCTGCATAAATAGTTTGGAAACGCTCTCTATCGTCTGGCTCAGCTTTTCTTTTGATATACTTTGGAAGTGGTGTTTCTCCAAGGGTATCGATCATCTTGTAGAAGTCAACGCCTTCGCCATCATAAAGGAACCTGATGGTTCTTCCTCTTGAAGTAGTGTTATCAATAACTTCTGCGACAAGGTCTCCATCACCAAAGTAGAGCTTGTTGCCGACCCTGATCTTACGTGCAGGATCCACAAGCACATCCCATAAGTGCAACTCTTTGTTGAGTTCTCTTAGAAGAAATACTTCAATTTTAGCACCTGTCTTTTCCTTGTTACCGTATAACCTCGCAGGGAAAACCTTTGTGTCGTTAATGATAAAGTTGTCTCCCTCATCGAAGTAGTCAACTATGTCCTTAAAAGTTTTGTGTTCAATTTTTCCTGAATCTCTGTGCAAAACCATTAAACGAGATTCATCTCTGTTTTCAGAGGGATAGAGGGCAACCAGCCCCGCAGGGAGGTCAAATTTAAATTCTGATAATTTCATTTAATATTACGGTATTAAATTGTGAAGGAGGTGGTAGTCCGTCAAATAAAGGATGCAAAGATATAGAAAGTTTCAGTACGATGTAATTATTTGTATTGAATGTCAACTAATAAAATAAAAAGCCTTGCTGATCATCCGCTTAACACTCGAAAGCTTCAGGTTTGCCTGGAACGCTCTTAGATCCAATCTCCTGAGAACTATTCTTTCCTTATTGGGGGTGACCATTGGCATCTTCGCCATCATTGCCGTGTTCACGATTGTGGACAGCCTTGAACGCAGCGTTAAAGACAGCCTTAACTTTCTTGGGTCAGATAATATCAACGTCGAGAAATGGCCGTACGGGTTTGGTGGCGGGCCATACCCCTGGTGGAAATACATGAACCGGCCACAGCCTACCTATGCTGATTATCAATTTCTACTGGAAAATGGTGACAGCTTCGAAGCCATAACTATCTCTGCCCGAAGAGGTGGTGTTACGGCCAAACAAAAAAATAATTCGACCTCCTCCGACCTTATGGGCGTTGCTTTTGACCACAAGGATGTATATGAAATACCTCTTGAGAAAGGCAGGTATTTCACCCGACTGGAAGCCGATGCCGCCCGCAATGTGGCCATTATTGGCGCACGAATTGCGAAAGATCTTTTTCCCTACGAGGATCCTGTAGGCAAAACAATAGCCATGCGAGGCCTGAAGTACTACGTGATTGGCACTATAAAAGAAGAGGGTGAGGGATTCCTCGGGACTCCCAGCAACGACGACAATATATATGTTCCTTATAAGACATTTCTTAAGCTCTACTACAGCGGTGCCAGAGATGGAATAGGCTCATCAATTACGGCAAAAGGCAAATCTTCAGACATCGGGTTGGTCGAGCTCGAATACGAGCTGCGAGGGCTCATGCGCCAAAGGCGGGGACTCAAGCCGAAACAGGAAGATGACTTTGCGCTCAATCGCCCCGAAGCACTGGTGAACTTTATCAGCTCGACTTTTGATGTGCTGAGTGTTGCAGGCTGGGTAATAGGTAGCTTTTCAATTCTCGTAGGTGGCTTTGGCATTGCCAATATCATGTTTGTGTCCGTAAAAGAGCGAACCAATATTATTGGTATTCAAAAGTCGCTCGGAGCCAAAAACTATTTTATCCTATTCCAATTCCTGTTTGAAGCCATCTTCCTCAGCGTGATTGGAGGCGGAACTGGTATCTTCCTGGTCTATCTGATATCCTTTGTGAGCCTGGGAACGCTCGACCTGCAACTTACGGTAGGCAACATTATTCTTGGCCTGGGCGTATCGGCTGTTATTGGTATGGCGTCGGGCATCATACCTGCTGCTACCGCCTCAAGGCTGGATCCTGTTATTGCCATTCGAACGCAGTAAAGGCACATACCTCACCTAACAAATTGTTCATAAGCTCTTTGCTGATGTGATCAGTGTGTTATTTTCTTATTTTTTTGCGGATAACTGGCAACTGTTTGGTGCTAAAGCGTGTTGAATACGCTTTGCTCACCAAAGCCTGATCTAACTTTATCATGTCGAAGGAAAAAATCATCCTTTTTACCCTTGCCGGAATAAATTTCACTCATATTATGGACTTCATGATCATTATGCCCCTTGGGGATTTGCTCATGAAAGTGTTTGAGATTACTCCCCAGCAGTTTAGCCTCATTGTCTCCAGCTATACATTTACAGCTGGCATATTCGGATTTATGGCGGCCTTTGTCATCGATAGATTTGACCGAAGAAAGGCACTCCTGTTTCTTAATGTTGGATTTGTGGTCGGCACCATTGCATGTGCCCTTGCCCCAACTTACGTCGTTCTTCTTTTTGCAAGAAGCCTTACCGGCGCTTTTGGTGGAGTTTTGGGGGCATTGATATTGTCGGTGGTGGCCGATGTGACGCCGGATGAACGCAGAGGACAAGGCATGGGGATTGTGATGGCGGCGTTTTCAGTGGCATCAGTGGCGGGAGTACCTTTTGGTTATTTCCTCGCAGAAAAGTTTAGTTGGCATGCTCCATTCCTACTTTTGGCTGGCATGGGCACTTTGATTACCCTGGCGATATTCAAATTTATCCCTTCACTCACAGGACATATGGTGAAAAAATCGGATCGCCCCAGCCCCGCTAAAGTATTAACAAATGCGATCTCGTTACCCAACCAGAAGCTGGCACTGCTTTTCATGCTGACACTAATACTGGGGCAGTTCTCGATTATCCCATTTATTGCTCCTTACATGATTCGAAATGTAGGTTTTGAGGGCGATCAAATAACTTACATCTACCTGGTAGGCGGCGGAATGACCATTTTCACCTCTCCCTTGATTGGGAGGCTTGCTGATAAATTTGGGAAAAAGACAGTCTTTATAGTTTGTGCCAGCGCTGCCATTATCCCAGTCTTCCTGATCACTAACATGCCGCCGGTTCCTGTGGCAGCGGCACTAGTAGCTACGGGGCTTTTCTTTGTATTGGGTGGAGGCAGGATGATCCCAGCGATGGCAATGATTACCTCTTCGGTGAAACCACAGAACAGAGGGAGCTTCATGAGCATTAGCTCATCGGTACAGCAGCTGGCGGCTGGCTTGGCCTCACTGATTGCCGGAGTGATTGTGATTGACAACGGGGGAAGCCTGGCCAGGTACAATTGGGTTGGCTATTTTGCCATTGCCGTTACTGTGGTTTGTATTTTCCTTGGCTCAAGAATTAAGTCTGTCGAGCAATTGGCGGCTGACGACGCTTCTGTAGCGAAAGAAAAGGAAGCGCTTGCTGAAGCATGATAAGAAAATACATTGGCTCTGAAATGGAAAGCCTTCCGTTCTTAAGTGAAACGGAAGGCTTTTTTTAACCGGTCCCGGAAAGGTTACTTGAATTTAGGATGCTTCATGCCAGGAAAGTTCTTGTCGAAGAACTCACCATAATCCTTGATGATTTGAGGCATCTCCTTCCTTAGCCACAAAATGCCGATTAGGTTTGGGATGGTCATCAGGGCAATAGTGATGCCTGATAACGTCCAGATGATAGTGGTGTCGGTAAACGAAGCAAAGAAAAAGGCAATGGTATAAATAATGTGATATGGCATCACTGACTTAGGCCCAAGCAGGAAGGTCATGGCTCTGTCGCCATAATATGACCAGGAAATAGCCGTGCTAAAAGCAAAAAGCAGCAGCCCGATAGCGACAATATACTGTCCGGCATCTCCAAAGAAACTCCTGGTAAAGGCGATGGTAGTAAGTGGGGCGCTATGTACCAGCGATTTTCCTTCGACCAAAAGGTCGCCTGAAGGATCAACAAGATTACCGTTTTGCACTTTGACAGATCCGGTGAAAGGGCTGCCTGCTTTTGAAATCTTTACATCTTCGGCTATGGAGCGTGCGTGAATGATTGACAGGTTGTTGGTCACCGAGCCATCCTGCACATTCAGGTCACCGTTGTATAAGGCAACAGCGCCTTTGTTGGTAAGGTGTCCGAAGAGCTTTTCCTGATCCTGCGGATTATTTTCGTCGTAAACGCCGTTAAGCACAAACATGTCCGTTTGTTGAAAAACATTTTGGTGCTTTTCATTCCAAACGCCACTTGAGAGTAGCACAAGGCCAGTAACGGTACAGATGATTATTGTATCAATAAAAGGTTCCAGAATGGCCACCATACCTTCCGAAAGAGGCTCATTGGCTTTCGCTGAAGCGTGAGCAATAGGTGCAGAACCCTGACCAGCTTCGTTGGAGAATAAGCCCCTGTTCACACCTCTATTAAATGCATAGGCCAACGTAGCTCCTAAAAAGCCGCCTGTGGCAGCCGAGCCAGTAAACACATCAGCAAAAATGGAAACGAAGGAAGGAATGATATTCCCAGCGTTGTAGAAAATAACAGCAAAAGCACCAATGAAGTAAATGATTGCCATGGCTGGTACCAGCTTAGAAGTAACGGCAGCAATTCTTTTGATCCCACCGATAATGACCATTCCAAGGAAAATAGATAGCACAAGACCTGTGATCCAATGCTCGATGCCGAACGTGGCAAACACAGAGTTGGAAATACTATTTATTTGAGGCAAGCTGCCGGTACCAAATGAAGACAATACAGTGGCTATGGCAAAAAGAGTAGCCACCCAACCCAGGCTCACTTTTTTGCCAAACAACATAAAATTGGCATTCTTCATATAATACATGGGGCCACCTGCTTGTGAACCATCTGCAACAGTTTCCCGGTATTTGTGAGAGAGCGTTACCTCCACAAATTTGGTGGTCATGCCCAGGGCAGCAGTCATCAACATCCAGAACAGGGCAGCCGGGCCTCCAAGGTGGATGGCCAGGGCCACACCAGCAATGTTTCCTGTGCCTACAGTGCCTGAAAGTGCCGTGGAAAGCGCCTGAAAATGGGAAGTATCTCCAGGCAGGTCAGATTTATCGTATTTACCTGACACCACCCGCAATGCATGGCGGAAGAAGCGTATCTGAGGAAACTTGAGGTAAATGGTAAAGAAGAGGCCGGTTCCAAGCAGGAAGTAAACAAACCAATCGGCACTGCCGATAAAGCTGTCGATAAGAACCAGAAAATCGTTGATTTGCTGCATCATACGGGATAGGTTAATAGTAGAATCGTTGGGAATGAGTTTTGTACAATCGACAAAAATAAGAATAATAGCTTCTGGTGAAAGGAGCATTATATAAAAACAGTATTCACCGGCCCATTTGGAGGAATCACGCCTGTGCGACACTTTCGGCCCGAAGGCACTTTATAGCAAGAATCAGGTTTTCAAGCTCTAGGCAAGCGCTCAATTTTGATGAAAAATTGAATCTTACTTATGAAAACCTATTCGACGCTTTTTTTCATGGCCTGCATTTTACTACTGCTTCAGCCTCAAAATACTAAAAGTCAAGACATTTTTTCGCCACCCGACGAGAAGCTCTCCGTTAAGGCAATGCTTGCCACCGACAAAATTGTCATCGATGGCATACTGAATGAAAGCGCCTGGACAACGGCAGATTCTCTCAGTGACTTCACCCAGATTGAGCCTTTTCAAGGCAAAGCAGCCGAGAACAAAACATCTGTTCGAGTCCTTTTCGATAGCGAGTTTCTCTATGTTGGCGTAAAATGCTTTGACCAGCTGGGTAAGGAGGCCATTCGGGTTCCCGACCTCAAGAGGGATTTCTATTGGAGAGCTCACGATACTTTTGCCATCTGCATTGACGGCTTCAACGACAACCGAAATAGTATGTCCTTCGTGACAAACCCCTATGGAGCTCAAAAAGACTACCTTTCCTTTGACGCTGTGCTTTTCGACAGTGATTGGAATGGTCTCTGGAAGGTACGGACGTCTATCACGGACACAGGTTGGTTTGCAGAATTTCAGATCCCCTGGAAGAGCATCCGATATACCAAAGGATCTGGAGATGTACAATCCTGGGGGCTCAATTTTTTAAGGCTGAGAAGGGCCAGCAACGAGATTTCGGCATGGTCCCCTTATCCACGTTCTTTCAGCTTCAACCGGATGGAATATTCAGGGCAACTAACCCAAATTCAGCCTCCGCCACCGTCCACGAATATTCAGGTTAATCCATATGCGCTGGTTTCAACTAATAAGCTTATCGATGCGGGCAAACCCAATCATGTTGATGCGAACTATAAAATTGGCGCTGACGTGAAGTGGGCCATGAATTCTAACACAATCGGAGATTTGACCATTAATACAGATTTTGCACAAGCAGACGCTGACGTGCAGGTAAATAATGTAAGCAGGTTTTCAGTACTGTTTCCGGAAAAAAGACAGTTTTTCCTGGAAAACGCCTCCCTTTTTGGGCCAGGACTGATAGCTGATGGGAACACCGGAGGTAAAATGCAGATTCTACCGTTTTTTAGCCGAAGAATTGGCCTGGGCCAACAGGGGCGGCCACTGCCCATCGACGGTGGTTTGAGGTTGGTGAGCAGGTCGCTAAAACAAAACTTTGGCTTGATGGCCGTCCGTCAGCGATCCTACGACACGCTACCATCGGCCAATTTTGCTGTTGGCCGATATTCACGAAACTTTGGGAGGCAAAGCCGCCTGGGAACAATCGCCACTATGAAATCTACTACCGGAAGCCACACCAACCTAACCGGTGGCCTTGACGGATTCCTCAGGTTTGGGAACTCAAACTCATTAAACTTCATGGCGTTGGAGTCAGTTAATGACAATGGAACAGGCAAAGGGTTTAGTGGGTATTCTCAATACTTCTATACCAGCAACAAAATCACGGCATGGTGGACTGAATCAATCGTAACCAGGAATTTCGCTTCAGAAATGGGCTTTCTGTCAAGAACCGATGTAATTAGTACAAACCCAGGCACCGTCGCCAACCTAAGAGGCAAACACCTACCCTTTCAAAAATTCATTCGTTCATTCCAACCTGCCATCAATGCGGCGTGGTATCATCAGGCATCGTCAAAAACGCTTATTGAAAGAGAAATAAAGCTCACTCCTTTCTGGCTTGAAATGCAGGATGGAGGCTTCTATGGTTTTACCTGGAGCAGTCAGCACCAAAACCTGGTTTCCAGTTTTTTTCCATTAGGGATATCCATAGACCCTGACCAATATGATTACCTCAGATATTCATTCACAGCCGGTAGTGACCCCTCGAGAAAAATTTCTTATAGTCTACAGTATGAGTTTGGCGACTATTATAACGGAAAACTTAAAACTTCTGATCTGGCTGTCTCAATCATACCTATTCCTCACATATCACTTAAGGCAAGCATCAACCGAAATCAGTTTGAATCGGTCGGCACAAATTCAGACACAAAGGAAGTATTTCTTTATACTTTGCAAGGGAGGTTCGCCGTAAACCCGAGGATTCAGCTTGTAGGACTTTACCAAAAGAACTCACAAAACACGCTTGATTCGTTTAACATCAGATTTGCCTGGGAATATAGCCCACTATCTTATGTCTATCTTGTTTTAAACAGTAGGGAAACGCTTGGGGACGACTTTGTGAGGCAGACTGAGCAGCAAGGTATTTTCAAGATAAGCTACCTTAAGCAGTTCTAATCGTCCGAGGCTTGCGTTAAAGAGTTGGGCGCTCGGTCCTTTTTTCTAGAATTTTTTAAATGCTTACTAGTCAGGGTTGACGAAATTGGTTAATGATCAAAATAATGGCAACAAAATTAAGACAGCCATTCTATTGAAAGATGTATTTTGGTCACGAATGGAGGCGGAAAAACATATTGACAATTGGCTCAATGTTTTAGCAAAGGAGCAGCAGCAAGCAAGGTATCTCGGCTTGCCGCTTGGCTGTGTTCCGTCGGTTCGAAGCTATCCAATACTCAAGATTAGCCGAAACGACCCCAATGTCTTTTTTCCGGCTTTGATCGCAAGTAAACTACAAGAATGGAAGCACCTGATGAGCTCCTCCCAAACCGAACGGGCTGATAAGATTGTCGCCGGTATCGTCGACACCTTTCCGCTCTACAAAAGCCGCCGAGGCCGGATGCACTACAACTTCTGGCCAACCAATCCCGACATCCCTTTTCCAAATGGGAAAGTGCTGCATCGGTTCGATTTTTTTCGCTTACCCGACGATATTGATGACACAGCCCTGGTTTATTCGGCACTGTCATCAGACAAGCCAACCGTACTCAGCCTACAGCAGGACATTGACGAGCATTTTCTCCGACATTATCCTAAGCAGCCCCGGATGTACGCTGCCTGGCTGGGCGACAAAATGCCATGGGTGGTGGATGCGTGTGCCATGATTAACCTGTTGAGCCTGTTTCAGCATCATAAGCTCTTACCGACAGCGTTCACGGGAACTTCAGAAGCCTATTTAAAAGACATCATTCTGACCAAAAGTTATATAAAAACACCCTATGAGGTGGCACCCTACTACCCAGATAGCGCCGTCATTGCCTACCACCTCGCCAAATGGCTTAGTGGGGATCGAGAGAAATTGGAGCACCTGATCGCAGTTTTCGTGTCTGATATTGAAGCGCTTTTAGCGACGGAATGGAACGACTTTAAGGCTATGCTCTATGCCATCAGCTTGCTAAAACTTGGTGTAAGACCTTTGCGAGAAATCGAGTTATACCGGTTGGAGGGAGACAGCTATCCATGGTTCTATGGCTCAATGCTTTCGGCGGTAAAGCCGAGTTGGCTCCAAAAAATGGGCCGTTTCAGGCTTTTTCACATTGCCCATTCCTGCCCGCCATGGAATCACACACTTTGGGTAGAATACACGTTGCTGAAAAAAATGATAGAAAAGCGAAACATTATATCGTAATATTACGATTAATAGACATGTCGGTCAGTCCGGCTTATTTTTTATCACTAACCATCGTAATAATACGATTAATCATGAGAACACATGAACTACTGTCATTGCTTAGGTCAGCAAAAGGAAACAACCTTGAGTTTGAGTATGCCCCTGGCCAATTCGTTCCAGCCACTTTTCACATCACGGAGGTAAAGAACCAAAAGATCACGTCGGTAGATTGTGGAGGAAGAAAACTGGCGTTCAACCAAACGGTTGTGCAGCTTTACGTAAATGATCTGGAGGCTATAAGAAAACCCTGGACCACCGACAAGGCACTTTCCATATTAGATTTGGTCGACACAAAAGATCCGATGGACAAAGAGGCCGAAGTGTTTTTCGAATGGGGACACGGTGATCTCAGAACGTCGGTTTACAGCGTGGAACAAATAGAAAATGATGAGGACACCCTGCGCATCAAGTTATTTGCTCAGCCTACGGTTTGCAAACCAAGCCTGGAACTTGCCTTATCAGCAGCGTCGTGCTGTAATTGATTTTTGCTTAGCTTGGCTGACATGTGCTGCCAGCGCCAACTGAGAACTGTGCGTGGCACTAAAAATTTCTTCAAATGAAACCTGAGATAGCTGAAATGGTGCCCGCCGACTGGCCAGAGGTAGAACGCATCTACCTGGAGGGCATTGAAACGGGGCTGGCGACGTTTGAAACTCAAAGTCCCGGCTGGGAAAACTGGGATGCCGGGCATATTCAGGAATGTCGGCTGGTTGCCAAAGTAAATGGGCAGATCGTTGGCTGGGCGGCGCTAAGTCCGGTCTCGATGCGGCAGGTTTACAAAGGCGTGGCTGAGGTGAGTATCTACGTCAAAAATGACTTCAAGGGAAAAGGGCTGGGGAAAGTGCTCTTTCAGGAATTGATCGTTGCGGCGGAGTCGGAGGGCCTCTGGACTTTGCAGTCTTCCGTTTTCAGAGAGAATGTGGCTACCATCGCCCTGCACAAATGCATGGGCTTTCGGGAAATTGGCTACCGTGAAAAGGTTGGACAGCTTCATGGGATATGGAGAGACACTGTGCTATTAGAAAGAAGGAGTAAGACGGTGGTATAATGCAGGCTTAAAGGAGGAGCCACTAGCTAGCGCTATGGGCACCACTGCTAATACCCATACTTCTCTTTCCACAGAGTCCGCAGCTGCTTTCTCATTTCTTCCTCACGGACGTTCTTCCCGGGGTCATATAGTTTCGTGCCTTTGATTTCTTCGGGTAAAAACTCCATCTCGGCAAAGTTGCCCTTGTGGCTATGAGCATATTGGTAGTCCTTGCCATAATTGAGGTCTTTCATCAGCTTGGTAGGCGCATTGCGAATGGCCAGAGGAACAGAAAGGTCTCCCGTTTGATTCACAAGGGAAATGGCGCTGTTGATGGCCTCGTAGCTGGTGTTGCTTTTTGGCGAACAGGCCAGGTAAGTAGCACATTGAGAAAGGATAATACGTGATTCTGGATAGCCAATCATAGTCACTGCCTGAAAAGCGGATGTGGCGAGCAGAAGTGCATTCGGGTTCGCATTGCCAATGTCTTCCGAAGCGAGAATCAGCAGGCGGCGGGCAATGAACTTGACGTCCTCACCCCCTTCAATCATGCGAGCAAGGTAATATACAGCTGCATTGGGGTCGCTGCCCCTGATGGATTTGATGAAGGCGGAAATAATATCATAGTGCTGCTCGCCGGACTTGTCGTAGATACTGATCCGCTGCTGTGCAGTGCTGGTCACCATCTCGTCGGTGATTTCCAGCGGGTCGTCCGGATACTGGTCGGTGACCAGCTCAAACAAATTCAGAAGTTTCCTGGCATCACCGCCTGATAGCCGAAACAAAGCCGCCTTCTCCTTCAGCTTGATCTTCCTGTCCTTCAATTTTTCGTCCGCCTTCATGGCATTGGCCAGCAAATTCTCCAGGTCTTCTATTTCAAGAGCCTTCAACGTATACACCTGGCAGCGGCTGAGCAATGCCGAGTTGACTTCAAAGCTTGGGTTTTCAGTAGTGGCGCCAATGAGGGTAATTTTACCTTTCTCTACAGCACCCAACAGTGCATCCTGCTGTGATTTGTTGAAGCGGTGTATTTCATCAATGAACAGCACAGTTCGGATGCCCGGTCTTGCTTTTTGAATGACTTCCCTCACGTCTTTCACACCGGCATTCACCGCACTTAGCGTTTCAAACGGCACCTTCAGTGTATTGGCAATAATATTGGCCATGGTGGTTTTGCCCACACCGGGAGGACCCCACAAGATCATCGAGGGGATTTGCCCGGAAAGAATCACCTTCCTCAAAATACCCTTCTCCCCCACCAGGTGCTCCTGCCCGATCAGCTGATCGAGAGTGGTTGGGCGCATGCGTTCGGCGAGGGGGAAAGTGTTTTGGAACATGTTGGTGTTTTGGCGTTTTACCGGGGAAACAAAGTAAGCAAATTTGATCTAAACAGTCGTGTAGCACAGGCATGAAACAGGTAAAAAAAAAGCCTCTGCGTCCAAGCGGAATAGTTTCTCGCAAAGGCGCAGAGGCGCAAAGAAAATCTGAAACTTAGTTTAGTTCAACAACATCGCCGACTTCACCAGATTGATAAATTCTATGCGGTAACCGTTTTTGTCCTGGCCTTTGGCTTCGTTTGCCAGCGACACCACCTGGTCGTAGGTAATGTCACCTTTGAACTCAGAGTTTCTCAGCATCATGCCAAAACCAGCAACAGCAGCTGACCATCTGTAATTCTCCGAGGTTTTGGCTGTTGGCTTGTCCATGATCGTGTTGACCAAAAGCTTGCTGGTGTCGCCATCTGGCTGCTTGTAACGAAGCTTCACTGTCATCAGCTCGTTAGTTTTGGCAGCCTCAGGTATGACAGTGTTCTGCTGATACTTCAAAGGATCGACGGGCAGGAAGCTGCTATTGACTCCTACTGGAATGATTTCGTAGAGAGCGGTTACCGTATGGCCCGAGCCAAGCTCGCCAGCGTCTTTCTTGTCATCATTAAAATCCTCTTTGTTCAGCAACCTGTTTTCATAGCCAATTAACCTATAAGCTTGCACTTTCGCTGGATTGAACTCCACCTGTATTTTCACATCTTTAGCAATGGTGAACAGCGTACCGCCAAATTCGTTTACCAATACTTTCTTCGCTTCTAGAATATTATCGATATAGGCATAGTTGCCATTTCCCTTGTCGGCCAGAATCTCCATTTTGGAATCTTTGTAGTTGCCCATTCCGAAGCCAAGAACCGTTAGGAAGATGCCATCATTTCTTTTCTGCTCAATCAATCTTTCCATGCTGGCATCGCTCGACTCCCCTACATTGAAGTCGCCGTCCGTAGCGAGAATCACACGGTTGTTCCCACCTTCGACAAGATTTTCAAGAGCCGTTTTGTACGCCAAATGTATTCCAGCGCCTCCTGCGGTGGAGCCGCCAGCCTGTAGTTTATCAAAAGCTTCCATAATGGTTTGCTTATCGCTTCCACTTGTGGGAGGCAACACAAGTCCAGCCGCACCGGCATACACCACAATAGCAACCTTATCGACCGGACGTAATTGTTCCGTCAAAAGTTTGAAGGACGACTTCAACAAGGGCAACTTGTTGGGGTCGCTCATAGAACCTGACACATCGATCAGAAACACCAGGTTGCTTGGAGGTAGATTGTCGGTTGGTATAACTTTGCCTTGCAGGCCGATGTGCACGAGGTAATGTTTGGAGTTCCAGGGAGCATAAGACAATTCGGTGTTGATGGAAAAAGGGTCGTTTCCTTCTGGTTGTGGATAGTCGTAGTCGAAGTAGTTAACCATTTCCTCAATGCGGACGGCGTCTACCGGGGGCTTTTGGCCCTGGCTCAGGAACCGACGCATGTTGGAGTAAGAAGCTGCGTCAACATCGATCGAGAAGGTAGAAAGCGGCTCGTTCAGCGGCTGATGGAAAACGTTCTCGTGGATGGTAGCATAGCCTTCGGTGTTGTGAACCACAGGTGCAGGCTCCATATGATAGGCTGTACTGTAAGCCGCTCCCATCGCCATTGACTTCTTCATGCTTCTTTCCATGGGTTGACTAACCGCCATATCAAAGACAATCTCTTCTTCGTCAGCCACTTCCTTTAGTTCCGGTTTCGGCGCAATGGTCGGCTTCCAACTGGGATCAGCTTTCATCTTCACCTCCAGCAACTTTCTTCCGACCACGGCTACCTCCTTATTAAAAAATCCTGGTCTGGCAAAAATGAGCACATCGTTCTCAGTAGGCACAAAAATTTCAAATTCACCTTTCTGATTAGTGACTGTGGTCTTGCCAGTTGTTTTGACTGCAACATTTACATCAGTCAGCGGCTTGCCATCTTTTTCATTCAGCACCGTTCCATTAACCTTTATAGACGCCGGGCTGTAGGCAGTAAATGAAGATAGCACCAGGGCTATCAGTACGAGGGGTTTTGCTACATTTTTCATTGTCATCATTGTTTGATTTTGATAACAGGATGTAAGACCAATTCAAATTCCATAAATTGGGCACAACTATTTTCTATTTTTCCGTTCTGTTAACAATTGACTGACCGTTTACAAAAGCAACATCTGTTTGGAATTACTTGATAGATTTTCTGATGAGGCCCTGTGGCAGGGGTTCGTGACTGAAAAAGACAGGCAGGTGCTGGCAGTACTGTATGACCGCTATCTCACCCTTGTTTATGGGGTTTGCCTCAAATACATGGGCGACAAAGAGGAGGCCAAAGATGCTGCCATGGAGGTTTTTGAGAAGCTCTACGAAACCAGCCCCTCCCAGAAAATAGAAAAATTCAGAAGCTGGCTTTTTGTCGTAGCTAAAAATCATTGCCTGATGAAGCTTCGTTCGAAAAAGGGAATTCAGGAAAAAAGTGCACACTTATTTATGGAATCGACCGAAGTTGTGCATCCATTAGACGAAGAAGAAACTGATCTCACACCGCAACTACAGCAATGCCTTGAGCAACTGAAGATGGAACAGAAAGGATGTGTGGAGATGTTCTATTTCAACAAAAAGACCTATGAAGAGATCGCATTGAAGAAAAGCATAGATGTGAAACAAGTGAAAAGCCATATTCAAAACGGAAAAAGGAACTTGAAGCTCTGTATTGAGAGTAAAAGATGAGCAAGCCCAAAAACGATATTGATCCGTCAAAAAGCCAGGAAGAAAAAGACCTTCTGCGCTATCTCAATGAAGAGATGAGCAGCAAGGAGAAGTACGCTTTTGAAAGAAAGGCAGAAAACGACCCTTTCCTCTATGAGGCGATGGAAGGACTCCAGGATGTGGACGTGAAACTTCTGGCCAAAGACCTGGCTGACATGAAAAAGAAGCTGGCCCGGTCTGAAAATGCTTCTTTTTACAGCTTCTCTAACGTTTGGAAAATAGCAGCCGTGGTTACGCTGCTGTTGGTGGCAGGCTTCTCCGCCTGGAGACTGACAATGTCTCCTAGATTGGAGGAAAATGCATCCGCCGAGACGTTAGCTGCGGATTCATCACTGGCGATCAATGACCCTGCGCCAATTGAAATGGATGAAACCGAAGAACAGGCCGATTCGGCAAAGGCAACAACCGACAATACCTCCTATCAACAAAATCTGGTAGCTGAAAGTCAGCCAGTTGAAACACCAAAACCAATAGCTGACGAGGAGAAAGCAAGCCCCCAGGTTACTGGCGCTCCGGTGGCCGTGGCCGATGAGGCTGAGCTAAGTGATGAAATAGCGGTTGCTGAAGAAACACCTGACCTTACACTAGCAGACGATATAGAATTTGCTCAGGCAGAAGAAAGCAGTCAGGGTGCTGGCTTGGCATTGCAGGAGACGGAAAAAAAAGATATTGCTACTGAGACGGTGCCGCAAGAAGTGGCTGCCCCCAAACTATCTGAGCTCAATGCCATTACAGCGACTGATGTGAGTAGTGGTGCAGCAAAGGCAAAAAAGGAAGCCGATCAAGCCAGTCAGCCGGTTGCCAGATCCGCAAGAATTGCCACCACCACGCAACTGGCGACACCTGTGGCAGGACTTGAGTCTTTTAGAAGGTATGTGACCGACAACCAGCAAAAAACAGCTGACATGGTCGCTGGGGAAGTGCAGCTTACATTTTCTCTTACTTCCCAGGGAGCTCCTCAAAACATCACGGTTAGCAAATCTCTTTGCGAGTCTTGCGATCAGGAAGCCATCTGGTTATTGCAAACCAGCGGCCCCTGGAAATACAACGATGGGATAACAGGCACTCCGTTGAGTACCATAACCATTCAAATCAGCAACTAGGCTGAATTGGCATGAGGGCGTTATAGTGCCTACCTTCGTGCCTTAATATCCAGACATGAAAGCAAACCCCTGGTGGGTTCATCCTGCACTTTTAATCACTGGCTTACTCTACGGCGCCAACTACAGCGTTGCCAAATCGGTGATGCCGGAGCCGGTATCTCCGTTTGCGTTCATTCTAGTGCGGGTGCTTGTAGCAACAGTACTCTTCTGGCTTATTCAGCCATTATTTACAAACGAAAAAATAGACAGCCGCAAAGATTTTATCCGGCTGGCTGTCTGCGGCTTTTTTGGTGCAGCTATTAACATGCTTATGTTCTTCAAAGGCCTCAGCATGACTTCTCCCGTCAACGGCGCTTTGATCATGACACTTACTCCAGTGGCAGTAGTCACAATGTCATACTTTCTACTGAAAGAGCGGATCACCAGACGCAAAGCACTCGGGCTTTCTTTTGGTTTGGCCGGAGCGGTTTCTCTTGTAGGCCTTCATGAATTCTCCTTCAGCAACAGCTTTCTTTTGGGAGACCTTCTGGTGATCGGCAACGCCATTTCCTATGCTATTTACCTTGTTTTGGTCAAGCGACTGATGGCCCACTACCACCCTTTGACGGTGGTCAAATGGACATTTCTTTTTGGATTGTTTTTAGTTACTCCGTTTTCAATTCACGAGGCTGTTAACATTCCTTTTGGGGACTTGTCCAGCGCCCAGTGGATTAGCATCGCCTATGTGCTCATTGGAACGACCGTTATTGCCTACATTGCTAATGTGTCAGCTTTGAAATACGTGAACTCATCAATAGTGGGCTATTACATATTTCTTCAACCTCTTTTTGCCACGCTTATTGAAGTGGTATCGGGGCGGGAGCTCCCCACCATTGGCAAACTAATTTCCGCAGCTCTTATTTTTCTTGGGGTATACATGGTGAGCGTTAAAAGGGGCAATTAAAACGCACTTTTCAGCTTCCCCACAGCCTGGCCGAAATAGTCAATCATGTCATCCTTGATGTCCAAGTGGGTCACCAACCTTACCTCATGCTTTCCGAAAGGCACTGCTAAAATGCCCGTTTCTTTCAGTTTGGCTACCATGTCAGTTGCCAGCACCTTTTTGTCGAGTTCGAAAATAACAATATTGGTATCCACAGGTAGTAGTCCGGTCACATAGGGAAGCGTCGTGACCAGCTCTCCAAGCGCTTTGGCTTTCTGGTGATCAATCTTCAGTCTTTCTACATGGTTGTCGAGCGCAAAGATGCAGGCGGCTGCCAAAAATCCCGCCTGACGCATACCGCCACCAAAAACCTTGCGCACCCGCTTTGCCTTTTTGATGTGCTCATGGCTACCCACCAAAGCAGAGCCAACAGGAGCACCAAGTCCTTTAGAAAAGCAGCAGGACACGGTATCGAACAGCTCGCCAACGTCCTTTGGGCGATCGCCCGTTTCTACTAATGCATTGAAAATACGAGCACCGTCCAGATGCATTTTCAAGCCTTTCGAGCGGGCGGCGTCACTCACAGCTTTGGTCTGGGCCAGCGTGTAATAAGCACCGCCCCCTTTGTTCATCGTGTTTTCCAGCGACACAAGTCGGGTGAGGGGTAAATGGATATCATCCGGATTATTGATGTTTTCGAGAACGTGCTCTGGTGAAAGCCTGCCCCTGTCTCCGTCGACCAGCCTGGCAGAAATGTGAGAATTACTGGCAATGCCGCCACCCTCATAAAGGTAAATATGAGAACGTTTGTCGCAGATGACCTCGTCCTGTGCCTGGGTGTGGATGCGAAGGGCAATCTGGTTGGTCATGGTCCCAGAAGGACAGTAAATAGCAGCCTCTTTCCCAAACATGCTGGCTATTTTTGCTTCCAGCTTCTTAATGGTTGGATCTTCGTCGAAAACGTCGTCGCCCACTTCAGCGGTCATCATGGCTTCGAGCATGCCTGGTGTCGGCTTTGTTACTGTATCACTTCTGAAATCTACTGTCATCATGCGGGCAAGATATTAAAAAGTGTCAATAGGTGGCACGTGAAGACACGACGCCACGGCGAAATATTAATATGTGTGTTCAGGGGGGTCTGGCTGGTGAAGACACCAAGCCGCAACGGAGACTGGTGAAAACGCTGACCGAAAGTTGTATCACGAAAAAACGAATGGCAAAGGCCGGTAGGTTCTCTCCACCAACTTGCTTATAAAAAAACAAAAGGTCCAAGCGGGACGCATTGAACCAGTTTTGTTTTTTTATTCACTACGAACTGTCTTGAGCTAAAGCTATGAAGGACAGCAACTATCGCATAACAGCTACTTCAAATATTTATCAAAGTACACCTTGGCCGCCTCAAAGGTGCGGAACCAGCTATCATACCGCAGGAAGCCGTGCACTTCGTCGGGGAATATGAGCAGATCGACATTCACTCCTTTTTCTCTGAGGGTCTCGGCCAGGTCAGTGGTTTGCTGGAAAAGCACATTCCGGTCGTCGTCACCGTGCACCAGCAGCACAGGCGCCGTCCACTTGGAGAGGTCAGAAACCGGAGACGACTCGTAAGCCTTGCCCATCAAGTCGTCGCTGATGCCCCACCAGCCGCCAAGGCTAAATTGCTTTGCCCGAAAAGCCCAGTCGTGCACGCCATGAAGATCAACACCGGCTTTGAAAAGCTCCGGGTTTCTTGCAAGGCCCATGGCAGTGAGGTAGCCGCCGTAGGAGCCTCCCCACAGGCCTATTTTGGCTGGGTCTACTTCCGCCCTGCCTTGCAGGTATTTGCCTCCGGCTACAATGTCCTGGTATTCCGAAGCTCCTCTTGGACCCTGGTTTTCAGCTCTGCGAAAGTTTTTTCCATACCCGATACCATCACGATAATTCACCGACATCACCACATAGCCCTGACTGGCCAGGTACTGGTTGAAGGCATAAGCGTTGGAATAATAACTTGAATAGTGGAAGGTCAGCAGCATTTGTCTGATGGGGCCGCCGTGCATGAAAATAATGGCGGGATGCTTCTCACCCTTTTTGTGCGTAGCAGGCATAAATAGTTGTGCGTGAATTTCAACGCCATCGGGCGATTTGTAAATGACCTGCTCTGGCTTGACCAGCGACTTAGCGGGAAAGGCCAATGGAGCAGTCGAGGAAATTTGTTTCACGGTCGTCGCTCCAGACGCCAGAAAACCGACAGTCTTGTCAAAGTTATAACCCATGTATTGCATCGCCAGGCCCCTGCCGGAAGCCAATGGCACCGGCGTCATTTCGCTTCCTTCTCCCTTTGTCAGTGCTTTTGGGACTCCACCTTTTACTGCCACACTATACAAGTGCCTTCTGTCGATATCCCCACAGTTGGAAGAAAAATAAAGTGTGCCGCCGTCTGGAGAAATGGCGCTGTCTTCTGCCTCGCAGGCACCGGGTGTCAAATCGACAAGGCCCGACCCATCCGGATTCATGCTGTAAATGTGCATCCAGCCGTCATGCTCAGAATAAAAGAGCAATCTGTTTGCTTTCGTCCATTGAAGTGGAGCCGCCGGGTACGATTGCGCAAAGCCCCCGTCGTCCGAAGGGGATTTCCATACTTCTTTAGCTGCTCCCGTGGCAGCATCCGCCACCATGATTGAAAATGACTCTCCACCGGTTAGGTTAGTCAGCTCATATCGTTTCAAGCCGCTGAACCTGACAAAAGCCACCTGTTTGCCGTCAGGCGACCAAACGGGAATCATATCTCTGCCTACCGATGGAGCCATCCAGCGGATTTCCCCTTTTTCTGGATTGAAAATCCCCAAGAAACTATGATCTCCTCTTGAACTGGTAAAAAGCACTTCTTTGCCGTCAGGTGACCATGCCTGCCCACCATTGCTGCCACGGGCCCGAAATAACAGCCTTTCACTATCAGATTCAGGAATGCCGTATTCATTGATCTTTATTTGGAAAATGCCTGCCGGACTGGAAAAAAGAATGGTGTTTTCAGTGGGATGGACGGTTGGTGAGTAACCGTTTGCCACCCTGATCGCATCACCCCCTTCTGTAGAAATAAGCCAGATGATTTGCTCGGCGCCTTCTGGGTTGCTATCGGGGTTGGCTATTTCGCCATTTCCGTTGGGTGCACTGCCCCGCACGTAAAGCAGCCACTGGTCATTCATAAAAAAGGTGAGCGAGGATATTTCCTGCCCATCGTCCTTACCATAGCTGGTAAGCTGAACCGAAGGCCCTTCAGGCCCTTTTGCAAAGTAGATATTTCTTACCCCCCTTTTGTTTTCAACCCACGCCATCGCATCGGTCGCCCTGCCAGCTACCAGCTCAGTGGCAAAGGGGTAAGACATCACCTCCTCAAGGCTGAACTGTGCAAGTGCGGGCAGGGAAAGGATGGGAAGCAGGATAACCAGCAAAAGCTGGCGGAAACGATTGATCATTTTGTGGTTGGTTAGTCGAAGGTAATTTACCCAAATGAATCGTTCCCGCCAACTGGTTTAAGTGAACCGGCTGTTATTCACTTTCCACGATCAGAAACTCCACCCTTCGGTTGAGCTGCCGACCATCAGCGGTGTTATTATCAGCAGTTGGTTTGGTGAGCCCATAGCCTTTGAATGCCAGTCGCCCGCCGTCGATACCCTGCTTGATTAGATAATCATAAACGGCCTTTGCCCTATTGGCGCTCAACTTCATGTTGTAGTCAGCGCTGCCCGTGTTGTCGGTGTGCCCCGATATCTCGATACGCAGTCCCGATTGGTCGGTCAGCAGCTTGACAAACCGGTTGAGCTCAGGAGTAGCCTCCTTCTTGAATGTGAACTTATTTACGTCAAAAAAGATGTTGTTAAGGCGCACCACCTGCCCCTTTTCAATTGGCACCAAATAAAGATCCTTATTGATTTCCCGATACTCCTTCAGGTTGACAAGATCCAGGTTTTCGCTCACCGAAATAAACCCATCGGATTGACCCAAAAAGCCATAATTTTCACCCGAAGGTAAAATAATACTGTAGCTTCCATCTACTGCGTCGCTATTGGCAACGCCTGCCTGTTTACCGGAACTCAGCACTTCATAGTTGATGCTGGCTCCCAGTGGCTCGTTTGTTTTGGCATTGAGTACCCGGCCCCGCACTACTACTACTGGTTTTGGCCTCAGTGATTCAGGAAGTCTCACCCGATATAAATCGCTCTTTCCATAGGAATCTTTGCCGTAAGAGGAGAAGTATGCGTAGTCGCCCGATGCGGTAAAAGAATAGTATGCGTCAAATTGGGGAGAGTTAATGTGAGGTCCCAGGTTTTGCGGCTCTGTCCAGTTGAGCCAGGTGTCGTCGAGGCGTCGGGTGACGAACATGTCGGAGCCGCCGTAGCCGGGCCACCCTGACGTAGAATAGTAAAGAGAAACACCGTCGGCAGCCATATAGGGGAAAATCTCAGATGCCGCTGTGTTTACCGTTGGCCCGATATTCATGGGTGCCGTCCAGGTACCATTTTCCCTTTTAAAACTGACATGGATGTCTTTGGAGCCAATGGAGTTGTCTCGCTGCAAAGTCATCAAAAGGGTTTGTCCGTCGGCCACGAGAAAATACTCTCCGAACTTATTGTGGTTGTAGAAGCTGTCGATGTCGACTTTTACAGGAAAGCCCCACTTATCACCTTCCTTGTGTGTGATCGAAACACCTACGCCCATCGTTCCGTCGGCATTGTAGGTGTTGAGCAGCAAGGCAGTTTGGTTATCGGGCAAAATAGACTCCAGACCGCTGTTGCTGGCATTGTTGAGCGGCCGGCCAATGTTCACAGCAGTGTCAATGCTACCATCTTCGTTGATATTCGCAAACCAAATGTCCTGGGTAGCCGGATCATCGAGGTTCTCGGGGTGGCCTTCCCTTGTGAAGTACAATACCTTGCCATCCGGCGAAATAATGGGATTAAGGTCATCTGTAGGCGCATTCACACTTGCAGAAAGGTGTTCTATCTGCAACACCTTGTCCGCATCGGGAGACAGGTTAATCCCCACTGGAACCGGTGCCTCCGAGTCACTAATGGCTATTGCGTCAAGCTCGTTAAAGCCGGGCACCGAAGATGTGCGCAATTCGACCTTTACCGCAGCCACCTTGTAGGTCGTTTTAGGGAACACATGGGAAAGCAGCCTACCAGCCTCGCTCAGCGGTGCGGTTGAGTCGTTTTGGTAAATAACCGATTCGTTGTCTGCCTCATCGTAGAGGAGTATCCTGCTCACGGCCCCTGGATTGAAGATTTCGACTACGACTACCTGGCTGATTTGCATAGGCTTGTCGAAGCCAACTTTGATCCACTCGCCTTCAGGACTATTTTCCTTGCTGGGCGTCCAGCCGCATGGTGTCGCTCCAAATACCGGATACCTGCTTGGCTTACCCAGAATCTCTTTGGCGAGATATTGTCCTTTGTAATTGTTGTTGATATACTCGCTGGAAAAACCACCAACTGAAGAGGCCCACTGCACCTGCTGGGCTTTTAATGTAAACATGCCTGCACACAACAGAGTAGCTGTGGCGGTCCACTTTCTAAAACTTGTAGCAATCATAAATGTACCTGTGTTTTGTTAACAAAACAGCGGCTAAACAGGTACGCATCCTGGGCCAAACAAGGCCCTCTTTAAGGCCGAAAATTATAGATTAATTTTGGATACTTCTCAATAGTCATTCAATTTCTTGCAATTCCTCAGGCCACTGAAGTATCCACTCAGAATGCCGGAATGGCTCCCATCCTACGCTTCCCAGGTCAACTTCCGGGTCAATCAGGGGGTAGGAAGGATGTCCATTAAGGCTTACCACACAGTCAACAAATACGGCAACCTCTTCCCATCCTTTACTTTCGTATTCCTTTTTGAGATGATGAGCAAACTGCCAGATGATGTCCGGATGGCTGCTGGCCATCCTGCCTTTAAGTGAACCCAGGTAATGAGACGGACGAACTTTTTCTACTTCTCCAGTTTTCTTGTTGGTGACTCTGTAAACAGCACTGCCGCTCTTCGTCCGAAGCATCATATGCCACGATAATTTATGACCTTCTTCTGTCCAATGGACGTTGCCCTCAAACAAATGATGCCTCAATGGCAGCAACAGCTGAATCAGGAAATAGCCCAAAAAGAGGAAATAGCCTGGGTGGTTTAGCAAGTCCGTTTTTGCATGCAAAGCAATTCCCCATTTCCACCTTCCCAGTAGTTTTTTTCTGAGGTCAGCTCCATCGAAAAAGAAGAACAATGTGCCTAGCATGAGGTAGGGAAAGATACCGATTTGAAAAACAAATGAATTAAAGAGGTGAAAAGCTATCGACAAGGTGACGCCTACCCAGCGAGTCCTCTTGATTAATAACAACCAAATAATAGCTCCGTCAAAAACGATGCCCCCATAGGCAAGTACATAGTGAACCCACTTATACTGCAACACACCGCCCACCAGCCAATAGTGAGACTTGCCCTTCATCCAAATTTCCATCGGCCTTGTTTCCAGCCAGTCGGGGTAAATTTTGGCGATACTGGCAAACGTATAAACGATCAGCAACTGAAGCACAAAAAAGGAGACACACCACCTGGGACAAGACGTTGATCGCCTGTCAGGGTGGTAATGGGCATCAAGAGACAAATCATCGGCTGCGGGCATGAGCGCCATAGCGTAGGCCATCAGCATAAAAAGGTAGTGATGATTGTTATAGTGGGCCTTGTGGGAGAAGTAAATGTATGTCCAGGTCAGGGCAAATGCCCAGGCTGAAAACCTGTACCGCCAACCAAGCATGATCATGATGCCAATCACACAAACAAAAGTAAAAACCAGGTACATCCCAATGCCTGGCAGCGGCTGCATCCAGCCTAGTCCCTGATAGGTGAAAACAACAACTGCTTCAGTATAAATTTCGGAGATTTGGCCGAGCAAGAAAAAGCTTGCCCCCTCCATAAACACGAGAAAGCCAAAAACCACCCGGAACAACACAAGGGGTGTATTGTCAACTGGTTGCGATAAGTACTGTCGATTATGCGTCAGAGAGGAAAACACATCAAAAAAGTTTGTGTAAAGAAATGAATCTCTGGCATAAAAAAAAGGGCCCTAAAGACCCTCTTTTTCAAACCAACCTAAACCTATCTACTAAAAACAACTATGCGTTGTTATTTCTTATTCATTTAAAAGCGTTTACGTTTCAATTGACCATTGTGTTGCCCCCGGCAG
This sequence comes from Imperialibacter sp. EC-SDR9, assembly GCF_902498805.1. Lineage (GTDB taxonomy): Bacteria > Bacteroidota > Bacteroidia > Cytophagales > Cyclobacteriaceae > Imperialibacter. Next base: position 161,620 of record NZ_LR701573.1, on the reverse strand, counting down.
TGAAATTTTGATCTATTTCTTTCGCCAATTTCTTGGATGTCGCCAATTTCTCAAGCTGCAGCTTTGCTTCAACCCTCATAGCGTCATCTTTTTGGCCAACGGCCGCTCCCGTCAGTGCCCTTTCCCCTGCCACAAATCCTGACCCATTCAAAGACGACAGGAGCGAGACGACTGCCACAATTACTCCCAGTAGGAGAATCTTTGTTGTATTTGCGTTCTTCGATTTCATAGTCTCTTTGTTCAATGATCATGAAAATAAGTCAACACTTGTGCCAAAAATTTCAACCTACTAATAATCAACTAGTTAAATATTTTCTTCAACAAAAAAGTGTACACATATGAACAATAACCTGCCGATAGATGAACGAAACTGACCTGGCTTCAGCATCTGAAGCGCTACTAATTCGTACAAATGGGCTGATGTTATATTTTCAATCCTCATTTTCCTAATTTTGAAGCTTTATACAACCCAAGCAATGAGTCAGTCACTTGAAGAAATTCGCAGCCTGGTAGAAAAAGAAGTTCAGGCCATTCATAATATCCCGGTAGATGAGTCGATACTGAACGCCATCGATGCGCTGTACGATCAGATACATATTAATAAAGGCAAGATCGTCATTAGCGGCATTGGCAAAGCCGGTCAGATAGGGCAGAACATCGCCACTACTTTTTGCTCAACGGGCTCCCCTGCTGTGTTCCTTCATCCATCGGAAGCGCAACATGGCGACCTGGGAGTTTTGCAGCCGAACGACATCCTGCTCGTGATTTCCAACTCGGGCAAAACTGAAGAAATTCTCAAGCTGCTGGAGCTGGCAGACAACCTGTATCCAAAAATCAAGACTATTTGCATCACCGGCCATCCGGAAAACGAGCTGGGAAGAACAGCCAATATTTGCCTGAGCACCGGGCAACCGAAAGAAATTTGCCCCCTTGACCTGACGCCAACCACTAGCACCACTGTGATGTCGGTTTTGGGCGACTTGCTGGTGGTAATGTTAATGAAAAAGATCAACTTTGATAAGGCTGGCTACGCCAAAAGGCACCATAGCGGCTACCTCGGACAAAAAAGCAGAATGCGATGAGTAAATTATTCCTGATAGCCGGCCCTTGTGTGGTCGAGAACGACAAAACACCTTTTGAAATAGGCAGAAAAGTAAAAGGTATCTGCGACGAGCTGGGTATCGATTACATTTTCAAAGCCAGCTTCAAAAAAGCCAACCGCACCAAGCTCAACAGCTTCACCGGCATTGAAAAAGAAGAGGCCATGGCTATTATTCAGGCTGTGGGAAAAGAACTTGGCGTGCCTACCATTACCGACGTGCATGAGAGCTATGAACCTGCCATTGCCGCCAAGTACGTGGACTACCTGCAAATCCCCGCCTTCCTATGTCGGCAAACCGATTTGCTGCTGGCTGCCGGTGAAACAGGCAAAGGCGTGAATATAAAGAAGGGGCAGTTCATGTCACCCGAGGCCATGAAGTTCTCATTAGAGAAAGTACTGTCCACTGGCAACAAAAATGTGTGGCTTTGTGAGCGTGGATTCTCGTTTGGCTACGAAGGGCTCGTGGTGGATGCCACGGCTATTGCCAGACTGAAGAAGCATGGCGTGCCCGTGGTGATGGATTGCACGCACTCGGTGCAGCAGCCTAACAAAGCAGACGGAGTAACTGGAGGCAATCCCGAAATGATTGAAACGATGGCCCTGTCAGCTATTGCCACCGGAGCTGACGGTCTTTTTATAGAAACCCATCCCGACCCCGCAAATGCGTTGAGCGACGGCCAAACGATGCTGCCGATTGAAAAGCTTGAGGGGATATTGAGGAAGGTAATGAAGGTGAGGAAAGCACTGGAGGGGTAAAGCACCAAATGGCAAATCGGAAAATCAAATAAGCTCCAAGGTCAAATATTAAAAAGAGAACTAAGAGAACTAGGTTAGATCAAGACTCTCAACCATTGCCTTGAGCTCATTTGGCTTGAGGTCACTTTTCTCACTCTTGTCATAGATCGTCAGCAAATAGACACCTCCAGCCTCAGTGTAGAAGTAGGTAATTACTCTAGCCCCACCCCTCTTTCCTTTGCCTTTGCTACCAATCCCGAGCCTAATCTTAAAACAATTATTTCCTATGGGAGTACCCGAATCGGGAGTTTGCAGAATCTCAGTTATTAGCTGACTAAACTCCTGCTTAAGGGACGGAAATTTTTTTACGAGACGTTTTAACTCCTTTTCAAATCGATGGGTGGGTATGATGCTATAGCTCATCCAACAGTTCTTGAGCTGTTTTGAGCTGAATTTTTCCTTGCTTATGTAAACGCACCTCCTCTGCAGCCTCCTTCAGGTTCTCCCAAAGCTCAGCTGAAGCCAGGGACATAGGCTTTGCATTCTTCACGAACGACAGGCTTTTCAGTACCTTCATCCCAAAAACGGCCTCTTTGTCAGCAATATCAACCAAAACTTTCATAGATTTCAATTTTTTTCTTCTTCTTTCAGCGTCTAAGTGAACACGGATAAATTTAAGAAAATTCAGATAGTATTTAAGCTGGCGCAAAATAATGGCTCCGCAAGCCGGCTGTGGCAGCAGCGAAAATCAGCATCAAGATTCCCTTTTAGCGGGCTCCTATCCCTTGAATTTGATCAACTTGTGTATGTTTTCACTTTTGTTTTTTGATCTTAGGCCTTTGAATACATAACCTTGATTTTTAATGCCTCCTAAATATAACATCAAGCTCCTCATTCTCGACGTTGACGGCACACTTACCGACGGCGGTATTTACATTATGGAAGACGGCAGTCAGTTCAAAAAATTTAACTCCCGTGACGGTATGGGCATACGGCTGCTACAGAAAGCGGGCATTGAGGTAGGCATTATCAGCAATGGGAAGACCACCTCTATGGTAAAAGCACGTGCCGACATGCTGGGAATGACCAGGGTTTATGTAGGCGAAGCAAAGAAAATGGATGTGCTGGAAGCCTGGATGAAGGAAATGGACATAGGCCTTGACCAGGTGGGCATGGTGGGCGACGACATCAACGATTTGCCTGTCATGGAAAAAGCAGGACTCTCGGCCTGCCCGGCTGATGCAGTGAAGGCAGTGAAGGAAAAAGCTGATATCGTGCTTCAGCTCAAAGGGGGCGAAGGATGCGTGCGTGAATTAATCGACAACTACTTGCTGGCCGATTGAAAATGGGGTTAAACCGGCCTATTTAGGTTTGGCAAAGCGATTATTAATCCTATTTTTGTGCAAAAATCTTACGACAGAATGAGCGTTCTAGTAAATAAAAATTCCAAAGTCATCGTGCAAGGCTTCACAGGCACTGAGGGTAGTTTTCATGCCCAGCAGATGATTGAATATGGAACCAACGTAGTAGGAGGTGTTACTCCGGGTAAAGGAGGTCAGAAGCATCTTGACAAACCCATTTTCAATAGTGTAGAAGAGGCTGTGCAAACGACGGGAGCTGATGTTTCTATCATTTTTGTGCCACCAGCTTTTGCCGCTGACGCTATCATGGAAGCAGCTGACGCTGGCATCAAGGTAATTGTGGCAATCACAGAAGGCATTCCTGTAAAGGACATGATGACTGCCAAAAATTATATCAAGAATAAAAAAGTAACACTGATTGGCCCTAACTGCCCTGGCGTCATCACTCCTGGCGAAGCGAAAGTAGGCATCATGCCTGGTTTCGTGTTCAAAAAAGGAAGAGTGGGCGTAGTGTCTAAGTCAGGCACATTGACTTACGAAGCAGCCGACCAGATCGTGAAGGCGGGTCTTGGTATTTCTACGGCAATTGGCATTGGTGGTGACCCCATCATTGGCACTCCTACCAAAGAGGCAGTTGAGTTGCTGATGAACGACCCCGAAACTGACGCCATCGTGATGATTGGTGAAATTGGTGGTAACTATGAGGCACTTGCTTCTGAATATATCAAGAGCACTGGCAACAAAAAGCCTGTAGTTGGCTTTATCGCTGGCCAAACAGCCCCTCCGGGCCGTAGGATGGGTCACGCTGGTGCTATTATTGGTGGCGCTGATGATACAGCAGCTGCCAAAATGAAGATCATGGAAGCCTGCGGCATTCACGTGGTGCAGTCTCCTGCGGATATAGGAGAGACACTGGCCAAAGTGCTTAAGAAATAAGTAATACATTATAACAAGCAAACCTAAACCAAAGAACAGAGCCGCCCTGCTACGCAAGGCGGCTTCTGTTTTTCTAACTGCTCTGCTTTAGAACTTCAGCGTATAGACAATGTTGGGCAACATGGCCAGCTGATAGGATTTCACAATGTTGCCAGTGCCAGCCACATAGTATTCATTCACCAATGCCTGGTTGTTGGTGACATTGGTAACGTCAATTTTAAATTCGCTGGTCGTCTTCTTTCTGTTCTTTCTGGTGCCAATGGCCAGGTTGACAAAAAACACATCGTCTCCCTTCACTGAAAACGGATTGGCATCATCCCTCACCTCTGTGCCGAGCTCCCTGGAGGCTTCAAGGTCGATGGGGCTATACCTTTGCCCGCCAATAAGCGCCGCTTTGGCGTTGACAAAGAGTACTCTGTTCTTGTCGATACTCCCCACTTTAAATTCTTTTCCCCCTATCACATTCACGATGTAATTTCCATCAAAAGCGGACGCCCTCTCAACGCCATCTTGCGCTGTGTAAAGTGACTTGTACAGCGATACAGTTGACATGTAATAGAAGCCACGGTTCAGGTATTGCTCCAGCGTAAGCTCTAGGCCATAGTTTCTCCCGGCTCCTTCATTTACCAACGATTCATTAACAAAAGCTCCAGAGCTGTTGATCATGGAGAAGCTGCTTGAAGGATCGTTCTCCACCGGCACATCATATAGCTGCTGATAGTAGGCTTCGAGCTTCAGATGAGTGCTTTGATTAAGCACCTGATTGAAACCCACCACATAGTGCGCCGCTTTGGTTGTTCTCAGGTTCTTGTTGGGCTGCAAAAGCGAGCCATCCTCCTGCGTCTGTTTGGCCAGGTAAGCAGAAATCGGCTCCAATCGGCTATGAAGGCCAAAGCCTGCAGTAAAAGCCTGCTTGTTGTTGAGGTCGTACTTCAAGCCGACTCTTGGCTCCACAGATTGCGTATCGTTCAAAGCAAACAGGAAGTAATGAACACCACTGGTCATCGTCCAGGCCTCACTGAAGCGTAATTTCCAACTACCAAATGCCTGAAAGGTGCCCGTATTCCCTTTGTCGTCCAGCCACGTATCCATGGTCTTGTTTTCATAATTGTAAAGATCAACTTTGGCATTGTAACCAAGCCTTGAGTAGATAATGCCAGTCTCAAACTTATTTTTTGCATTCAGCTTGTAGTTCAAAGTGCTGGCTACTCTGATGCTATTTTTGTTGAGGTCAATATCTTCCACATCCCTGAAGCCTGTGTCTTCATTCATGTCGTAATTAGATGTTTGGCCCGACAATGACAATGCAATGGAGTTCCTGACAAACACATTGTCGTTGACAAAGTAGGTGTAATTAACACCGGCTACTCCCAGCCGAGCGCTAAAGTCTCCTCTGGAAAGTATGATGTCCTCATCTTCCTCGTCGGTTTCGGTTTGGCTGATATTGCTAATACCTCCCAGGCCAAATAGTGTAACGTACTGCTTCTTCCCTATTGGCAAGGCGATATTGAAAGATCCGTCCTGGTACTTGGGCACCCCGTTGAAGTCAAGAATACCGGCATCTGACAGCAACTGCAGCGAGGAATAACGATAATTTGCTATGTAGGAACCATTATACCCTTGCTTGAAAGGCCCTTCAGCTGTAAAGTCCACTCCGAACACACCGAGAGAAGTAGTATACTCTCGTTGCTCGTTGTTTCCCTTTTTGAATTTGATGTCAAAGACTCCTGAAAGTGCATTGCCATACTCAGGCGAGAAGGCTCCGGTGAAAAAATCGGAGTTATCGAGCATATTGCTGTTCAAAGCATTCACCGGGCCGCCGGTGGCTCCTTCGTTGGCAAAGTGATTGGGATTGGGTATTTCCACGCCCTCCAGCTTCCACAAAATTCCTTTGGAAGAATTTCCTCTTACCACAATGTCGTTGTTGCCCTGCGCATCGCCGTTCACACCAGCAAAAGCCGATACCATCCTGGCAGGGTCATTAATGGCTCCAGCATAGCGCTGTGTTTCCTCCACCGAAAATGAACGGGCACTGACCAGCGCCATCTCATTCAGCACTTCCGATTTGTCCTTTTTGGCAGTAACAACCACTTCATCCAGCTTGTCAATCGACTCAACCAGGTCAATATTGAGAAGTACTTCTTTGGCGGAATTGACCTGGATATTCGGAATAACCCTGTCTTCATAGCCAATGTAAGTCACAAAAAGCGAAGCCCTGCCAACTGGCACATTTGTAATCCTGAAGTTGCCATCCAGGTCGGTCACAGCGCCAAGTATTGGATCGGTGCCAACTATCTGGACGGTGGCGCCAATCAAAGGGCTCTTAGCATCCTGGTCTAGAATCTGTCCTCTGACAGTTTGCGTCATTTGCTGAGAAAATGACAAAGAAGTAGCGAGCAGGAGGAGTGCTCCTGATAATAAAAAATTCTTCATGAGTGTTTTTGTGTGGTTTATTGGAAAAAGGAGGGGGAGGTATTAAAACCTCACCCCAACATGATAGCCTACCCAGGCCTTCACGTTTGTGCCCGAAAAAGTCTGGTCATAAAATCCATTCTCACCGAGGCCGAGGCCAAAGCTGCCATCAGCATTAACTGAACGGGAAGTGGATATATTCAATATCGGGCCAGCGTTCACTGATAAGGTTTTGAATATTTTGTAACCTACGTTGACTGACAGTTTGGTCACCTGGTTGAGGTCGTCCTGAAAATCATCCACTCTGTTTACCCCAAAAGAAGCAAGCTCAACGCTTGTTACAAATTTGTCTTTGATTGGTTTAAACTGCGTACCGAAACCTGCACCTACCGCCCATAGGGGATTGTCGCCAGTTTGAATACCCACTTCAAGTACGCTGTAAAACTTATCAGTTCCCGACCTGAATGCTGCATTGATATCGGTAATGTCGTTGTAGCTCAGGGCAACTTCATGCTTGCCAGTCCTAACAATGTTCAGAAAGCCTATTGTTGCACCCTTTTCAACTGTGTCGGCAATGTTGATGATACCAAATTGGAACCCCCGCAGGGTTTTGGTGTAGTTGGCAAAACCAGATGCCTGCACACCGTTTACCTCTTTTGCATGGTTATAAAACCCGCTGAGCTGAGCGCCTTTCAACGAATCGTTGGCATAGTTAACAAAACCGGCACCCTGCACACCCTTTACACTTTTTGCATAATTGACAAAGCCTGAGCCCTGTGCACCAACTACATCACCCAATGCAAAGTTTACAAAGCCGGTTCCCTGCACCCCGGTAATATCTCCGTGAGCGTAGTTCACAAAGCCTGAGCCTTGCCCGCCGATCACATCCCCTTGGGCATAATTCACAAAACCTGAACCCTGAAGCCCTGTCAAGCCTTTGCTCATATTGACAAAGCCTGCCATTTGGGCCCCTGTCACCTGCTGTTTGACGCCGTTTACAAAACCGGCTCCCTGGAAGCCAGTAACGTTTCCTCCAACGAGGTTTACAAACCCAGATAGCTGCAGGTACTTCACGTCCGACCTGTCGACGTTAACAAATCCACCAAGCTCAACACCGTTGACACCGTAATTGTATCCGGCAAATATGTTCAACGAAACATTGTTGAGTGATTGACCATAGGGTTTGAAGTTGGTGCCTAGCACCGGAATAAACGACACCTGGAGTGCCTGCTCGCTGATAATCTCTTCAGCTGCATCGCCTTTCTGGGATTCATCTGAAGACTCTTGTGCTTTGCCCGCAAAGGTTACTAAACCAAGGAGCATCATCGATAAAAAAAATTTTGAGTTCATGACTTTAATTTTTTAGAGTTCTACTTAATTTCTCTTTCCCCTATGGAAATTAAAGTCGCTACTACCCCCACGGGCAGATGAAAAAAATCAGAAAAATATTTTTAAGAGTACTATTATGTGGCCAAAAAGGCTAAAAAAGGCGCAAAGCGGCAGTATATCCTACCCAAACCTTAGAGTTGGAAGTTGCGCCAGAAGATTTGAAAAGTGGTCGTCCGCCAAATTTTGTGGAAAGATCCAGCGCCTCACTGTCGGAAGAGTAATTAAAGAAATGAACAACAGGGCCAGCATTGATCGAAGCCCATTTCAACAGCCTAAATCCGAAATTGACCTGGAAACGGTAGTCACTCGGGGCGTTTTCAATCCAGGTATCCATTGGTTGCACAGTGTTTGTTGACAGCTCAAAGTCTGTATAGATTTTCTCGGTCCAATCCACCTCTGTTCCTACGCCTATTCCCATTGACCAAATGGTGTTCTCCTGTGGAACAACGCCAAACGTTAACAAGGTGTAGAAATGCTTCGTGCCAGACCGGAAGGAAAAATTCAGATCAGTGATGTCGTTGGCGCTCACGTCAAAGGAGTGAAACCCTTCTTTCACAAGGTTCACGACTCCTATCGTAGCTCCTTTCTCAACCCTTTTTGCAATATTTAAAATGCCAATCTGTAGCCCTTTCACTGTTCCAGCCATATTGATAAGACCGGAAGCCTGAACACCATTAACGGCGGTGGCCATATTCAAGAAGCCGGCCCCTTGAATACCCCTCACCCTTCCTGCCATGTTCACAAAGCCTGTTCCCTGAACACCGTTCATGTCGAGCAGCGTAAAGTTAGTGAAGCCTGAGAGCTGTGCGCCATTGATGTTGTTGGCCACATTCACAAAGCCGGTACCCTGCAGGCCGGTATACCTCGTGCCAGCGTGATTGACAAATCCTGAAAGCTGCGTTCCGGTGCCTCCACTGGGTGTCAAATTGACGAAGCCAGATAACTGAGCACCATCCACCTGGCCCCCAACAATATTGCCAAAGCCACCTGCCTGAAAGCCCTTCACATCCATCCTGTCAACGTTGAAAAATCCTCCCAGCTCAACACCACTAACCGAATGATTGTAGCCAGCAAACATATTGAGAGAAACATTGTTGCCAATTTTTCCACCCATGACGCCATTGGTACCTATCACTGGCAAAAACGATACCTGTAACCAACGCTGCTCGACCATGTCAACGTTGCGAATATGCTGCTTCGCTTTTCTGTTGACCAAAAACCTGACAATGTTCAAAGAATCAATGAAACGCCGGAGTGTTCTGTCTCTGGTTTCTTCGGTTGCTTCCAATGGCTGCAGCTCAATCTTAACCGGCGCTATCTGCTGATTAACAATCCTGATTACCGTGTCTTTATAGTTCTCTTTGCTGATGGCGAAAGCCGTCACGCCATCCTGAAAAAAGGTGGACAGTTTGTAAGAACCATCCTCACCGGAAAGGGTCGATGATAAATTATTTACGTCGTAAACACTCGTATTGGCAAGGCTCCTGCCCGTGCGGGCATCTACAACTTCGCCTACAAACTCGATATTGGACTTGTGCGATTGCCTATCTGCCACCGGCTGAATAATAATGTAGCTGCCCCGTACTTTGTAATCGAAGCTCTTTCCAATCGTCTTTTTTAAAACTTCCTCAAGTGATGTCTCCTGAAAGCTGGCAGTAACGTTTTTATTTGGAAGCAGGTCCGGATTATAGGAAAATCTGCAGTCGGCCTGATTCGATATTTCAGTAAGCGCCTGCCCAATCGGAAGATCAGTGAAGGTTAGTGACAGCCGTTGGTCAAGCAGGTTTTGACACCAGGCCCTACCAACAACCGCTACCAAAAAAAATGTTAAAAAAATCAGTTTTCCGGACATCCCGTTCCCTTTAAAAGAATGACGTTTCCACTTTTACTAACCTTCAGGTCGAGCGTCAGCGCAATCACATCAAGGATATTGTTCAAAGAGTCATTTTCAAAGTTTACGGATAGGCGACAGTTAGCCATTTGCTCATTTTCAAGCTCAATGTCTACAAAATAGGCCTCTTCAATAGCATCGATCACGTCTGGGAGAGAATGGCCAGCAAAGGAAAGCCGACGGGTTCTCCAAAACTGATCTACTCCGGTTGAAGTAGACCCACCGGTAGAGGCCAAAAGCCCCGACTTGGCTGTGTACGTAGCTTTCTCCCCCGGGGTTAGAATAATTTCCTGCGTGCCCACAGAAAAAGACACTCTTCCGGTGAGCACAAAGACAGCAACCGTGTCCTCCATTACCGAACTCTTGACGTTGAATGAGGTACCAAGCACCGTAATGATAGCAGGCCCGGCATGAATAACAAAAGGCTTAACGGTATCGGGCGCCACTTCAAAAAAAGCTTCTCCTTTCAAGTTCACCTGCCGAAGATTGGCAGCAAACTCCTCGGGGTATTGAATAATACTTTCTTCATTCAGGGTGATATGGGAGCCATCCTGAAGGTCAACGTTTATTATCTCGGAGGCTGACGCTACCTCGGTCATCTGCACTTCGGTGAAATAGCTGCGCAAGAAATAAGTGATGCCACCCAGCAGAACCAGAGAAGCTGCAATCCGCATAATCCACGGATTTCGACTTTCCAATTTCCTCTGGTTGCTGACGGCGGTTGCCTTAGCCGTTTTTACGTTGGCCCAGGCAGTGTCTACATCAAAAGATGTGTGTGTCGTTGCGTCGTCTATCATCACAGCTCCGAGGTCTTCCCAAAGCATTTTTTGCTGAACAAATGCCTCCTCATTTGCCGGAGACCCGGAAATCCATATCATCACAGCCGCTGATTCTTCATCAGACGCCTCACCGGCAAAATATTTTGCCAGTAACTCGTTAGTGATCATATGTGGACTTTGCTTACTCATCTCTTCATTTGTTCGACAACAAGATTACCATTTACCCCCATGCAAAAACAGAAACAATAAAACCACCGGAAGGTACTCCCCCAATTCTTCACGCATAATCTTCAGCGCCTTCCCCATTTGATTCTCCACGGTTTTCAACGACAAGTTCAGTTCGTCGGCAATTTCCTTATATCTTTTGCCCTCAAACCGGTTTAGCTCAAATATCTCCCGACATTTTTCCGGGATTTTATCCATAGCACTGGCAATCTTTTCTTTTAGCTCCTCTAGTTCCAGAAAGTCGGTAGACTCTCCCACTGGCGCCACGTATCTTGTTCTGTCTGCATACTTCTGCTCTACCTTCTGGTGCTTGATATAATTGAGGCAGGCATTCCTGACGGCCCCAAAAAGGTAGGACTTTATCGACGTTTTGATTTTCAACAGATCTGTTTTGATCCATATATCGCTGAAAAGCTCCTGCACAATTTCCTCCGCTATTTCCGTGTCTTTGACATATTTGAGGGCAAAGGAAGCCAGCCCTGAATAATATTCACGGAAAATCCCCTCGAAGACTTTTTCGTCAGCGACATTGACAATGTGGACACTATGTTCTACCTGCTCTGACAGTTTCTGTGTTATTTCCTGCAATAATAGTGAGTTTTAGATCAAAACAGCTTGCATCCACGGTTAAGAACCCAAAAGTAGCCAGCCAAAAAAAAAGAAAAGCCGGGAACGCCCCGGCTTTATATTGTTTAAGCTTTTACAAGGCTATTCTTCGTGCAAAACATCAACAGGGTTGCTGAAAGCCGTTTTTACCGACTGATAGCTTACTGTGAGAACGGCCAAAACCAGGGCACTCAATCCAGCGTAAATAAACACCTGCCAGTTGATAGCGGTTCTGTACTGATAGTTTTGCAGCCACACATTAGCCGCCCACCAGCCAAGCGGCACGGAGATAGCGAAGGCAATGATCACAAGCCGGGCGAAATCCTTACCCATTAGCACCACAAGCTGACTGACCGACGCCCCCAACACTTTCCGGATGCCAATCTCCTTGTTGCGCACTTCTGCCATATAGGAAGCCAGCCCTAGTAGGCCCATACATGCAATTAGTATAGCCAAACCGGTGAATACCGAAAACAGTTGACCAAGGCGCTGCTCAAATTCAAAAGCGCTGAAAAACATAGCATCAGTGAACTGATAGCTAAATGGTAAGCCAGGTGCAAATTCGTCCCACTGCAATGTTAAAAAGCTTAGAAAGTCTTTTACGTCTGCAGCTTGATTATTTTCCGGCTTCAGTCTGACGGACAGAAAATGTGTCTCCTGATGGGTGATAGGTGCCCCATAAGGAAATACCGCCAGCGGCTGTATCGGGCTGTCAAGCGTCCAGTAGTTAAAATCTCTGATCACACCGATAACGTTGAAACGGGTACCCCAGTAAACTAGCTTTTTGCCTATCACAGTCTCATCATTGTTCCAGCCAAGGGCTGTTACTGCATTTTCATTCAGCACAACGCTCGTACGGTCGGCCTGGAATCCTTCTTCAAAGATTCGGCCGTGCAGCACTTCAACACCCAGTGTTTGCAAGTAATTATTACTCACATTCATATAGTTGATGGGCTGCTCGTTCTCCGGATCGTCCTCGGTGGTGAAGCTGTCACCATCCCATATATTGGGAGGAACCGACGTAGACATGCCCACCGAAGCAACCGAAGGATTGTTGCTAAGTACTTCTCTGAACGACACCCGCTTCACTGAGTCCATTCTTTGCACCTGAGGCACAATGATTAGGTTGCTCTTATCAAAACCAATGTCTCTGTTTTGCAAATACGTGATCTGGTCATAAACGATAAAGGAGAGCACGACCAGCGTAATGGATATGGCAAACTGAAATACGACAAGGCCTCCACGAAGAAGCCTGCCGCCCTTTCCCACTTTGTTCTGCTTTCTCAATGCCTGAATCGGACTGAAGCGAGCCATATAAAACGCTGGATAAGCGCCGGCAAGAAGGGCGGTGGAAAAAATAATTATTAGCAGGAACATGACCTTTGTGCCACTATCGAAAAGACCAAGGGTGGACAATTGGATGCCCGCCATGGTATTGAAATAGGGGATGCAAAGCTCGACAAGCCCTACGGCCAATGCTGATGAAAATATAACCAGGATAAAAGACTCGGCCAGGAACTGAAAAAGCAGATGCTCCTTCAATGCGCCCATCATTTTACGCACACCCACCTCTTTTGACCTGCTGACCGATCGTGCTGTGGCCATGTTCATGTAGTTAACACTGGCCAGCACAAGCACCATAATGGCTATGGCGGACAGTACATACACATAGAGAATATTACTGGTTGGGCCGAGCCGGTTGGGTGAACTTACAGAATGCAGCCATATATCAGACAAAGGCATCAGGTACAAATGCCAGGGCTTGCCGCCAGAGGTAATTGATTCATAAGCCTTGCCTGCTCTTTTGCTGGGCAGGTCAAAAATACCTTCCCTGACTGATTCGGGATTTGTGCCATCCTTCAGTAACGCATAGGTGACAAACCCAGACCAAAACCAAGTCGCCTTCCGGGCAGCGACTTCCGGGAATGATGACATAGAGGCAAGTACATTAAAGCTGAAATGGCTATTTGGAGGCACGTCCTCTATTACACCAGTGACTTTGAACAGCCCCTCTGTTCTACCGTCTGCTATTTTCAGGATTTGCCCCATAGCGTCAACTTTTCCAAAATATTTCAACGCCGATGATCGGGTGATGACCACCGAAAATGGCTCATTAAGGGCCGTTTCGGAGTCTCCATCAATCATTTGAAAAGTGAATAGCTGTAAGAAGGTGGAGTCCACCGCACCCACTCCGTTGTCCTCATAGGCGACAGCATTTTGCTGAGAAGGCACACTTACGAGCTTATCACCCACGGTGTACACCCTAGAGGTTTCCTCTACGCCGGGAATGTCTGTGCGAATGGCGTCGGAAACGCCCGGCCCCGTAGAACCAAAAGTCGGATATGCATCGCCCCAGATAAATGTTTGATCGATCCTATAAAGTCGATCACCCTTTTCATGGAATCCATCGTAGCTGAACTGGTAGTCGATATAAAGAGAAATAACCATAAAAACAGCCAGCCCTACACCCAACCCAAACACATTGAGAATGGAGTAAAAGCGCTGCTTGAGCAGGTTCCTTATGGCGACGGTTAGAATGTTCTTTAGCATATCCTTAAATTTTTGTCTAACCTGTTAAGACAACCATTGTACCAAAATATAATCTACTGTTTTTCAGTTAATTACGAATATTTGACTCGCTTTCTCAATTCCAGTATCAAACAGAGGTGTCTGATATCGGACGGTATAAAAAGAAAATCCCACCGAGTGGCGGGATCTTCCAGCATTAGTAACCTATGGCTTTTCAGCTCGGGTAAAGCTCTTCTTATATGTCAATCACATTGTGAAAACTGAGGTCTTTCAGTGAACTCAAGCTTTCATATTTATTCTCAAAATACTCTTCCTGGTCGCTTCCGGGGTATTGTGGTCATTTACGAAGTATGAAATAGTTTTGGATTTCTCTATGCCCGAGATCAGGTAGTTATTTGCCCGAGCACCACCATGTTCTCCAGCGTTGGTGACTCCAGCCCTCCTTTGGGCTCAAGGGTGATGGCAAACGCTACAGCTCCTTTGATGTTCTTCATCTTCACAAGACTATTGGAGTTAGTGAAATCAATCACTCCCATGTCAATCGGCTTACCCTCCACAATGGCCCAAAGCTGATAATCCTGCTGGTCACCTGGTGTGCCTAAGTTGCCAAGGTCGAGGTAGACCTCTTCGGAGGTGGTATTCCAGTAAACAAACAATTGAAGGTTGGAGCCTTCTTTTGTGGCGTTCAGTTGAATTCTCTTGGTATTTTCGTCTGTGGCAAGGGCCAGCATTTGCTCGTTTTGGTCATGCGAATTCTTCACCTGGTTAAGTTCCTGCGCCATCATGCTGTTCTGAGAAACGAGCGCTTCGTATTCCCCACTTACGCTATTGTACTTTTGGAAATAGAATAGCGCTGCGATAAATGAAAGCAGGGCAACGGTTACAGAAGCAGCCATCATCCAGTTATTCTTCGTCTCGCTGGCTGGTTGGAGATGTATCTGCTTACCTTTCCCTACCAGGGTAGACTCGGGAAGAGCGTCAAAAAGTTTCTGCTTAACCGGCACAGGTGGTGCAATTCCCAGCTCCTGATCCATCAACTCCATTGCATGCTCAACAGCCTCAAGTTCAGCCTTCACCTCAGGGTGCTCAGCGCACATACGCTCAACCTCAGCCTTCTCAGGTGCAGAGAGCGTGCCCAGAACGTAAAGTTCCAGTATACCTGATTCGATGAATTCTTTACTTGTCAACGTTCAATAGTTTTCTTAACAATATCATTCCAGCCCTTAACCTGGTTTTCACCGTGCCAAGAGGAATATTGAATTTCTCTTCAATTTCCGATTGAGTGTATCCCTGAAAGTACATCAAGTCCACAATCTCTGCCTGATCCGGTTTTAGCTTGCTGAGCAATTCCCTCACTCCAATCCCGTCCACCTTCATTTCTTCCATTGGCAAGGCTGCCTCTGCATATACGAAGGACTCCACCGAATCAGTTTTACCCGATTGAGAAAATTCTTTTGACCGGGTTTTATCAATGGCCAGGTTTCGGGCAATATTCACCATCCAGGTATACAGCTTTCCTTTAGAGGAATCGTATTTTTCTGAGCGCTCCCAATACCGCAAAAAGGCATCGTTAAGCACCTCGGAGGCTACTTCTTCACTTCGGACAATTCGAAAAACGACACCATAAATAGCCTTTGAGTACCTGTCGTACAGGTACTCAAAAGCCAGCTTGTCCTTTTCCTGAACACGGCGGACTAACTCTTCTTCCGGGATGATATAGACGGTTCTTCCGCTCAACTACCGCTTTTTACAAATGAATTACCTCGTCGTAAGCCGCTGCTGCTGCTTCCATCACCGCTTCAGACATAGTCGGGTGAGGGTGTACCGATTTGATAATTTCATGGCCTGTGGTTTCAAGCTTTCTCGCTGTAACAATTTCAGCGATCATTTCCGTCACGTTAGCACCGATCATATGTGCACCAAGCAGCTCGCCGTATTTGGCATCAAAAATTAGTTTCACAAATCCGTCGGCGGCTCCGGCGGCTTTGGCTTTGCCTGAGGCTGAGAACGGAAACTTGCCCACCTTCAGCTCATACCCGGCTTCTTTGGCAGCCTTTTCGGTGTAGCCTACAGAAGCCACTTCTGGCGAGCAGTAGGTACAACCAGGGATATTGTTGTAATCCAGCGGTTCAGGGTGATGCCCTGCAATTTTCTCTACGCAGATAATACCCTCGGCAGAAGCAACGTGCGCCAGCGCCTGGCCCTTCACAATATCGCCGATGGCATAAATGCCTGGTATATTCGTTTTGTAGTAATCATCTACCAGCACTTTACCTCTGTCGGTAGCAACGCCCACATCCTCCAGACCTATTCCTTCAAGATTGGTAGAAATACCTACGGCAGACAGTACCACATCACACTCAAGGTTTTCTTCACCTTTTTGCGTTTTCACAGTCACTTTGCATTTCTTGCCTTTGGTGTCGACCTTGGTTACTTCCGAGTTGGTCATGATGGTCATGCCGGCTTTCTTAAAGATTCTTTCCAGCTGCTTAGAAACTTCTTCATCTTCCAGTGGCACAATATTGGGGAGAAACTCTACGACGGTGACGTCCACCCCAATTGACTTGTAGAAGTACGCAAACTCAACGCCGATGGCGCCCGAACCTACCACCACCATGCTTTGTGGCTTTTTGTCAAGCGTCATGGCCTTTCTATAGCCGATAATTTTTTCATTATCGATGGGCAATGCCGGCAATTCACGTGAACGACCTCCGGTTGCCACTATGATGTGGTCAGCCTGGTAGTCCGTCTTCTTACCGTCTTTGGCAGTTACTTCGACTGTCTTGTTTTTCTTTAGCTTACCGAATCCTTCGATGTGATCGATTTTATTCTTTTTAAAAAGGAACTGGATGCCTTTGCTCATTCCGTTGGCTACATCCCGGCTTCTCTTCACCATGCCATCAAAATCTGCCTCGGCGCCTTTTACTGAGATACCGTAGTCTTTGGCATGATTGATATATTCAAATACCTGGGCACTTTTAAGTAGGGCTTTGGTAGGTATACAGCCCCAGTTGAGGCAAATTCCGCCCAGCTCATCACGTTCTACCACACCTACTTTCATTCCCAGTTGAGAGGCCCTGATAGCGGCCACATAGCCTCCGGGTCCACTCCCAATAACAATCAAATCGTATTTCGTAGCCATTTGAATATGTTTATGTCAATTTAAAATATAGTCTGGCGGCAAATTTAAACCGTTTGGCTGGAGAAAAAAATTTACATTATATATCGTAATTTCTTTCCCGAAACCATCAAGCGGGTCATTTGTATAAGAGGTCTTAATATGCTTATTTCGACTTTACATGAGCACTCAAATGAGCCCGTATCGACGTCCTTGTTTGAAGGTTTTAAATAGAACCACTTTATAGGAAGGTAGGTTCGGAGTGAATTAAACAACTTTATATAATGAAACTATTGGAAGGAAAAGTCGCCCTCATTACCGGCGCTTCAAAAGGTATTGGTAAATCTATTGCACTGGCCTTCGCTGAGCAAGGTGCTACTGTAGCTTTTACTTATCTGTCAAGTGTGGAAAAAGGCCAGGCGCTCGAAAAAGAGCTGTCGGCAAAAGGTGTAACAGCCAAAGGCTACAGATCGGATGCCAGTGACTTTCAGGCGGCTGAAGAGCTGATCAACTCAGTAGTAACCGACTTTGGAAGACTCGACGTGCTGGTAAACAACGCCGGCATCACAGCCGACACACTGCTGATGAGAATGAGCGAAGAGCAGTGGGACAAGGTAATTCAGGTGAACCTGAAATCTTGCTTTAACACAGTGAAGGCCGCCACCAAGCCCTTTTTGAAGCAAAAAAGTGGCAGCATCATCAACATGACCTCAGTGGTTGGTCTCAAAGGCAATGCAGGCCAGGCGAACTATGCTGCTTCCAAGGCAGGCATCATAGGCTTCACCAAATCCGTAGCCCTGGAGTTTGGCTCCCGCAATATCAGATCCAATGCCATAGCTCCAGGTTTTATAGAAACTGAAATGACTGATGTGCTTGACGAAAAAATAGTTCAGTCGTGGAGAGATGCTATTCCCTTGAAAAGAGGTGGCCAGCCCGAAGATGTGGCCAATGCTTGCATCTTTCTTGCCTCCGACATGTCAACCTACATCACAGGCCAGGTGATCCAGGTCGATGGTGGTCTGCTGACCTAAAACCTTTGACTCGGTAATCGGCTTTGCAACCACACCGGTCACTCATCGCCGATTACCGGTTAACATAACCCAGCGTGCCGCTCACCAAATTTACAGTAACTTCCAACACCCTTTTGCGGTGCACTTCGTTATCATTGATGTGTCTTAAAGAGCCAAATGACAGAAAACAATAATTTACTGTTCGAACATTCTCCCTGGTGGATTTTGGCGTGCTGTGCTTTGGGTTTGCTTTATGCTTTTTTGCTGTACCAGAAAAAATCAACCTGGTCAACACTGACAAACCGCATCCTTTTCAGCATTCGTTTTCTGCTGGTAAGCTTCCTGGCCATTTTGTTGCTCAGCCCTTTTCTCAGGCTTGTACTTAATCAGGTAGAAGAACCCATTTTCGTCCTTGCACTCGATAACTCCACTTCGGTTGCCAGCGGTTTAGACTCTACTCAGCTTTTGGCCGTGTCCAGGCAAGTGGATCAGCTGGCTGCCGCACTAGGTGCAAAAGACATTACAGTAGAAAGAAGGAACCTCAACAACGAAGACCTTTCAAAGTTTGAAGGCACACCTTTTGACCAGAAAACAACCGACCTTTCAACGCTCCTCAGAGAGTGGCAAACCGAATTCGAAGGAAGAGCGTTTGCAGGTGCACTGATAGTATCTGATGGCATCTACAACAAGGGCATGGCTCCCCAGTATCTCAACTTTACCGGCAAAGTTTATACGCTGGGCGTTGGAGACACAATTCCTGTAAAGGATCTCATTTTGAACAATGTTCAGTTCAACAAAATCGCTTATCAGGGAAACCTTTTCCCAGTGCGGGCAGAGATAATTAACCAAGGCATTGAAACAGGAGAGTTGGAAGTCTCCATTTTAAAAGACGGGAAAATAATCAGCACGCAAAGAATTAAAGGCGGCGGTGGTGAGCTTCTCAACGCCGACTTTCAGGTGCCCGCCGAGCAGAAAGGCCTTCAGCACTACGTAGTTCAAGTATCGACCCATCCTGAAGAAACGATTCTTTCCAACAACCGGCAGGACATATACATCGACATTGTAGAGGGCAAAGAAAAAATCCTCATTGCTTCCGGCGCTCCCCACCCCGACATCAAGGCCCTTAAGGCTGCCATATCGAAAAATGAGAACTACGAAGTAAAAACCTATGTGCCGATGGTAGACAAAGAGCTGCCTACCGACGTATTTGACCTCGTTATCCTCATCTCCCCTTTCGAAAGACAGCGAAGACTAGCTGCTTTGTTAGAGAGAGTGAAAAATGAAAACATGAGTGCCTGGTATGTGCTGGGCAGCACTACTTTGTGGGCAGAAGCCAACAATCAAAATACCCTCTTCAAGGTGGAGAGAACGAGAAATGAATCAGACCAGGTCAGGCCAGCATACAATGATGCCTTTCAGCTTTTCACGTTCGAAAGTGAGTGGAAAGGGATAGTCAATTCTTACTACACCCCAGTCACGGTTCCATACGGTGACTATCAAATAAGTGGTGGTGTAGCTGTGGCTTTGTTCCAGAAAGTAGGCGCTATTACCACACCCCGGCCCATGTGGTTTTTCTCACAAAACCAGCTGCCCAAGCAAGCGGTGACTTTAGGTGAAGGCCTTTGGCAATGGCGCATGCAGGAGTACTCGAGAACAGATAATTATGTAGCATTTGATAATCTCGTGCTGAAAACGGCACAATACCTGAGCTCTAAAGAAGACAAAAGGAAGTTTCGGGTGTACACGACAAAAACTGAATTTTTCGACAACGAGCAGATCATTTTTCAAACTGAAACCTATAACGACGTCTTCGAGCCTGTTTATGGCACAGAGGTGGAGCTAAAGCTGACCTATGCCGATGGAAGCGTAACCAACTACAACTATACTACTGCGCCGGGAAATACCCGATTCCGGCTCAATGGATTGAAAGATGGTATTTATAAGTTTGAAGCCAGTGCCATGGTAAACGGGAACAGGGAGCTTGCCTCGGGTCAGTTTACAATAAGAAAGCTCGACCTTGAAAACCTACAGCTGACAGCCAATTTTAATGTTTTGAGAGAGTTGTCAGCAAGCACAGGCGGTAAGTTTTACGCAGCCAATCAGGTTGACGCCATGATCGCCGACCTCACCGCACTGCAACCAAAAGGCAGGATTTACAGCTCAGAAAACTACCTTCCGATTATTCATCTCTGGTGGATCTTCACTATCCTCCTGGTACTGCTGTCAGCAGAGTGGTTTACCCGAAAATATTCGGGCAGCTATTGAAACTAAGTCCTCATCACTTGATTAAACCGGGATTAATTTGAATAAAGACTACAAAAGTTTGGTTTGGGTCAGTAGCGTAAATACCCCTTCCAACTAAGCTGCAAGCCATTGCCCAGGGCTGTCTTAATAAACTTTTGTAGTCTGGTGGTGGCAGAAGTGGTTTACCAGAAAGTATTCAGGCAGCTATTAAAAAACAAAAGCCAGAAGTGAGACCTCTGGCTTAGCTAATTCTATTTGAGTATTTACTTCAGTTACTCTTTCTTTTCTTTCTTCACTTTCTTCTTTTTCAGCGAAATCACCAACTGCTCGGCGTCGGTTACATGATCGGCAAGGATAACGTCCCCCTCCTCAATTTCACCTCTAAGAATTTCTTCAGCCACAGGATCTTCCAGGTATTTCTGAATAGCCCGGTTTAGCGGTCTTGCACCATATTGTGGATCATAGCCCTTGTCCGACAAGAAATCCTTTGCCTTTTCCGTCAGCTCCACCTGATAGCCAAGGTCTGTGATTCTCCTGAACAGCTTACCAAGAGTGATGTCGATGATCTTATGGATATGCTCTCTTTCAAGACTATTGAAGATGATGATATCGTCTAACCTGTTCAAGAATTCAGGGCTGAAGGTTTTCTTCAAAGCATTCTGGATGGTCGACTTCATCACCTCATCCATGCTGTTTTGTCTCGACTGAGTGGCAAAACCAATGCCCGCTCCGAAATCCTTCAAATCACGCACACCAATATTGGAGGTCATGATAATAATTGTATTTCTGAAATCGACTCTTCTACCAAGTCCATCAGTAAGAATACCGTCATCGAGCACTTGCAACAGGATGTTAAACACATCTGGGTGTGCTTTCTCAATCTCGTCGAGTAGCACCACAGCATAAGGCTTACGGCGCACTTTTTCAGTCAATTGACCGCCTTCTTCATAGCCAACATATCCGGGAGGCGCTCCCACAAGTCTCGATACAGAGAATTTCTCCATGTATTCGCTCATGTCGATGCGCACCAGCGAATCGTCTTTATCGAAAAGGTAAGTAGAAAGCACTTTTGCCAGTTCGGTTTTTCCAACACCTGTAGGACCAAGGAAAACAAAAGATCCGATAGGCTTCTTAGGATCCTTCAAACCTACTCTCGTGCGCTGAATAGACCTTACCAGTTTCTTGATAGCCTCTTCCTGACCAATTACTTTGCCAGCCAGCTCTTCACCCATTTTCAGCAATTTATTGCCTTCCTTCTGAGCTACCCTGCTGGCAGGAATGCCGGTCATCATGGCTATTACTTCCGCTACGCTTTCCTCGTCAACTGCATAACGCTTCGACTTAGTCTCTTCTTCCCAGCGAGTCTTGGCATTTTCCAGCTCCTCTATCAGTTTCTTCTCCTTGTCTCTCAGCTGAGCCGCCTCCTCGTACTTCTGGCTTTTTACCACCCTGTTCTTCTCCTTCTTCACATCTTCTATCCGCTCCTCCAACTGCACGATGTCTTCAGGAACATGGATATTGTTAATGTGAACACGGGCACCAGCCTCATCCATCACGTCGATGGCCTTGTCGGGCAGGAACCTGTCGCTGATATACCTGTCGGACAAAAGCACACACGATGCAATTGCTTCTGGTGTATAATTCACATGGTGATGCGACTCGTACTTGTCTTTGATGTTGTTCAGTATCTGCATGGTTTCTTCCACCGTAGTGGCATCCACCATAACTACCTGAAAACGACGGGCAAGCGCACCATCTTTCTCAATATATTGACGGTACTCATCAAGCGTAGTGGCTCCGATGCATTGTATTTCGCCTCTGGCCAAAGCTGGTTTGAACATGTTGGAAGCATCAAGTGACCCTGATGCACCCCCTGCACCTACTATGGTATGCAGCTCATCGATGAAAAGAATTACGTCAGGTGATTTCTCTATCTCATTCATCACCGCCTTCATTCGCTCTTCGAACTGCCCACGGTACTTTGTGCCGGCTACCAGCGAAGCAAGGTCAAGCGTTACTACTCTCTTATTAAAGAGCACTCTCGACACTTTCTTCTGAACGATTCTCAGCGCAAGGCCTTCAGCAATGGCTGTTTTACCAACGCCTGGCTCACCAATGAGAATGGGGTTGTTCTTTTTACGGCGGCTAAGGATTTGTGCCACCCTTTCAATTTCTTTCTCACGACCTACAATTGGGTCAAGCTTGTCATCCTCGGCCATCTTGGTCAGGTCTCTGCCAAAATTGTCGAGTACAGGCGTTCTGGATTTCTCCCCGCCTTTTGCCGCACCAGCCTCTCCTCTTCCGGCAGACCCACTTCCGCTGCTGCCAAATATTCTTGAAGAGGAATCGTCGTCAGTATCATCAGTGTCTGACGATGCCAACGGATTTTCAGTTTGATATTCCAATAGCTCTTTCACGACTTCGTATGTTACGTCAAATTTCTCAAGAATTTGAGTTGCTATATTGTCTTCATCTCTCAGGATAGAAAGCAATAAGTGCTCGGTGCCAATCAACTGACTCTTAAATATTTTTGCCTCCAAATAAGTGATTTTAAGCACTTTCTCTGACTGCCTGGTCAGGGGTATGTTGGCGAGGTTTTTTACATTACTGGTGGCAGTGCCTTTGGTTGCCTGCTCCAGAGCAGTGCGAAGCTCCTCCAGAGAAACGCCCAGTTTCTTCAGCAAGCCTACAGCTACACCTTCGCCTTCTCTAATCATCCCCAACAATAAATGTTCAGTGCCTATATAGTCATGCCCGAGACGGAGCGCCTCTTCCCGGCTTAGAGAAATTACCTCTTTGACTCTATTAGAAAATTTTGCTTCCATAAAATGGTATATCCTGTATTAGAGTAAAAATAATTTTTTAGCAGCGCAATTACTACTAATTGATGGTCGATTTGAATCTATTTAACAACGCCCTTCTCCCAAATGTTCAGTTCACAATTTACTAAGCTAATAAGGCCACTTTACTGAGGACTTCTTAATAATATGTAATGCATTAGGGCCTTCGCAAAAGATTAAATCGAGAATGGAGAGGTTAGGGACAAATTCGCTGCCAAAGTTTTGCTGGTACACAGCAGGCACGAAATGATCAATTTCCCCATTAGTGCTCTTGGGGCTAATTTTCGACCTGAAATCGGTAAAATCAAAATCTTTTGCCAATAAATATTTTTCTGACTGTAAAAATTTGTCTGACAGTCCGGCGCATTTCAGACATAATGACAGCAACTTTTCATTAAAATCAAGCAGCCTGTCTGTCGGACGCAGAATCGCCGCTTCAAAATCCTCGCCGAAAAATTCGAAGAAAGGCGACTTGCCATAAGCGGAAAGGATGCCCTTCCAGAAAGGCCGCTGCCATGGAATGGTGTTGTCAATCAACACCTCGTGAAAGGGAATTTTGGGAGCTGTGTGGCGCACGGGCACCGTAAGCGCCAGAGGGCCGTTGGCCCCAAGGATGATGCACCTGTTTCTGTAAGACTGCTTGATGTAATTTTCATGCACATCGAAAATCACTTTGTCGAAGCTTTCCCAAACAGCGAAGTATTCAATGCACGGCAATAGCGGAAACTCACAAACCACAATTTTCTCTGCGCCCACTACAAGAACTGGTTAAAGTCTCCAAGCCCTTCTCTGATCACCTCAAACTCGTCGTCAACACAATTCACTATGGTACTGGGTACATTGTTGCCATAGCCGCCGTCAATCACTGCGTCTACCAGGTCTTCGTATTTTTCAAAAATGAGACCCGGATCGGTTGAATACTCAACAACCTCGTCCTCATCGTGAATGGAGGTAGTGATAATCGGGTTGCCCAGCACATTTACTATTTCTCTGGGAATATTGTGGTTTGGCACCCTGATACCGACCGTTTTTTTATTGGCATGCAAAATTTTTGGCACACGGCTGCTGGCTTCCAAAATGAATGTAAAAGGCCCTGGGAGCGCTTTCTTCATCACTTTAAAAACCGGCGTGCTCAGGTGGCGGGTGTATTCGGAAATATGGCTAAGGTCGTAACAAATGAAAGACAGGTTGGCATTCTTCATTTTCAGGCCCTTGATACGCAAAATTTTCTCAATGGCTTTCTGATTGAAAATATCGCACCCCATGCCGTACACTGTGTCGGTTGGGTAAATGATAACTCCTCCGTTTCTCAATATCTCCACCACCTGATCGATCTTCCTCATATCGGGATTATCGGGGTGTATTCTTATCAACTCTGCACTCATATGGTTAGCTCTTTGCCTCCTTTAGAAACATTTTCTGGCCCGAAAAGAATCTTTTTGCATCAAAAAATTCCAAATCCTGTTAAATACACTAAACTTTGAAGCCGCTAAGTTAACTGAAGTTAAACGGGTATGACAAAACGCAACGTATTGGTTGGGGCAATAGTGGTATTTTCCACCCTGGTATCATCATTTGCTTTTTACGCTTATCAGGTGCTTTTTACTCCCAATTTTTTAACCGAAACAGAAGGAGACAAGCCATTCATTATTGAGAAAGAAGCCACATTCAAAGATGTGCAAAACTCGCTGTACGACAATGGTTATGTAACCGATCTGGTCTCGTTCAGCTTCCTTGCCAAGCTGATGAACTACCATGAGGCTGTGAAGCCAGGGTATTATATTATCCGAAAAGACATGAGCAATATCGATGCCATCAGGATGCTTCGGGCGGGGCTGCAACAACCTGTTGACATCACCTTTAGCAATGTGCGCCTCATGAGTGAGTTGCCTGAGAAGCTGAGCAAAAACCTGATGATGTCGGAAGAGGAACTCAGGGCTTTGTTGCTTAGTGACTCGGTGGCTGAGGCTTATGGCTTCACCCAGCAAACGTTCATCAGCATGTTTATTCCAAACACCTACGAGTTGTATTGGACCATTACGGGCAAGGCATTTCTGGACAGGATGCACAGTGAGTACACCAAATTCTGGAGTGCACAAAGGAAAGAAAAGGCCGATGCCCTGGGAATGACGCCCGTGCAGGTATCCACGCTGGCCGCTATTGTGCAGGCCGAATCCATTAAGGGCGAGGAAAGTGCCACCATTGCCGGGCTGTATCTCAACCGCCTAAAGAAAGGCATGCCCCTTCAGGCTGACCCTACGCTCAAATTCGCCCTTGGCGACTTCGCCATCCAGCGACTACTCCTCAAAGACCTCGAAATAGATTCGCCCTACAACACCTACAGGAATGCTGGCTTGCCTCCGGGCCCTATCAACATGCCTACCATTCAGAATATTGACGCCGTGCTGAACTACGAAAAGCATAAGTATCTGTATATGTGTGCCCGAGAAGATTTTTCGGGTTATCATGCGTTTGCCACCAACCTTATTGATCACAACAAGAATGCAAAACGCTTTCAGGACGCATTGAACAAAGCTAAAATATTCCGCTAAGCATGTATACCCACGAAACTCAGCTCAGGGTACGCTACGCCGAAACAGACCAAATGGGCTACGCTTACTATGGCAACTATGCTGCCTACTATGAAGTAGCGAGGGTGGAATGCATAAGGTCACTAGGGTTCTCTTACAAAAAGCTGGAAGAAATGGGCGTGATGCTGCCTGTGCTGGAGCTGCACACCCGTTACCTGCTGCCTGCCCGCTACGACGAGCTGCTGACTATTAAGGTGGTGATCCCCAAAAAGCCGACGCTGAAAATTCTATTTCAATATGAGATATTGAATGAAGCTGGTAAGCTGATCAATGAGGGAGAAACTACACTGGTGTTTATCAACATGGAAACCAACAGGCCCATGCGCATGCCTGAGGTGATGGGGAAGCTGCTGGAGCCTTTTTTTGGTAATCAGTAAGGAGTATACAGTAATAGGTGGGGTACCAATGAGGTGCGTCTTCAATCACCTGAAAGTTCAAAAGCAGCTCTAATCTCAACTATAAGTGGTAAATGGCAGGAAATATTCAGTAATCAGTGGCGTGCTTAGTTTGCGGCGAGTACGAAGATTTAAAGTGCATAAAGTGATGCGGCTCTCTACTATCTACTACTTACTGATCACTGAATACTTTTTTTCTTCCTGCCTATTGGCATATATCACCCAAACCACTACATTTGCAATCCGTTTGAAGAACGACCAAGTAAAGGAGTGGCAGACTTGTCTGTAGATGCCTTGAAACCTCAGACGGAATTTTAATTAGAGGAGTGGCAGAGCGGTCGAATGCGGCGGTCTTGAAAACCGTTGAACTGCGAGGTTCCGGGGGTTCGAATCCCTCCTCCTCTGCAAAAAGCCCCAAATACATAAAGTATGAGGGGCTTTTTCTTTTTTGGTACCGGCGATGGTACCGACATCTGAGAGGCGGATTCTGGATCAAGCAATAAATCTGGGGAGTAAAACTCAAAAATAGAGTTATTCTATTCAGCGATTGGAGATCATAAAGAAGCAAAAGGTCCAAGCCTGTCCCGGCCGGGCGAGACGCATTGAACCAGTTTTTGCTTTTTTATGACCACTCGGAATATTGGGTTTGAAGGGTAATCCCCAGCTTTTCCGCTTGATCCCTGAAAACCTCACCCTGGATGTGCCTGTTCAAGCCCGCAGTGGCACATAAAGACACGAGGCCACAACCATGATTGTTTTGGTGAGTGTCTCCACTCACCAATCCCCTTACTCCCCAGCCTTAAACACTTCGTTCCCCTCGTTACCCCCTGCCATTAAGTAGGCCAGCAGGTCTTTCAACTCTTCCTCGTTCAGCCTGTTCACCAACCCGGGGAACATCAGCGAAATATAAGAGTACTTTGTGCTCACCACCTCGGTCTTAGGGATTGTGCGGGTTACTTCCGGTGCAAATGGGTTCTGGAAAATAACATAGGCTTCGTCCGTTTCGTTGGTCAACCGCCCGACAATGGAGCTGCCGTCTTTCATGGTGAACACAGTGGACGCATACTGATCAGACACCACCTTGTTGGGGTCGATGATCGCTTCCAGCATGTCTTTCTTTGAAAATCTCGTGCCCAGCTGGGTCAGGTCAGGGCCAATGCCGCCACCTTCACCTTGCATCGAATGACAAGAAATGCATCTGGTGGCAGCGTACATATTTTTGCCTTGCAGAAAGTTTCTAACACTTGAATCTCCCTCAATCAATGGCAGCGCTTCATCAACTGTCCAGTTTCTACCGGGGCCTTTAGGTGATGGGGCATTGCTGGCCAGGTCGTTACCTGAGTTCGTTAGCAGGTCACCGCCAGAAAGCTTGTCGTAATACGCTAGCTTGTCTTTGGGCACATGGGTGAGTGCTGCCTGCCTGGCCTTGTTGATAAAACCGACATAGCTCACGCCTCCCTTGTAGCCAAACGCCTTGTTGAACCATTCAAAGTACTTCTGCTGAGTGTCGGCCGTCCAGCCTGATTTAGCTTCACTTAGCACGGTGGCCAGGTAGGTTTGCTGCGCCGGTGGCACTTTGGACAGCATGCCGGCGATGTCCATACCATATTGCGGGTTTCTCAAAATAAGGTCGGACGATGCGCTGGCAGTTTTTTCTATCGGATCGTCCTTAGCATTTTCGAGTAAAGCGAGTGTTTTCTCGGTTCCTTTTGGATCATCCAGGTAAACCAAAAGCTTGCTAAGTCCACGGTTCAGCTTATTGGAGTTGGCTGGGTAAGCCTCATTCAAATAGGCCACCACTTGCGTTTTCACTCCGCCTGTTGGTGCACCCATTCTTAGCATCACCAGTTCCATGGCTCGCAAAAGATCGATTTGTTGCATTTCACTGAGCGCCTTATAATCTACCGATGCCAGTGCTTTCAATGCTGCATCTTTCTGGTTTTTATTGCCATGTCTGGAAAGGGCAATCATCGACTGCGTCAATGCCACAGGCTGCCTTTCCGCCAGCGCTTTGGCCTGCCATTCACTAACAGGCTGGTGCTCTACAGCCATTCTTGCTGCATAGCGAACAAATCGATCTTCATGGCTAAGATAAGGCCAGGCAAAGTCAACCGCTCCGGCCTGAGGTGCTCCATGGTAGGCTTCCAGCTGCTTTCTTAGGGCAGCGGGTTCGGTGGCTGCTGCAACAGCCGGAGCTGCTACCGACTCGTCGCCTGTGTAGGCTACTCTGTAAAGATCCGACTCTAACCGACGACCTCCTGTGAGAAAATACAATGAGCCGTCAGGCCCGAAAATACCGTCTGTGAGCGGTAGGGGAACACCAGACAGGAATTCTTGCGGCTCTGCGGTGTAAGAAGCCCCGTCAGGGCTCAGAAAAATAGCGTAGATAATACCGAAGCTCCAATCGGAAGCAAACAGTGCTTTCTGGTACCTGGCCGGAAACTTAGCATTTTTTCCGTGGATGAGGTTAGTGGGTGAGCCCTGGCCAATATTGATCACTGGTGACAGATTGTCCGGATAGTCGGGCGACCACTTGCTGTTGCCCGTGCGCCAGCCATATTCGCTGCCGCTGGTTACGTGGCATATGCGGGTAGGGCGGTACCACGGCATGCCAAAGTCCCACTCCATGTCCGAATCGTAGGTGAAAAGCTCGCCCTGCTCATTGAAAGCAATGTCAAAAGGATTGCGGTAGCCGACGCTAACCAGCTCCCATGTCGTTCCTTCGGGGTTTATTTTGGCAACCCAGCCACCCGGCGCCATGCGGTCGTTGGCGTGGCCTCGTGGATCCTTGATCAATGGAAACAAATTATCCTCCTGCCACACTTTCGGGTATCTGTAAGCATCCATTTCCGGCACGTCGGTATGGTTACCAGCAACTACATAAATAGATTTTCCATCGGGTGCCAGCACAACACTGTGAGGCCCATGCTCGCCTGCGCCATGCAAAGACTTAATTAATGTGATCGATTCAAACTGATCATCACCATCCAAATCCTGTAGCCTGTAGAGGCCGCTTGTTTTTTCGAACTCCTCATTGCCCCAGTGGTTGACCATCACATACAAACTATTGAAAGCATAGAGCAGCCCCTGGGCGTAGCCCATGCCTATTTTGAAAGCAGAAGTATCATTTAAGGCCGGTTTAAGATCACCTACTTTCAGCCGTTCTATCCTGAGTGAGTCCCCCGACTCTTTGGCTGGAATTTCCAGCCTGTAGAGC
Source organism: Imperialibacter sp. EC-SDR9 (assembly GCF_902498805.1). Taxonomy (GTDB): domain Bacteria; phylum Bacteroidota; class Bacteroidia; order Cytophagales; family Cyclobacteriaceae; genus Imperialibacter. Next base: position 132,240 of record NZ_LR701573.1, on the reverse strand, counting down.
CAGCCATACTGGTCGGAGGTGATCATGCGCCCCTTGTCGTCGAACGTCATAGCCACCCACGAGCCGTTTTCGTTCTCGGAAGGGCTGTACAAATGCTCAGCCTCAAAACCGGGCAGCAGCTTCAGCTTGGCAACCTTGGGATGAACAGGCTTTGTTTCAGCTTCTTTCTTTTCCTCGCAGGCTGAGAAAAGACTTACAAAAAGAGCGGCAGACAATCCTGCTAGTATTCTCTGGGAAATGGTGAACTTCATGCAGTTTAATGTTAGGTGTTTAGGATAAGAACTAAATCTAAAAAATACTTTCAGATCAACCACTACTTATTCCCCCAAAGGTAATCAGTGTTGATAACAATTCGTTGGTGGCAGGCAGCCCCTGGCTTTCACCGGGGAGACCTCATAAAGTTTCGAGGCTAGGGTGACATTTTATTTTGTAATTATGACCAGGGTCATAATTGTGGCTTCGGTTTTTTGCAATCTTTGTCACCATGAAATCAATCATCGCCCTAAGTATCCTTTTGCTCTACAGCATGGTACTCTTTAGGCCCGCCCTGCAGGTGGTTGATTATTACGTGCAGTTACAACAGTACAAAGCAAAGTGCGTCAACAAATCGAGGCCAGAGCTCCATTGCGACGGCACCTGTTTGCTGGCACAAAAAATAAAAGCCATGGAAGAGGAGCAGGGTTCGCCTGTGGCACCGAGCCCTGTAAAAATCAATATAAAAGATTTTCCGGTTGGCATTTTTCAGCATTTCACCTTGCAACAGCTTTTTAGAGCCGCCTTTAATGTCTCTGAAGTTTCCTATCTGGAAAAATTCGCCAGCCAGAGCGTTATCAACGACATCTTTCACCCGCCGTCTTCGCCTCTTCACCCTCTCGTTTGAGCAGTTGTTCAAACTCCTTACTTGTGATTAGAATTTGCTGTTCCTGCGCTCAGCAAACGTCAAATCCCTGAATAGTCTATTTGAAAATTGTCGAATGCACGGCCCTGGCTTGCCATCTGCGCTATGCTATGCAACATGCCGTGCCCAAAATGAATAACAAAATGAACGCATCTATCATAAAAACAATATTTTTCGGTGGGTTTATCACAACCCTGCTCTTTTCTTGCTCTTCCGACGACGAGCCATCTATCAACCCCACAGAAGGCCTCACAAAAATATCCGAAGCCTATGCCAATGGTGCAGCGGCCAAAGTCGAGATATGGGCAGCAGAGGAGCTGTTTGCCGGCTACAATCCCATTTACCTTTTTATCACCGATTCCCTGACAGGCGAGACAATTACTGACGCTCATATCACCCTGAGCCCGCTGATGACCATGGCCACTATGAGCCATTCCTGTCCCGTGGAAGTAACTGAAGGAGAAGCTGTAAACGACTTATTCCCAGCTGCAATTCTATTCAGTATGGCATCCGGAGAAATGGGTTCATGGTCACTTGAGGCCCATATTGACAATCACCTCAAAAATTTATCAGGCTCAGCAGCGTTCGACATCGAAGTAAAGGCCACCACGCCTTCCAGAGTGTCGGTATTTCAATCGGAAGCCGGACAGAAATATTATCTGTCTTATATGTTCCCCAAAGGAATGAAAGTGGGTGTCAACGACTTTGAGGTGGTAGCCTACACAACGAAAAACGGAGAATTTGTGCCAGTCGAGACGTTGTCGATTGAGTTTACGCCTGCAATGCCAGCCATGGATCACGGTTCGCCTAACAACGCAAATCCCACCTACGTGGCATCAGGGCACTACATGGGCAAAGCAAATTTCACTATGACGGGAGAATGGCGACTGAACCTTGCGCTCACAGATGGAGAAACCAGTCTGGGCACCAGGTCTTTCGACATAGTTGTAAACTAAAAAACTAATGCCTTTCACCACCCGGGCCGGTACCGGGTGGTGAAAAAAACAAAAAAATATAGTGATGAAAATCGGAGAAATATTGAGCATAATCGGCTTCATGATGGCCTTCTCCAGCTATGGACAGGCACCCGACAGCATTCGCACATTTGTTATGACTGAGGTGGTGGTGGGCAGCGAAAAACTGCATTCCGACACGTTGCAGAGCTTCTATCAGTCGAACACTTCGGCGACTACAGAAACCATTCTTTCCAGAATGAGTGGCGTTTCGCTTGTTCGCCGGGGGGCATATGGCCAGGAACCTGTGCTCAGAGGCCTCAGCGGTGGGCAAATCAATGTGACTATTGACGGAATGAAGATTTTTGGTGCCTGTACCGACAAAATGGATCCGGTTACCATCTATGTGGAACCGATGAACCTTTCGGTAATACAGGCCCTACCCGGCTCTCAGGGCGGGCAGTTTGGAAGCACCATAGGCGGATCGTTGAACATGAAGCTGGCCGAGCCCTTAGTTGGTGTCCCTGGGATACACGGACAAGCTGGCATCGACTACCAAGCATCGGCGGGTGCGGTCAATGCATTTTCCTCCGCCAATATCGCCAGAAACACAAGTGCCTACCGGGTGAATGCCACCTTTCGAAAAAGCAACAACTATCACGCCGGAGGAGGAGACGAAGTTGCCTATTCACAGTTTCAGAAGCTCAACGTTGGTGCATCCGGCAAGTGGGTGCTGGGAAAATTTGACACACTACAGGCCGACGCCATTTTTGATCAGGGCTGGAACATTGGCTTTCCTGCGCTGCCCATGGACGTGGGCACAGCTACCGCAGGCATCTACTCCGTCGGCTACAAAAACAGCACGCCATGGTGGTTTTTCCGTGATATCCGAGCCAAAGTTTATCAAAACAGCATTGCGCATAGCATGGATGACACACACCGGGAAAATGTGCCTATGCACATGGATATGCCGGGCAAAAGCACTACGACCGGAGGTTATTTAGAAGGCAGCGTTGGAATTTTCAGAGAGCAGAAAACCACCGTAAAAGCCGAATACTACTCCAATACATTAATAGGAGAAATGACAATGTTTCCAGCGGAAGGCCCACCGATGTACATGCAAACGGCACCTCAAACCACGAGGCAAAATGTGGGGTTGTATGCGCAGCAACAGATCAAATTTAGTCCGAAAGACAAAATGCAACTATCGGCAAGGGCAGATGCTTTCTTCGACAGAATGCATGACGGGATCGGAAGCCAGCAGTGGGAAGTTTTTGACAATGGGCTGGCCAAATCAACCACCAGAATACTAAAAACAGCCAACGCCAGTTTCACTCATTTTATCTCCGGCAATCTGCAAGTGGATGTTCAGGGTGGGTACGGTGAAAGAATCCCGACCCTCAACGAACGCTTCGGATTTTATCTATTCAACCGGCTGGATGGCTACGACTATATTGGGGATCCCGGTTTGAAAAACGAAACCTCCTGGAATGCGGAAACCACGCTGAGCTATTTCGGTCGCAATACAGAGTTTAGGCTCACGCCGTTTTTTAAAACCATCGACAACTACATCATGGGCCGGGTGGTGCCGGATCTAACCACAATGACCATTGGTGCCAGAGGGGTAAAGCAAAATGAAAACCTGGCCTGGGCGAGAATGACCGGTGTCGACATGCTGGTGATGTTCAGCCCCTTTAAGAATGTTCAACTGGTGTCGAACAATAAGTATACCTACGGCACCAATTCCCTGAACGAAGCAATGCCTCAAATCCCTCCCTTTAAATCTGTTTCTTCCGTCAGGCTACAGTTGGCTAAGTTTAACGCCCAGGCAGAGTATGAATGGGCGGCAGCCCAAAGCCATATCAGCAGCTCATTTGGAGAAATGAAAACAGCTTCTTACTACATCCTCAATTTTAGATCAGGCTGGAAAGTGAACAGCTCGTTTCAGGTGAATGGTGGCGTTGAAAATATATTAGATAGAAACTACAGAGAGCATCTTGACTGGGGAGGCATTCCCAGACCAGGGAGGAATTTCTACTTTAGCATCACCTGCAAATTTTAACCACCAAAAAGAGGTGCCAGATGGGTTTGTCACCTAAAAAAGTGAGTCTATTTGTTTGTTCAGTAACTAGATTATGTGTTGTATCTTCGGCTGAAGTTTTAGTTTTAATGGGGCGGGTGTAATAATTGGCACCCCTCTCGCCACTAATATTTCAAATTCAATCAGTCAACCCAAACTACTACAAGCCTTGAACATTCTCGTTACAGAACACATCCACAAGAGCTTTGGCGATTTCAAAGCGCTGGATGATGTAAGCATCACTATTCCCGAGAACACCATTTTCGGACTGCTTGGCCCCAATGGTGCCGGCAAAACCACCCTTATCCGTATCATCACACAAATCCTTATGGCCGATCAGGGCAAGGTCATGTTTCATGGGCGCCCGCTGGAGCTGGAAGATGTGCACCGCATCGGCTACCTGCCTGAAGAGCGGGGTCTCTACAAAAAAATGAAGGTGGGCGAGCAGCTGCTTTACCTGGCGCAACTCAAGGGAATGAGCAAAGCTGAGGCCACCAAAAAAATTAAGGCCTGGATGGAGAAATTCGACATCATTAGCTGGTGGGGCAAAAACGTGGAAGACCTTTCCAAAGGCATGGCGCAAAAAGTGCAGTTTATTGCCACGGTGCTGCACGAGCCGTCTTTAATTATCCTCGACGAACCTTTCTCCGGCTTCGACCCTGTGAACGCCAACCTGATCAGGGATGAAATCCTTGAAATGAAGAAAAAGGGCATCACCATTATTTTTTCCACCCACCGCATGGAGTCGGTGGAAGAGCTTTGTGACCATATTGCGCTCATCAACAAGTCGAAGAAAATACTGGAGGGGCCAAAGAAAGACATCAAGGAAACCTACAAGTCCAACACGTTCAATGTGCTCCACCATGGCAAAGTAAATGGGCTGCCCGCCGACTTTGACACTTTAAGTACTGAGGAAGTGGAAGGAGCCATTCACTCGACCATACAGATCAAATCGGCTCTCGGGCCTAACGATTTGCTCAAGGCGCTCATCAGCCAGGTGGAAGTGCATGAGTTTGTTGAAAAAATACCTAGCATGAACGAAATTTTTATCCAAAAAGTACAGGAGGGCGGCCATGAATAAGATATCACTCATTATAGCAAGAGAATACATCACCCGGGTGCGCAAGAAGTCATTTCTCGTCATGACCTTTGTAGGGCCACTACTCTTTGCATTGCTTATCATCGTGCCTACCTGGCTTGCTACCAGAGACGGTGATGAAAAGGTCATTGAGGTCGTTGACGAATCCGGCTTATTCAAAACTGTGTTAACCGACACCGACGAGATCAAATACTCTTTCATGAATGAAGACCCTGACGCCCTTAAGCAATCGCTTGAAGGCAGCGAGTATTATGGATTCCTTTACATTCCTAATATCGACATCGACAACCCTCAGGGCATTCAATTCTATTCCACGTCGAAGCCCAGCTTAAGTGTGATTGGCGATCTGGAATGGGGCATCAGGCAAAAAATTGAAAATATCAAGCTGGAAAAATCAGGTCTCGACAAACAAGTGCTCGACAACCTGAAGGCAAACGTCGACATTGCCACCATCAGCATCACTGACCAGGGCGAGCAGGAAAGCAGTTCTATTGCCGCTACCGGCATTGGTTACATTTCCTCATTGCTGATTTACTTCTTCATTTTCTTTTTTGGCGCCCAAATCATGCGTGGCATTATTGAAGAGAAAACCAGCAGGATCATTGAGGTAATTATCAGCTCAGTGAAGCCCTTCCAGTTGATGATGGGGAAAATAATAGGGGTTGGGGCTGTTGGGCTCACGCAGTTTCTGCTTTGGACACTCCTTACTTTTACAATTACCACGGTGCTCAGCAGTGTGTTTGGCTTCGAACCACAGGCTGCAAATAGCATGGTGAACGGCCAACCTGGCATGGCAGAAGTGCAGGCAGCAGCAGGCGATCAAAATGAATTCGCTAAAATCATGGGTGCCATAGGATCCATCAACATCCCGCAGGTGCTCTTCTTTTTTCTTATTTATTTCCTCGGCGGATACCTCCTTTATGGGTCGCTGTTCGCAGCCGTAGGTTCTGCCGTCGATTCGGAGGTCGACTCTCAGCAATTTATGCTGCCTGTCACTCTTCCGCTCATTCTTTCCATTGTTTCTCTGGGAGCAGTTTTGAATGAGCCGGACGGGTCTTTGGCCTTCTGGATGTCCATGATCCCGCTGACCTCTCCTGTCGTTATGATGATGCGGATACCCTTTGGCGTGCCCATTTGGCAACTCCTGCTTTCGGTTACTCTGCTAGCGGGTGGTTTCATGTTCACCGTCTGGCTTGCTGCCCGAATTTACAGGGTGGGCATTCTCATGCATGGCACCAAAGTGAATTACAAAGTGCTGGCCAAATGGTTTATGATGAAAAATTAGCAAGACAATATCTGCTCAAATTTCCCGTATCTTAGCTTTCACTTATAGTCAAAGATATTCGGAATGCAGTACCCCCTGAAAGAAGCCACTACCCTTGAATTTTATAAGGACAACTCCAATTTCAAATGGGTAGTGGTTTTAATTGCCATCCTGATCAGCATTGGGTCTATCTACTACACCAACATAGTTGTTGAGAGCCTTAAGGATCGGGAAAAGCGGCTGATCGACCTTTTTGCTAACACGCTGGAGTACACCGCCAACGAAGATGGAGAAGCTAACCTCACGTTCATTTTTGATGAAATCATTGTAGCCAATAACTCCATCCCGGTCATCATCGCCGACGAGTTTGGGATACCGTCTCAATCAAAAAATGTTAAAAAAGCTGACGAAGCAAAAACGGAAAGAGAGCGAATAAGAATCCTGGCAGAAACACTCAAGGACATGGAGAAAGACCATGAGCCTATCGTGGTTACACTGCGTAACAAAAACAAGAACTACGAAATTACGGGCTACAACTATATTTACTACCAAAACTCAGACCTTCTCAAGCAGCTGACCTATTACCCCTATATTCAGCTAACGGTCATTTTCCTCTTCGGGCTTATCGCCTACATCGCCTTCAACTCTTCCCGCTCGGCCGAGCAAAATAGGGTGTGGGTGGGCCTGGCCAAAGAAACAGCCCATCAGCTGGGCACGCCACTCTCCTCGCTCATGGCATGGGTGGAATATTTCAAAACAGATGATCGCTTCAAAGATTCGGACATTATCCCCGAGCTCAACAAAGACATCGAAAGGCTGGAAATGATCACCTCCAGGTTTTCAAATATTGGTTCGGTACCGCAGCTCAACGAAGAAAACCTCTACGACGCCTTAGAGGAAACCATCAATTATCTGCAAAAAAGAGTTTCCACCCGGGTAAAGTTTATTCTCAGCGCCTTCCCGAACAAAGATATCAAAGCCGACATTAATAAGCCCCTGTTTGCCTGGGTAGTGGAAAACCTCTGCAAAAATGCCGTGGATGCCATGAGTGGTACAGGCACCATCGAAATCAAAATCCTGAAAGCCAACGAGGGCAAGGTAATGGTCGACATCAGCGACACGGGAAAAGGAATTCCCAAATCAAAAATCGGTTCGGTATTCCAACCCGGCTACACTTCCAAGAAAAGAGGCTGGGGACTTGGGCTTACACTGGTGAAACGAATTATTGAAAATTATCACACCGGAAAGATTTTTGTTAAATCATCTGAGCTGGACAAAGGAACCACGTTTCGCATCGTTTTGAAAGTTTAGTTGAGAAAGACAAAATCGCCTCTCGAAGCCTCATTCTAAGTGGTTCACGCATAAGCTGAAAAGAATTCAAATTCTTTGGAATCAAGATGGAAATCAAACTTGGCTTTAAAGGATTATTGGTTTAATTTTGCACTTCGAAATTCAAAGTGACATAATTCTTATAACACTCACAAAATAATGGCGAACACCGGAAGAATAACCCAGGTAATTGGACCCGTCGTTGACGTTAGTTTTGAAGGCGAAGGCTCCAAACTGCCCGAAATCCTTGATGCCCTTAAGGTTACCAAAGAAAATGGCCAGGTAGTAATCCTGGAAGTACAGCAACACCTGGGCGAAGACAGGGTTCGTACTATAGCCATGGACAGTACAGATGGTTTGAGCAGAGGGATAGTAGTAACAGATACTGGCGCTCCTATTTCCATGCCCATCGGCGATGATATCAAGGGTCGTTTGTTCAACGTAGTTGGTGAAGCCATTGACGGCATTAGCCAGCCTGAAGGCAAAAAGAGGCTTCCTATTCACCGCTCTGCTCCAAGGTTCGAAGATCTTTCAACTTCTACTGAGGTGCTTTTTACAGGAATCAAAGTAATCGACCTTATCGAGCCTTACTCAAAAGGTGGTAAAATTGGTTTGTTCGGTGGTGCCGGTGTGGGTAAAACAGTATTGATCCAGGAATTGATCAATAACATCGCCAAAGCCTATGCAGGTCTTTCAGTATTTGCTGGTGTGGGTGAAAGAACACGTGAAGGAAATGACCTTCTTCGTGAAATGATTGAATCTGGTATTGTAAACTATGGCGACGACTTCCTCCATTCGATGGAAAAAGGTGGTTGGGATCTTAGCAAAGTAGATAAAAAGAAATTACTTGAGTCGAAGGCGACTTTCGTGTTTGGCCAAATGAACGAGCCCCCTGGGGCCCGTGCAAGAGTGGCTTTGTCGGGTCTTACCCTTGCGGAATACTACCGTGACGGTGATGGAACAGGCAAAGGAAAAGACATTCTTTTCTTTATCGACAATATCTTCCGTTTCACCCAGGCTGGTTCTGAGGTGTCTGCCCTTCTTGGTCGTATGCCTTCTGCGGTGGGTTACCAGCCTACGCTGGCTACCGAAATGGGTGCCATGCAGGAGAGAATTACTTCTACCAAAAATGGTTCTATCACATCAGTGCAGGCTGTTTATGTACCTGCTGATGACTTGACTGACCCTGCTCCGGCAACTACCTTCTCTCACCTTGATGCTACTACTGTACTTTCAAGAAAGATTTCTGAACTAGGTATTTATCCTGCCGTGGATCCTTTGGATTCTACGTCAAGAATTCTTTCAGCTGACATCGTGGGCGAAGAGCACTACAGATGTGCGCAAAACGTGAAGGAAATTCTTCAGCGCTACAAAGAACTTCAGGACATCATCGCCATTCTTGGTATGGATGAACTTTCTGACGAAGACAAGCAAGCTGTTTCACGAGCTCGTCGTGTGCAGCGTTTCCTTTCTCAGCCGTTCCACGTTGCCGAGCAGTTCACAGGTATCCCTGGCCAGCTGGTTGACATCAAGGACACTATCAAAGGCTTCAACATGATCATGGCTGGCGACGTTGATCACCTTCCTGAATCAGCGTTCAACCTGAAAGGAACTATTGAGCAGGCAATCGAAGCTGGCGAGAAAATGTTGGCTGAAGCTGCTAAAGCATAATCTGAAACTGTAGAACATGTATTTGGAAATTATCACACCCGATCGTAAAGTGTTTGAAGGAGAAGTTGATGCTGCTACCTTCCCTGGCAGCGACGGCTCGTTTCAGGTGCTGAACAATCACGCACCTATTATCAGCTCTTTGGCGAAGGGGGATTTAATCTACAAAACCAAAGAGGGATCAAAAATCCTTATAGTTGATGGTGGCGTGGTGGAGGTAAGAAACAATCATGTGATTGTTCTGGCGGAATCTGTGGAATAGATCATCAAAGCAAATAATAAAAGCCTCTGACAGCCCTTGTTGTCAGGGGCTTTTTTCGTTTTAACAGGCCTCGGAGGCCACTTCTGGGGCTGTTGCGCCATTGCCCCGGCATTCAAAATGAGTGTTAACTATTTAGACTACTTTTATCAATACATTATACTTACCTACTTCCTCATGAAAAGAATTCTGATCCTATTCGTTCTTGGACACCTTCTATTCGCCGGCTGCACCTCCGATCAGCCGACTACCCCCTGGCAGATTGGCCCCTTTGTCAAACAGGACGACGCCAACCCCATCTTAACTGCTCTCGATAGCACAACTTTTTTCTGTCCGGTAAGAATGGACAGTGTGTATTGGGAAGCAAAGGACGTATTCAACCCCACGGCGCTGGTAAGAAATGGGCAAGTGCACCTGCTCTACCGAGCCGAAGACAGGATCGGGAAATACGCAGGCACTTCCCGCATTGGATTGGCCGTCAGCGATGATGGTATTCACTTCGAAAGGATGCCAGCCCCCATTTTCTACCCCGAAAATGATGATCAAAGCAAATACGAGTGGGAAGGTGGCTGCGAAGACCCCAGGATTGTAGAAAGTAACGACGGCACCTACTTTATGACCTACACAGCTTACGATGGCGAAGTAGCACGACTGCTGGTGGCTTCCTCTAAGGATCTGGTGCGCTGGACAAAATACGGGCCGGTCTTTCAATCGACCGAAAACGGGAAGTTCCTCGACCTTTGGTCGAAATCAGGTGCTATAGTGACAAAAAGGGAGGGCGATAAATTTGTCGCTACCAAAATCAATGGCAAGTACTGGATGTACTGGGGCGACACCAACATTTACCTGGCCTGGTCCGACGACCTCATCAACTGGACGCCGGTAACAGATGATGCGGCAGGTGTTACCGACTACAAGCTGATGCCCATATTCGGCCCCAGACCGGGCAAGTTTGACAGCGATCTGGTAGAGCCTGGCCCACAGGCTTTCGTAACCGAACAGGGCATTCTCCTCATCTACAACAGCAGAAATTATGGAGAAAACCGGACGGCTGATTTGGCAGACGGCACCTACTCCGCAGGACAGATTCTTTTTGACATCAACGACCCCTCGAAGGTGGTAAGCCGCTCCGACGATTACTTTATGACACCCGATAAGGACTATGAAATCACCGGTCAGGTAAACAATGTGTGTTTTCTGGAAGGGTTAGTGAATTTCAAAGGCAAATGGTACTTATATTACGGAACCGCTGACTCAAAAATCGCAGCAGCGGTAAGTGAATAAAAATCTAATAAATCCGACGATGAAAAGATTAGCACTATTTCTGGCTATTGCTGCTTTCAGCACCGCTTCATTTGCCCAAAACAAACTCACCAAAGAAGAAAAAAAGGATGGCTATATGCTCCTTTTTAATGGAAAAGACCTGTCTGGTTGGGTAGGCAATAAGCAAGATTACGTGGCCGAAAACGGCACTATTGCAGTGAAAACAGATGCAGGTGGAAGCGGCAATCTTTATACTGAAAAGGAATACGGAGATTTCATTTTCCGTTTTGAGTTCAAGCTAACACCTGACGCCAACAACGGCCTGGGCATTCGCACACCGCTGGAAGGTGATGCTGCTTATGTAGGCATGGAGCTGCAGATATTAGACAACACTGCCGAAATGTACTCCAAGCTTCAGCCCTATCAATACCATGGCTCTGTATACGGTGTTATTCCGGCTAAAAAAGGTTTTCTAAAACCTGTCGGCGAGTGGAACTACGAAGAAGTCGAGGTAAAGGGAAACAAGGTGAAGGTGACCCTGAATGGCGAAGTGATTGTGGATGGAGATATCGCCGAGGCCAGCAAAGACGGCACCATGGATCATAAAGAGCACCCAGGTCTAAAAAACAAGAAAGGTTACATTGGCTTTTTAGGCCACGGCTCAGAATTGTATTTCAGGAGTATCAGGATTAAGGAGCTTGATTGAATAACTCATCAACAAATCAGTATTCAGGTTTTAGGATAACAGAACCTCCGCCGGGATATTGAATTCCTTGTGAAATAGCTTAGCCAATTCCAGGGTTAAAGGCTTTCGTTTGTTCAAAAGTGAGGAAACATGACCTTTGCTCCCATACTTTCCTACCAGGTCTTTATTCCGGAGGCCTAGCTCTGACATTTTTAACCTGATCGCATCTATCGGGTCAGGTAATGGGACTGGAAAGTGTTCGTCTTCAAACTGCTTAATAAGGAGCAAAGCAACTTCCACCTTTTTACCGACAGGGGAATCTGGAGCAACTTTTTTGTCAAACATTTCATCCACCCATTCAAGATAAGCTTCGTATTCAGCTTCGTTTTTTATCACCGCCAGTTCCATCCTATTTCTTTTTAAATTGTACAGTTGCTACATCTATTTTGTCATATTCGGCATGAGTGCCAAACCACTTGACTTGGATCACCTTAAACTCAAATATAATGCGGACGACAAGTCTGTATTTATTCCCCATTATGTTAAACACGACCCGATCATCTCCGACCAAGCTGGCATTGGCATACACATTCTTCAAGTCATTAAAGCTTTCAAAATCAGCTTTCACTAATTCATGATACCACTCGAATAGCGCTGTCGCAGCCAATGGGTATTTTTCTGTGTACTCCAGCAGGGTCCTTCTTGTTATGACATTGAACACCTGTCAAATATAAAAAGTTTTCCTGAAGAAAACTGCCGAGTAAGATAGAACGTATTTCGGAGTCCATAAAATGGATCAAGCGGAAAATCTGTGGAGTAAGACTCTGAAATAACGTTGTACCAATTGGCGAACGATAGACAATAAAGAAGCAAAACTGGTTCAATGCGTCCCGCTTGGACCTTTTGCTTCTTTATGTAATGAGAAGATACTCTTGCAAAAAAAACAATCCCCAGAAATATTGCTTGATCCCATAAAATACTTCGCTAGCATGGACAACGAGCACCGTAAACGCAAAAAAGCCATCACTTCTGATGGCTTTTTTACTTCCGCTCCTCCTCTTGGGCTCGAATCGTGCGACGAACCGCAAGTACCCTCCAATTAAAAGTCAGATGCTACACTAAAACCGACTAGTACCTCAAAGACCAATCAGGCAGCTCAACAAAAAAAGCCATCACTTCTGATGGCTTTTTTACTTCCGCTCCTCCTCTTGGGCTCGAACCAAGGACCCTCTGATTAACAGTCAGATGCTCTAACCAGCTGAGCTAAGGAGGAATTTTCTGGTTCCAATTAACTTACCAAAAGAGAGGCTCGTCAAATGGGAATGCAATATTAGCAGGTTCATTTTAATTGTGCAAAAACAGCGGCCATATTTTCCGTATTCACTCATATAATTTTTTGTGCCAACAATCTGCTATTTTAGCTAGCGGAACACAATGCCTGTTAAAAAACGTTAACGTAGCATCACAGACGATCCTATTTCGTTACACTAGTGTTAACTGACTAAAAAAAACCGAGTTATGAATAAAAGACAAATTTATGTAGCGATGCTATTCTCCTCTCTTTTGAGTGCGATGATAGCTATAGGCGGGTATCAACTGCTAAACAATCAGAATGATGAGTTTTCATCGTTCGAAGACCGTCAGAATGTAAGGTTCTCCAATTTCCTTGACACCACAAGCGTGGTAGTGCCGGAAGGACTTAATTTTGTGTATGCTGCCAAAGCAGCCACGCCAGGTGTGGTGCATATCAGGTCAAAATACACCTCTACACCCACTGCCAGCAACAATCAATTTGACCAGTACTTTCAAGACTTTTTTGGTAACAGGGGGCAAAGGGCTCCATCAGGTGCCAGCGGCTCAGGTGTGATTATATCCGATAATGGCTATATCGTGACCAATAACCACGTGGTGGAAAATGCATCAGAGGTGGAAGTGCTTTTGAATGACAACAGAACTTTCGATGCCAAGGTAGTGGGTACTGACCCAACAACTGACTTAGCACTATTGAAAATTGAGGGCAAAAACCTTCCCTTCGTTAAGTTTGGGAGCTCAGAGCATATCAATGTCGGCGAGTGGGTACTGGCCATTGGTAATCCTTTCGAGTTTAGGTCAACTGTAACGGCTGGTATTGTGAGCGCCACCGGCAGAAACATCAATATACTTCGTGACCCCAGCAATAGAAACCTGCAAATCGAGTCGTTCATACAGACAGATGCAGCCGTCAACCCGGGCAATAGCGGTGGAGCGCTGGTCAACCTCAGGGGCGAGCTTGTTGGCATCAACACGGCCATCGCTACCCACACCGGCTCCTATTCGGGGTATTCCTTCGCTGTGCCCACAACTCTGGTAAAGAAGGTAATGGATGATTTGAAGGAATATGGCGTGGTTCAGAGAGCCCTGCTAGGGGTAAACATTGTAGATGTGAATTCTGCGCTGGCCGAAGCAAGGGGACTCAATGTACTGAAGGGCATCTCCATTGAAAATGTTAATCCCAACAGCGGCGCTGCTGATGCCGGTCTGGAAAAAGGCGACGTGATTGTTGCCATTGATGGGAAGACGGTTGACAACGTAGCCAAGCTGCAAGAAAAGATTGCAGTTAAAAGACCTGGCGACAAAGTGGAAGTTGGTTACATAAGAGATGGTAAAGAAAATACCGTGAAGGTAACGCTGAAAAGCACGTCTGATTCCATCGAGGTTGTGGAAGCCAGAAGCGCCTTCTCAATAGAAGGAAGCAACTTTACAGATGTGAGCAGGGAAGAGCTACAGAAGCTGCAAATTGAAGGCGGCGCCAAAGCAACAGAGGTGAATGACGGTAAATGGAAAGAAGCCGGTGTTCGTGCCGGGTTCATCATCACCAATATCGACAAAACCACTATCAGAAATATTCAGGATTTGGCAAGAGTGATGGCCAATAAGAGAGGTGGCACACTGATTGAAGGTGTGTACCCCGACGGCACCGAGGCCTTCTACGGCATAGGCTGGTAGTAGCCTTAGATCGCTTTATTAAACAAAAAAAGGGTTCACTTGGCATGAACCCTTTTTTTTTGAACACCTTACCCCAGCCTTTTACCTCAACCAGCTACTAAGCATCCAAATCGTCTTTTCCTGTTTGGCCAGCAAGTCGGATATCAGAGAGTTAGTGCCTTCATCATTCGCTTCGGCACTCTGATCCAGAATAGGCCTTTCCAAATTCACAAGCTCGATATACTGCTCAAGAATGCTCTCAACAGCAGTTCTTGCCTCGCTTACTTCAGTCACCTCTCTGATTTTGCTCTCCTTCAGATACTGACTGATAGAGTGCAAAGGCACACCGCCAATTGTGAGAATTCTTTCAGCAATTGCGTCTACGTCTTCTGCGGCGGCTGTGTAGTATTCTTCAAATTTTTCATGCAGCCCAAAGAACTTCTCACCTTTGATGTTCCAGTGAAAGCCTCGGAGATTTTGATAGAACACCTGATAGCTGGCAAGCAAACTGTTCAAAGCCTTTACTTCACTCGCAGCAACATCTTCATCTATTCCTATGTAATTCATGATACTGTTGGTTTAAATTGTTATCCTTTTACAGTTAGATAACATTCAAAACCACGCAATAGATCACTCAAACTGATTGTTATTGTCGATCTGACTATAGGTATTGTCTATGGAGATTAGCACGAAAGCGAATTAACAAAATGAAGTGCTTGCAGTAGCTTCTTCAAGCTTTCCTGAATTTAATTTTGTAGTCCTGGATTGCTTTTTCAACGATTTCTATTGCCACTTTTTTATCCATAAAGTCGTGCACCACTACAGTTTTGTGTTCCAACTTTTTGTAGTCTTCGAAAAAATTCTGGATTTCATTTTTAAAGTGATCAGGCAGCTCACTGATATCGTTGTAATGGTTCCAGCTCATGTCGTGCTGAGCCACGGCAATGATCTTATCGTCAGCCTCGCCCTGGTCGAGCATGCGCATCACGCCAATTACTTTGGCAGGCACTATGCAAAGAGGCACCACTTCGATTTGCGACAACACCAGAATATCCAATGGATCCTTGTCGTCACAATAGGTTTGAGGGATAAACCCGTAGTTGGCCGGATAGTAAACTGAAGAATAAAGTACCCTGTCGAGCATCAGTAAACCACTGTCCTTATCGAGCTCATATTTGGCTCGGCTGTTTTTTGGTATCTCAATGATGCCATTAATGATTTCCGGTGCCTTTTCGCCAAGGCTTACATGGTGCCAGGGATTAAATCTATCCATAGTTATTGATTGATGTGTAAGTAAAGGTAAGCATCTGCCAGCAGAATTCGCAACTACTGAAACCGCCAAACAGCGAGCATGCACACTTGAGCCGTAAACTCAAAATCAAATGGCGGTAAATTGGTTTTTTCACTTTTTCCTTACAAAAGTGAAACTTATCGTTGTCGATTCAGTATATTACTTACAATACTGAATAAAATATGGAAAATCTAAAGTTGGGCAATTTTGAAGAGATCGTGCTGCTGCTCGTCGGGGTGCTATACAATGGTGCCTACTCCGTTGCCATTGTAGAAGAGTACAAAAAGCAAACCGGCAAGAGCATCAACATCAGCGCCATACACACGGTATTGTACCGGCTGGAAGAGAAGGGTTTCCTGGAATCGAAACTAGGCGAGGCAGGTGATTTTAGAGGAGGCAAGCGCAAGAGACTGTTTTATCTCACACCATACGCACGAAAGGCTCTGGAGGAAATAGCTTCGCTTCGGGAGCAACTACGCAGTCAAATTCCAGCCATTTCCATACAATAGTTTGCCAGGTCATGAGTCACGAAAAACATTTCCCTCCACCATTAGCGCTGAAGTTTTTTCGGTGGTACTGCCGCAAAGACAGGCTGGAGGAGCTGGAGGGCGACCTGGAAGAAAGCTTTTATGCCATGCTACATTCTGGCAAAGCGCCCGGTCTGGCCAAGATGATTTGTTGGTGGAACGTGATCAGGTGCTTTCGAAGCTATGCATTTAAACGTTCGGCCACTTATCGTTCAACAAATGTCTATTCCATGCTAACCAACTATCTGAAGGTCATTCGCCGAAACTTCTCCAAGCAAAGAGCCTATGCCCTGCTTAATATCACAGGACTGGCTATCGGGTTTGCGGCCTTTATTCTAATTGCAATTTACCTGCATTTCGAAACAAGTTTTGAAAACTTCCACACAAAATCGGATCGGATCTACCGGCTTACTGTCCACTACACATCACCCAGCGGCTACGACACACACTTCGCCAGAGTAGATACCGACTGGATCAACGGAATTCCCGAAGAAATTCCTGAAGCAGAGAAGCTCATCCGTTTTCAAAACCATGAGCCTAAGTTTGTGCGAATTGGTGAAGAAAAATTCAGGCAGGACAATGCTTTTGTAACAGACAAAGATGTCTTCGAAGTTTTCAACTTCCCTCTTACAAAAGGTGATACAAAAACGGCCCTGGCCGAGCCGCTTTCCATCGTGATATCGGAGGCTGTTGCCGAAAAGTACTTTGCAAACGAAGACCCGATGGGCAAAGAAATATTCATCACTGGCTACTGGTCTACCGACGAAACCGTCTATAAGGTTACCGGCGTGATGAAAAACCTGGCGTCCAATACCCACCTCCCCGTCGATATGTTGATTTCCTTTCGGAACGAAGCCGAAAGGTCATGGTGGGCCTATACCTACGTGTTGTTTCAGGAGGGTACCAACATGGTGTCTGTTCAGAAAAAGCTGGAAGCAATGGCTATAAAGATAAACGGAGACCAGGCGCTCCAGGGCGCAGAGTTTGTCTTTCAGCCTTTGAGCGACATCCACCTCCATTCAAATCTGGCCCGGGAAATAAAGCCCAACGGTTCTATTACCTATGTTAAAATATTCTTGCTGGTCGCCATACTTATATTGGCGTTGGCTGTGATCAATTTCATGAACCTGACCAGTGCCATGTCAATTGCCCGGTCAAAGGAAATTGGCGTCCGAAAGATACTTGGCGCCGAAAGTCAGCAGATAGTTTTTTACTCATTGACTGAATCTGTGCTGTTCAGCATGGCGGCAGCAGGGCTTGGTTTGATCCTGGCCTTTTTGGCTTTACCTGTTTTCAGCGAACTAACAGGCACCGAGAATCTTTTACCGCCTTTTGTACTCGTTTCCGTATTGATCGGCGTGACAGTAGTTACCGGACTGCTTGGAGGTTTCTACCCGGCTTTTGTCCTTTCTTCTTTCAAGCCTGTGAACATCATCAAAACCAGCAAAGCCTTTTCAATTGGTAAAAAAACAGGACGATTTAGTATAAAAAGAGTACTGATTAGCCTGCAGTTCGGCATATCCATTCTGCTCATCGCCAGCGCCATGATAGCCCGTCAGCAGTTCGTGTTTCTCAACGAGAAAAACCTTGGTATGGAAAAAGACCAGGTAATTGCCCTGCCCGGCGTGCCGGATACCGTAAAAGACAAGTTCAAATTGTTCAAAGACAAGCTGGAAGGACAACCTGGCATCAAAGGAGTCAGCGCCTGTCTCGAAGTGCCCTCCAGAGAAATAAGGGATGGTGGCACCGTAACGGCTGAAGGCATACAGGAAAACGTTGATGATGCCCCCTCCATGGACATCCAGGTGATAGACCACGACTTTATCGACGTAATGGGAATGGAGCTGCTGGCAGGCGAGCCATTACCAAAAAGCCTAGCCTACGAGCCGCTTCCTCAGCTAACGGGTGCCAACAACGATGTTGAAGAATACCTGCTCAGCAAAAGAAGGGCCTACCTCCTCAACGAAACTGCCATGCATGCTATTGGTTGGCAAACCCCCGAAGAGGCTATTGGCAAAAATGTGGACTGGAACCAGGGCACCTATAAGCTTGCGAAGGGGCCCGTTGTAGGGGTAGTGAGGGACTTTCATCAGGAAACCCTGAAGAACAAAGTGGATCCTATCATCATGGTTTTTGAACCGTTATGGTTGCGCACGTTTTTGGTAAAACTTGAAACCAATGACGTAGCCTCAACGATGTCCGTTATAGAAGGTGCCTGGAATGAGCTTTTTCCAAAGTACCCTTTCGAGTACCAGTTTCTTGATGAGCTTTATGAGAACCTCTATCAAAATGAAAGGCAACAGCTTCAATTGCTCTATCTGTTAAGCGGGCTGGCTATTACTATCGCCTTTATTGGTTTGTTTGGGTTGATTGCTTACTCGCTGAAAACAAGAGTAAAAGAGATGGCCATCAGGAAGGTGATGGGAGCCAATTTCACCTCGCTTATCCGGCTAATTGGTAAAGAATACCTGCTGGTGATGCTTGCTGGCGCAGCGCTGGCCATTCCATTGAGCTATTTCTGGGTAAGTAAATGGCTGGAGAACTTCGCCTATAGGATTGATATATCTGTGATGAGCTATTTGATTACTTTGGCGGGCATCTGCCTGTTGCTTATGGCCACAGTGGCACTGCAAACTATCAAAACTTCTGGCAACAATCCGGCAGATACATTAAGAGAAGAGTAAAAAATGGACGGGAAATTGGGCAACCTCCACCAACCGAAGAACCTATCCACCTTTTCGTCAAAGGCTGCCCGGGCAACCGTAGCGACTGCCTTTATTTCCCTAGAAGCTTACTGAAGAGGTAAAAAAAGACCGGCCTTCTGCCGGTCTAATCAACCTACCAACCAATGTTCCTGCATTAGTTATTCACTTCAGGCTTATAGTTTTTGTACGCTGGGCCTTTGAGTCCCTTTGTGTTTTTTCCTTTTAATTCATCAAGCCTAACCACTTCAAACTCGGACTTGTCAATATCCCAGTGCTTTTGGTTTTTCGCCTCTGGCCCCTTGGCTGTAGGAGTTTCTCCTCTTACCAGCAATGTGCTGCTGCCTTTATACTTTTCAGTCGGGCTGGCATTTTTGTACGCCGGTCCTTTCAAAGACTTGCTTTGTGCATTGGCACTGAAACAAATAGCCAGGCCAAGAATAAGGGTTGTTGCTGCTGCCTTTAACATAATTAGGGTGCGTTTAATGTTCATACAAATAAACGCAACAACGGCACCCCCGGCCTTCGCAAAAAATGGGTAATTGGATATGTGGAAAATACGTAATGATATGTGGAAAATACGTAACGCTAAATGAGCTTGCGCCGGTAAGCCGCATTTATCATCTCAGAAGCGTTGGCGGCACCCAGCTTTTTCATGATACGGGACCGGTGCGTTTCGACAGTTCGAACGCTGATAAATAATTTGTCTGCAATTTCTTTAGTGATCTTTCCCTCGGCCACCATTTTCACAATCTCAATTTCCCTTTCTGAAAGAATAGGTGAGGGGCTTCCCGGCCCGGACATATCCTCCAGCAAAAGCTCCGATATCTTATTTTTAAAGTGCCGCTTTCCGAGGTATACCCCACGTATAGCTTCCCGCAATTCGTTTTCACTAGTGTCTTTGAGCAAGTATCCCGACGCTCCTTTTTTGAGGCTCTCCTTTACGTACTGGAGTTCCTCATGCATAGTTAGCATGATGCATTTTGTGTCAGGATATTTTTCCCTCACCAAAGGCAGAATATCGAGTCCAGACTTGTCCGGTAAAGAAATATCCAGCAGAATGATGTCTGCCTTGGTGGTTGCCAGCTGGTTCAGGAGTGCCTCGCCAGTTTCGGCCTCACCAACAATTTCAACGCTCTCTTGCGCCAGCAGCAAAGCCCTGAGGCCATTCCGAAATAGCTGGTGATCATCGGCAATAATAATTCTAATAGTACTCATGATATCGGAATTTCTATCTCTATGCCTGTTCCTGTTTCTTCTGATTCTATATAAAAAACACCGCCCATTAATCTTACCCTCTCCTCTATATTTCTGAGCCCCAGGCCGGTGAATCCATCTTTCTGCCCAACTTCAAAGCCTATGCCATTGTCCTTAATATACAATGCCAGATGATCATCGAAAACAGTGATTGAAAGTTGAATTTCGTCACACTGGGCATGCTTGATGGCATTGTTGATGGCCTCCTGCACTACCCTGTAAATATATACTTGCTTATCCTTCTCAAGTTTATAGTTGGAGTTCTCCAGCTCATTAAAAAATAAAACTTTGATCTGAGTACTGTCTTCAATGTCTGAAATAAGCTGTTCAAGAGCCTCGCTTAGTCCAAAATCCCGAAGCACAGCCGGCATCAGGTTCCTTGCCAGGCTTCGGGTCTCCGAAATAGTTCTTTCTATCAAGTCTCTTATGTCAGCACTTTCATCCATAACACCGCTCTTCTCCATTCTTAGCTTCAAAGTAGTAAGCAACGCCCCGAGCCCATCGTGCAAATCTCTGGAAATCCTTTCCCGGTCTTTTTCCTGGGCTTCGATCAGTATCCTTTTGGAGTTGAGCTCCAACGCATTCTTTTCGTTGTTCAATGTAACCAGCTGATCCCGCATTTGAAGAATGGCTTTCCCCAACTCATCGTGGCTGCTCAGCATTACATAGGTCGACTCCATCTTGCCTTCACCGATGTCAGAGGCAAACGATGCAATCTGTTTCAAAGACCGAATAAGCTTGTCCATCGACTGTGTGATCTGCTGCATTTCAAGCACAGGGCCAGATGGTCTGATGTCGGAAGGTAAGGTTCCCAGCGACAGTTGGTCAGCCACTCTTCGAAGTTGCACAATGGGGTTCGACAGAATTTTACCGAGAAAAACAGAAATGGCTAACGACACCGCCATCAAAATCCCGACAACTATGACCATCTTCTCTCTAATCGAATAGATAGGCCTCATGAGCTCGTCGAGGTCAATTTCTGTTAAGAGGGCCATTTTTATCCCATAAAAATCAACGGGCCGAAAAGCTCCCATCACGCCCACATCCCGGTAGTCTGTATAGATTGTGACGTCTTCTTTGCCGCCAATGGCCGACAGCACACCGTGGCTGGGGCTCGATATGTTAGTAGGATACTCCTGAGGGTGGAAGAGAGAGGCCGACATGAGGCGGTGTCGCTCATTAACTACGTACGACTCGCCGGTTACACCAAGCCCGGTACGCTCCAGTAGAATGTCCTGGATGTCCTGCAAGCCAAAAACCAGGCGGACTTGCCTTTTCTCACTCGTGAAAAGAAAATTGTAATAGGTGGAGTCTACGTCGAGGCTGGCTACGAACCGAACCTGATTGGGGTCAAATTCGTGCAAAAGCTCAATCCGTTTTATTTCGGATATCGACTGTAGGTTTTCCACCAGGTCGGCCTCATTTACGCCATGAAGGTCGGCGTTGGATAAAATATGATCCGCCTCTTGCTTCTTGTCTCGCAGGTGAAGCTCAATGAGCCGTCTTTTAAGAATATTAACGGCGTTTAGCTTGTCTTTTGCTCTTAAAACAAGCTCCTCTTCAAGGCTAGAATAGGTAATATTGAACACCACCAGAATAAAAATGGTGCTGAAGACAAAGAGGCAAAGGGTGAGCCATATGTTGAGCTTTAGCTTCAAGGCAGACTTGACTATTCTTGATTAAGTCGCCAAGATGCAACCTTTATTTAATAATGGAAAGAGAGATTTTACACAGTGCGAGGCTTTGCCTCCTCTCATTTTACCTCTAAGGCATATTGCATTTCCTCCTGTTCCACCAGGCAGTTCTCCCTTGGAATAGCCACCCTGAAGGCTGTACCCTTGCCAAGCGTGCTAAATACTTTGATCGTGCCACCCATTCTCTCCACCTGGGTTTTCACCAGGAATAATCCCATCCCTTTTCCCTCCACGTGGCTGTGAAAGCGCTTATAAAGCTTAAATAGTTTGCCCGCAATAAGCTTCGTGTCCATGCCCAAACCATTGTCCTTCACCCATAGCACTAAATCATTTTTGGTCGTGTATGCAGTGACGCCAAGTTCCAATGGTCGCCTTGGGTTCCTGTACTTGAGTGCATTGGTAGTAAGGTTATGAACCACAGAATGAACATACCCCCTGATTGCTTCAAGCTGAATAGACTCATCGACTTGCAAACTGATTTTTGCGCCAGACTCCTCAATTTGAAGTATGAAGGAAGAAAGTACCTGCTGAACCAGGTCTTTCAATATAAATTTCTGTTTCGCTTGAGTAGATGATTCTCTTACCTGAAGAATGTCATTCAGATCAATAAGGATTGTATCCAGCTGTTGTGCCGATTCAGTAAGATGCTTTAGTATCTTCAGGTTGTATTGGTTGAAAGCCTGTGACTTATCAAATATTTGGGTCAGTCCGAGAATGTTGACAACCGGAGCTCTCAGGTTGTGAGAAACAATTTGAGTAAACTCCTGCAACTCCTTGTTGCGGCTAATGAGCTCGTTGGTTAGGCCCTGTGCCTCATTCTGCGCCTGTTTTCTTTCACTTATATCTTTTACTATAGCGACGAAATAATGTTGGTTGTTATTGCTCAAATCCCCCACCGGCGACACCGCCAAATTGATCCAAAACGACTCTCCATTCTTTTTGTAGGAAACCAAATCCTCCTGGATATAGCTTTCGCTGGTAATAGCATCAAACACTTTTGTCAATTTCTCGCTATCAGATTTTGGGCCCCTTAGCAAACTGATAGGATTCCTCTGCTCCACCTCTTCCGGACTAAATCCAGTCATTTTGAAGAATGCGTCATTGGAATAAACAACCCTGTACATTGCATCATTTTTTTCACAAGGCTTGTTAATAATCAACACCGCTTCGGCAATGTTCTTAACAGCGGCCTCCAATATCACACGCTGATTGTCGTGCTTCTTCCGTTCGGTAATATCTGTTTCGATTGAAATAAATCGCTCAAGATTACCCATAGCGTCAAAAATCGGAGTGATTTCAAGCGCCACCCAAATTTTTTCACCGTTCTTGTTATGGTAAATAACTTCCTCCTGAATAATCTGTCTGCGGGCAAGCTTCTCCTTAATCCTTTTGACAACCTCCGTGTCAGCATCGGGTTGACTTGCAGCGTCGGCCGGGTATGTACCTGCTACTTCCGACAACGTGAATCCCGTCATCTTTTCGTAAGCGTCATTAACCCAGATCACTCTTGCATTCGCATCGGTAATCACTACTCCGTTATGGGTTTTGCTAGCTACCAGAGACAACTTTTGCAGTTCAGCTTCGGCTAACTTTCGATGGGTTATGTCAAGGTGGGTTCCCAGCGCCCTAACAGGCCTACCACCAGCATGCCTCTCCATTACCTTGCCCCTGTTGTGTATCCATACCCAATGGCCATCTTTGTGGCGCATCCTGTACTCCATATCAATCATCTCGGTTTCCCCGTTGATATGGCTTTTTATGCTACCCAAAGCTGCTTCCAGGTCGGCGGGATAGACTAAACTTTGCCAGGTTGCCTGAGAACCGTCCATTTCGTCGGCGCTGTAACCCAGCATTTCCTTTAACTGTTCATTGTATTGAGCCTCCCAGGTTTGCAAGTTAAGGTCCCAAATTCCAAGGTCGGCCCCTTCAAGTACCATCTCCAGCTTCTCATTGCTCTCCTTCAGTTTCTTCTCCTGGTCAACTTTCCAGGTTATATCCCGGCTCACACATGTTACTCCTTCAATTTGACCGCTCCTTGGACTTTTTAAAGGCTGAAATGAATTTTCGTAGCTCGCAATGCCAATGGCCGCTGATATCGTGTCCTGGAATGTAAAAGTAATCCCTCTTAGTGCTTTATTATAAAGCTCCTTCCATTTACTGTTGTCCTCAGCCATGTTTATGGCTAGCACATCATCTCCAGGGCGACAATCGTGCCCTGAAAAAAGCTTTATGGAAGACCGGAACGCCTCATTGAAGAAAAGTAATTTGTACTCTGTATTAACTGCCCAAACCATCTCAGGGCTGTTGTTCATAATATTCCAGGCGTAGCTATCACGCTGGTGTTTGGTATATGACGCTTTAGTGATGTGCACGTACCCATAAATAGCGATCATTGCCGCTGTCAATAGCAGAAGTGAAGCTTGTGTATGCGTTAGTATATATGCAGAAACGAGAAAATCGTTGACCGATACCAACGCTAAGGCAATAAAAACAAACGCCAGAAGCGACTTCATGGGAAGGTAAGCTCCCCGCAGCAAAACTTTAATTTTTTCCATAGCAAACTACTCTTAATCCTTCGTTGATTTTGAAGGATAGCAACAATAAATAATTGATAATGTCGAGAGTAATGGAAGAGAGTGATGATACAAAGATCACTATTACAACGCATCAATTGCTATGGCAGGTGTGTGATTTCGACCAACTGAGGGCAGCAGCAGATATAGTCGCCGAATCTTTAGACTACCAAAATTACAGGTTGGCAAAAAAAGTGAAGCGTCATACACTTTTAAAGCTGACAACGAACTCTGTCCCCTTGCCTGCTTCACTTTTGATTTCCATAGAGCCTTCGTTGCTCGCAATGAATTGCTTGACGAGTAAAATCCCCAGGCCGGTACCCTGCTCATTGCTGGTTCCGAGTTCAGTCAGTCTTTTGCTAACTTTACTTTGAATAGCTTCCAACCTTTCCTCCGTCATGCCCACACCGTTGTCTCGTATATGCACCGAAGTCATAAAGTTGCTTTCTGAATAATAGATCTTCACTTCACCACCTTCTCTTGTGAATTTGATAGCGTTGCTCAGTAAGTTTTGCACAATGATTTTCAGCTGGGAAACATCCGCCCGCAAGAAAATATTGGCTTGTGGTTGGTGAACCAGGCTTATATTTTTCTCCCCGGCCTGAAAACCATAAACAGCCACTAAATCCTGCACAACAGCGGTGGCATTAACTTCCTCAATAGTGGTTTGAATGCCAGAAAACTGTGCTCCTGCCCAAGTGAGCAGGTTATTGAGCATGTTAGCTACATTATCAACTCGCTTACCGAGCTCCTCAAATATTGCATAGTCTTTGAATGCAGCGCCAAACTTTCCCTTCATCAATTCGATCGTTGACTGCATCGAAGCTATCGGACTTCGCATGTCATGGCTTATAATAGAAAGTATCAGTGAATTAGTACTATTCAATGCCTCAAGCCTTTCATTTTGCTTTTCTATCTGCTCCTTTTTCCTGGCAATGTCCTCATTTTGCTGCGTGAGTTTTACGTTGAGTCTGCTCTTTATCTTGCTATTTCTAGATAAGAGATAGGCAACGGCAATTGTGAATACCAGCACCACGGCAAAAATGATGCTAGCCAGAAACGTAACCCGAAGCTCTTTTTCCTGAACCTTGTTCTCCTGAGCCAGTTTTTGATTCTCTGCTTCATGGTACTTGACCATCAATAAGTTTATTTCTTTCTCTTTCGCCTCGCTGAGAATCGAGTCACTCAACTGTTTATATTTTTTATGTGTTTCGAAGGCGTTTTCAAAATCACCGCTTTCAGCATAAGCCTCTGCCAGCACCCCGTAGGCTCTTTGCTTGTCCCACATTGCCCCCACTCTCTCTGCATAGTCCAGAGCGTAACGTCCGTGATTGATAGCTGTTTCGGGTTCATCAAGGCTAATGTACGCCTCGGCCATACCAGCGTGCGCAAAGGTGCTCTCCCAGTTGCTTTGATAATAATCCGCATTAAGCACTTTTTTGTACTGCTCGATGGCATCCCGGTACCTACCCTCGTGAAAATAAGTAAGCGCCAGGCGATTGTTTACCATGAGCTTGATTCTTTCATTTTTGTAAACATTGCAAACCCTGATAGCAGCATCGAGATAGTGGTAGGCGCTGTCAAACTGTCGCAACTCGTCGAAAGCGAGGCCAAGGTTAAAATAATTATTTGCCAGTAGGGAGGAGTCAGTGCTGTTTTTACTGTACCAAATTGACTGCCGCTGATACTCAATCGTTCTGATCAAATCGTCCTTGCCGAGATACACCAAACTGATACCATTCAGACTTAGTGCCATCCCCTTTCCGTTGCCAATCTGCCGATGCAACACCAGAGCACTTGAGTGAGCATCGAGCGACAAATCGTAAACACCTCTAATGTAGTAGCAGATTCCCTTCTTGGTGAGGCTATTGGCGAGCCCACGTGTAAAATCCAATTCTCTTGAATACTCCTCAGCCAAACTAGAATAGTAAAGCGCACTGTCAGTGTTGTCGTACTGATAAGCTGTAGCAATATCAATTAGAAGGTTAATGGTGGTGGTGTCCGGGTCGGTCGTTTTCCTTAATTCCCAATCACTGAGAAGTGAGTCGAGGCTTGATTGCCCGAAAGAAAAATAGGGCGCAAAAAGCATAAAAGTCAGAACCAAACATCTTGGAATCATCATCTTGGAGAACAACAATTAGCAAACAAAAAACACCATAGCCTATGCATAATTATTTAAAAAAAAGGGTAATTCAAACTAAGTGCTAACCCTCCTTATGCGCCTGGCTATATGTTCAAGAATTTCGCTTTTATAAAACAAGCTATTGCTTGCTAACCAGTTGGCACAATGGCTACTCCAAAAAGGCAAATGAATAAACTGAAAATGTATTTACTTCTTGCTGACGAACTCTACGTTGCCGAGTGCAACGTCGATATTGAACTCCATCAAGTCGAGGGCATCGGGATGGTAGCTGGAGCTGGTGTACACATTTTTACGTATCTGTGTAAACTCAGCTGGCATTTTAACACTGCAAAGAGGCGAGTTGTGCAGGTATATAATCACCGGAACGTTTTCCTTTGGCATGATCATTTCCAATCGGCCGGCCCCTACGCTGGCCCTGATTTTGGACGATTGCTGGCTTTTATCACTAAAGTCGAGCACTGCTGTTCCAAACCCCACTTCGGCCACAATTACTTTTGAGTTGGTAAGGTTGATATGATTGGCGATCAGCGACCCCAGGTCAACTTTCACAAAAAAAGTGTCCATTGCCACCAGGTTTCCTTTGCCATCGGCATAATCAACAATGACGTCAGCGCTTCCGGTGTTAATCTTTAGTTTTTCTACAGGAATGCCCGAAAGATCCACATCGGCATTTCCGATACCATAAGCTAGCTGCAGAGAGTATACTTTATCCTCGGTAAGGAGAATCTTCCAGTAATTCTTGTCGTCCTTTTTGCTGTCTCCAAAAATGCTCGACGTCAGACTTTTGCTTATTGTGGAGGATTGATAGTTTTCGAGGTCAAGATTAACATGTTTGACGCTGTTCTTTATGTAGGTCTTGAACGATGGGTTGATAGTTTCGAAGTCTGGATTGCCATAAATATTGACTGGCTGGGCTGCTTTCACAGGCCGGATATAGCAAGAGCCAGAAGTTGCACTCAAACAAAAATCTACCTTTTGAAAGGCAGAGTCGTTGCTCACAGAGTAAAACTTTTTTAACTGACTAAATGACGAAAAACTTGCTAAAAGACTAAAACTCAATAAAACCAATCTCCGCATAGTGGCTATCAACGATATACAGCAGAGAGAGTTGCGAATGTTGAAAGAAAATAATAAAAAATGCAGTTCCTTTCGACGAAACTGCATTCCAATATGACTTTTAAAAGAATTCTTTCATTTTATCGAAGAACCCTTTTTCCGATTTGCCTGGATTAGGGCTGAAATTGTCAGATTCTCTGAATCTTTCGAGTATTTCCCTTTCTTCTTTGTCGAGTGTTTTGGGTGTCCAAACATTGACGTGGATCAGCTGGTCACCCCGGCCATAGCCGTTCAGGTCAGGAATACCTTTGCTTCTCAGCCTGAGTAGTTTACCGCTCTGGGTGCCTGGCTCAATTTTTATTTTTACGTTGCCATCGATAGTTGGCACTTCCAGTGAAGTACCGAGGGCAGCGTCGGCGAAGTTGAGGTACAAATCAAAAATGACATTGTTGCCGTCTCTTTTCAGCAACTCATCTTCAATCTCTTCCACCACAATCAGCAGGTCGCCTGGCGTTCCGCCACCAGGAGCAACGTTACCTTTGCCAGACATTGACAATTGGATACCATCAGAAACACCAGCCGGGATTTTGATGCTGATCACTTCTTCCTGAGGCTGCAAGCCTGAGCTATCTACGCCGGGTGGCCGTTTGTCAACTCTTTGGCCAGAGCCACCACAAGCGCTACAGGTACTGCTCGATACCATTTGGCCAAGCATGGTGTTAACTACCTTCCTCACCTGACCAGCGCCGCCGCAGGTAGAGCAGGTAGCGTACGTAACGCCTGGAGCAGTTACCAGCCTTGTCACTTTTATTTTCTTTTCAACTCCGTTTGCTATTTCTACCAGGGTAAGTTTCAGCTTGATGCGAAGATTAGACCCCTTTCGACCACCGCCACGACCGGAGCGTCCGCCTCCAAAAAAGCTTTCAAAAGGGCTGCCGCCACCACCGCCGAAAATATCGCCGAACTGGTCAAAGATGTCGTCCATTGACATGCCACCGCCACTGAAGCCGCCACCCGGGGCACCGCCAACACCCTGATGACCATAACGATCATACCGCTGGCGTTTCTCAGCATTGCTTAGGACTTCATAAGCTTCGGCTGCCTCTTTGAATTTTTCCTCAGCCGTAGGGTCATTGGGGTTTTTGTCAGGGTGAAATTTGATGGCTATTTTTCTATAAGCCTTCTTTATTTCCTCCTGTGGTGCGCCCTTTTCTACTCCTAAGATTTCGTAAAAGTCTCTTTTCGCCATAGTCAATTATGCCCCTGTTACCACTTTTGCAAACCTGATGACCTTGTCACCCAAAACGTATCCCTTCTCCACGACATCTATCACCTTTCCCTTCAACGACTCGTCGGGTGCAGGAAACTGAGTCACCGCTTCGTGTAATTCGGGGTCGAACTCATGGCCTGTGTCAACTTCCATGGCCTTCAGCCCTTTTTGGTCAAGCACCTTGATTAGTTTGTTGTAAATAAGATCAATACCTTCTTTTACTGAAGCCTCAACCTCTTCACTATCTATTGATTTTTTTGCCCTTTCAAAGTCGTCTACCACAGGAATAAGTACGGCCAATACGTCCTCACCAGCCGTTTTTATAAGTTCCACCCTTTCTTTGGCTGTTCTTCTTCTATAGTTATCAAACTCAGAATAAAGCCTCAGGTATTTATCTTTTGACTCTTCCAATTCTCTCTTCAGTGCAGTCATTTCGTCTTCAGCAGCATCTGACCCATTGTCAGTACTCTCCTCAGAGGCATTGGCATTTTCGCTCTCCAAAACCTGCTCTTCTACACTATTCTCAATAGTTTCTTTGTTCTCTTCCACGTTTTTTTTTGCCATTTCAAGAAACATTAATTCCTGCCAGCAAGAGTCAATTACTTTGCCAAACCACTTCTGACTGACAAGATGACACTAGCTGTTAATGGTTTGCCAAATCTTATCTTTCAATTCCTGTATGCCTTGTTGGGTTACGCTCGAAATAAATATAGCTTCTACATCGTCGGGCAGTTCCGCTTTCATCTCCGTCATGAGTTCTTCATCAAGCATATCCGACTTCGTGATCGCCAGGAGCCGTTGCTTATCCAGCAGTTCCGGGTTGAACTTTTTGAGTTCGTTGAGAAGGATGTTGTATTCTTTTTTGATATCAGATGCATCGGCTGGCAACATAAACAAGAGAATGGAATTTCGCTCGATATGACGCAGGAAGCGTACGCCGAGACCTTTTCCCTCAGCGGCGCCTTCGATGATACCTGGTATGTCGGCCACAACGAACGACTTAAAGTCACGGTAGGGCACAACCCCTAAATTGGGTGTGAGGGTGGTAAAGGGATAGTCGGCTATTTCAGGTCGTGCTGCTGAAATAACAGAAAGAAGGGTCGACTTTCCGGCATTTGGAAACCCCACAAGGCCTACATCGGCTAAAAGTTTCAACTCCAGGATTACCCAACCCTCTTCACCCGGCGTACCTGGTTGGGCGTAAGTAGGCACTTGGTTGGTGGGCGATTTAAAATGGTCGTTGCCCAGCCCTCCGAGGCCGCCCTTTTTTAAAATAACTTTCTGGCCATCTTCAACAATCTCCAGCAACTTTTTGCCGGTCTCGGCGTCCCTTGCTACCGTCCCAAGGGGCACGTCGAGAATAATGTCCTTGCCTTGAGCACCTGTACATTTATCGCCTGCACCTGCCACACCATTTTCCGCAATGATGTGCTTTCGGTATTTGAGGTGCAACAAAGTCCACAGTTGCGAGTTTCCTTTCAGAATAATGTGGCCACCCCGGCCACCATCGCCGCCATCGGGCCCTCCTTTATCAATAAATTTTTCCTGATGAAAGTGAACTGAACCAGCCCCGCCGTTGCCCGATTTACAGCTAATTTTTACGTAGTCAATGAAGTTATTGTCAGCCATATAATAAATGAGGACGCTTTTCGCCATGGAAAAGCATCCCCCTCCTTATTTCTTTGCTCTTAGAAAGAGTCTATTACGCTGCAAATGTCGTGAAATATCTCTTCTATTTCACCAACTCCCTCTATTTGATGGTATTTACTTTGCGACTTGTAGTAATTAGCTACCGGCATCGTCTCATCCTGGTAAACTTTTATCCTGGTGGTTATTTTGGCTTCGTCCTGGTCATCCACTCTGCCGGAAGTCTTACCCCTTTCTTTGATCCTAACCCTTAACTCAGCTTCAGGAACATTGAGCGCTATCATTCCTTTGATAGGTTCTCCCATACCATTGAGCAGCTTGTCCAGTGCCTCGGCCTGATTAACAGTGCGGGGAAAGCCATCGAAAATAACCCCCGACGACCCATCGGTAGACTTCAGCTTGACATCTACCATGCCAATCACCACCTCATCAGGAACCAGTTTGCCATCATCCATGTATTTCTGAGCTAGCTTTCCAAGCTCAGTGCCTTCAGTCAGGTGCTTGCGAAATAAGTCGCCAGTTGATATATGCGTCAGGTGATATTTGCTAATTAGCTTTTCACTCTGGGTTCCCTTACCGGCACCCGGAGGGCCAAACAAAACAATATTCAGCATTACATTAGGTTTCGTTTCTCTTACAAAGGGCCAAAAATCCGAAATACTTATCAAAAAAAGAATTACAAACTTCAGTCTTTAATTTTATAGATGTCTGGCAGTTGCCTGCCAAGCTCGTCATAATCAAGTCCGTAGCCCACAACAAACTTGTCAGGAATGCTGAAACCAACGTAATCAAGAGGGTATTTGCTCTTGAAAACATCAGGTTTTACCAGCAGCGTGCAGACTTTAACTGATGCTGGCGACTGCTCCCAAACCATTTCCAAAAGTTTGCTCATTGTGCGCCCTGTGTCTATAATATCCTCTACAATCAATACTTCTCTATCTTTTAACTCATGCATTAGCCCTATCAGGGTTTGTACTTCGCCAGATGAAGCCAAACCTCGGTAAGATTTTAGCTTTACAAAGGAAACCTCGGCATCGACCTTAAGCAAACGGATAAGATCACCGGCAAAAATGAAGGCGCCATTCAGGACGGCAAGCATCACGACACTTTTACCAGTATAATCCGTGTCAATTTGCTCAGCAAGCTCGTTGAGTCTATTGCTGATCTGGCTGCGATCTATATAATGCTCAAATTCCTTGTTGTTTATCATCATACCTCTTCAGTATTTTAAGGCAAACAGCTGTTCGAAATACACAAGTATTTGCCTTGCAACTCTGCCTGACTACAATTCAGCCATCAATACTTCATAAAGACTAACCATAGCAGAAATGTCGTCTTTGTGCACGGTTTCGTTCGGCGAGTGCACATTACTTTCAGGTGCTCCCACAAAACACCAGTCGATGGGATAGGGAGAAATTTGCACGTCCCGACCATCAGAAGAACCACTCCCTTCTACCTCTAGCTGAAAAGGCACACCTGACGACTGAGCGATAGCTATGACCCTATCCACATACGATTTTCGTGGAATATTTTTATCTCTCATTGACACCACCACACCTTTGCCATGATGCACTCCGTCCGTTACCCAGGTAATGTCCGAGACCAGTGCCTGTTTTATCTGCCAGCGCTCGTACAAATATTTGGTGAGGTACTGCACCGAACCACCTCCGTGCTCTTCCCATGCACTGAAGACTATCACTCCATGTTCAAGTGTTTCCGCTACTTTCAAGGCATTATAAACACCCAAACGGTTATCAAGATAACAAGTAGTTACCATGTCGTCGTGTTGTCGAAAGTTGCATTTGTAGGTAAGGCTGGTACCTCTATTAATGGCTCTGCCAAATTCATAAAAGGCTCGGCCTTCTTCATTTAACACAAGCTTGCATTCAATAGGCCCAAGGCTATCCTCTCCTACCAGCAGCGTACCGGTATCGGCATCTGGCCCGCCTATAGGCACCAGTTGATTGTCGTATCTGACAGTAAATCCAATGGAGTCCATGTGCGCAAAAATTGCTGTTCTGGGATTGCCAAAGGCCAGGATGAGGCAATCCTGAAACTCCGGCCCCTGTATAAGCTCGGGCTTCACCTTCCATGTCTTTTGCTGCCTGTTTATATAAGACAGCAAGAACTCCTTCATAGGAGCTTCATCGCCTGAGGGAGCATGCACTGCGCAAAGGTCTTTCAATAGCTTCATGGATTTTCCAGTTTTCTTAAATGTCAACCCTGGAGAATCACCCCCATGGTCATCGGATGCTTTTTAATGGCGGTTAAATTTATGAAATTGAAACATCTCAAAAGCATCGCCATGAAGATTCATATTTTAAATCAGCAAACCTCAATAGCCAACCAGTTTTTATGTGAATTGAGGGACACGTCGGTACAGACGGACAGGCTTCGTTTCCGTGCCAATTTGGAGAGGCTGGGAGAGCTGATGGCCTACGAGTTTTCGAAAACGCTGATGACAAAAAAATGTGAAGTAGCTACTCCTCTGGGGACTTCGCAAGCAGAAGTACCTGTAAATGACTTAGTAATGGTGACAGTGCTAAGAGCAGGTATTCCCTTCTATCAGGGGTTTCTGAACATTTTCGACAAGGCAGAATCTGGCTTTATTGGCGCCTACAGGGAAGAGGGCTCTGCAAAAGATTTAATGATAACACTTAATTATTCTGCTTTACCCAACCTTGACAACAAACAACTCGTATTAATTGATCCTATGCTGGCTACCGGGAAATCGCTAGTGAAGGCTTTCAACCAGTGCCTGAAATACGGCCACCCGAAAGCCGTTCATATCATGTCGGTGATAAGCGCTCCCGAAGGTATCAGCTATCTGGAAGAATCAATCGATCACCCGGGAAGTATATGGACTTGGGCCAAAGACAGCCATTTGAACGAAATGGCCTATATAGTGCCTGGTCTTGGCGATGCCGGCGACTTATCCTTCGGTACCAAAGAATGATTCGTTGACGATTTGTGTTGATTTGGAAAGTGATAACTCCAACTTTTTAATATTGCTTTCACCCTGTATATATGCAGATCAATTTCGTAGCCGAACTCCTGAAATACCTGGGCGTTTATGTTCTTAGCATGTTTAAGTTCATTGTCGGCCCCACTATTGGTATTTCTTCAGGGCTGAATATTTTTGTCACCTTCGGGCTTTCAGTAGCGGGTATGATGACCATGGTTTACCTGGTCACCTACTTTGGTGAGCAGGTTCGCTTCCTCACCAGCCGCTTTTTCAAACCGAAACCCAACGAAAAGAAATTCACAAAAAAGAAACGGCTTTTCGTGACCCTCTGGAAAAAATATGGTGTCTACGGAGTGTCCTTCTTTTCCCCACTATTCATCACACCGATAGGTGGTGCGCTGATACTCAATACGCTCGGTGTGAAAAAGGAGCAGATCATTGGCCCGATGTGGGTGAGTGCCATTTTTTGGGGCATTATTCTCACCCTTTTTGTAAAATATGCCAAAGACCTCATTCTTTGGCTTTACTAGCCAATACGGGTTTAGTCCCTTAACTTCATCCTTAGCAATCGACTTTCGGAAGTAATAAAAACCACCTTTTCGTCACCTCCGAAAGCAATATTGGCTGTCGGTGCTCCTGTGATTATTGTGCCCAGATGCTTTCCGGAAGGACTTAAAACAACTACTCCACCCGGGCCAGTGGCAAAAATGTTTCCTTTCGAATCTACCTTCATCCCATCAGGATTTCCGGGTGTTACTTTCGTCAATTCAGTAGCATCAAAGAAGACCTTCCCTTCCCCGACAGAGCCATCTTCACTCACTGGAAAAGACATCCAAATTGACCTTTCAGGATCAGAATTGGCAACATACAATGTTTTCTCGTCGGGCGACAGGGCTATGCCATTGGGCTTGGACATTTTATCCGTGACAAGTTCGATTTCTCCACTTTTCTTTAGCCGGTAAACGCCGTTGAATGGAATCTCTTTGATAGGGCTGGCGTCCAGGCCAGTAAGACCATATGGGGGATCCGTAAAGTAAATATCTCCCCAGCTGCTCAAAATAAGGTCATTTGGGCTATTCAGGCGCTTGCCCTCGAACCTGTCGACCAACGTAACAAATTTGGAGGCAGGCGCATCCACGGGCGCATCCATCCTGGCCACCCTTCTGTCGCCGTGCTGGCACAGCAATAGCCTGCCCTGGTCGTCCAAAATAAGGCCGTTGGCTCCAGGCTCCCTTTCTTCCTTTCCTGCTTCCGCAGTGTAGCCCGAAGGCTTCAGGAATACGCTAACACCCTCACCTTCCTTCCATTTGTAAGCCACATTGTTAGGCACGTCAGTAAAAAGCACCATCTGCTGCGATGGCACCCACACTGGCCCCTCTGCCCAGGTATAGCCCTCTCCCAGTATTTCGAGCTTTGCGTCTTTATCAATTAGTTTGTCAATAGCAGGATCCAGCCGCTCCACTACCTGTGGCTTCGATGCTTCTTCATTGCTAGTTTCTTCGGTCTGAGGTTTCTGCGGCCCGCAGCCGCTCATCAATATGGCAATAGCCACACTAAAATAGATAGGTTTCATATGAGTAGGTATGTTAAAAGTAGTTTCAACAATATTTTGGTAGTTAATTTCCGAATATTTTGATTGGGAAGTGAGTGCAAAACGTAAATTTTCGCTTTCGTAAAAAAACTTTTCACATTCGTCGGCGTTTGCTCTATTTTTCTCATGTATTAATTACCCCGAGGATGTTTGGCATATTCAAAAGAAAAAAAGAATCCCCCAGGAAAGAGAAAAAGCTTGAACTAGTTGATCTGGAGCAGCAGCCCCTTGCCGTTGGCGACAAAGTGGAATCCCTCAGGTACGATCTTGGCGTAAGTAAGTTGATTCAGGAAGAGGATGGGCTCTATTACCAGTCGGAAGCGACTGGCACCAAAGTCCATTGGACTAAAATGATCGATGCTTCTACAGAATTTCAAAAGGTGAAGAAGATTATTGTTGACAAGTAAGGGCTGAAAAAGGACAGTCCGCCCGAACAAAGGTGAACAATCTCCGGTCTAAAAGTGTCCGGTTTCGTTACAGCCCAGACCTTCCTTGTTCCATCTATTAACTTGTTTATCAAACAGTTACCTTGTTTGGCATTTGAATTGCAAGCCTTTTGGCATGCGGTCGAAAACTCAAATAAAGGGAGCCTTATTCAAAGTCGCTTCTCTGCCTGCTTTTAAAAACATTGTTATCATTCTGGGGATAGCCGTAGCCCTTCTCGTAGGCTTTTTCACTTTGCACGCTCAGCCCAATGCAATGGGTGAGTTTGCTATTGATCCGAAGACAGTAAGCTCCAACGTCATGGTTGTGGGCTCGGATTTTCTTGACGTTGAAACTACGCCTGAAGTGATTATTTATGACAGGAACCTTGACCTTATTTTATCTGCCAATCTGACGTCAATTTCTGATTATGAAAAGGAGCACCTCAGTAGATTGCTGAAAGTATGTGATCTTATGTTTTCGAGCGATAATACAACCATTTATCAATTGGATAAATAATTGCGTTCGCCTATATTCCATAAACCTTATTTAACATGACTCAAAGACTAACAAGATCAAGAGATAAAATGCTGGGCGGTGTTTGCGCAGGAATTGCCGACTATTTTGGGTGGGATCCTACCATGGTTCGCCTTGGCTATGTTGTCCTGTCTCTACTTAGCGCTGCTTTTCCAGGCATACTTGTATACATCATCATGTGGATAGTAGTGCCAGAAAGTTAATTCAGCTTGGCATGGGTGGTCATCCATCTTTCCGGAATTTCACCTTTGGTAGCCGTTTCATAATCTTTGTAGCTACACGGCACAATGCTATTTCTGCTGTACTTGGCTTTTCCTCCCGGATATGGCACTTCCATCCACCACTTTTCTGACGACTGGCTCTTGAAAAATGTAATGGTGGAGGGCTGGTTGTTCATCGACACCACGTACTTAGTGTAGTCTTTCTCCCTAAAGTGCCTGTCGTCTTTCCTGTGATAGTATCCCTCTATAAAGTACCAGATCATCGTGGCTGTTACCATGGCGGTTGAGCTACGAATATCGTCTTTCAGCAGGTTGTAGCCATAGAAGCCAGCAGAACTGAGCTTCTCGCTGTTGCCCGCATACCAGCAAATTTGACAAGCCTCCTCACCAGTAAGGCCAAAAACTTGGGCATGTTGTCCTCCTGGTGCATAAATAGAACTCAGTGCCGATATGTCGAAGCTCAGCATGTCAGCCTGCCGGATAGACGGTTCCATTTCGTCAATACTTTCTCTCAAGACCCCGAGGCGTACAGCTTCAAAATAAAATTTCTCGACGATGTTCAGCGCCTGCTGGTCAACCAGATAGGTTTGAAAGGCAAGGTGAGTATAGTTAAAAAGGTAATTGGGCTGATGAACAAGGATTCTATGTAGTCGACGATCAGCGTCTGAGGCCTTTTTATCGTCCTCTAAATCGAATGAACTGTCAACGCCAAGCACCGAGATCATCTTGTCGAAAGTCTCATATGCCATGTACTGGCCATAGTCGATATCATGTGAGCCCCCGACAATAATTGGCAGAATATCCTTTTCCAGCAACGATTGCACCACCTCTTTCAGTCTTAGAACGGTGTCTTCGGCGGTCGGCCCGTTTCGCAAATTGCCGAGATCAACGATGTTATTCTTACCAAGCCCTTTGCTCAGCCCATAAAGCTTTTTTCGAATTGCATCTGACGATTGATCAATGCCTTCACCACTGTTTTCGCCTCTGTGCTCTTTGATCCCAACAATTGCTATGTCAGTGTTCTTCAGGTCTGGCATCTTGTTGGAGAATATCCTGATGCTCTTTAGAAATGCAGACTTCGGCAATGCTTTGGTGACATCTGAAGAAACCGGGTCGAAAAAAAGCTTGAAGTCCATTTGCTCGCTTGAGATTGAATCATAAAAAAAGGGAAAAATTTTCATTTTTCCCTTTTACAGTGTCTTGATTCAGAGATTATCCTCCGAAGTCATCAAATCGAATATTTTCATCCGGGATACCAAAATCCTCTCCCATTTTTTGAACTGCAGAGTTCATCATAGGAGGTCCGCAGAAGTAAAGCTCTATTTCTTCAGGAGACTCGTGCTTGCTGAGGTATTGGTCTATTACGGCCTGGTGAACAAAGCCTAAGAATCCGTCTCCGTCTTTGTCGTTTACATCTTTCTTCACTTTCCAGTTATCCTCGGGCAATGGCTCCGAAAGCACTACAAAGAATTTGAAGTTAGAAAAAGCCTTTTCTAGCTGATAAAAGTGGTCAAGGTAAAATAGTTCTCTTTTCGAACGGCCACCATACCAGAAAGTGACGGTTCTGCCAGTTTTCAAAGTTTTAAAAAGCTGATAAAGGTGTGATCTCATTGGTGCCATACCAGCGCCTCCACCTACGTACAGCATTTCTGCGTCAGAAGGATTAATGAAGAACTCTCCGTAAGGCCCTGAAATGGTCACCTTATCGCCTGGCTTTCTTGAAAAGATGTACGAAGAAGCTAAGCCTGGATTGACCTTCATCCAGCCATTATTTGCTCTGTCCCATGGAGGTGTAGCAATCCTCACGTTTAGCATGATCTCTCTGCCCTCAGCAGGATAAGATGCCATAGAGTAAGCTCTTTCAGCAGATTCAGGGTTAACCATTTTCAAATCCCAAAGACCAAATTTATCCCACTCCTTCTGAAATTTCATTGGATCATCGTGCTCCTTAGGGTGGGCAGTAATGTCCATGTCTTTGAAATCAACCGTACATTTGGGAACCTCAATCTGAATATAGCCACCTGCCTGGTAGTCCATATCCTCAGGAATCTCAACAACAAATTCTTTGATAAATGAAGCCACGTTGTAGTTTCTGACAACAGTCGCTTCCCATTTCTTGATACCGAAGATTTCTTCAGGTATCTCTATTCTCATGTCTTGCTTCACCTTCACCTGGCAGCCAAGCCTAACGTGCTCCTTCTGCTCGCTTCTGCTCAGGTGACCAACTTCTGTGGGAAGAACGTCGCCTCCACCATCCAGCACCTTACATTTACACATGGCACAAGTACCACCTCCGCCACAAGCTGAGGGAAGAAATATTTTTTGGCCAGACAATGTCGACAGAAGGCTTGTACCAGCTGCTGCTATAAGGGGGTTCTTCTCGTCCCCGTTAACAATGATCCGCACGTCGCCTTGTTGAACCAGCTTGGCCTGAGCCACCAGAAGAATTGCCACCAACAAAAGAATGATGACGGTAAAGGCTACAATAGAAGTTAGAACAATAGATGTCATTGACTATGAAAGATTTTTGGTTCTTACTTAACAGACACAAATATATCTATAACACGGGTTTTCCATTAACCAAACAATGAAAATTTGAATATAATTAGCAAGTGCTATGGTTTAACCCTGCGTGCCCGGTTTAGTTATCAGCTTTTATAGATTAATTATTGATGAGCTTCAAAAGATTGGTGAGTTTTGTCTTCAGGTTCCTTCTATCGACAATAAAGTCCAGAAAACCGTGATCAAGCACAAACTCAGCACTTTGAAAACCCTTAGGAAGATCTTTTCCAATCGTTTCACGGATGACCCTTGGCCCGGCAAAACCAATTAATGCTCCAGGCTCTGCTATATTAAAGTCACCAAGCATCGCAAATGAAGCTGTTACACCGCCGGTAGTTGGGTCCGTTAATAATGAGATATAGGGTATTTTTGCTTCGGACAAGAGCGCCAATTTTGCCGATGTTTTAGCCATCTGCATCAGCGAGAAGCCTGCCTCCATCATTCTGGCACCCCCTGATTTGGAAATCATAAGGAATGGAATCTTATGCTTAAGGCTATGATCGATTGCCCTGGCGATTTTCTCCCCCACGACCGAACCCATTGAGCCACCAATAAAGGTGAAATCCATACAGGCAATCACTATTTCGGAGCCGTTCATTTTGCCAACTGCCGATCTCACAGCATCATTCAGCCCCGTCTTCTTAATAGAGGCCTCAATTCGCTTTGGATAGGGAGCCGAGTCTGTGAACTTGAGCGGGTCAGCTGACTTCATGTTGGCATCAAGCTCTTGAAACTTATTGTTGTCAAAAAGTATTTCGAAATACTCTTTTGAGCCAATACGAACATGAAAATCATCGTCTGGACAAACGTATGCGTTGTTTTTCAGCTCTCTGATGTGAATAATATTGCCACTTGGCGTCTTGTACCATAGTCCGTCAGGTGCCTCCCTCTTCTCGTCAGTTGGTGTTAATATTCCCTTGTCCTGTCTCTTAAACCACGCCATACTGTTTCCAATTGTTGGACTGCAAAGATATTAGATATTCTTTAAAAGTAACGACGAATTAAATAGATGCTAAGTTCCCGCATGCAATGAATAAACCAACTTTTGGGCATTCAAATTTATTACCCGCATCGACTGCTAAAACTTAATGCTTACTCCAAAGTATGGTGAGAAATATTGCGTGGCTTTGTAGGAGCCGTCGGCTGTTGGAGCAAAGGCCCAGTAATAGTCAACGCCTGCGGCCAAAAACCTATTGAGGTGGTAAATGAAGCGCACCTTGACCAGGGATCTTTCGTCAAGCTTAAATGCGTCTTTCAGGGTGGACAGGTTGCCTTTCACATAGCTTCCGTGAATCGACACCTTGTCGCCAAGCCTGTCCACATCAGCATTTAACCTCACCACGGCAGGTGCTGTTTCGGAAACGTCGTCGGGCAACAAAATGCTGCCGCCAAGTTGCACCTTCTGCAATATGTGCCCTGTGAGGCTACCATATATGCCACTCATTTTCCCAGCATTGGCTAGCGAAAGCAACCGGGCATCCTTGTTCAGTTCATAGGAGGCATCAAAAAACTGGGGCAAATAATTATCAGTATAAGTAAGACGCTCAATTCTCATGTCAGTGCTGAGAAGGTCGGCGATGAAATTGAAACGAAAATTGATTCCACCGCTGATTCCGTGGCCATCTGTAAATTCCCTTGTATCACCCTGTGAGGCATATATTGTAGCAATTGAGTCTGTTAAAGCGGCAGTTCCCACATTCAGCCTGGAATAATTGACGAATGCGTCGATCTGAATAAAAGGAATCCTCAGTAAATTGATACCGGCATCGAGGCCAAAGGCACCGACGCCATCCGCTGTAAATTGATTCACCACAAAAGTGCTGTCGCTGGTTGGCCGCTGGGTCTGGTCTTTGTCCTTAATAACAGTGGCTCCAATCTCCAGCGTCCTGACAATCGGTATAATCGTCCAGGCCATCGGGCGCACATAAGGCCGTACAGCCAGCAGATTGAGCGAGGCGGGGTCAAAATCGCTGTACATACCCTCCAGGCCAAACAGCCCTTTGAAATTCAAGTCGTAGTGAAGCCCAAGTTTACGTTTTTCATAGCTGGTTGTGTTGGTATAGTTGTTAATCAAGCCCCCAAAACCGATCATGGTATTATTCAGCTCACCAACACGGACATAAACAGGATCTCTTTTTTGCGAACCGTACCTGATGTATCTGATCAGTCTGGCAGCACCGATGCCTCCCTCAAAAATCTCCGTCCTGATAGCCTGGCTCTCCAGCCCATACAAGACTGGCACATTGAGACCGAGGCCTATTTTCCAAATTTTGAATTCCGGAGCAAGTACCAAGCCGACAAAATTCTCATCTCCAATCTTGGTGTAGGTCACCCCTCCGGTGAAAGACCCTCCGGATTCACTGTCGGGCGGCCCAGCCCTGAAATCTTCAGGAACTGGTTCAACTTCCCTTTTTTCCCGTTCTTCCTTCGGCTCCTTTATCTTTTTTTCTTCTTCTGGCTCACTCTCAAATTTTTCCTCCTCAATGGGCGCCTGCAGACTGTCTGTTGCTGGAATTGTATCAGCCTGGTAAGTAGTAACTGGTGTTATTGAGTCGAGAGGCTGTGTTGGCAGCGTGAGTGTGTCGACCACGGGTACTGGTGCAGTGAGGGTATCGGCTGCCACCGTTGGCTGATCAACCTTCTCAGCTTTCTTGTCTTTTTTCTTTTTCTTCTTTTTTGTGTTTTCCCATAGATAGGAATAATCGGCAAAAGGATCTTCGGCTTCCTGTTCCTGGGCAACTACAGGAGCTGCCACCGATAGAAAAAACGAAGCTACAAGCAGGTAGAATAGTATTCTATTATTCATAAAAGCTAAATTATCATAAAAATAATACTATTTCCGAATAGTCAAGTGATCGAAGTCTTACTTGCCATCAGAAAAAAACAAAAGCGCTTCAATTGAAGCGCTTTTCACTATAAAATCAAAATATTGTCAGCAGTCTATTTTACCTCCTCATAATCTACGTACTCCCCACCTATCTTCCCTGACGATGATTTCCGTTTTTTCACCTCGTCTTCAGGGATATAGTCCACTTTTATTTCCTCGTGGCGGGCGTTGGTCGTTGTTCTGCTCCTATACTGTTGCTGCTGGCGCTGCTGATATTGTCTCCCCGATCCAAAATAAAGGGCCCTCATGATGAAGCCGCCTACTTTATAGAAGACGTAAAAGAATATTAAGAGTATGAGAATGAATTTAAACATCTGCTTTAAATTTTAAGTCTTACTGTTTAACGACTCAAATAAAGATTTCGTTCTGAATAAATCTTTAAGAAGTAGTCATCCATCAGATCGTCAATGAAATATATAGCTTCGCCCGTCGATTTCATTTCCGGGCCAAGCTCCTTATTCACATTGGGGAACTTGTTGAAAGAAAATACGGGAACCTTGATTGCATATCCGTGTTTTTTCGGAGAAAATTTGAAATCCTTCACTTTCTTCTCCCCTAACATCACCTTTGTGGCATAGTTCACATAAGGTTCATCGTAGGCTTTGCATATAAACGGCACAGTGCGTGATGCTCTCGGGTTTGCCTCAATAATATACACCTGGTCGTCTTTTATTGCAAACTGAATGTTGATAAGACCAACCGTTTTCAGCGCCAAAGCAATGGTTTTGGTGTGCTGCTCAATCTGCCGAATAATGAAGTCTCCCAGGTTGTAAGGAGGAAGCACAGCATAGGAATCGCCAGAGTGAATTCCCGCCGGCTCGATATGCTGCATGATACCAATAATGTAAACGTCTTCTCCATCGCAAATAGCATCCGCCTCCGCTTCGATAGCACCGTCAAGGAAGTGATCGAGAAGTACCTTGTTACCCGGAATGTCTTTAAGAAGATCTATTACATGTGACTCAAGCTCCTGCTCATTGATCACAATTTTCATGCTTTGGCCTCCCAAAACGTAGGATGGACGCACCAGCAAAGGAAAACCAAGCTTCTTCGACAGCTCAATGGCCTGGTCGGCATCTTCTATCACACCAAACTCAGGATACGGAATGTTGTTCTCCTTTAGCAGGGAAGAAAAGCTACCTCTATCCTCCGCAAGGTCAAGAGACTTATAGTCGGTTCCGATAATCTTGATGCCATATCTTTCGAGCTTTTCTGCGAGCTTAAGTGCTGTCTGCCCACCTAACTGCACAATGACACCCTCCGGCTGCTCATGCAAAATGATGTCGTAGATATGCTCCCAGAAAACTGGCTCGAAGTACAGCTTGTCGGCAATATCAAAGTCAGTAGAAACCGTCTCTGGATTGCAATTGATCATGATGGTTTCGTAGCCGCATTCCTTTGCTGCCAGCACACCATGCACGCAAGAGTAATCAAACTCGATTCCCTGACCAATTCGGTTGGGTCCAGAGCCCAGAATCACAACTTTCTTCCTGTCACTTCTTACCGACTCATTCTCGTCATCAAAAGTGCTATAATAGTAAGGCGTTTTCGCTTCAAACTCCGCAGCGCAGGTATCCACAAGTTTGTAAACCCTTTTTATTCCC
Source organism: Imperialibacter sp. EC-SDR9 (assembly GCF_902498805.1). Taxonomy (GTDB): domain Bacteria; phylum Bacteroidota; class Bacteroidia; order Cytophagales; family Cyclobacteriaceae; genus Imperialibacter. The sequence goes on along the minus strand of NZ_LR701573.1, from coordinate 88,828 downwards.
AATGCGTGACGCTTGGTGTGCACTTCGCTTTCCAGGCAACCCAAAAGGTGGGCGATTTGTCGGTCGGCGTAACCTTTGGTTTTGGCTATTCGAAGAATTTCCGCTGGAATGGTCTCTATCGTAAACGATTCGATTTCATTCTCTAATTTTAGGAGCTCCTCAATCTGGTCGAGGAACCACATATCAATTTTGCTGAGCTTGTGAATGGTCTTCAACGGAATGCCCAGCTTAATGGCGTCATATACATGGAAGAGCCTGTTCCAACTGGGATGGCGGAGGCTCTCCAGGATTTGCTCCTGATTAGTGACTTCCTTACCATCGGCACCCAAGCCGTTTCTTTTTATCTCAAGTGACTGGCAAGCCTTTTGAAGTGCCTCCTGAAAGTTACGGCCTATGCCCATTACTTCACCCACTGACTTCATCTGAAGGCCAAGGCGGCGATCGGCTCCCTTAAACTTATCAAAGTTCCAGCGTGGAATCTTCACAATGACATAGTCGAGCGCCGGCTCAAAAAATGCTGAAGTGCTGCCCGTAATTTGGTTTTTGAGTTCATCAAGGTTATAGCCAATGGCTAGCTTAGCCGCTATTTTGGCAATTGGATAGCCGGTAGCTTTTGAAGCAAGGGCCGAAGAACGAGATACCCTTGGGTTGATCTCGATGCCAACGATCATGTCGTCTTCAGGGTTAACCGCAAACTGAACGTTGCATCCCCCGGCAAACATACCAATGCCATTCATCATCCTGATAGCCAGGTCACGCATGTGCTGGTATATGGTATCAGGCAAGGTCATGGCCGGTGCCACGGTGATCGAGTCGCCAGTATGCACACCCATTGGGTCAAAATTCTCAATGGAGCAGATAATGATGATGTTGCCAATATTGTCCCTTAGCAGCTCAAGCTCATATTCCTTCCAGCCGAGGATGCTCTGCTCCACCAGCACTTCATGAATTGGTGACGCATGTAAACCGTTGTTCAGTGCCTGATCAAAATCCTCCGGTTTCTCAACAAACCCACCGCCGCTTCCGCCTAATGTATAGGATGGTCGGATAACCAGCGGGAAGCCTATTTCCTGTGCTATTTCTTTTCCCTGAAGGAAGGAAGTGGCTGTCGATCCTTTACATACATTTACCTTCAGCTCGTGCATCTTCAACCGGAATTTCTCCCGGTCTTCGGTGGTCTCTATGGCGGCAATGTCTACACCTATGATCCTGACGCCATATTTTTCCCAAAGGCCTGCCTTTTCACAATCAATGGCCAGGTTAAGGGCAGTTTGACCGCCCATTGTGGGCAAAACCGCATCAATTTTGTGCTTTTCAAGTATCTGCTTGATGTATTTCTTCTCCAGCGGCAACAGATACACGTGATCAGCTGTGACCTTGTCGGTCATAATCGTGGCCGGATTCGAGTTAATCAGTATAACTTCTATTCCTTCTTCACGAAGTGACCTTGATGCTTGTGAACCGGCATAGTCGAATTCACAGGCCTGTCCGATGACAATAGGGCCGCTTCCAATGATTAGAATTGATTTGATACTGGGGTCTTTAGGCATCTTTAGAATCTATCGTTAAAAGGAGGGTTAGCAATTCACAAATCCCGGCAAAGTTATATGCCACCGCCCGATTATCAAAAGAGATTTCGGAAAGATGGGGAAGAAAAATGAAGATGATTGACAAGCGGGCCCTGTCGGCTCGAAGAATCTCATGAGTCGATTGGATACCAATAAAAAAGCCACCCTGCGAGAGTGGCTTTTTTAAGTTCAATCTGTTTTTTTACATGTGAATTGGTCGGTTGTCCGTTGCTGCCAAACACGCTTCTTTCACGGCCTCCATGTAAGTGGGGTGTGCGTGCGACATGCGTGACACATCCTCAGCAGAGGCCCTGAATTCCATGGCTGTGACGCCAGCGGCAATCATGTCGGCCGCTCTTGCGCCAATGATGTGAATGCCCAGTATTTCGTCAGTTTGCTTATCGGCCAATACCTTTACCAGTCCGTCCACATCGCCTGATGCTCTGGCTCTGCCAAGCGCCTTGAACGGAAACTTTCCGACCTTATATTCTTTTTTCTGATCTTTAAGCTGCTCCTCGGTGTAGCCCACAGCGGCCACTTCCGGCCAGGTGTATACAACACCGGGGATCAGGTTGTAATTAATGTGAGGCTTCTGCCCCATAATGGTTTCAGCCACAAACACACCTTCCTCCTCGGCCTTGTGAGCAAGCATGGCGCCTTTAATCACATCGCCAATAGCCCAAATATTGTCCACGTTTGTTCTCAGGTGACCGTCCACTTCAACCAGGCCTCTGTCGGTTACTTTCACCCCAGCTTTGTCCAGGCCAAGTCCTTCAGTGTAGGCCTTTCTTCCTATCGACACCAGGCAGTAGTCTCCTTTGAGGTCTACCTTTTCACCTTTCGGAGTCTCGGCTGTTATGGTCACTTCCTTGCCCTTAGCCTCCACCGCAGTCACTTTATGAGACAGGTAAAACTCCATGCCAAGTCCCTTCAGCGACTTTTGAAGCTCCTTGCCCATGGTTGAATCCATCGTCGGGATGATGCTATCGAGGAATTCCACAACTGACACCTTGGCCCCCAATCTTGCATACACAGAGCCCAGCTCCATACCTATAACGCCACCACCAATCACAATCATGTGCTTTGGCACTTCGGTCAGTTCGAGAGCCTCGGTGCTGGTGATGATCCTTTTCTTATCGATTTTAACAAAAGGAAGACTTGCTGGCTTGGAGCCGGTAGCAATGATTACTTTCTCGGTGGTAATCTTCTTTTCTTCTTTTCCTGAAACTTTGATGGTGTTCTTATCTATAAAGGAACCCATGCCATGAAAAACATCGATCTTGTTCTTTTTCATCAGAAAGTTGATGCCGTCGGTGTTTTGCTTCACCACGTCCGTTTTCCTGGCTATCATTTGCTTCAAATTCACTTTCGGCTGAGGAATGTCAATCCCATGCTCCTTAAATATGTGTGCTGCATTGTGGAAGTGCTCGCTTGAATCGAGGAGCGCCTTTGACGGGATACAACCGACGTTGAGACAGGTGCCTCCCAGGCTATCATATTTCTCAATAATCGCCGTTTTTAAACCCAACTGTGCGCACCTGATGGCTGCTACGTATCCGCCGGGTCCTGAACCAATTACTGTTACCTGATAATCCATGTTGTTTGTTTTAATTAAAAAATAGTAACGGGTTTTACACTCCCAGAAGAAGCCTGCTAGGATCTTCGAGCAGTTGCTTCACACGTACAAGGAAGCTGACAGACTCACGACCATCAATGATGCGGTGATCGTAAGAGAGGGCCACGTACATGATCGGCCTGACAACTACCTGGCCGTTTTCCACGACAGCCCTTTCTACTATATTGTGCATACCCAGAATAGCTGCCTGGGGCGCATTAATAATAGGTGTAGAAAGCATGGAACCAAAAATGCCTCCATTGGTAATGGTGAATGTACCGCCTTGCATTTCGTCAATGCTCAACTTTCCGTCTCTGGCTTTCAATGCCAGTCTCACTATTTCCTTTTCTATTTGATCGAAGCTAAGTGCTTCTGCATTTCTTATTACAGGCACAACAAGACCTTTTGGCGTGGACACCGCTATCGAAACGTCGGCATAATCGTTATACACGATTTCTTCCCCGTCGATCTGTGCATTTACGGCAGGCCATTCTTTCAACGCCATTGTAATTGCTTTGGTAAAGAATGACATAAAGCCCAGGCCAACTTCGTACTTTTCCTTGAAGCTGTCTTTGTATTTCTTTCTCAATTCCATTACCGGGCCCATGTTCACCTCATTGAAAGTAGTGAGCATGGCTGTCTCATTCTTTACAGAAACCAGCCTTCTTGAAATAGTCTTGCGAAGAGATGACATTTTCTCTCGTCTCTGCCCCCTTGAAACACCGCCACCGATTTGAGGTGCGGCATAGGACGGAGTTGCTGGCTTGCCAGCATCAGATTTTGGAGCTGCCGACTTTTCAGCTTTCATGGCATCTTCTTGCGTGATACGACCGTCAACTCCGGTTGCTTTCACATCAGAAGCAGAAAGTCCTTTCTCTGCCATAACCTTTGCTGCTGCCGGAGATGCATGCCCAGCTGCATAAGATGAACTGCCTGATGTTGTAGGAGCAGCAGCCGGGGCAGGGCTTTTGGCCTCCTCTTTAGCAACCGCACCTTCCATAACTTCAATTTTGCATATTAAAGCACCTATCTCAAGTGTTTCTCCTTCCTTGGCGATGACCTGAAGCTTGCCTGTAGCTTCGGCGGTGAGTTCAAAAGTGGCTTTGTCAGATTCAATTTCAGCGATTACTTCATCTAGCTGCACAATTTCGCCGTCCTTTTTGACCCAGGAAGATATGGTCACCTCATTGATGGACTCGCCAACCGTGGGGACATGCATTTCGATTGTCTCACCAGTCGATGTCGCCTCTTTAGCCGACGTTGACTTTTCTTCCTTTTTCTCTTCTTTTGCAGGAGCTGCACTATCGGTGTCAATACTGCATATAACAGCACCAATCTCAACAGTTTCTCCCTCTTTGACCAAAATCTTTATTTTTCCGGCTGACTCAGCGTTTAGCTCGAAAGTGGCTTTGTCAGATTCCAGCTCACACAGAAGTTCGTCCCTCTCCACAATGTCACCATCATTCTTTAACCACTTGGCAATGGTTACTTCGGTTATTGATTCCCCTACTGCGGGGATTTTAACTTCAAGGCTCATTATTTATTAGGGTTTAATTATGCAAATGCTTTTTGTACAATCTCTTCCTGCTCTTTGTTGTGCAGTTTGTAGTAGCCAGTGGCAGGAGAGGCTGCTGCTTTCCTTGAAACCAATTCCATTCTCACTTCAGGGAACATCCTTAGCAAGAAGGTCCAGGCACCCATATTTTCGGGTTCCTCCTGGGCCCACACGAGTTTGGCTCCTTTGTATTTATTGATTTCTGCGAGGATTTTCTTTCTCGGGAAAGGATGAAGCTGCTCCACACGAACAAGTGCAACGTCTTTTCTATTACTTTTCTGACGTTCGTCCAGTAGGTCAAAATAAATCTTGCCAGTGCACAGGATAAGCTTTTTCACGTCCTTCGCTTTCACTTCAGTGTCGCCAATTACCTCCTGGAAACCACCTTCAGTCAAGTCGCTGATTGGCGACATCACTAGCGGATGACGGAACAGCGATTTTGGTGACATTAATACGGCAGGCATTCGGAACGGCATTACCAACTGGCGACGCAGCATATGGAAGAAATTGGCAGGTGTAGTCAGGTTGCAGAAAAACATGTTGTTGCCAGAGCACATCTGAAGGAATCGCTCAGGGCGAGCATTGGAGTGCTCTGGCCCCTGACCTTCGTAGCCGTGAGGCAATAACAATACAAGGCCGTTCATTCGCTGCCATTTGGTATACGATGGCACGATGAACTGATCAGTCATCACTTGCGCACCGTTGGCAAAATCACCAAACTGCGCTTCCCAGATAACCAGCGCATTTGGGTTGGCCATGGCATAACCAAACTCAAAGCCAAGCACACCAAACTCTGAAAGCAATGAGTTGAAAATCCTGAACTTTTCCTGACCTTCCTCAATGTGATCCAAACTATTGTGGGGCTTATTAGTGACACTGTCACGCAACACAGAGTGCCTGTGAGAAAAAGTGCCCCTTTGCACATCCTGGCCAGTCATTCTGACAATCTTTTTCTCAAGAAGCAGCGACCCATAAGCCAGTAGTTCAGCAGTTGCCCAGTTGACAGACTTCTCTTCGAAAATCATCTCGGTGCGCTGCTTCAGCACTTTGTCAATTTGCTTCAATGGCTTGAAGCCCTTTGGAATAGTTGTGAGCGCCTTGCCTACTTTATCGATTACTTTCTGATCAACAGAAGTTTTAGGCGGATTTTCAAAATCATCTGGCTTTGAAATTCTTAGCTCCTGCCACTCCTTCTCCATTGGGGAATATTGATAAGGGAGCGGCTTTTGCTTCACCATGTTGAGCCTGTCCTGCAAAAGGTCTCTGAACTCCGAATCCATTTTGTCAGCCAGTTGGGCATCCACATCGCCTCTTTCTATCAAGTGCTTGTTATATACTTCCCGTGGGTTGGGGTGCTTCGATATAATATTGTAAAGCGATGGCTGGGTGAACTTCGGCTCATCACTTTCGTTGTGCCCGTGCCGACGGTAGCACACCATGTCAATAAACACGTCTCTTTGGAACTTCTGTCTGAACTCCACAGCCAGGTTAACACAGAAAATAACTGCCTCGGGCTGATCACCATTTACATGAAGTACTGGCGAGTCGATTACTTTAGCCACATCCGTACAGTAGATACTGGATCTGGCGTCGTCAAAGTCTGTTGTAAAGCCAACCTGGTTATTGATAACAAAGTGAATAGTACCACCTGTGGTATAACCATCCAGCTTACTCATTTGAACAACTTCGTATACTATGCCCTGGCCAGCCACAGCCGCATCTCCGTGGATAAGAATGGGAAGCACTTTTGTCGCATCATTTTTGAACTCCCGGTCGACCTTTGCTCTCAGAAACCCTTCCACTAACGGATCAACCGCCTCGAGGTGAGATGGGTTGGGCGCCAACCTGAGGTCTACTGTGTTGCCCGAAGGAGTTACTATCTGGCTGGAGTAGCCCATATGGTATTTTACATCACCATCGCCCATGGTCTGGTCGGTGGCTGCATTCCCTTCAAACTCATTGAATATCTGCTCATAGGTTTTCCCCATGATATTGGCCAGCACATTCAGCCTACCCCGGTGAGCCATGCCTATCATCACTTCCTGTACACCCAGTTCAGCTCCTTTATTAATTATTGCGTCAAGTGCTGCTATTGTTGTTTCGCCACCCTCCAGAGAGAATCTCTTTTGACCTACATATTTAGTGTGAAGGAAATTCTCGAAAACAACCGCCTCGTTCAGCTTCCTTAGTATCCTTTTTTTCTCGTCAATAGAAGGGTTAAAATTCAAGGCGTCGAATTCCACCTTCTTTTTGTACCACTCCAAAATATCCGGCTCCCTGATATACATATATTCGAAGCCGACGGCCCCTTCGTAAATCTGCTTAAGCGACTCAACAATTTTCCTAAGCGTCGCTTTCCCAATACCAATCGTCGCCCCCGACTGAAACTCAACATCAAGATCCGCTTCCGACAACCCGAAGTCACTAAGGTCAAGTAAGGCCTTCCGATCCTTCCTTTCCCTTACCGGATTGGTTTTGGATTTAAGGTGGCCACGTGTTCTGTAGGCATGAATAAGATTACTAACAGCGATCTCTTTGTCCGACACGCCTCCGGAGGTAGTGGCGGCTTGACCATTTTCTCCATACTTCGATTGAGAAAACTCAAATCCCTCAAAAAATTTCTGCCAGGTAATGTCTACTGACTCAGGGTCTTGTTTGTAACTTTGGTATAGTTCATCGATGTAAGACGAGTGTGCGTTGGCGATATAGGAATATTTATCCATGTTCTTGGGTGACGTTTAATTAGGTAAAGGTATATAATACATTAAACGTATTAAAACTGTATATTCGTTTTAACAAATATACATGCTATTTTGATTTAAAGGCTCATTTTTCTAGTCCAACCAACGGGCAGTTAAAGTCATCCGCACATTTCACTGCCGAACCAGTTATCAATTTGCTGTAGATGAGTTGCTTTTACAAAAAAATCACTAACTTTGCGATCCAATTTTCCGGACGGGTTCCGGAAGAGATTAAATAAAACGAACAAAAAATGGCAGTTAAAATCAGGTTAACACGTCGAGGACGTAAAAAACTTGCAATGTTTGATGTGGTTGTGGCCAACAGTACTTCGCCACGTGATGGTAAGTTCATCGAGAAATTGGGAACGTACAATCCAAATACCAATCCGGCAACAATTGTTTTGAATGATGAAAAGGCCTTTGACTGGGTGATGAAAGGTGCACAACCTTCTGACACCGTTAGAGCCATGCTTTCTTACAGAGGCATTCTTTTGAAAAAACACCTTCAAATCGGTGTGAACAAAGGAGCCATTACTCAGGAACAAGCTGATGCTAAGTTCGAAGAGTGGAAGAACCAACAAGACTCTAAAGTAACAGGTAAAGTTGAGTCTCTTGCTAAGAAGAAAGAAGACGAAAGAAAATCACGCCTTGCTGCTGAAACGAAAGTGAGCCAGGCAAGAGCTGAAGCTATTCGTAAGAAGGCTGAGGTTGCTGCTGCACCAGAGGCCAGCGAAGAAGCTGCTGTAGAAGCAACAGCGGTTGCGGAAGAAACTCCCGCTGCCGAGGTAGCTGAAACAGCGCCAGTGGTAGAGGAAACGCCTGTTGTAGAAGAGGCTCCGGTTGCGGAAGCACCTGCGGCAGAGGAAGCTCCTAAAGCGGAAGCTCCAGCCGAAGAGGCTCCTAAGGCTGACGCTCCGGAAGCAGAAGAGAAAAAAGAAGAGTAGTCCTTATGCATTTGGATGATTGCTTTCAGCTTGGGGTAATCACCAAAACCCATGGCACAAAGGGCGATGTTCAGGTTTGGATCGATTCGGACGACCCTGGGCATTACAAAAATCTGGAATCAGTTCTGTTGTTGATCAACAACGAGCTGGTTCCTTTTTTTTTAGAGCATTGGTCACTAAATGGCAAAAAAGCCATTGCCCGCTTCGATGAAGTGAGGTCTTTGGATGCGGCTGAGAAGCTTGCCGGCACGGAGGTCTACCTCCCAGAAAGCAGACTGCCGGCACTTTCCGAAGGGCAATATTTCTTCCACAACCTGGTAGGGCTTGAGGCAGTTGAAGAGGGCAAAGTATTGGGCACCATATCAAACATCCTTAACTTTCCGGGGCACGACGTGCTAGCCATCGATTGCCAGGGAAAGGAAGTGCTTGTGCCAATCAGCGATGATATTATTAAAGCGGTGGATTTAAAAGCGAAATCGGTTACCCTGCAGCTTCCCCCCGGTTTGCTTGATATATATTTAGATTCTTAGTCAGTCATGGTAAGATTCGATATTATTTCCTGCGTGCCTGAGCTGCTCAAAAGTCCATTTGAGCACAGCATTCTCAAAAGAGCCATCGACAAAGGCCTGACGGAAGTAAACGTGCACAACCTGAGAGACTACGCCGTTAACAAACATAAAACTGTTGACGATTATGCCTACGGCGGGGGAGCGGGAATGGTGCTGCAAATAGAACCCATCGACCGATGTATCCAGGCCCTCAAGTCCGAACGTACGTACGACGACATTATATATATGAGTCCTGATGGGGAGCTGCTGACCCAAAGGCTGGCCAACGGCCTGGCTATGAAAGGAAACATGATTTTGCTCTGCGGGCATTATAAAGGAGTGGACGAAAGAGTACGTCAGCACCTGGTTACCAGAGAAATCAGTGTTGGCGATTTTGTACTGTCGGGAGGAGAATTGGCCGCCGCCATTGTATGCGATGCAGTAATCAGGCTGATTCCTGGTGTGTTAAACGACGAAACCTCTGCACTTACCGACTCCTTTCAGGATGACCTCATAGCTCCGCCTGTTTACAGCAGGCCCGCCGACTACAAAGGCATGAAAGTGCCCGATGTGTTGCTTTCAGGAAATGACGCCCTCATTGATGACTGGAGACACGAGCAGTCGCTACAACGAACGAGAGAGAGAAGGCCAAATTTATTGTAGGCATTCATCAAAAGCACATTATCCCGTATTAATACAGACAATCTTTCGTTTTTTTGATTATTTAGAGGTCTCGATTTTTTATGGAAAACAAAAATATACGGATCAAAGATATCGCCCGCCTTGCCGGGGTGTCTGTGGGCACTGTGGACAGGGTGCTGCACAAGCGAGGCAAAGTATCCGATAAGGCGCTTGAGAAAGTTCATGCCATCCTTGACCAAATTGACTACAAGCCCAATCTCATCGCCAGAAGCCTTGGCCTCAACAGAACCTTTAGGGTGGCGGCTGTGCTGCCAGACCCCAAGCTTGACGCTTTCTGGGTGCAGTCGCACGAGGGGCTACAACAAAGTGAGCGAGAGTGGCAGCAGCAGGGACTTGTAATTGACTACTATTTTTATGACCTACATAACAAAGAATCGTACAACAAAGCGTTTGAAAACGCCATTGCTTCAAGCCCCGACGGTGCTGTAGTGGCACCACTATTCTACAAAGAGGCTCTGCCGTTTTTTGAAAAATTTCATAAAAATGAGGTGCCTTATATATTGTTCAACACACACATTGAACACCCACACCCGTTGTCCTTCATCGGGCAAGACCTGTATCAAAGCGGGCGGCTGGCCGCTGAATTGATTTCCCCCGGACTGGCCAGTGGCAAAAAACTGGCGATCTTACATATTCATGAGGATCTGCCAAATTCTGCCCACCTTTTGGACAAGGAAAAAGGCTTCAGAGAATATGTTGCTTCGATGTCTGATATAAAAGTGGAGGTAAACACCATCAACCTTGAAGCCCCGGAAAACCCCTCTTTTGAAGCGGACCTCAAAAAACTGTTCAGCGATCCACAGTTACACGGGGTTTACATAAGCACCTCCAAAGCCTATCAGGTAGTGGAGTTTATGAAAGCGACCGGCAAAAATGGCTGTAGAATCGTTGGCTATGATTTACTGGAAAAGAACCTTCATTTTCTTAAAGAAGGGTATATCAACTTCCTGATTAATCAAAACCCAAGCAAGCAAGCCTCCTTGTCTATCAGCCACCTCATCAATCACCTGGTGTTTAAGACAACTCCACCCAAGGAGGCCCTTTTACCCCTGGAAATCATCACCAAAGAAAATATTGACAGTTATAAGCCGGCACTTGCAGCACTTTAACCTGAAAAGAGAGATTTTTATTTGATTGTATTATTTGTGTTTAAAAACATAGTCGTATATTTGCAGTCCGTTTCAGAATACGGCTTAAATAGACAGTCATGAGCGAGTTGATAAAACTAGTTGAAGCAGAGTACCAGGAGAAGAGAAATTCACTGCCCGCATTTAAGGCAGGTGATACTATAAATGTACACGTGAAGATCACGGAAGGTAACAAAGAGCGTATCCAGCAGTTTCAGGGTACCGTTATCCAACGTAAGAATATCAGCACGAATGGAGAAACCTTTACCGTAAGAAAAGTATCTTCAGGTATTGGTGTGGAAAGAATTTTCCCGATTATGTCTCCAAGCGTTGAGAAAGTTGAATTGGTTCGTCAGGGATCAGTTCGCAGAGCCCGTCTTTACTACCTTCGTGGTAGAAAAGGAAAAGCCGCAAGGATCAAAGAAAAAATGTCCTAAGGGATTAAATAAAATAGCTGAAAAGCCAACTCTCGGGTTGGCTTTTTTCGTTTACTTGCTATTAGTTTTATGCTATGGAAATTCGTTTTCACAAATATCAGGGCACAGGTAACGACTTCATTCTCATCGATGACAGGGAACTCCAATTTCCTGATGACCTGACCGTTATAGAAACCCTGTGCCATCGCAGGTTTGGCATCGGCGCAGACGGACTCATTCTCATACGCAATCATCCCGACTACGACTTTGAAATGGTCTACTACAATTCCGACGGCACACAGAGCATGTGCGGGAATGGTAGCAGGTGCGCAGTGCACTTTGCGAAGTCTCTTGGCATGACCACCAGCAGAACTACTTTTCTGTCTACAGATGGCCCCCACAAAGCAACCATCAATGGAAACATTGTTTCTGTGCAGCTTTATGACGTTGACAGCATTGACGAACTTGCCGACGGCGCCTTCATCAACACCGGATCTCCCCACCATATTGCCTTCGTGGATGATGTCAAGAACTTTCCGGTTGTGCCAAAAGGAAAAGCTATTCGCTATAGCGAGGTCTATGCCCCCAAAGGCACTAATGTAAACTTCGTAGAGTTGGAGGATAGCAATGCTATTTTTGTGAGAACTTATGAAAGAGGGGTGGAAGATGAAACGCTATCGTGCGGCACTGGAGTCACAGCTTGTTCGCTCGCCGCATCACTCAAAGGGTATAAAAGCCCGGTAATAGTTCACACCCTGGGTGGAACCCTCGAGGTCAGTTTTTCGGTTAAGGAGGGTGGCTTTAGTGATATTTTCCTGAAGGGCCCGGCCACACCCGTTTACTCAGGCCTCATTGATGTGTAAATCTGTCAAGAAACACCTTGGCAATTAGTATCGAATTAGGAAAAAGCGGTTAATTTTAAGGTTTTAAAAAACGACGAAATGTTGAATATATTCACCAAAGGGGTAGCCAAACTTTTTGGAACAAAATCAGAGCGAGATATCAAGGAAGTCCTTCCGCTTGTTGAGCAAATCAAAAAAGAATTTGAGAAACTAAAGAGTATTTCTGACGATGAGCTGAGAGACAAAACCAGTCAGTTCAAAGCGTTCATCAAAGAGGGCAACGCCACTATCCAGAAGGAAATTGACGATTTGCATCAGAGGATAATCGACGAACCAGATTTGGATATCGACCAGAAAGATGACGTATTCAAAAGAATAGATCAACTCGAAAAAGATAAGAACAAGAAAATTGAAGATTCGCTGCTTAAACTGTTGCCAGAAGCTTTTGCCGTAGTGAAGGAAACTTCCAGGCGACTTGCTGAAAACAAGAAGCTGGTGGTTAAAGCAACGCTCCTTGATAAACAGATGGCAGCCACGAAGCCCCACATAAAAATCACTGGAGAGACCGCCGAATGGTCCAATAAATGGCTGGCAGCAGGCACCGAAGTGGAGTGGAACATGGTTCACTACGATGTGCAGCTAATTGGCGGTGTTGTACTGCACTCAGGTAAGATTGCCGAAATGACGACAGGTGAGGGAAAGACCCTTGTAGCTACTTTGCCTGCCTACCTGAACGCCCTTGCTGGCAAGGGTGTGCATATTGTCACAGTAAACGACTACCTGGCCAAGCGTGACTCAGAGTGGAACGCTCCCTTGTTCCAGTTTCATGGGCTAACGGTTGACTGTGTTGACAGGCACCAACCCAACTCCCAGGAAAGAAGAAACGCTTATCTCGCCGACATTACCTATGGCACCAACAACGAATTTGGCTTTGACTACCTGAGGGACAACATGGCCAGAAGCCCAGAGGAACTGGTGCAGCGGGAACATCATTACGCTATGGTGGATGAGGTTGACTCCGTCCTTGTGGATGAAGCCAGAACACCTCTTATCATTTCCGGGCCTATCCCTAAAGGAGACGAGCATGAGTTTTACGAACTGAAGCCCAGAATATTTAAGCTGGTTGAATCTCAACGCAAGCTATGTGCACAGTTTCTGAATGACGCCAAAAAACAAATTTCTGAGGGCAATGAGACAGATGGCGGCTTGTCGCTGTTCAGAGCTCACAGGGGGCTTCCCAAATACAAGCCTTTGATCAAATACCTCAGTGAAACAGGCATAAGAAATGTTCTTCAAAAAACGGAGAATATCTACCTGGCTGACAATCAACGGATGATGCCGGAGGCGGATGAGCCTTTGCTTTTTACCATTGAGGAAAAAAATAACTCTATCGAGCTGACTGAGAAGGGTGTCGATATGATTACAGGTGATGGCGAAGATCCCAATTTCTTCATTATGCCTGATATTGGGATGGAAATTGCAAAGCTTGAGGGTGACACCTCTCTTGCCGAAATCGATATCCTGAAAAAGAAAGAGTCGGTCATCAAAGACTACCAAATCAAAGCGCAGCGTATCCACACCGTTAATCAGCTGCTAAAAGCCTATACGCTTTTTGAAAAAGACACCGAGTATGTAGTGATTGACGGCAAAGTGAAGATTGTCGACGAGCAAACCGGCCGTATGATGGAAGGGCGCCGCTATTCAGACGGTCTTCACCAGGCAATTGAAGCGAAAGAAAGCGTGACCGTGGAAGATGCAACGCAGACTTATGCAACCATCACCCTGCAGAACTACTTCAGAATGTACCACAAGCTGGCCGGTATGACTGGTACGGCCGAAACCGAAGCTGGTGAACTTTGGGAGATTTACAAACTTGATGTGGTTGTCATTCCAACAAACAGACCGATCGTTAGGAAAGACATGGAAGACAAGGTCTACAAGACCATGCGTGAGAAGTTCAATGCTGTTATTGATGAAATTGTTGCGCTTACTGAAGCCGGTAGACCAGTGCTGGTGGGTACTACTTCTGTAGAAATTTCGGAAGTACTAAGCCGCATGCTCAATATCCGTAAAATTAAGCACAACGTACTAAACGCCAAGCAACACCAGCGAGAGGCGGAAATTGTGGCCGAAGCGGGCCACCCTTCTACCGTAACAATTGCCACCAACATGGCGGGGCGTGGTACGGATATAAAACTGACCGAAGAGTCGAAAAAAGCTGGAGGCTTGGCCATTGTAGGAACTGAAAGGCATGAATCGAGAAGGGTCGACAGGCAGTTGAGAGGCCGATCAGGCCGGCAAGGTGACCCAGGGTCTTCGCAGTTCTTTGTGTCGCTTGAAGACAACCTGATGCGGTTGTTCGGCTCAGACAGAATTGCTAAGTGGATGGACAGAATGGGATTGGAAGAAGGTGAAGTAATCCAGCATTCGATGATTACCAAGTCGATTGAAAGAGCTCAAAAGAAGGTAGAAGAGAACAACTTCGCCATGCGTAAGCGCCTCCTGGAATATGACGATGTCATGAACTCTCAACGAGAGGTAATCTACACCCGAAGAAAGAATGCCTTGTTTGGTGAAAGACTACAGCTCGACATCCTCAACATGATGTACGACACATCTGAGGACTTGGCTATATCGGCTACTGCTTCTCAAGACTATGATGGCTTTAGACTGAATGTGCTCAGCACCTTTGGCCTCGATATGCGTATCAGCCAGGAAGAATTTGCCGGTATCAAAAGCGACGCACTTGCTGCAAGACTTTACGACGAAGTGTTGGCACACTACACCACCAGAAAGGCTGCGATCCGGGAAAAGGCATTGCCAGTTCTTAAGCACACTCTTGACAATAAAGGAGCCACTGTAGTCGATATTCTTGTACCATTTACAGACGGGAAAAAGCAACTCGGCATTGTGGTTAATCTAAAGAAAGCGGTGGACACAGAGGGTAAGGAGATGGTGGCGGCCATGGAGAAAATGATCACCCTGGCGCTTATCGACCAAACCTGGAAGGAGCACCTTCGTGAGATGGATGACTTGAAGCAGTCTGTTCAAAATGCTGTATACGAGCAAAAAGACCCGCTTTTGATCTACAAATTTGAGGCGTTCGAGTTGTTCAAAGTATTCCTTGCCAAGGTAAATGAGGAAACAATGTCTTTCCTTATCAAAGCCGATATACCAAGCCAGGATCCGAACCAGGTAAGAGAAGCTCGCCAAACCCGCACGAAAAGTGATTACAAAGAGAGTAAGGAAGAGTCACGTTCTTTGCTGGAAGGAAAAGAGGGGCAACCTGTTGGTTCAAGGCCAGCAGTTACCCGCCCAGAGCCAATGAAGTCGCAGAAAGTGGCCGGAAGAAACGATCGGGTGACTGTGCAGTACACTGACGGCACTTTAAAAGAAGGCGTGAAATACAAAACTGTGGAGCAAGATGTGAACAACAACAAATGTGTTGTAATCAATATTGAAGACTAACCAGCTATGAATAGAGTCGTTTCTTTAGCACTTGGTGTTTTTATCCTGTATGGGTGTTCAAAAAAGGTGGTTCCCTCTTCTGGCGCCACTGACTCTTATTCTGAAGACTTGTCTATTTTACACCCGGTTATAATCAATGATGAAAACCTCCTTAAACCTACAGAAACAAGCAAATCGACGACCTCTATTGAACCACTAGACACACAATACGACATCACTCAAGAACTCGACAGCGTCGTCATGTTTATAGCCGAAAAAAACCTCCAGAAGAGAGTAGTTGACGGCTTTACAGTTCAGGTATACTCCGGGCCTAACAGAGACCAGGCAAATAATGCACGAGCACAGCTTCGTTCTATCGGACTGGACATTCCCTCCCAGGTTGTTTACGTTCAACCCAACTTTAAGGTAAAACTCGGGAAGTTTTATTCCAGGCTGGAGGCTAATCAGGTGTATGCACAGGTTCGGGAGGTATTCCCCAACGCTCTCCTACTTCCGGAAAAAATACCCGTAGAATAGATGAATTTGAAAGACAGAATCAAAACGCTTAGCAATCAGTTTTCGGAGGAAATTATCGGCGTACGAAGACATCTGCACGCTAACCCTGAGCTGTCCTTTGAGGAGTACAACACAGCAAGCTACATCAGAGAATTTCTTGGAAAGCTTCCCATTGACCAGTTGGACGAAATGGCCACTACTGGTACGGTGGCTATTATAAAGGGGAAAAATCCAGATAGAAAAATTGTAGCACTGAGGGCAGACATCGACGCTTTGCCCATTTTGGAAAAGAACACTGCACCTTATAAATCAACAAACGAGGGTGTTATGCATGCCTGCGGCCACGATGTTCATACCTCCTCACTTCTCGGTGTTGCCAAAATCCTCTGTGCGCTGAAGAATGAATTTGAGGGAACTGTTAAGCTTATTTTTCAACCTGGAGAAGAAAAACTACCGGGCGGTGCCAGCCTAATGATCAAAGAGGGAGTTCTGACTAATCCTTCCCCAAACAGTCTTTTCGGCCAACATGTGATGCCGCTGTTACCTGCGGGCACGGTAGGCTTTCGGCCTGGCATGTACATGGCCAGCGCTGACGAAATATATGTGACAGTGACAGGACAAGGCGGTCATGCAGCCATGCCTGAAACTTTGGTAGATCCTATCGTAGTGACTGCTTACATTATTACAGCATTGCAGCAGGTGGTTAGTAGAATGGCCAGCCCAAAGATACCTTCCGTGCTTTCGTTTGGCGATATTGAAGGGAAGGGAGCAACAAATGTTATTCCATCTGAGGTCAAGCTAAAGGGCACATTTAGAACCCTCAACGAAGAGTGGAGAATGGAAGCCCATGCGAAGATGAAAAAGATGGCTGAAGGAATAGCAGAGTCAATGGGTGCGACCTGCGACTTTAACATCATGAAGGGGTACCCCTTTCTTGCCAATGATGAGCAACTAACCAATCGCTCTAAATCATGGGCTGAAGAATTTCTGGGGAAAGACAAAGTTGTAGACCTTGATATTTGGATGGCTGCCGAAGATTTTGCCTTCTACTCTCATCACATAGATTCATGCTTCTATCGACTAGGCACCAGAAATGACGCTAAGGGCATCACCTCGGGAGTTCATACCCCCACGTTCGATATTGATGAAAGTGCTTTAGAGCTTGGCGTGGGGCTTATGACCTGGCTGGCTTTGAAAGAGCTGACTGTTTAAAGTTACCAGCCTATCAGGTCAAAAAACTCTTTCCTCATGTCGTCGTTGATCGACAAGGCGAGAAAAATGGAAATGACCAATCCAATACCGGCATACAGAGCATCCTTGCCTATCAGCTTCATGCTCTTTCTTATTCCCTTTCTGCGGCTGGACTTGTTTTTCTTCATGTAGTTGATCGCCAACTCACGGCCTCCCAAAAGCCCTATAAAGACCCAAGTGGTACTTATCGGAATCGTATTAACTACCTTCAGGTAGTAGAGGAGGCATGCATAAACCAGGTCGACTATTGTGGCGGCCCTCACATCAGTAATGTCTGCCTTCTCTTCCACAATCGACTGTATCTTGTCCCCTTTGAGGTAGAACAGCACACCTAGGCCAAGAAATATAAATGACGCAAATGCAACAAACTCCACAGTGTTTAACGCCCTTGGCAATACAACCGCTATGTTTGCAGCATCCTGCATGATCCAAACCGACCACAATGCCCCGCTGGTAAGCCATTGCATCGGCGCCCACCAGTGTGCCGGTTTTTTCTTAGCATATTTATCAAATAGCTGTGCGGTTAGGGTCCAAACAATGATGGCGATGACGAAAGCCAGTGCATAGCCCACAAGACTTTTTGATAAAATACCTCCGATGGAGCTAGCTTTGGTAGAGAAGGCACTCAACAGTAGGATTGAAGTTGATACCGGCATTCGAAGCCTTGTAAGGACCAGCAGGATTACCGGAGCGGCAACCTGAAGAAAGCTAAAGGATGTAGGTGCTACCTCAAGGCCTTTTGTATTCAACCGCTGATACGATACATCTCCACCATAAGTGATCCAGCTATAAGTAACTGTAACAAGGAAAATCAGTCCCATGAAAAGCCACAAGTGATACCACTTCCTATGGGAGTTTGAAGAAATAAAAGTGCCAATGGTTTGAATACTATCATTGGCAATGGCAGAATAGCCAGCCAAAGCAAACGCAACCCACATAGCCACCTCCTGATAGGGATACACCATGCCGCAGACAAACGTGATGGCAAGCAAAAAATAAAGATAGTTTCTCTCCTTTTTTGACACGCTAAACAATTTAAAAGCCCCTTTGCCTAGCTTTTGTGTAGTGATACTATCAGACGGTTTGGAAGACATCGCAGGTGTACGCTTAATTTGAAAGTTCCGGCAAAGCTAAATATAGTTTTTGTTACCACTGTTAAGAAAGTGTTAAGGCTTTTATTTTGTAGTCTTTGCATATTACTTAGCCTTATGAGCCATTGACGGTGAAAGCTCCCTGGCTAAAAAGATACCTCAACCTGCGCACGATACATCATTGAGCCGTCCCCTCCTTCAATTTCTATCCTTGTCAAGTCCGACTGTATTTTAAGAGAATGACCAACGATATATTTTGAGACGCCAAAAGTATATTGATGAATACCTGCTCGCAATGTTTCGACGGCTGGCAGCACTTCCGTAAACCTAAGGGCCAACTCGAAATTATTTTTGAGTAAGTATCCTGCTTGAATATTAAGGCCAGTGCCAGTATAATAAGTTCCGTCTGAAACTACGGGCCCGTTCGGTGCTTGCTTATTAACATACTCCGACATCACCGACCATCCTCTGTACTTAAAATGCATATCCACAAACACAGCCTGCAGAATCCTGTTTTCACTTAATACTCTACCCAACTGGCCTCTTTCCCTATTAGTGTTGTCGTTATAGTCGTAGACAATTCCAACCATCAGCTTTGGAGTCGATTCTCTTTTGAGGTCGGCTCCAACATAGTCGCCATTGCTCCTGAATCGCCCGAGGGGAAGCCACTCAAGTCTGGCCGTATAGTCGTATCCACCTTGATTCTCCTCGGAAATATTCCTGCCCTCCCCTATGGAAACCGCAGTTATTAAACCAAATGTCTTTCCATCATAGCGAACCTGAACTCCCCGGTCTCTGTCAAGATTGTATCTGGAGTTAAGAAAACTTCGGTCAACAAACTGTAACGATTGAGATGAAATTACCCGTTCCACGTTTCCGGGAAGTTTCGTTTGACCGACCCACAGGCTCCAGTTTCCATGGAAGTTGTATTTTATCACGGCATCAAGGATTTGCAGTGGCGCATAATTCGATTCAGAAACAATGTCCTGATTGCCAATGTCGCTACCACTCAAGCCCAACTCAATCTTGTATTGTATTTTTGGGTTATGCACAAACCCGTCAAACTTCAACCTTGCTCTCCTTATCAATAGGTTGTCTTTGTATTTGTCGAGCTCCATGTCGTATACTCCCTCATACAAAGTCTGAAACCTGGTGCTAAACTTCATCGAAAATGAAGAGTCTCTGGCAAATACTGAGATTCCGCTTCCGAATTTGCTTTCGGTAATGTCCTGTGCTTTGACAATACCTGGTAAAATGAACGATAGGGTTAAAAAGAAGGCTATTACAATGTTGATCACTCTCTGCATGAATCTTAGGTCGGTTGCTCTCGTAGGGAAGAGCTACAATGTTAAGAAATTGATAACTATATATTAACAAACCCTCATTTACTTAACAATTTAGAAACATCATTAATATTATCTTAACACAAGCAAGGTTACTGTTTTGGCTAACCAGATTATATGGTAAGTATGGTTAATGGCCAAAAAAAGGCACATTTTCCCTCAAATTTATGATCTCAAACCGGGCATTCACTGCCTTTAATAACGTGCAACTGGCCTTCACAATAGGCAAATCAGCTTGCTTCCCCAGTTCAAGCGTTTGAGCACAAGGTGAATTAACAATAGTTTCATATCGCTAACGGATTGAACAATTAGTTTTTGATAACTTTGCGGCTTGCTTCTTCTGGCAACAACTCTTCAATTGGATGACCGTCAAGAAAGTTTTAAACATAGACGAGGGAAAGCAGACTTCTGCGAAAAACCTGTACCGTAATATCGGGTACGTCCTCATCACTGTTTTCATCTTTCTCCTTTCCATCAATATGATGGGGCAAGCCTTCAACCAGCTCACTGAAACTGCTGCCCAATCCATCCTGTCTGCCACTTCCGACCCATTCGTTGGCTTGTTTATTGGCCTTCTGATTACAGCGCTTATACAAAGCAGTTCGTCAAGCACCACTATGATTGTGGCGGCCGTTGCTGTTGGCTCAATCTCATTTGAGGATGCCGTCCCCATTATTATGGGTGCCAATATTGGCACCACTATCACGTCATCAATTGTATCGCTTGGTTATATCACCAAGAGAAATGAGTTCAGAAAAGCCATTGCGGCTGGGGCAGTGCACGACATTTTCAACATCCTCACTACCATCATTCTTTTTCCACTAGAGCTAAAATACCACCTGCTTTCCCGCCTCTCTCGTGAAATAGCCTCCTCACTTAGTGGTGGAGATTTATTTTCGAAAAGCGGACCGATATTTAATATCAACACATTATTGTTTGATCCCATCAGCCACTGGGTAAGTCTTTGGATATCACACCCCATAGTTCTTCTCATTGTTTCATTTCTGGTACTGATAGGCTGCATCAAGCTGCTGTCGAATATCATCTACAAAAGACTGATCGGTCAGTCCAAGGTGAATTTTGAAAATATTGTTTTTAACAATCCTTTCAAGGCCTTTGGATGGGGAACCCTCCTCACGGCTGGCATTCAGTCGAGTTCCATCACTACTTCCCTTATTGTTCCTTTGGCAGCTACCCGCAAAATCTCCGTACAAAAAGCCTTCAACTTCATCCTGGAGCCAATGTTGGAACAACGATTACTGCCATTATTGCAGCACTGTTCAAGTCGGAAGAAGCCATAGCCGTGGCAATTGCCCACCTGTTGTTCAATTTAATCGGTGTCCTAATATTCCTGCCCTTCCCTGTTATTCGAAGGATTCCTGTTAAAATGGCTGAACTCCTTGGTAAATTTACGCTGAGGTACCGCATCGTGGGTTTTGCCTATATACTACTCACATTCTTTATCATCCCCTACAGCCTCATTCTGGCTCATAGGTCATTTACACACACAACTTCTCCTCCTGTCGAGCTAATTGATAAAAAGCCTGTCGAGGAACCTTAACCGTTTGATCAAAGTTTCATACCTTGAACGCTTAGTCCAAAGGAGGTATTTTTGTCAAAGTTTTGGAAAATAGATGAATTGATAGATTCCGTCACTGAGTATGTGCGGATAAAAATTGAGCTCGTCAAACTAAACATGATCGAAGAGCTCTCTGGAATTCTCGCTCAGCTGATAGCACTGTTTCTGATTCTCACGGTTTTTATGTTCTTCCTGTTTTTTGGAAGCATTACGCTGAGTACTTTTTTAAACTATCTTTGGAACAGCGCCTACCTTGGGTATGGCGCAGTTACGTGCTTCTATCTTCTTGCATTGCTTTTTTTCGTGTATCTGCTCCAATCCGGCAAGCTGAAAGATGCTGTTGAAAATCAGATTACCAAAGCAGTGAAAGAGAGGGAGGCCCTTACAGAAAAACCAATTGAAGAAGATGAGTAAAGCGGATATTACCAGGCGGAAGGAACAACTTCAGGAAATGGAGCGAAAGGCAAAAAAGAAACTCCAATCCGGAACCGACTCTGTTGAGCAAAATGTCTCCCGGGCTCTGAAAACCGGACTGATTATTGGCGGCGTCCTTTTCGCTGGATACCAGATAGCCAGACTTATCACATCGTCTTCCAGGAAAGAGGATCTTAAAAAAAAAGTCCTGACCAGCCAATACAACTAGTTGAAAAACCGCCAAAATCATTTTTTAAATTGACACTCAACAAAAGCATGGCGGCTCTTTGGGGGGTTTTACTTCAATTTGGCTTAAATTATATTCAAAAAAGAATACTGACGAATGAACCACCTACTGAGTCAACTGACACAGAAGAGTAACGAAGGCAAACGCTCACTGGGCATATTGATTGACCCTGACAAGGTGTCGGACAACAGCGCTTGCCTTAGGGTCATCAACATGTGTGTTGAAAATAAGGTTGACTATATTCTTGTGGGTGGCAGCCTTATGACCAAGAATAATTTTAGCCAGATCATCCAGCTTATAAAAGCAAATTCCAGTATTCCGGTGATTATTTTTCCAGGCAACTACTATCAAATAGACTCCAATGCCGACGCCATTCTTTTTCTTTCTTTGATCTCAGGGAGAAACCCAGAGTATTTGATAGGCCAGCATGTAATAGCTGCACCCATTTTAAAAAGGACGCACCTCGAAGTAATACCAGTCGGGTATATGCTGGTGAACAGCGGTCATGCTACTGCTGCGAGCTACATCAGCAACACCACACCCATTCCAACCGACAAGGTAAGCATCGCTGTTTCCACAGCAATGGCCGGCGAAATGCTAGGTTTACGAACAATTTATATGGACGCTGGCAGCGGGGCAGAGGCACCTATTCCTCCCAAAGTAATTACTGCCGTTAAGAAAAATATCAATGTTCCGCTAATTGTGGGTGGGGGAATCAGCTCGGTTCATTTGGCTATACAGGCTCTTCAGGCCGGAGCCGACATGCTTATTCTGGGAAACAGTGTGGAGGAAAACCCAAATCTATTGATTGAAGTATCAGAGAGAATTCATCACCTCAATCAAAAGCCTTTAAACATTAATTAAAGACTCTCTTCTTCGCATTTTACCTGCCGGGATACCAAACATCATTTTGAAACGACGGCAAAAGTAAGCAGTGTCTTTATATCCCACATCTTTACCTATTTCCCTGATGCTTTTCTTTGAGGTTCGCAAAAGGTTAACTGCCTTTTCCATTCGCTGGTACTCAATGTAGTCCTGCGGGTTAATACCGGTCAGCATTTTGAAGTACTGCCCCACATAATCTTCTGAAACATTGGCAACATTGGCCAAAATCTTATTGGAAAGGTCGTCACCAAGATTATCCTTGATATAGGCAAAGATATCAATCAGGCGAGGGTCTTTGAAGTAATTGCTATTAGTAGCCAGCTGCTCCACATACAGGTTGTGCTGAATGATATACCTGATGGCCTGCACAACCAATCTATCCGTTTCAAGCTTCACAATTCTATCTCTACCAAGCTTTCCGGAAAAGTGTTCAACAACGATGTCCTGAATCAATGAGCCCATCATTCCGTCTTTCATTACAAACGGCGGTATGTCAAGCGATGCAAAAAAGTTGACAGTGTCGAATACCTTTGCTTCGAAAGTGATGTAGCTAAAATTATCTCTGGTTTCTTCCTCCTGACTATAGCCCTTCACGCTCTCCAGGTACTTCTCTTTGTTGTTCAAAAAGTCGTCATTAGACAAGCTGATGGCCTTTCCTGAGCCATAAGTAATAGACGCCATTTTGCCGCCGGGTACAAAAAGCACCTCGCCGGCATGCACCTCTTCTTTGTCCTTACCAAACTTCAAAACCCCCTTGTGAACCAAAAAAATGGTGTTTTCAACGTCGTAAAAATTCTCTACCGTAACAGATTGAATTACATTGGTGTGGCGTGCCTTAATAAATCTGATACTAAGAGATTCAATAATTTTATTATACTCTTCCATGAATCATACAATTTGCGAGAGCGGGTGGCAATAGAAAAAATTAACAATGAATTTGTATAAAACTAATACAAATATGATTTAATAACAAAATACCTAGCTCAAATATGAATTAAAAAGGAACTCAATTTTTGAGCAACCCTCTGGAAATTACAATTTTCTGAATTTCTGACGTCCCTTCGTAAATCTGCGTGATTTTTGCATCCCTCATAAGCCGCTCAACATGGTACTCTTTCACGTAACCATATCCGCCATGAATCTGCACTGCTTCCACCGTCGTCTTCATCGCTACATCGGATGCAAAAAGTTTGGCCATCGCACTGGCCTGACTAAAATCGGCCTTCTGATCCTTTAATTGCGCTGCCCTAAGACAAAGCAACCTGGCAGCTTCAATATCAGTAGCCATGTCAGCAAGTTTGAACTGAATGGCCTGGTGTTCAGCGATGCTTTTCCCAAAAGCCTTTCGTTCTTTCGCATAGGCAATTGACAACTCCATCGCCCCGGAGGCAATTCCGAGCGCCTGGGAAGCTATGCCAATTCTACCGCCGTTAAGCGTGCTCATGGCAAACGAAAAGCCAAATCCATCGTCGCCGATCCTGTTTGCTTTTGGCACCTTCACATCCTGAAACATCAGCGAATGAGTATCAGACCCTCTGATGCCAAGCTTATTTTCCTTTTTCCCAACAACAAAGCCCTCCATCCCCTTCTCCACTATCAAGGCGTTGATTCCTTTGTGGGCCTTGGAAGCATCGGTTTGTGCCATTACGATATAGACGGACGCACTGTTGCCATTCGTGATCCAGTTCTTTGTTCCGTTGAGCAGGTAGTAGTCACCCTTGTCCTCAGCCGTGGTTCGTTGCGAGGTGGCGTCCGACCCAGCTTCCGGCTCTGAAAGGCAAAACGCCCCAATTATTTCACCTTTGGCTAACCTGGTAAGGTATTTCTGCTTTTGTTCTTCATTGCCATATTTTTCGAGGCCCCAGCACACCAGTGAATTGTTCACCGACATGCAAACGGAGGCTGAAGCATCAATTTTCGATATCTCCTCCATGGCCAGCACGTAGGACACGGTGTCCATACCACTCCCGCCATATTTCGGATCCACCATCATCCCCATAAAACCAAGCTCACCCATCATCTTGACTTGCTCAGCCGGAAATTTTTGATGCTCATCTCTTTCAATTACTCCGGGAAGCAATTCATTCTGCGCAAAATCTCTTGCGGCATCTCTTACTGCCAGCTGCTCTTCAGTCAAATCAAATTTCATCATCAGTTATGTGCGGGTTATTGTATGAGCTAAAAATAAACAAAAAAGGACTTGAGCCATGCCCAAGTCCCCATCATTTCTTTAAATTATTTTGTTAATCTCTGCTCATGCCCAGGTAGGACAGAATAAAGTAAAACAGCGTAACCAGCGCCGACAATGCAGCCACCACATAAGTCATTGCGGCCCATTTCAATGCATCTTTTGCCATTTCGTGCTCTTTTGACGTCACAATACCTTTGCGGTCAATCCAGGCCAGCGCCCTGCTACTCGCATCGAACTCAACCGGGAGGGTAACGAAAGCAAACAAGGTGAATACAAAGTAACAACCTATAATGATCAGAAGTCCTGTTTGCATAAATCCCTGCAGGAAGAATGAACCAAACAACATGGCCATGAATATAATATTCATTACCCTGGCTGTAACGTTCTGCACTGGCACCATCGCTGATCTGAACTCAAGGAAGCTATATGCAGTAGCATGTTGCACAGCGTGGCCGCATTCGTGTGCAGCCACTGCAGCGGCGGCGGCGGATCTGCCATGGTATACTTCAGGGCTCAGATTGACCGTTTTATTGGCCGGATTGTAATGATCCGTCAACTGGCCTTCTACCGACACCACTTTCACGTCATATATGCCATGATCTGCCAGCATTTTTTCGGCAATTTCACGGCCACTAAGGTTAGAAGCTAACCCAACCTGAGAGTACTTTTTAAATTTATTTTTCAGCTTGTTACTCACCGACCAGCTGATAATCATAAATACAACACCAATCAGAAGAAGCATCATAAGTTTTTATCGTTTAGCTTAATTTTATTCACAAATGTAGTAGTAGAATACCCATCTATCAATGGGAGTGGAATAACTTTTCCACCGTGCTTCAAAACAAAATCGGCACCTACAATAGTTTCAACAGTGTAGTCACCGCCTTTCACTAAAATATCTGGTTGAAGGGCTTCGATCAGCTCTTTCGGCGTTTCCTCATCAAAAAAGACCACCAAATCGACGAAACCGAGAGCGGCCATTACCCTGGCCCTGGATGCCTCATTCACGATAGGCCTTTCCGGCCCTTTCAGTCGCTGAACCGACGCATCCGTGTTCAGCGCCACTACCAGCTTGTCGCCAAGTTGCCTCGCCCTTTCAAGATAGTCGACATGACCAAGGTGCAGGATATCGAAACATCCATTGGTAAACACCACTGAAAGCCCTTCGGCATGCCAACTAGATACCTGGCTACTGGCCGCCTTCCGATCCTTGATTTTCGACGCTGTTTTCAATTTGGTTCTTTACTGGTAAAAGCACTGCCACAAGAATCGATACGCCTCCCAACACCAGGATGGTTACGACCTGTGACGTATGAAGCAGTGTAGCAAAAAATACGCCTGTTTGCTCTCCGATGCCATACCACAGTAAAATTCCTGCCACAAAGGCATGATATGTGCCAATTCCTCCCTGAACTGGCATGGCCATGCCAATTCCACCCATCGCCAATAGCACCAGACCTGCCTTTAAGTCAAGCCATGCTGTCTCTTCCATAGAGAATACGATAACGTACGACATAAAAAAGTAAGTCGCCCACATAGCCACAGTGCTCAGAATAAAAAGAGCAGGAGACTTAAGTTTAGTTATGCTGCCGATGCCATGGCCCAGGTTGACAAGGAATTCCTTGAGCTTTGCGAAGGCCGGCATTTTTTGAAACCTTTTGATCATAAAATAGATAAGAACAACCACTGTAGCGATAATCACCACCGTAATGATTAGTTGCGTGGCCGAAAGCCCTGCCCATAGTCTGCTGAACATATCGCCAAGCAACGACGATATTTTACCAAACTCGACTAGCATAGCGCCGGCCAGCACCGATAAGAGGGAGATTAGATCAACCCCTCTCTCTGTAACCACAGTGCCTATGGAGGTAGACATGGGGATGTTGTCTGTCCTTCTGAGGATAGCACATCGGCTAACCTCCCCCATCCTGGGAAACGCCATGTTGGCCAAATAACCTACCATGACTGCTAAAAATAGCCTGAAAGTACTAACCGATACATCAAGAGACTTGAACAGCAGGTTCCATCTGTAGGCCCTTACCCAATAACCAAAAAAAGATATGCCAATAGACAGGTACACCCAGCCGTATTCTACCTTGTTAAGCTGTGACATGAAGTCATCCAGGTCGATGTCCTTAAAAAGCCACCAAAGGAGAGCAAAGGCAAGGGCGAGGGTTAAAACGTATCGGACAACACTGGTGATAGTTTTTCTCAACTGATTAGTTTGTTATTGTCGTCAGGGAAAATGAGTGTCGGCTTAAAAGCTTTAGCCTCTTCAAAATCCAGGTGACAGTAGGAAATGATTATTACGACGTCGCCTACCTGCGCCTTCCGGGCTGCCGGCCCATTGAGGCAAATCTCCCCACTTCCGGCATCTCCCTTAATCACATAGGTTTCAAGGCGTTCACCATTATTAACATTCACGATCTGCACCTTTTCATTCTCAATAAGGTTGGCAGCCTTCATCAGGTCTTCATCAATTGTGATGCTGCCCACATAGTGAAGCTCCGCCTGAGTAATTCGAACTCTGTGAATTTTTGACTTAAGAATTTCAATCTGCATTTTCTTATTCAGTTTCTTCCTGAAGGAAGATATTATCAATCAATCGAACGTCACCCACATACCCTGCAATGAACAAGGAAACAGGTACATTCGTCTCAACACTTTGTACAGGCTCTAAAGTTTCACGGTTCGCTATTTCAAAGTATTCAAGTCTTACTTCAGGCAGGCGATCAAATGCTTGCCTGACGGAAGCAACTGCTCCCTCTACACTCTCTCCCGCAAGAAGTTTTTCTCTCGCCATATACAGGCTTTTGCTGAAAATCACCGCTAACGATCGTTCCTTCTCACTCAAACGTTGATTTCTTGAAGACATAGCCAACCCATCTGGCTCTCTCACTGTCGGTACAGAAATAATTTCTGAGAAGAAGTGTAAATCTCTGACCAACTGCTTAATAATAAGCACCTGTTGCCAATCCTTCCTGCCGAAAAAGGCCTTTTGTGCCGGCACCACGTGCAGCAGCTTCGAAACGACAAGGGCAACACCCTCAAAATGACCCGGGCGATAGTGCCCCTCCATAGATTTTTGCAGGCCGGGGAACGTTATCTTCACCTCAGGAGTCCCCGGGTACATATCGCCATCTGACGGCGCAAAAACGATATCACATCCCGACTGCCTCAGCTTCTCTGCATCACTATCAAATGACTTTGGGTATTTCTTGAAGTCCTCTTCGTTGTTGAACTGTGTTCGATTTACAAAGATGCTAACCACAACAAAATCACAGGACAACTTTGCCTGTCTGACCAGCTCCATGTGTCCATCGTGCAAGGCCCCCATCGTAGGAACAAACCCTATGTTTTTCCCCTCCACAGTCAGAGAAAGTATCTTTTTTCGACATTCTACAGGGGACGTTACTATCTCCACAGCACTGATTATGAGTGAGCTAAAGGGCAGCAAAACTAAGTTATAAAAGGGAATATGTATGGAAAGCACGTTATTTTTTTGTACTTTTGTGGCTCGTTTTGTTCCGTCAAATATAAATCAATACTCTTATGGCAAAACTTCGCATTCTATACGTAGCCAGCGAAATCAATCCCTTTCTTCAAACAACTCAAGTAGCAGAATTCGTGAGAAGACTGCCGCAAGCTATGCAGGAAAGAGGCATGGAAATCAGGATTCTTGTTCCACGTTTTGGGTTGATCAACGAGCGAAAAAACAGACTGCATGAAGTAGTAAGATTGTCCGGCATTAACATTGCCGTGGGAGATGAGGAGAAGCCTCTTGTTATTAAGGTTGCTTCTATCCCGAACGCTAAATTACAGGTATACTTCATCGATAATGAAGATTACTTCCACAGAAAGTCTGTGTTTCACGACAAAGAAGATAAATTTTATAGCGATAATGATGAAAGAGCTATTTTCTTCTGCAAGGGTGTGCTCGAAACTGTAAAGAAATTGGGTTGGGCACCAGACATTATCCACTGCAACGACTGGATGACAAGCCTGATTCCGTTGTATGTAAAAACAACTTACAAGAATGATCCCATCTTTCAGACGGCTAAGTGTGTCTTGACAATATACGACAACGCTTTCTCTTTCAAGTTTGGGGACAACCTGCTTGAAAAGGTGAAAATGATTGACATCGAGGATAGCATGTTGAATCCACTTAAGTCTGCAGATTACGAAGGTTTTATTAAGATGGGTATTGAATATTCGGACGCTGTCATCAGAGCAGAAGAAGAAGAAAGTGAAAGCCTGAATAATTTAACCAACGAATTATCCAAAGAAAAGAAATTCAACGTTATCGAAAATGACGAAAACTTTTTAGACAGACACTACAATCTATATAATGAACTTGCAGGGTAGGACTGCATCAGGGTTGCTCTTTGGAGCGGCCCTAATGCTTTTTGGGTGTGAAAACCCAAGTGAAGTAGGGTTGGAGCTTAATCCAAACGAAAATAATGTAGGTGTTTATGAGGAGGTTTTTACTCTTCCATCTTCTGTTATTCTTTTTGACAGTATAAATACAACCAACGACTCAAGGCTGCTCGTTGGAAGGTTTAAAGATCCATTCTTTGGAGACATTACCGCTAAGTCCTTTTCGCAGGTAACGAGAAACGGCGAGCTTGTTGCCATCAACGACAAGGGCATTCTTGACTCAATCATGTTTGATTTTGAGTTGAGTTATATTTATGGCGAATACGGTAGCACGTTTCAGACCATTAATGTTTATCAGCTATCGGACACACTGTATTCCGGGGTTAGCTACTATTCGGATGACTCAACAAAGTACCTGTCACGTACGCCGGCTGCGTCCAAAAAATTCTTTTATTCGCCGACAAAAGACACAGTAATAAGGATAAAGGCGACTCCGGCATGGGCCAGCAACTTCTTTAGTATTGTTAGAAATGGAACAACAGTTTCTGAGCTGGAAAATGAGATAAAAGGCTTTGCTCTGATCCCGGGGGCAGACAATACACTCATTTTTGGTTTCCACCCCGAAAACTCTAAAGTAAATGTTCACTATCATGTACCTGACGGCGCTGATTCATTGGTTTATTCGCTGAACTTTGACGCCACGGTACGATACAACGGCGTTACCGCAGACAGAGCAGGCACCGAGCTGGGAGCCCTGGTAGAGCAGAGCGACGAGTTTATTCCTCCATCAGGTCACATGTATCTTCAGGGAGGAACAGGTATTTATACCAAGCTTTCACTCAGACCGTTCAGAAAGTTTGTGGATTCTCTGGGCAATATTATCGTCAATCGTGCTGAGATAAAGCTCGGGGCTATTGATGAATTGACTTCGGTCGACTATCGAATCATGCCCCCAAATAGCTTTATGTATATATTTGCTGATAGTACGAATAAAATAATTGGGGCAAACATTGGCCTGGCTAACCGAATTGCCAATCATGTTATTCTAAGCGATGTCAGCTACGGCAATCCCAGTTCGCCTCGCCCCCTGTTTCCACTGTACGACTCGGCTTCCAGGTCATACAGCGGTACGCCGACTTTTTTCTTTCAGCTCTTGCGTGATAGCATAATTAACACAAACGATCTGCTCATTTATCCTGGCACCAATGATGTTACGAGCTTAAGCAGGTTTGTTGTGCCCAAAGACAGCATCCAGTTAAAAATTTACTATACAAGATTACAATAAGCTATGTGTGGAATTGTTGCCTACAAGGGAAAAGAGCAAGCATTGCCAATTCTCATCAAAGGCCTCAAAAGACTTGAATACAGAGGTTACGACAGTGCTGGAGTTGCGTTATTCGACAACTCAGTTGCCGACATCAAAATATACAAAAAGCAGGGCAAGGTCAAAGAACTTGAAAATCTGATAGACGGCAAAAGCCCTAAATCCGGCATCGGAATTGGCCATACACGTTGGGCTACTCACGGTGAGCCCAGCGACATCAATGCCCACCCCCACAAGTCGTACAATGGCAGGCTTTCACTGGTGCATAACGGCATTATTGAAAATTACGCTGCAATAAAAACCGAGCTGCAAAAAAAGGGTTACACATTTGAGAGCCAAACCGACACAGAAGTGCTGGCGTCTTTTATTGACTATATTATTACGTCAGAAGATTGCTCTCTTGAGGAAGGCGTAAGGCTTGCCCTGACCAGAGTGGTAGGTGCATACGCTATTGTAGTAATCGCCAAAGATAATCCTGACACCTTAATTGCTGCCAGAAAAGGAAGCCCACTTGTTATCGGTATTAAAGAGGATGATGGCTCTTTCTTCCTCGCCTCCGATGCGACGCCGATCGTAGAATACACCAAGAAGGTGGTGTATTTGAAAGATGAAGAAATGGCGGTTATCACTGGCAATCAGATGACCATCAAAAGTCTTGAGGATGTAGAACAATACCCTCAGGTACATGAACTTGACCTCAATCTTGAAGCCATCGAAAAAGGTGGCTATGAGCATTTCATGCTTAAGGAAATATTTGAACAGCCTAACAGCATCGCTGACTGTATGAGAGGTCGTTTAAAGGCCGACGAAGGCAAACTGGTGCTCGGAGGTATTCATGAGTATGCCAATGCGCTCACTAACGCCCAAAGGATAGTGATTGTGGCTTGCGGCACTTCGTGGCATGCGGGGTTGGTAGCAGAGTACATTATTGAAGATTTTTGCCGCATTCCGGTAGAGGTCGAATATGCTTCTGAGTTCCGTTACAGGAACCCGATCATTAACGAAGGCGATATTGTCATTGCTATTTCGCAGTCTGGCGAAACGGCCGATACACTTGCTGCTCTTGAGCTGGCCAAATCTAAAGGTGCCATTATTCTTGGAGTAGTTAATGCGGTAGGTTCATCCATTTCGAGAATAACTCATGAAGGAGCCTATTTGCATGCCGGCCCTGAGATTGGTGTTGCCAGTACCAAAGCCTTTACAGCCCAGCTGACTGTCCTTATTATGATGGCATTGCGGATCGCTCATCGCAAAGGCACGATTACTGAAAGCAAATACCATGAATTGCTTGTGGAGCTTGAAAGCATACCGGCGAAAATCAAAAAGGTGCTGGATGTTAACGATCAAATCAAAGAAATATCGGCGCTTTTCAAAGACGCCAGAAATTTCATCTATTTAGGCCGGGGTTACAATTTTCCAGTGGCACTTGAGGGGGCACTTAAATTGAAAGAAATTTCCTATATCCATGCAGAAGGATACCCGGCAGCAGAAATGAAGCATGGCCCTATTGCGTTGATTGACGAAGAAATGCCGGTCGTATTTATTGCCACCCGGGATTCTTCTTACGAGAAAGTTGTTTCCAACATACAGGAAGTGAAAGCACGCAAGGGAAAAGTGATCGCCATTGTTACCGAAGGAGAAGAAACCATCAAAGAGATAGCAGATTTTGTCATTGAAGTGCCTCACACTTCTGAAGCACTGATGCCATTGGTATCCGTTATTCCTCTACAATTACTTTCGTACCACATTGCGGTGATGAGAGGGTGCAATGTTGACCAACCACGAAACCTTGCCAAGTCAGTAACTGTTGAATAAGCATGAAGAAAATAGTCTACACTAAAAACGCCCCCGCCCCTATCGGGCCTTATAGCCAGGCGGTAAGATATGGCAACCTTGTGCTGGTATCAGGTCAAGTGGCTATCAACCCTGCAACGGGTCAGTTTGAGTCGGGTGATATTAAATCACAGACAAAATTGGTGATGGAAAACCTAAAGGCCATCCTTTTGGAAGAAGGCCTTTCCTTTGCAGAGGTGTTAAAGTGTTCCATCTTTATCAAAGACATGAACGACTTCCCGGTGATCAATGAGATTTACGGAGGATACTTCAAGAGTGAGCCCCCGGCACGGGAAACCGTTGAGGTGGCCAGGCTGCCCAAAGACGCCCTGGTTGAAATTTCCCTGATTGCCGGCATTGATGCATGAGGTTAGTACCTTTTGAAAGAGAGACGATTGTTTCATCGGCCAAGGCCGCCAGCATCATCGCTCTTTTAAAAACGGAGACTAAATCAGAAGCAAGCGCAGGAAAAGACTTTTCATTTACCGGCCTTGTCTACGAAAAATCATTCCGGGTTTCGGTGAACGTAGCCAAGCCTCAAAATTTCATTCCATTGTTAGAGGGAATCGTCGACCAGACATCGACAGGCTCGCTGATTCAGGTAAAGTATCGCCTTTTCCCCAGCACCCGTTTCTTTCTGGTTTTCTGGTGCCTGTTGACTTTTCTACTCACACTTATTTTCCTGGGGCCAGCCAAAAATTACCTCTACGGTTGTCTTTCTTTGGCAGGCTGCATTGCCAATTATCTGATAGCATTGGCTAACTTTGACGTCCATTTGAAACAAACACAAAAAGCACTTTACCAAGTACTTGATAAGTTAACATGAACAACTCAGAAGTTAGGGTTCGTTTCGCTCCAAGTCCCACCGGAGCCCTTCACATTGGAGGTGTAAGAACCGCTCTTTATAACTACCTCTTTGCCAGAAAAAACAACGGTACAATGCTTTTGCGCATAGAAGACACCGACCAGTCGAGGTTTGTGCCAGGCGCCGAAGCCTATATTGTAGAGTCGCTAAAGTGGGTCGGGATAGAGATTGACGAAGGCCCTTTGAACGGCGGCCCCCATGCCCCCTATAAGCAATCTGAAAGGAAAGATATTTATGCGCAGTATGCCCAGCAGTTGATCGACCAGGGCAAGGCCTACTACGCCTTCGATACGTCGGAAGAGCTTGAAGCTATGCGTGAGAAGTTGAAGGCTGCCAAGGTAGCCAACCAGCAGTACAACGCCGTGACACGCAACTCTATGCAGAACTCCCTTACCCTGCCCGAGGCTGAGGTAAAAGCAAAACTTGCCAACGGAGATCCCTATGTAGTCCGTTTGATGGTGCCTCGCAAAGAGGACATTAGGTTTCATGACCTGATAAGGGGCTGGGTGGTTGTGCATTCATCTGTGCTAGATGATAAAATATTATTGAAGTCGGATGGCATGCCCACTTATCATCTCGCCAATATCGTCGACGATCACCTCATGAAAATCACTCATGTCATCAGAGGAGAAGAATGGCTGCCGTCGGCACCACTGCATGTGCTGATGTACAGGTACCTTGGCTGGGCGGACACCATGCCAAAGTTTGCTCACCTACCGTTGCTGTTGAAACCAGACGGCAACGGCAAACTGAGCAAGAGGGACGCCGACAAGGCAGGCTTCCCGATCTTTCCACTCAATTGGACAGACCCGGTGTCGGGAGAGCTTTCTCAAGGGTTTAGGGAAAAAGGCTACCTGCCAGAGACGATGATCAACTTTCTGGCTTTGTTGGGCTGGAGCCCTGGCACCGAAAAGGAAATATTCAGCATAGAAGAACTTATCCAGGAGTTCTCCATTGAGCGCATAAGCAAGGCCGGAGCCAAATTCGATATTGACAAGGCCAACTGGTTCAACCAGCATTATATAAAAAGCAAATCAGCAGAGGAGCTGGCTGTTTATTTGGAAAAAGACCTGGAAAAAGCCGGTTTAAAGGCTTCCTCAGAAAACACAATCAGGATTTGTGAAGTGCTAAGAGAGAGAGTCTCCTTTCCACAAGAGCTGTGGGAACAGGGCAGGTTCTTTTTTGAAGCTCCAACCACCTACGACCAGCAAGTTGTTGAAAAGAAGTGGAACCCGGACGTGGCAGCGGTTCTTCAAGACTTATCGAAGCGTATTTCCCAACTTGAAGGTTCGGTTACGGCCACAACCGCTCATGACACGATAGAAAATTTCTTTGCTACCAAAGAGTTGAAAATGGGCAAGTATATGCAGCCTCTAAGGCTGTCAATTACCGGACAAGGCGGCGGACCCGATCTCATGGCCATCATAGAAATACTTGGCGCCAAAGAAACTGCTAAACGAATTGACTCGGCTATCGTTATATTAGGAGGACAAAGCACACAAGCATGAGCAAGAAAGAAACCGAAAAAAAGAAACCGAAAGTAGCCAAAGACCTGAGCGGCTTTGAAATAAGCATAGATACGTTTGGCGAAATCTCCTCCAACCTTCAGATTGATAAGATTAACGAGTTTCTTAACAAAAACGTAGATGACAAGAAGCTGCGTGACAGAGAAGACATCGAAGAAATAAAAAAGAAAACAAGCAAAGACGAAGAGTAACTATGGCGATACGGTCACACGAAATTGATTACAAGATTTTTGGTGAAAGCATTCAAACAGTTGAAGTAGAGCTTGATCCACGAGAAACTGTCATAGCCGAAGCTGGGGCGATGCTGTACATGGAAGATGGCATCATCTTCGAAACCAAAATGGGAGATGGTTCCGAGCCCGATCAGGGTTTCCTGGGCAAGCTACTTTCAGCCGGCGCCCGGGCGTTAACGGGCGAGTCTGTTTTTATGACGCATTTCACCAATCACGGCGTTGGCAAAAAGAAAGTAGCCTTTTCTGCCCCCTATCCCGGCACCATCATCCCTATTGACCTGGCTACGCAGCAGGGCAACCAATTAATTGTACAGAAAGATGGGTTTCTATGTGCGGCACTTGGCACCAAAGTATCCATCACTTTCAATAAGAAAATTGGCTCCGGACTTGTCGGTGGTGAGGGCTTCATTCTTCAAAAGCTCCAGGGAGACGGGAAGGCATTTGTCCACGCAGGCGGTACGGTGATAGAAAAGCAACTCAATAACGAAACGCTAAGGATCGACACAGGCTGCGTTGTGGCCTTCGAACATACACTGGACTTTGATGTGCAGAGCTCAGGAGGACTAAAGTCGATGCTTTTCGGTGGAGAAGGCCTTTTTCTGGCCACTCTAAAAGGCACCGGAAAAGTTTGGCTACAGTCGATGCCAATCAGAAAACTAATTCAGGTATTGGCTCCCTACGGTAAAAACAGCGGCAAGGAGAGTAGCTCTATTCTTGGAAGCATCCTTGAATCATAGGTCTAGAATAACTTTGGAAACACGGCAGGGACTCTGGAACGGTACTCTTCATAGTCTCTGCCATATTTTTTTATAAGTTTCTTCTCTTCCAGCCAAATCCCAATCGGCAAGTAGGCGAAAATCCACACGACAGTTACCAAATTGATCATTTTAGGAATGTAAAGCAGAAAGCCCAGGCAAAGCAATATTGTGCCCGAGTAAATCGGGTGCCTGACCCTTTCAAGAATACCTCCCGACTTAAACTCGATATCCTCTACCTCCCTTTTCAAACCAAGAAAAGCACGGAGAGAAAATTGTCGAAAAGAAAGCCTTATGATAATGACTCCATATGCGGCCAGAGAAAAAGCGAAAAAGTCAGTAACGGGTGTCTTACCAAATACAAATGGCGAGTCGACGGTAGCCATGTAAAGCACAATAGCCAGCAGTGACAGCAGGGCCACAGTGTTGTAAAAAAGCCGAAACCATTGGCTACTAAACCTCCGTTTCACAAAATCTGTCGCCAGAAAGCTATGGAGGGAAAAGTAAAGCACCCAGAACAGGCTTACCAAAATTAATCCTTCCATATGATTATGCTTGTCTTTGCATCTTAGTAATATTGGGCAAGAATACAACTCCCAATTCAATGATGAAAACAAAGGTAGGCATAATCAAAGAGGGAAAAGTTCCCATCGACAAAAGAGTCCCTATTACTCCCGATCAGGCACTTGAAATACAGGCGAAGTTCCCGAATGTAGAAGTCCTTGTGCAAAGAAGCGATGTCCGCTGTTTCCCCGACGCCGCCTACGAGGAAAAAGGGCTGAAAATGGTTGATTCTATGGACATGTGCGACATCATATTTGGGGTCAAAGAAGTGCCTATGGCGCAGCTCATCCCTGGCAAAACCTACTTCTTCTTTTCACACACTATCAAAAAGCAGGAATACAATAAGCCATTGCTAAAAGCGCTGCTGGAAAAGAAAATCAAAATGGTGGACTACGAAACCCTTACTGACGAAAACGGTCAGCGGGTGATCGCCTTTGGTCGGTGGGCAGGGATAGTGGGTGCCTACAACGCTATTTGGACATACGGAAAAAGATATAATCTTTACCATTTAAGGCGGGCGCATGAATGCTTTGACCTTGAAGACTTGAAAACCGAGTTTTCTAAGGTAAAACTGCCCCCAATTAAAATGGTAGTGACGGGTGGTGGCCGGGTAGCCAAAGGAGCCATGGAAGTACTGGTGGGTATGAACATCAGAAAAGTGACACCAGCTGCCCTGTTAACACAGTCCTTCGACTTTCCTGTATTTGCTCAGCTGAATTCAAGAGACTACAATACGCACAATGAAGGCAAAGAATTCAACCGTGGTGAATTCTATTCCCATGCTGAAAACTTTCATTCTGACTTTCTTAGATATGCCAAAGTAGCTGAGATCCTAATTGCAGCAGCCTTCTGGGAGCCAAAGGCACCCACACTCTTTGAACGGGCGGATGCCACAAAAAACGACTTTTGTCTGCATGTGATCGCCGACGTTACCTGCGACATTGAAGGATCGATCCCGTCAACAAAAAAGCCGTCGACAATAGATGACCCGGTTTACGACTATGACCCTACTCAAGACGAGATAATGCCCGCATTCAGCGAGGAGGGTAACATATCGATGATGGCAGTCGATAATTTGCCATGCGAGTTGCCGAGAGATGCTTCGAATGATTTTGGGAATATGCTGGTCAGTAATGTACTGCCTCACCTGTTCACAAATGATGAGTTCAGAATAATTCAAGACGCCACAATAACCGATGACGGAAAACTAACAAGCCGCTACCAATACCTTAAAGAATGGGTTGAAGGAAGTTAGTCGATCAGGTTTAGCAGGGCACAAAAAAAGAGCGGTTTTAGGCCGCTCTTTCAATTTACAAGTGTTTATTTCTTATCCGTTCATGGAGATCAGGAACTCGGCATTGTTCTGGGTTCCCTTCATTTTGTCGAGAAGGAATTCCATCGCCTCCTGAGAAGTCATGTCGGACATGTATTTTCTGAGTATCCAAACCTTGGATAGCTCGTCTTTTTCCATGAGAAGATCTTCACGACGAGTTCCGGATGCTGGCACATCAATAGCAGGGTACACACGCTTGTTGGACAGCTTGCGATCCAGTTGCAATTCCATGTTACCAGTACCTTTGAATTCTTCAAAGATAACCTCGTCCATTTTAGAGCCTGTCTCGATCAATGCAGTTGCAATGATTGTCAACGATCCACCGTGCTCAACATTCCTGGCAGCACCGAAGAATCTCTTAGGCTTGTGCAGTGCGTTGGCATCCACACCGCCTGAAAGTATTTTGCCTGATGAAGGAACTACGGTATTGTAAGCCCTCGCCAAACGAGTGATCGAGTCAAGAAGAATAACAACGTCGTGTCCACATTCCACCATTCTCTTGGCTTTCTCAAGCACGATGCTCGCCACTTTCACGTGACGGTCGGCCTGCTCATCGAAAGTTGATGAAATAACCTCAGCATGCACGCTGCGAGCCATATCGGTTACTTCTTCAGGACGTTCGTCAATGAGAAGAATGATCAGGTAAATCTCAGGATGGTTCTCTGTAATGGCGTTCGCAATTTGCTTTAGAAGAACCGTTTTACCAGTCTTCGGCTGTGCTACGATCATTCCACGCTGCCCTTTTCCAATTGGAGCAAACAAGTCGAGAATTCTGGCTGAGTAATGATCAGGTCTCTTAGGAGAGCTAAGTCTAATTTTTTCTTCAGGGAATAGCGGCGTCAGGTATTCAAAGGAAACCCTGTCCCGTATTTCCTCAGTTGTTTTACCGTTAACGGTTTCAACTCTTAGCAAGGCGAAATACTTTTCTCCTTCTTTTGGAGGCCTGATTTGACCCTTTACAGAATCCCCAGTTTTTAAGCCAAACAGCTTAATCTGCGAAGGTGAAACATAAATATCGTCAGGACTAGCCAGGTAGTTATAGTCAGGAGAGCGAAGGAAGCCATAGCCATCCTGCATGATTTCCAGCACGCCTTCGTTGACTATAATGCCGTCGAACTCTTTGATATTGGTGTTATAATTTCTTTTGGGCTTGAATGGAGCACGTTGCTCTTTTTGATCGCCCTTGTCTTCTCTACCAGGCTGATCACCTCTGTCTTCACGATTTCTCGTGTCTTCTCTAAGCTCTCCTCTCGAGTCGTTAGATATTTCTTTTTCAACCTTCTTACCTTCTTCTACCACTTCTTTTGCTGAGGAGTCACTGCTGTTGTCATCGTCATCAGTTTCCAGATTGAAAGACTGAAGGAGCTCATCGGCACTGCTTACCTCTCTCTTCTTCGGACGGTCGTCCGATTTGCCTTCAGCAGGCTTTGCTGCGTCCTTTGCTACCACATTCTCCCTGCGAATCTTCGGCTTGTTGTTAGGCCTTCTATCGTCGTCCCTTGGCGGGCGAGCGGGCTTGGGTTTGTCCTCCGGGGCCGGAGCTGCGGCTACAGGAGTCGCAGCCTTATCTGATTTCTTTATTTTAGATACTTCCTCTTCTGGCATGACGGCCTGGTGATCGAGGATTTTGTAGACTAATTCTTGTTTTGCAGCTTTTTTGTAGTTGGGAACTCCAAGTTTTTCTGCGATGTCTTTTAATTCTGAAAGAAGACGGACATTAAGGTCGTCAATGCTGTACATAAACTATGAATTGAGATAGTAATATTCTAAATGAAGTGGTTACAAAAAAAAGGTCGAGATTCTATTCCGTTAAAACAAAATTGATAATGAGAAACGGCCTGAGGTTTGTCGGAAAATGACGCCGCAATTATATGCTAAGCATTCATTAATAACAAGTAATTGCTGAAAAAAGACCGCTGGAGACACAAGAGAATTTAAGCGGAACCCAGCCTGAATATTTCTTTGTAAATCTCTTACTTTTGCAAACTTAACTAATTAGGCATAATGTTACAAGTTTCTGAAATACGTGCTAATAAAGAAAAGGTTCTAATCGGGCTCCGAAAAAGAGGTCTGAAAGAGGTAGAGGAAAAGATTGACGAGGTGCTGGCCCTGGACGACAAGCGGAAATCTCTGAAAACAGAGATGGATGTGGCTCTGGCAGAAGCGAACCAACTAGCCAAACAAATTGGGCAGTTGATGCAAAGTGGCCAAAAAGAGGAAGCTGAGAAGATCAAATCACAGACATCAGATCTCAAGGAAACTTCTAAGAAATTAGGTGGTGAGCTGGAATCTACTGAAGAGCTGCTTACAAATAAACTCTATGAGCTTCCCAACGTACCGCATGAAAGCGTCCCGGAAGGACGAACAGCCGAAGATAATGAAGTAGTGTTTCAGGTAGGCACGTTACCCAAGCTACCGGAAAGTGCCAAGCCGCATTGGGATCTCATTAAGGAGTACGACATCATCGATTTTGACCTTGGCATAAAAATAACCGGAGCTGGCTTCCCTGTTTACAAGAAACAAGGGGCCAGAATTGTGCGGGCAATGATCAACTACTTTCTTGATCAGGCATTGGATGCAGGCTACCTCGAAATGAGACCACCAATCGTGGTTAATAAAGAATCGGGCTACGGAACGGGCCAGTTGCCTGACAAAGAGGGGCAAATGTATCATGCCACCGCCGACGACTTGTATCTTATCCCTACAGCAGAAGTGCCCATTACCAACCTTTACCGGGATGTAATTCTGGCTGATGACGAGCTACCTGTAAAGAATGTGGCTTATACGCCCTGCTTCAGGAGAGAAGCTGGAAGCTGGGGAGCGCATGTGCGTGGGCTTAACAGGCTACACCAATTTGACAAAGTGGAGATAGTACAGGTAACTACGCCCGAGGAGTCGTACAAAGCACTCGACGGAATGAAGAACCATGTGGAGCGGCTTATCAAAAACCTGGAGCTCCCTTACCGCATTCTGAGGCTGTGCGGAGGAGATATGGGCTTTACCTCTGCGCTTACATTCGACTTCGAAGTATATTCTGCGGCTCAGAAAAAATGGTTGGAAGTGAGCTCTGTATCTAACTTTGAAACTTACCAGGCTAACAGGCTCAAGCTGAGACGTAAGGTGGACAAAAAGACTGAACTGCTTCACACCCTCAACGGAAGTGCACTGGCCCTGCCAAGGATACTGGCAGCTATGTTGGAAAACAACCAAACGCCTGATGGAATCAAGATTCCGAAGGTGCTGGTTCCGTACACAGGATTCAATATGATCAAGAAATAATTTAACGCATAAGCCTGAAACCAATCTTTCAGGCTTTTTTTATCCCTTTAACCCATTCAACCATGAGAAAATTTTTCATTCTTGTCGTTTTAGCCGGCTTTGTCAGTTATTGCTCACAACCTCCGAAAGAAGAAGCTGTCATTTACCCTACCACCGAAAAGGTAGCACATGTTGACGAGTACTTCGGCACCAAAGTAGAGGATCCCTACCGATGGCTGGAGAACGACACATCAGCAGCCACCGCTCAATGGGTAGAAGCAGAAAACAAGGTAACCTTTGGCTACCTGAACAATATCGACTTCAAAGACGCAGTGAAAGAAAGGCTTACGAAGCTTTGGGACTATGAAAAAGTGTACGCCCCGTTCAAGCGTGGAGATTACTACTACTTTTATAAGAATGACGGGCTTCAAAATCAGAACGTCCTTTACCGGGTGAAAAATCTTGGTGATGAACCTGAAGAGTTTTTGAACCCGAATACTTTTTCTGCTGACGGTACTGTGTCACTCGCAGGTCTGAGCTTTTCTAAAGACGGTTCACTTGCCGGTATGCTGCTGTCTGACGGCGGCTCCGACTGGAGAAAAGGGGTGCTTTTTAATACCACCACCAAAGAGCTTGTTGGAGATACTTTGAGAGACTTGAAGTTCACCGGCTTTTCATGGAGAGGCAACGAAGGCGTGTATTACAGCAGCTATGACAAACCTAAAGATGGTAGCGTGCTTTCGGGTAAGACTCAACACCACAAACTGTACTTCCACAAGCTCGGCGAACCTCAGGCCAGCGACAAACTGATCCTGGGCGGGGCTGAATTTCCCAGGCGCTATGTGGGAGCTAACCTGACAGAAGATGAGCATTTCCTGGTTATTTCCGCTTCTGTTAGTACTACTGGCAATGAGCTCTACATTCAGGACTTAACGGTTCCCAACAGCCCAATAAAGCCAATTGTTGACAATGTAGACAAAGAGCACTATGTAATCGACAACGACGGAGAAACCCTATTTATCTTCACTAATCTGGACGCACCCAACAACAGGATTGTGAAGACCTCGTTTGCTGATCCAACACCAGCCACATGGGCAGATGTGATTCCCGAAACGAAAAACGTACTCAGTGCGAGCACTGCCGGAAAGAAAATTTTTGCTGAGTATCTGGTAGATGCCAAGTCTGAAATCAAACAATACAACCGAAAGGGCGAGCTGGAAAGAGACGTTGAACTACCCGGCATCGGAAGCATTTACGGCTTTGGAGGCGAAGAAAGTGACACTCACATCTATTACACGTTTACCTCATTCACTTATCCAAGTTCGATCTTCTCTTATAACATTGCCTCAGGAAATTCCACCCTGTATCAGCAACCAAAGGTCGACTTCAACCCAGAAGACTACACTACAGAGCAGGTTTTCTATAGCAGCAAGGACGGCACCAAAATCCCTATGTTTATCACCTATAAGAAAGGGGTTGAAAAAAATGGAAAGAACCCCACCTACCTTTACAGCTATGGCGGGTTTAATATCAGCATGACGCCTGGCTTCAGTGTTTCCAGGATTGTATGGTTGGAAAACGGCGGCATCTATGCGCAACCCAGCATCCGTGGTGGTGGAGAGTACGGCGAAGAATGGCACCTGGCTGGCACCAAGATGAAAAAGCAAAATGTGTTTGACGATTTCATAGGTGCAGCAGAGTACCTGATCAAAGAAGGTTATACCAGCAGCGACTACCTGGCTATTGCCGGTGGTTCCAACGGAGGGCTTCTGGTGGGTGCTACGATGACACAACGGCCTGAGCTATTTAAGGTGGCGCTCCCGGCAGTAGGCGTAATGGACATGCTTCGCTATCACACTTTCACGGCAGGCGCCGGCTGGGCCTACGACTATGGAACTTCCGAGGAATCGGAAGAGATGTTCAAGTATATTCTGGGTTATTCTCCTGTTCACAATGTGAAAGCAGGTGTGAAATACCCTGCGACTTTAGTTACCACCGCCGACCATGATGATCGGGTGGTGCCTGCTCACTCATTTAAGTTTGCTGCTCAGCTGCAAGCCAAGCAGGCGGGAGACAATCCAGTGTTGATAAGAATTGAAACCAGGGCAGGTCATGGGGCCGGAAAGCCAACCTCCAAAATAATTGAAGAGGCAGCTGATCTTTACTCTTTTACCTGGTATAACATGGGTGTTGTGCCTGAAGTAGCAAAAAAAGCAATGTAAATAGCAGCTGGCTTGATGTATCAACTGAAAGGGGCATTTTGGCCCCTTTTTTGTTTACAGTTCGACAGGTTCATTTTTTCAACTAAGGACAATTTTATGAAACGAGCCAAAATACTGTGCCCGCTACTGGGGCTAATGTTGGCTTTCGGCACCGCCGAGGGGCAGGTAGGCGAGGTAAGAAAAGACGCCCGGGCAAACAAGGAGAGCACGAAGTCCAACAACAATGGCGACAGGCGTTCTGGAGAAAGCAGCGCATTTATGGGAAGGCTATTCATCGACGCATTCAGAATAAGTTTCCGTGGCATTGGGCTTGCCCA
This sequence comes from Imperialibacter sp. EC-SDR9, assembly GCF_902498805.1. Lineage (GTDB taxonomy): Bacteria > Bacteroidota > Bacteroidia > Cytophagales > Cyclobacteriaceae > Imperialibacter. The sequence goes on along the minus strand of NZ_LR701573.1, from coordinate 45,199 downwards.
TCATAAGATGCTCGACCGCCGATTCGACCAGCCATGGATTGTTTCGCTGGATGCGAGTATGCCCCTCGGTTACCACTTTCCTCATCACACTAAATTCATTGCGCCGGAAATCACCGGCAAATGGGGCCTTTTTGCTACCAACGCACGTATTAACCGAATTTGGGATCGAACTGGCAACTTCCAAACAGTCGACTGGCAAATCTTGCAGTTCAATTTTGCTACCAGTGCTCATTTTTCATTGCGGGCCGGGGTTGGCATCTCCGTTGATACCGAGTTTAATCAGGCCTACCCCGAATTTACCATCAATTCGGGAATTCACTTTCAAGAGAGAAGCCTGAACACTTTGCTGGAATATCGGGTGTCGCATGATCCGGAAAATGGAGCTACACCCCGGAGGGAGTTCATTATAAAACAGGAAAAGCTATTGGCCACTACCGGCCCATTCAATTTTGGAGGTTTTGGAGGCTTCACGTTTCAACGCTGGTTTAGTAATACTAATTTTTATTTCATTCAGGCTGGGATGTCTATACATTTGAGGTAATACCTACCCTTTTTATCAGGCATGGAAATAAAAATACGTGAAGGTCAAATTGAAGACCTGGCCCAAGCACTGGAGCTGGTGAAGGAGTTGGCTGAATACGAAAAGGCATTAGATCAGGTCAACAACAGCGTAGAACAAATGGCAGTGGATGGCTTTGGTGAGCACCCAGTCTTCGGTTTTTTTGTGGCGGAGAAAGGCGCAACCATCGTAGGCATTGCCTTGTACTATTACCGTTACTCAACCTGGAAAGGCAAGAGGATTTACCTTGAAGACATAGTGGTCACCCAGTCGGAAAGAGGAAGCGGAATTGGCAAACAACTCTTCGACGCCACCATTCAAAAAGGAAAAGATGCGAGTTGCACAGGTATGATGTGGCAGGTTCTTGATTGGAATGAACCTGCCATCAATTTCTACAAGAAATACGGCACAAGGTTTGACGATGGATGGCTCAATTGCCATCTCGACTTTTAACCAACTTACTGTGCCTCCATCAGTTCCCCTTCTATCACCGGTGCCTTCATAGTTGGCGCAAAGCTCCATTTGAAATCAAGCATGACATCTTCACCTTCAAAAGTGCAGGTGATTGTCTCGGTATGGGGGCTTTCAATATATCGCAGGGTTAACTCCAGCACATTCTCTTCTTTCCAGGAATAGGCTGCGGCCACTTTGAATGGTGGCAATCCATTCAACGCATTTTTCGCTCTCGCTACCAAATATGGGCCTGGTCTTTGTGTCTGTGAAAATTTCCACTCCCCCCAACCAATGGGTATGGCGTAGGTGGTGTCCTTGTATTTCATCACCACGTTACTGCCTGTCGCTCCAAACTGGAATTGAATACTTTCTATTTTCCTTCCATTTGAGTCCAGCTCAAAGACTTTTTCGGAAATAGCGCCCTCCAAGGTGGAGGCAAGGCTGGCAGCAGGAATCGTGAGCGCTAGTGAGGCAACCTTTCTTTCAAGCGATGCAACGGCCGCCGCATCAACGGGCAGCTCATCGTCGGACATCGCTGGCAGCAACTGATCCCAAACCATGTTTAAGATTCCCTGCATATCAGACGTCTCCGAGGTAATAGCAATGACTGCGTCCTGATCTGGCATCACGATGATGTATTGACCAAATGCACCGTCGCCCCGAAAGGCATTATTGCGGCACCGCCAAAACTGGTAGCAATAGCCCTGCAGCCAGTCACTCTTTGCTTTGGTTTCTGCCGACAGCTCCGGCGACTGCTGTATTTTGAAAGAAGTTGCTTCGGCTATCCACTCCTCTGAAAGGACTTGCTCCCCGTTCCACTTACCTTTTTGGAGCAAAAGTTGTCCAAATTTAGCCATGTCCTCGGTCTTCAGCCTTAGCCCCCAACCACCCGTGTTGTTGCCCGCCGGATCAGTCTCCCAATCAATCCCCTGTATATGCAAAGGATCGAACAGCCTTGGCTTCAAATAGTCGATGACTTTTTGCCCCGTTACTTTAGTAACAATAGCCGACAGCATATAAGTAGCCATCGAATTGTAGAGAAATTTAGTTCCAGGCTCGTTGATGATGGGCGTGTAAAGAAATGACTTTACCCAGAGGCTGTCGCCAGGTATGGTGGCCGACGGGTCTGGATCCTGCCCCACCGACATGGTGAGCAGGTCTTTGACAGTGAGGGCTGCCATGAAGTCGCTAACTGTATCAGTAACATATTCTGGGAAAAACGAAATAACCGAGTCATTGACAGTCAACAGCTTTTCCGTGACCGCAAAACCAATGGCGGTTGAGGTAAAGCTTTTGCTTGTAGAGTACATGGTGTGAGGCAGCTCTGGCCCATAAGGGCTCCACCAGCTCTCTGCGATCACTTTCCCATGGCGGAGAAACATGAAACTGTGGAATTCGTGCTTGCTGGTATCGGCCGATTCAAGAAAGGCCTGAATGCTGGATGAGGGCACACCCTCTGCTTCCGGAAAACCCCTTGGAAGGTCAATGATTTTTTCCTCTACAGGCTTTTCGCAGGCGGCAAGAAAAAGAAAAAACAGGTATGCCCCATAAAGGGCCTTCATATTGAACTGCTTGACCATAACGAAAGTAGTATAGAGTAAATTTAGCTAATAAAACTACTACTACTTCCTTTGATTAGCAATGGGATGATGCAAGGGCAGAACAGCAATTACTACACCTCCTCCATCAGCGTTCGAAAAGCTACGTGTTTATTTTTATACCTTTCCATATGAGCTTGTACAAGAGCTGGTGCGTAAGTTTCAAGATATTCGTTTACCTGTTTCACAGAGGCAGCAAAAAACTGCACACTGTATGTGGCACTTCCGTCCCCTTCGTCGTGCAATAGCTTGAATATTTTGCTCTCAACAAACATTCCGGTCGCCATTACTTTTGGCACATGGATGGACTTTATCCAATGCAGCCATTCGTCTTCAACTACTGATTCTATATTAACCGTTACGTTGTATAATACCATAAATTCAGCCCTTTGGTAGGGGTAGACTGTTAAACAAGTTGGCAAATTCTGTACTATTTTCAAACCAAACAAGCAGCGGCAAGTTTACCTTTCTAACTTTGAATAATGAGCAGTAAAAACAAGGCGGCACTGGTAATTGTGGTACTTCATGTGGTTGGCACTATCGGTATGCTGCTGCCTGAATGGGCGCCCTTAATGAGGCAGCTGACCCCGCTGAACCTTTTGATAGTGGCAGCGCTTGTGATCGTTTTTCAGCAAAACAAAACCCCTTCCTTCTACGCCTATGCATTGCTGTGTTTTCTAATCGCCTTTTTTAGTGAGGTAGTTGGCGTACAAACCGGCTGGCCATTCGGAAGTTACGAATATGGAGCCACATTAGGGCCCAAGCTCTTCGGCGTGCCTTTGCTTATCGGCACCAACTGGCTGATACTGGTAGTATGTACAGCTTCTCTTACACGCTCCATCAACAACAAGTGGCTCGCATCACTGGCTGGTGCATTGCTAATGGTGGGATTGGATATATTGCTGGAGCCGGTAGCTATCATGTCGGACTACTGGAGCTGGCAAGGGTCGGGCATTCCAATTCAGAACTATATTAGCTGGGGAGCACTTGCCTTTATTCTCCATATCGTACTCCACAATTTTGGTTTTGAAAACAAAAATGAGTTAGACAAATACGTTATTTTGTCTCAGGCATCTTTCTTTGCGCTCGTTGGCTACCTGGGCTAGCAAAGTTTTTCAAACATTTTAGTTGAGCATTAAGTTTGTCTCATCATAAACCGATTATAAGATCACATTTAAATTAGAGTGCGATAACGTTTAAGTAAGTGAGCAACTATTCAATCAAAGACCTCGAGCATTTATCTGGCATCAAAGCCCACACTATCCGGATTTGGGAGCAACGGTACAATTTTATCAAACCCAGCCGTTCCGAGACTAATATAAGGAGCTACGACGATCTCGATTTGAAGCTTATCCTCAATGTTTCGTTGTTGAAAGACAACGGATTCAAGATTTCTCACATTGCCGACATGAGTTCTCAGGAAATAGCCGAGGAAGTGCTATTGCTGACTGAGAAACACCTGCGTTTTCCAGAGCAAATTCATGCACTCACTTTGGCGATGATTGATATGGACGAAGACAGGTTCGAAAAGATCATGTCGTCTAACATTCTAAAGCTAGGGTTTGAAAAAACCATGCTTAATATCGTCTATCCTTTTCTCTCTAAAATCGGCGTCCTTTGGCAAACCGGAAGTATCAATCCCGCACAGGAGCATTTCATTTCGAACCTGATCCGTCAAAAGCTGATAGTTGCCATTGACGGGCAATATTCGTCGGACCCTTCAAATGCACCCAAATACCTCCTTTATCTTCCGGAAGGTGAGCTTCATGAGTTGAGCCTTCTTTTTGCCGACTATGTGATCAGGTCAAGGCACAATAAGAGCATTTACCTTGGGCAGTCGCTACCTCTTCAGGATCTGGTGTCTGTTTATAACCTGCACAAGCCCGAATTTATTCTTTCCATTCTCACATCGGTTCCTGGTATCGACCAGGTGCAAGGCTATGTCAATAAGCTTTCGGGGCTTTTCCCGGAGTCAACCATTCTCCTGTCAGGGTATCAGGTAATAGGACAGGATATCCAAACCCCCGACAATGTGATCATTTTTACACGCTCAGAGCAGATCACGAGTTTTGTTGAAGAACATAGCGCCGAAGCGTAGTATTCTCAAAGTCCACAGTCTTCTTTTTTTTGAAAAAAACAGGATACACGTGTATTGACAGGTAAAAAACCGCATGCCATGTTTCGGTTTGCGCACGGGGTTACTCTGTCTTTCCTAACTATTTTGTTTAACTATTTTAAAATTAAATTAAACAAAACATTGTAATCTGTTTAATAGTTTGTAGTTTTGATTAAACAAAATAACTGAACGATATGACGGCTTTAGAATTCAATTACACTCTCAAAGAAATGTCAGGATCATTGAAACCATTCGCACTGAAGCTAACCAGGGACATGGAAGATGCGAATGACCTCATTCAGGAAACAATGTTGAAGGCATTCAAAAACCGTGAAAAATTTGCCCCCGGCACCAATATCAAAGCATGGTTATACACAATTATGAAGAACACCTTTATTACCAACTACCAAAGAATGGTGAGAAGGAACACCTTTATAGACACTACTGATAACCTGCACTACATCAACTCATCAGGGAGCAGTGTGCAAAACGATGCCTATTCCAGCTTTACAATGGAGGACATTGAACAAGCGCTGAACAACGTAGATGATGTGTACAAGAGCCCGTTCATGATGTATTTCCGGGGATTCAAGTACCACGAGATTGCAGACAAGTTACAAATACCAATTGGAACTGTTAAAAACCGTATTCATATTGCCCGCAAGGAATTAAAAGCTAAATTGACTCCTTACGCTCACAGCTTCTAATTTATGCCAGCACTGGATATTTGCGTCATCGGCTCAGGTTTTGCGGGGCTATCAGCAGCCACTTGCCTGGCTGATCATGGTCACAATGTCACTTTACTAGAAAAAAATAAAACGATAGGAGGCAGAGCAAGGAAACTTGAGGCCGATGGCTTTGTGTTTGACATGGGCCCCTCATGGTATTGGATGCCTGATGTTTTTGAGCGGTATTTTGCGCTTTTCGGCAAGAAGCCCTCTGACTACTATCATTTGAAAAGGCTTGACCCATCTTACACTGTGGTGTTTGATAAGAATGACCACATGAAGATCCCTGCCAAAATGAGCGAACTGGAGGCTCTTTTTGAATCACTTGAAAAGGGTGCCGGAAAAAAATTGCAAGCGTTTCTTTCACAGGCTGAATACAAATACGAAGTTGGTATTAACGACCTTGTATACAAACCAAGCCGGTCACTACTCGAGTTTATTGACCCACGGCTCTTAAAAGGCCTGGTAAAGATGGATGTGTTTCAAAGCATGCACAGCCATGTCCGAAAATTCTTCACTAACGACAAACTCATCCGGCTGATGGAGTTCCCTGTGCTCTTTCTTGGTGCTATACCCGAAAACACACCGGCATTGTACAGCCTGATGAATTATGCCGACATGTCGCTGGGCACCTGGTACCCGGAGGGAGGCATGTATAAAGTGATTGACGCAATGGTCAGCCTGGCAGAGGAGAAGGGTGTGAAGATCCTGACTGACCATGAAGTGGAGAAAATAGTGGTAAAAAATGGGAAAGCTGAAAGTGTGCTTACCTCCAAAGGCGCCTTCAAGGCTGATGTGGTGGTGGCTGGTGCCGACTACCACCATGTAGACCAGCACCTGCTCGACTACGAATACAGAAATTATACCCCAAAATACTGGGAGAAAAGAACCATGGCTCCTTCCAGCCTTTTGTTCTATATCGGGCTGAACAAGAAACTAGAAAATATTACCCATCACATGCTGTTCTTCGACGAGGATTTTGGCCCTCATGCGAAAGAAATTTATGAAACGCCGGATTGGCCAAGCAATCCTTTATTCTACTTGTCTGCCACTTCTGTAACAGATGACACCGTGGCCCCAAAAGGTTGCGAAAACCTTATTCTACTCATCCCGGTAGCACCTGGGCTGAAAGATGATGAGGCAACGAGAGAAAAATATTATAACATCATCATGGACAGGCTGGAGATTTTAATCGGGCAGGAGGTGAAAAACCATGTGACTTTTAAACAAAGCTATGCGCACAACGATTTCATAAAGGATTACCATGCATTCAGAGGAAATGCCTATGGCCTTGCAAATACGCTGAAACAAACGGCTATTTTGAAACCATCCCTAAAAAATCGACATCTAAAAAATTTATATTATACCGGGCAACTGACAGTACCCGGTCCTGGCGTGCCTCCTACGCTTATTTCGGGCCAGGTGGTAGCCAACGAAATAAAAAAAGACTTTGTCAGATAATAGTAACACTATGAACCACATAGATCTTTTTGACAGCACCGCATTAAAAGTCAGCCAGCTGGTGACAGAGCGCTACAGTACGTCCTTTACTCTCGGGATTAAAACGCTGCACAAAAAATTTAGAGATCCTGTGTTTGCCATTTATGGGTTTGTCAGGTATGCCGACGAAATCGTGGATACGTTTCATGACCACAACAAAAAGATGCTGCTGGAAAGGTTTAGAAAAGACACCTACGATGCAATTGATGAAAAGCTAAGTTTCAATCCGATACTGCATTCATTTCAGTCAGTTGTCAATCAATACAAGATAGAGAGCGAACTCATCGACGCCTTTCTGCACAGCATGGAAATGGACATTCTTCAGAATGAATACAATGAAAGTGGCTATCAGGAGTATATCTACGGCTCGGCAGAGGTTGTTGGCCTCATGTGTCTTAGAGTGTTTTGTGAGGGGGATGACAAAGAATTCCAATCGTTGAAAGCACCTGCCCGAAGGCTGGGAGCGGCCTTCCAGAAGGTGAATTTTCTAAGAGACATCAAAAGCGATTTTAAGGACAGGGGGCGCACCTATTTTCCAGGTGTAGACTTCAATAATTTCTCACAAATCAGCAAGGCTCAGATTGAATCAGACATTCAGCAGGACTTCGACGCTGCCTACGAAGGCATCAAAAGGTTGCCCAAGGGGGCCCGGCTTGGTGTGTACCTGGCTTACGTGTACTATCTGACACTTTTCAGCAAAATTAAGAGGCTGCCGGTTACCAGAATTATGACTGAAAGGATCAGGATACCTGACTCGAAGAAGATCATTTTGCTGTTCCAAACTTACCTGAAACACAGTTTAAACGGCTTCTGATGTCACTCTATCTTTGGCTACATATTGCCACAGTCTCATTTCCCCTCGTCAGGTCATTCGAGCCAAGAATTGCCTATGCATCCAGATGGAGGGCGCTATTTCCAGGTATCTTGCTCACTGCTGCTTTTTTTATTATTTGGGATGTCATCTTCACAAAAGATGGCGTCTGGGGCTTCAACGCCGATTACCTCACCGGGCTGTTTTTATTTCATCTTCCCATTGAAGAATGGCTCTTCTTTTTCACCGTCCCATTCGCATCTGTGTTTATTTATGACTGTGTTGTTTATTTTGACAAAGGAAATAAGCTAAACATAAAGCTAAACTGGCTGGCGACTCTACTTGGAGCATTGCTAATCATTCTGGCTTTGGTGTCCTATGGAAAAGACTACACCTTCTACAATTTTCTGTTCGCCGGACTCCTGTTGGTTATACATGGCTTATGGTTAAAATCTGCTTACCTCGGGCATTTCTTTATAGCATACCTCATCCACCTTATCCCTTTTCTTCTGGTCAATGGTGTCCTTACTGGAGGGGTGACCGAGGAGCCTATCGTCTGGTACAACAATGCAGAAAATATCGGAGTAAGGATTTGGACGATACCTGTTGAAGACACGGTGTATGCGCTGCTGCTGTTGCTCATGAACATTACATATTACGAATTCTTTAAATCGAGACTTGGTCTCAAACATAATTGAAGTTAGACGGTTAAGTAAAGTATGTTGGACCTACGTGTAAATATCGATCCTCATTCTGGCTTCTGCTTTGGAGTGGTGTATGCCATAGAAATGGCGGAAGACATTCTGGAGGAGGAAGGTCGGCTGTTTTGCCTCGGCGATATTGTACACAACGACGAGGAAGTGAAACGGCTTGAAAAGAAAGGCCTCAAGATCATCAATCACGACGAGTTAGGTGACATCAGGGACGCCAAAGTGTTGATCAGGGCACATGGCGAGCCGCCATCGACCTATTCTTTGGCCGTTGACAACAACCTGGAGCTGATAGATGCGTCGTGCCCTGTGGTGCTCAAGCTTCAAAACAGGATCAAGAATTCTTTCGACAAAAAGGAAACGATCTACATCTATGGCAAGCCAGGCCACGCCGAAGTGGTGGGACTGCTTGGCCAAACTAACAATCAGGCAGTGGTTTTTCAGGACATCGCCGAATTAGACATCCCGTCGCTGCCAAGGGAACTGACACTATATAGTCAGACTACCAAAAGCACTGATAAGTTCTATGAAATCACCCGCTTGCTTACAGAAGCCGGCATAAGAGTGAATCCCAATGACACCATTTGCCGACAAGTGTCGAACAGAGATAAGGAACTGAGAGACTTTGCCCGGCACTTTGACAAGATTGTGTTTGTGTCAGGCACAAAGTCGTCGAACGGCAAAGTGCTTTATCAGGTGTGCAAAAACACCAACCCCGACACGCACTTTATCAGCAACGCTGCTGAGTTGGAGAAACAATGGTTTAAGCCCGGCGACACTGTCGGCATTTGCGGTGCCACCTCCACACCCATGTGGCTAATGGAGTCAGTAAGAGATGAATTGCTGACTTATTGATTATCTTTGGTAAGAATTTCTTCGAATGATCTGGCTGTTTTACACCTTTCTTGTCATAGGCACTTTCTTCTTTATGGAAGCTGTGGCCTGGTTTACTCATAAATACATCATGCATGGGATTTTATGGACGTGGCACAGATCGCACCACAAGCTGCACAACCACACACTAGAGCGAAATGATCTCTTTGCACTTGTCTTCAGTATCCCATCCATTGCCTGTATAGTCTTTGGATCCGAATTTCCCGAAATTCGCTGGCTGATGTTCGTGGGCTTTGGCATTCTGGCGTACGGCCTGTTTTACTTTATTTTCCATGATGTGATTGTGCATCGACGCATCAAGATCAAGTACAAAGCCAAAAGCAAATACATGAAGCGGATCATGCATGCCCACCACGTGCACCACGAAGTGCATACGAAAGAAGGAGCAAGAGCTTTTGGGTTTTTGTATGCGCCCAAGAAGTATGAAAAAGAAATAAAGTAACCCCAAGGCACCTATTTCTCCTTTTCGACTGTATTTTGCCTGCCAAATGAGGCAGATTGTTCCATTTCTACTTTTTGGGCTTTTGTTCACTCACTGCAAGACCAGAAGCTATTACATTTTCTCACCTCCACCCACAAGCACTAACGCATCACTCTACGCTTCCGCATCAAACCATATAGGCTACCAGAATGCAGCGGTCGATTCTCTCATGCCCAACGCCACTACACCCGGAAACTTTAACAGCGGACAAGATAGTGTCAATCTTTACTCACATGATGAAAGACCAGGCAGCCAAAAAAAGGCTCGCACCGCTTCTAAAAAACCTCCCTCTGTTAGACCCCCACACAAAAAACAACCAAAAAATGATGCTAGTAACAACTCCGCCACTGTACCTGATGAGGGCGACCAGAAACCCAATGCGCTTGCACACGTGAGCTTTTTTTCTGCTATTGGGCTCATACTTTTATACGTGTTTTTATCATTTTCATCGCCCATCGGCGCCATATTGGCTCTCTCACTTCCCGTTATTGCCATAGCAACTGGCATAATCGCCCTTCCCCAGATCAAAAAATATCACGAGATGGGTAAACATTTAGCCATTTTTGGAATATGTATTGGGGCGCTGGCGTTTATTCTAGCTATTTTAGCCTTGATATACGTTAATCAATCTCGCCCAAATTGATTACTATGGTATTTGAGCACACTGGCAATAGGAAGAGGTAAATTTCAAAAATCGAGTTGCGTGCTGCGTTAAATGTGACGGACTATTTATTATTTTGGCTGCAAAATAAATATGCTCAATGAGGCAAGTAGTAGCTGGTTTGCTTTTCTTAGTGATTTTGATCCAATGTAAAGCCCCTAAACCGTATCAATTTCACTTGCCCTTTTCAAAAAAGTCCGAAAAAATCCATTCAAATAAATTTGTGCCAGGTGCAGAGGAAGAAGATCCTTTTTTTGATACGCTGACGTATTTCGAAAAAGAGCAAGAAAAAGAAGCGCTATACTCTCCCGAGTTCAAAGCCAAAAATTTAAATCTGGGTCTTGCGGGAAGTCCCTCTGATTCATCCATTGTACCGATCGACCCGGAAATCCTCAAAAGGGACACCTCCCAACTATCTCCCAGAAATAGCACCATTCAAAAAACCAGCAGTTTGGCGCAAATCAGTTTCTTCTCAGCATTGGCCACTATTGCACTCTTTCTTTTACCTCTTTCGTACCCCGCTCTTGGCTCCTTTTTGTTCTTAGCAGCAGCTGCCTCCGCCCTAACCACCGGGCTGATCGCTATTCAACGCATAAGAAAAAAGAATCAGGGTGGTTACGGCATGGCCGTGTTTGGTGCAAGCATCGGCGGCCTCGTGCTATCGATCCTCGCCATACTCATCTTCTATGGCTATGTCATCAATCAGTAATCGGCCACGCCAGAAGATCACCTTCTACCATTCAATTCAGCATAGTTTACTCATCCCTCAGCGCTAGCACCGGATTCTCTTTCGCCGCCCTTAAAACAATGAGCCCAACGCTGATCATGGCTAACAACAAAACGAGCCCGCCTGCAATCACGAATATTGTTGGATCCAAAGCTATGTGATAGGCAAAGCCCTGCAAAAATTCGCTCATCAGGTAATATGAAGCTGGGGTAGAGATGGTGAAGGCAACCAAAACCAAAAGCAAATAGCCTTTCATCAGCGACACAGACAATTCGGACAAAGATGCCCCCATCACCTTCCTTATGCCTATCTCCTTGCGCTTGCGACGAATAAGAAACGACGCCACACTGAACAAGCCCAGCGAAGCAATGACGATGGCGAGAATAGAAAAGAAGGCTGCTGAGATGCCGATCCTTTCCTGCTCTCTGTACATGCCGGCAAACTCCTGATCGAGAAAAAAGTAATCGAAACTACTCAGCGACTCCAGCCCATTCCACTCCTTTTCCACCCGAGCCAGCACTGAGGATGTTTTGCCAGGCTGGAACCGGACCACGATCAGGCTGCCATACATATTATCCAAAAAGTGAATGAGAGGCTGAACTTCACCCGCCAGGGATTGATAGTGGAAGTCTTCCGTTACGCCAATCACTTTGTAGAGTGTGCATCCGTTTTGTCCACCCTCGCAGAGTGTTTTGTCCTCAATATTCTGCCAACCAAATGCCTGCATAGCCTTTCTGTTGATAATGACTGCAGCGGTGTCACCGGCACGGGTTGTATCGAAGTTGCGGCCTTCGACGAAGCTGACGCCCAGGGCAGGAAAATAGTCAGCACCAACATACGACTGTCGCAAGCTGTGAACTATCGTTGGATCAGCTTTATCGCTAAAACGATTGTAGTTTTGCCAGTAACGGCCGGGTACATTTTGGGCCCTGGTCACCACCTCTACACCAGGTTCGGTCGCAAGCGCTTCTTGCATCACTTTAACACGCTGCATGGCTTTTTCAATATCGGGAAAGTCTTGCTCCGACAGGGGCACTACCAACACCTGACTATCGTCGAAGTTCAGGTTCTGGTTTTTCATAAAGGTGATCTGCTTCCAAATCACCACCGTGCCTACGATCATTAAGATGGAAGCAGCGAACTGAAATGTCAGGAGCCATTTCCTGAAAACAGGATTGGTGCCTTTGTTGCTACTCTTTCCCTTGAGCCCATCTGTCGCTTTGATGGAGGTGATCAGCAGAGCTGGAAAAAGCCCACTTGCCATACCAAGAAGCATGGAAAAAAAGAGCGTTGCGCCAACCATGACTGCCCAGCCGCCCGACGTATAGGTAAAGGCAATAGAGAATATTTCTTCCATGTAAGGAATGGCAAAAAACAGCATCAACCAGGCTGCCAGGGTAGCCAGAAAGTTCACTATGAAAGCTTCTGCCAAAAACTGAGAAACAAGCTGCCTTTTGGAAGAGCCAAGCACCTTCCGTATCGTTACTTCCTTGATTCTCACAAGCGCTTGTGCAGAGGCCAGGTTCACGTAGTTCACCGATGCAATGGCAAGAATGATGATTGCAACTATGCCCAGCAGGTTGATGACCATATCGTTGTTGGCCTCCACTGCCCTGGAGCTTTTTAGTGGGAGCAAATGAATGCTGGTAGCATTGCCAGCTGGCAAAAAATTGTCGGCAACGATCTGATCAAGCTTATCGGCAAGCTGCTGTGGAGTCGCATACTCGTCCAACATCACATATGCGGTCATAAAGGTGTTGTACCAGTTGGCCAGCTCGGGGTCGGCGAGGTAGTCGGGAATATTGCTCCAACCCGACAGGATGCTGAACTGGATGGTCGAATGAGTTGGGATGTCTTGCAATACGGCGCCCACTATCCATGTTTTGTCGCCAAGTACTTCTTTCACCTGTTTTCCCACCGCACTGTCATCGCCGAAGAGCTCCCTGGCCTTTTTTTCTGCAATGACCATCTGGCCTTTGGTCGCCAGCGTTTGCTTCAGGTCACCCTCCAGCACTGCGAAGCCAAACATATCGGCAAAATCTTCGTCCACAAACTTGATTGTCTCCTGAATTCGCCCATGCTCAGCTTCGAGCCACGGACTGTCCCACCCTGCAAACCGGGTTGCGGCCACCACCTCGGGCAGGTCGGCCTTGAGTTTAGGGGCCAGGGGCGTTTTGGTGAGGTAATCAGGCTCCCCGCCGTTTTCCATCTCACCGATTTTGTAAATGCGGGCACTGTTGGGATGGAAACCATCGAACGATTTTTCGTAGCTGACAACAAGGAATAGCAGAATGGCAGAGGCAATTCCGAGCGAAAGGCCCAGAAGGTTGATCAGCGTGTAGCCCTTTTGCCGACGCAGATTGCGGTAGCTTACCTTGAAATGATCCTGAAACATAAAAAATGGATTTACTGATGAGGGAATAAATGACTTTAAAAGTTTCGGTCGGATGAGTCGGGTGATCTCCCAAATAAAGAGCCACCTGAGTTTCGAAGGAGAATTCTCCTGTGCCTTTTGCTCATAGATTTCCAACAAATCCCCTTCAATCTCTTCTAGAAAATCTGCTTTACAGATTGCCCTGAAAAATCGCATCGGAAGGCGAGGTGGAACAAATTGAGGCGATCTCATGGGCTACATATATTTTAAAACCATCGATGGTATGTCAGACCACAGCTGGGCACGGATGTCTTTGATCTCCTGTAAAGCTCTTTGGGCAGAGGCCGTAATTTTGTAATACTTCTTCCGCTTGCCTCCACGCACGTTGGAGGTTTCGCCCCATGCTGAGTCGAGATAGCCTTTCTCTTCCAGCCTCTTTAGCGCTGTTTGCAGCGCACCTACGCTGGTGCCATAACCCAGCCTGCTCTCCAGCTCGTTTTTTATTGACACACCATAAGCGTCATTATGCAATACAGCAATAGTCAGCAGCACAATTTCCTCAAATTCCCCCAGCTGTGTTTTCTTCATGATTTATATTTTTCCGAAATGTAGAGGTTATCATATTAAATTCCTAATTGAAGAGGTTATAAGACTTCTTTTGCTGATTGTCAGCCACCTTACAGCATGCGAGGCCTCTGCTCTGTACCTTTACATCATGAAAAAGTGGGCAATTGCTATAGGCGTTGTGCTAGCAGTGGGACTTACAGCTTTTCTAAGCTCGAAGCCTTTCGTTGAAAAAGACACCCCATTGTTCACCTCCGGCAGTGGAGGTTTTGCCGTCATTGAGCTGTTCACCTCGCAAGGCTGCTCGAGTTGTCCGGCTGCGGATCAGCTTCTTAACTCAATTATCGAGGAAGCCTCCGCTAAGGGCGAGCCCGTCTTCGGTTTGTCTTTTCACGTAAGTTACTGGGACTACCTTGGCTGGAAAGACCCGTACGCCAGCTCCACGTACAACGTTCGACAAGGCAACTATGTCAACAGACTAAAGGCTGGCAATGCCTACACCCCCCAAATGGTGGTCAATGGAAAAGCTGAATTTGTGGGCTCCTCCCGGAAGGAAGCGGATAGCGCCATCAAAAATGCTTTGGCCAAACCGGCCAGTTATTCGCTAAAAGTCTCTGTTGTTGACAACGGCGAAGAGCTCCTGGTGAAATATGTCCTGGACAAAGCACCTAACCAGACATTGATCAATTTCGCCCTGGTGAAAAAGGAGGCAGAAAACCATGTGCCGAGGGGAGAGAACAAAGGACGAACGCTGACCCACAAAAATGTAGTTGTGGGGTTTCATGCAGTAGCAGCACAGACGGCTGGAGAAGTTTCACTTTACCTGCCAAAAGAATTTGAGACCGAAGACAGTTCCGTAATTATTTACCTCCAAAATAAAAATGACCTGGCCATCATCGCTGCTTGCCAGGTCATCCTGTAATTTTTTGTGAGGGTCAGGCACCCTTCAGTTCTTTAGATTTATCAAGCACTGTGTTCCAAACCCTGAACACGTTCTGGTAACAAATCTTGGCAATATCCTCTTCAGTGTAGCCCCGCTTCAAAAGTTCGTAAATCAGGTTAGGAAACTCAGAAACGTCTTTAAGGCCAGTTGGCAGCGAGTCACCCACGCCGTCGTAGTCGGAGCCCAAACCGACGTGGTCAATACCAGCTATCTCCACCACATGGTCAATGTGGTCAGCTACCACACCTACCGTAGCGAACAGATTGATGGCTGAGTCAACCACATATTGCTTCATATAGGCCTGCGCAGTAGAGTCTCTGTAGCTCAATCCGTTTTCAGCCAACCAGTTGGTCATGTGCTCCCGCACCTTTTCGCTTTGTTCCCTCACTTCACCGGAAAGGAAGCTCGACCCGAAGTTGATTTGGATCACACCCCCATTCTCGCCCAACATCTTGATCATTTCATCCGACATATTGCGCTCAAAACCTGGTGTGAAATATCGGCATGATGAGTGAGATGCGATAGCAGGCACGTCAGTCAGTGCCATCACATCATAAAATGTGCTGTCGGACACATGCGATATGTCCACCATGATGCCCTGCTTGTTCATTTCTTTCACAACCTCCTCGCCAAATGGGCTCAGGCCGTTCCAGGTGTAAGTGGTGTCGTAGCTGGAGTCGCAAATCTGGTTGTCTTTGCCGTGTGTGAGCGTGATATAGTTGATCCCTCTTTCAGCGAAGTACGCCACGTTGGCCAGGTCCTCCATTAAGGGAGCACCGTTTTCCATTCCCATGGGCAGCGATATCAAACCAGCTTTAAAATTCTCTTCAATTGCTGCTGGCGTCTTGGCCAACGCAAACTTGTCGGGATAGGTAGTTGTCAGCTTCTCCACCATACCTATGAGCGAATCGGCCAAGTCTTTGGCTTCCTGTGTCACACCGTAGCTCGACGGAATATAAATCGACATCATTGGCGCATCCAGGCCACCCTCCTTTGCCCGCACATAATCGAAGTTGCCCTCCGGCGTGCGAACTGACACGTCCATAATTTCCTTTTTCAGGATGAAGCCTGCTACCTTCATTCGATAGGGCAAATCAACGTGGCCATCAGTCAGTATGTATTTATGAGCAAGCGTGTCTGCGTAAGCCCTCAGCTCGTCGTCCGACATGGCCGAAACATCCTTCTTTTCTTCCTTTGGAGTACTGCAGGCCGCTAATACAGCAATTAAAAGGCAGTAGACTAGTTTTTTCATTGTTTTGGGTTTAGTTACGCCATGAAATTAAGTGCAAATGACAAAGAAACCAATAGTTTGTTGTAGAGAACGAAGTAAAACAGCACTTAATTCGCTGTTTCATCTAACAAAATGAGAAAATGATTAATAATAGTATAATATTTAAACCGAAGTGAATGCGGTACTTCGAATTAATTAACTTGCCTGAAAGTGGAGCCTTACGTCAAAATCTGTAGTTGGGCCATGAAGCTGAAAAAATCAAAAACAGCCTAAAATTGAATTGTGTGCGCACACAATATGGATAATTCAAATTTATTGCCGATATTTACAGCCAATCAGCTGGCGCTTCGCAACGGACAGGACAGAGAGGAGGTTTGGATTGCCTACAAGGGGTTCATTTACGATGTGAGCCTTTCCAGGCTTTGGCGAACCGGACTACACTACGAACACTGGGCGGGGCAGGATCTTACCGGTGAATTACCCGATGCGCCACACACTGATTCAGTTTTTGATAAATTCAAATGCATTGGGCGCTTGTCCGGGCATGAAAACACCCAAACACAATGATTCTAATTGCAGACAGTGGGGCAACAAAAATAGAATGGCGTTTGATAACGGAAGATGGCCAAATCAAGCAAGCCAGCTCTGAGGGTTACAATCCCTACGTTCAGGAAGATGAAGACCTTCGTAAGGGCGTGCAAGAACACGTGCTTCAAGTGGTGGGAGCACACAAAATAACGGAGTTGGCCTTTTATGGTGCTGGCTGTGGAAGTGCAGAAAAAAACAAAAAAGTAGCTGAAGTCCTCAGACCTTTTTTCCCTGAAGCATCTATTGAAGTAAACAACGATCTATTGGCTGCCGCACGGGCACTTTGTGGTAATGAGCCAGGCATTGCCTGCATCTTGGGCACGGGCTCTAATTCGTGTTTTTACGATGGTGAGAAAATCGCTGCTCAAGTACCCTCACTCGGCTATGTGCTGGGCGATGAGGGCAGCGGCGCCAACATGGGAAAAAAGTTACTCATCGCAGCTGTAAGAAACAGACTACCTTCTTCATTGCAGGAGGCTTTCAACAAAAGATTTGCATTGACAGAAGAAGACCTGTTGGAAAACGTATATAAAAAGAAGTACCCCTCCCGGTTCCTGGCCAGCTTCATGAAGTTTCTTATGCATCATATCAAGGAACCCTATGTGTACAAGCTGATCTACGATTCTTTCACAGAATTCTTCACTGAGATCATCATGTCGTACAAAGACCACGATAAACTTCCCGTGCACTTTACTGGTTCAGTAGCATTTTACTATGGCAATATTCTCCGCCAGGTAGCAAGCGATCAGGGTATCACAGTCAAAAACATCATTGAGGGCCCAATAGCAGGCCTCACGCTGTATCATCAGGAAAAAACCTTTGGAACGAGCAAAGTATGAGCACCACCGAAAGCAGTTCATATTATAATCACCTGGAACAAATGTCTGTTCTGGAGCTGTTGACCAACATCAACAAGGAAGACCAAACAGTTCCTTTGGCTGTTCAGAAAGCATTGCCACAAATTGAGGCCCTGATCTCTCAGATTGTGCCCCGGATGAAAGATGGTGGCAGACTGTTTTACATTGGTGCTGGCACCAGCGGCAGGCTGGCGATTGTGGACGCCTCCGAATGCCCGCCAACCTATGGCGTTTCGCCTAATATCGTAGTGGGTATTATGGCCGGCGGCGACAAAGCCATCAGAAAATCGGTCGAGCATGCCGAAGACGACCCGAACCAGGCATGGAAAGATCTTGGGACATACAAGCCAACATCAAAAGACACACTTATAGGAGTTGCGGCATCCGGAAGAACACCTTATGTCATTGGCGGAGTGTCTGAAGCCAGAAAAAAAGGACTGCTCACAGGTTGCATCACCTGCAACTCAGGCACTAAGCTGGCAGAGGCTGTAGAATACCCGATCGAAGCGGTAGTAGGGCCAGAATTTGTAACAGGCAGCACCCGCATGAAGTCGGGCACAGCGCAAAAGCTGGTGCTCAACATGATCAGCACTACGGTGATGATACAGCTGGGCCACGTGAAAGGCAATAAAATGGTGGACATGCAGCTGAGCAATGAGAAGCTGGTGCAACGGGGCGTGCGCATGGTGATGGATGAGCTGAAAATCGAAGAACCGCTGGCTGCGGAGCTCCTGCAGAAATATGGCTCAGTGCGAGGTGCTGTAGACAATTATCCAACGCATGCATGAGCTAGAGCCCTTTTACCGGTGGCTTACTTACTACGACCCTTCCACGGATCCCAACTCCCCTTTTGAAGGGAAAGAATACAACTACGACGTTTACTCCGAAACTGTATACGGCTACTACCTGGCCCCTGGCTGGGACTATATAGGATCCGAAACGCTGTACATGAAAATCCTCTACGCCGAGTACGACGAAGGCTATGTAGTCTTCGAGTTCATTGGCGAATGGAACGATGCTCTCCACAACGACATTATGCATCTCAAAAGAAATATCGTTGAGCACTTTGAGCGGTACGACATCAACAAATTCATCCTCATAGGTGAGAATGTGCTCAACTTCCATGGTTCCGACGACTCCTACTACGAAGAGTGGTTTGAGGAAGTAGAGGATGGCTGGATTGCCATGGTTGGCTTTCGGGATTTTGTGCTCGATGAAATGAAGAACTTCAATATCGATTCTTATGTGAATTTCGGCGGCACGCTACAGATCGACAACTGGAGAACGTTGACGCCGAAAATCTTCTATCAATTAGTGGAGCAGCAGATTCAGAGGAGGCTTGGGGGGTGAATATTAACTAAATTTTCTCTCTAATCGATGGGTTTAAGTCCTCAAGTTTCAACTTACCAGTATTAATAGCATCTTCGATAAGCTGTTTTAAGGCGGTTCGTGTGAACCTTTTGAACTTATCCATTTGTATCCTCTCCACAATATGATCCTTAATTGTGCCTAATTTCATGAAAGTCAGTTCCTCTAAATCTCTGTGACTATGAACCAGCTCCTCCAATGGTGTCTTGCCTGGTGTTGCTACAATTTTAATATTGTAGTTGCTTAAATGCTTCTCTTCCAGAATAACAACATCAATAGTTTCCAAATGCTGTAAATTAGATGCAATTGCGAGAACGGCCTTTTCGAGGTCATCTTCAGTATCTATTTGCCAGACAGACAGAGTATTTCTGGTTGTTTTAAGGCAATTAGTTATCGCATCTGCTGACACATCTGATTGATAATCAACATCTTCTGCAGGCCACTTAGCTCTATTAATTTTTCTAATTAACAGAGACATACTCTTTTTCTAAGTCCTTTATTACTTGGCTCAAATAATCCTTAAGCCATTTGACTTCAACCTCGATGTTCTTTAGAACCTGAAGGCTGGTTTGACTATTCCAGTTTTCAAACGCTCTTATACCAAGCTCCTTAATTTCATCATTTTTATGCATCAATGCCGCTAAGGCCATAGTCTGGCCCTGGGGAAATATTATTTCTTCACTAAATCTTCCAAGTATTCTTAACAATCCGATCAAGATTTTTTCATTCTGGAAATTCTCTATGAATATTTCATTAAGCCAATTTTTTGTGACAAGTGCATTAATTTCAAATTGTTTTTTGATAATTGATTCACTTTTTGATTTGTAACCAAATTCGAACTCTTCCTCCTCAAGGCACTTTGAAAGATCTTTTGTAAATTTCGACTTCAGAACTTCCTGCCTTTCTAGATTGATTTTATTTTCAGAGGAACTTGAAACGTCAATTGCGTATTCATCTCCAAAAAAAAGGGCTAATGCGACTGAGCTATCTTCATAGGTCTTTTTCCGATCTAGAAGTAGTTTCCTCCTATTTGGAGTTGCGTCATCTGAATTCGTCTCGGCATCAATGTCAACGTTAAAATCCCTAAACCCAATTTTTTTGACATTGAGGACATCTTCGATATCTATCGCTTTAGATACACCTGTCTCTATTGATTTAGTCTCTATCATAACTATTCATTTAGAACAAATACTCCAACTCATCTCTTAAGCTCTGCTCCCACTTTACAACTTCATCATAGAATGCTTCTATATCTGGCTGCTCAAATCGAAAATCCGTATTATCCTGAAATGTGTTAATGTCCAGTTTTATCTGCAGGCGTTCAATATTCCGTATCGAGGACTCAATATTTAAACTGCCTTTAATTCTGTTGATCTCAGTGATCACATTATGAACCTCAATACGACTATTGAACTCTCGATTTATTCTAGAAACCATTCTTGAGCCCCATTCTGTTCGATCATTATTTTTGTATGTCGGCATTGGCTTAAACAGGTTGTTAAAAATCACCGTGAATTCGTGCTGACTTAATTTATTCACTATATGAGTTGTAACAAACGCAAGTCGATTTGCATTCCTTGGGTATTTAGTAAAAATAATGCCCGCAATCTTTTTTACCTCATCTCGAAACTCTTCGATACTTCCAATCTCAGTAACACCCAAATTTGGATTCGATTTAATGATGTCAATTCTATTTGAACTAAACCCAACACTCCATATTCCTTTCGAATCATTTAAATTGAACCTTTCCAAAATTCCTGCCGGGCCAATCTCTTGAAAAGTCGCGGGTATTAACTCTTTATCGGCAAAGGCTCCAATAAAGTATGTAAGCACATCGGGCTTGGGTGTTATTTCGGAGACGTTAACAAAAATAGACGCCTGATATGTAAGATTAAATCGCTCCATAGAAAAATAAATTTAGCACAAAATCCACTTAAAAAAACAGTGGTAAATAAAAATTGATGTGAGAACCCCTCATCCATTCTTTATTCCGATCAAATTTCATTTATAAAATTTGAAATGTCGCTTATAAAGTAATCAATACTCGATAAACTTTAGAGCTTTCAATCAATTACAAACAATGACTTTCGTCTTTCGAAATATTGTCATTTTGCTAGTTCACTCTCTCCACCCTCGCCACCTCGGAAATCAAGTACTTTCTACCTGTCTTCATTTCCAGGCAAATAGAGCGGGTGCGTTTCTTCCCTTCTTTTTTGAAATGACGGGACTCCAGCAAAAACTCTTCTCCAATGACAAGCTCTGCCAGCAATATGCCGCTTTTGTGCACATCGTATTTGGAAAGGGCCATCATCAGGGCGGGGTCGGAGCAGGAAGCGGCTTTGGGGTTGGCCAGGTGGCGGCGCAGTTTCAGTCCCAGCTCATCAGGAAATGCTCCCGCTTCCACCATAGGAAACAGCACTTCCTTAAAAGTGTTTTTCCATTCGGTGCCATGAGGGGCTATTCGTCGGCCATACTTTTCAAAAGCCTGCAGGTGAGCTACCTCGTGCAGGTAGGTTACTGTAAATGCGTAGGGATTGAGGTCTTGATTGACCGTAATAATGGGCTTCTTGCCTTTGTTGAACCGGAAGTCACCCAGCTTGGTGGAGCGGCCTTTAACCACCTTCAGTGTAAAGCCATGCTTCACCCAAAGGTCAAAGCAATATCGGGAAGCCTTTGGCGGCAGGTATTTTTCGAAAACTGCAAACTGTGATTGCAAGCGGGCTTAAGGTAAGTCTTCTACGTCTCTTTCAATGGTGATTTTCACATCCTTTAAATCACGATGGATGTTGCGAAGCTCTTTCCTGATTTGCTCTCTTATTTTTCGCACATCTCTGTCTGACACGTCTACTTTAATCACGATATCGTCGAGCCCATCCTCCAGATCGATCCTGATCTCCTCCACATCATCCATGGCATCGTCGAGCGATTTCTCCACGTCGTTGAGGGCTTCGTTGATGATATCCTCAATTTCGTCGGTGCTGGCTTCTACAGTTATACTGAACCGATTATCGTCACGTCGGTCGCTGCACGAGCTGATCGTGAAAGCGACGAAAAGTATTGCTAACAACTTCTTCATAGAATAAAAATACCCTATTTCTGTCTGAAAAACAACGTGATGGGTGAGCCGGTAAAGCCAAAGTGGCCACGCAGCTTATTAATCAAATACCGCTGATAGGATTCTTTGATGTACTGCGGGTTGCTACAGAAAAAGGCAAAAGAGGGCGTCTTTGTCGGAAGCTGCGTGATGTATTTGATGTTGATAATTTTGCTTTTGACAGACGGAGGAGGAAATTTTTCTATCTCCTTTAACATAATATCGTTCAGCTTGGAGGTTGGAACCTTTTTTATTCGGTTCTCGTGGATTTCCATGGCCAGCTCAATCGCCTGAAAAATTCTCTTCTTGGTTACTACAGACGTGAATATGATGGGCACATACGCCATGTCACCAAGCTTTTCTATCATGGCTTTGGTAAACTTGTCGGCGGTTTTCTCGTCCTTCTCCACCAGATCCCACTTGTTCACCATGATCATGATGCCCTTTTTGTACTTGTGGGCCAGGTTGATAATGCTCATGTCCTGCGCTTCCAGACCAAGTGTTGCATCGATCATGACAATACTCACGTCGCTGTCCTGAAGGGCCTGAATGGATCGCAACACAGAGAAGAATTCAATGTCTTCCTTCACCTTGGCTTTCTTGCGAATACCAGCGGTATCTGTCAGAATAAAATCCTTGTTAAAAAGGGTATACCGTGTGTCGATAGCGTCACGGGTGGTGCCCGCCACGTTGGTTACGATGGTGCGATCCTTGCCAACCAACATATTGAGGAACGAAGATTTGCCTACATTGGGCCTTCCCAGAATGGCGATGCGAGGAATGTCCTTGCCTGGATCTTCGTCGCCATCTTCCTCAAAATGCTTTACCACTTCATCCAGCAACTCGCCGGTGCCTGAACCGCTATTGGAAGAAATCGGGAACATGTGTTCTCCCAGTCCCAGCTCGTAAAACTCATTCGCAGCAAAAATTCGTTCAGTGTTATCGGCTTTGTTAGCCACCAGCAGCACGGGCTTGTTCACACTTCTCACTACGTTGGCAAAGTCTCTGTCCCATGGTGTAACGCCCTCACCGCAGTCAACCATGAACAGGATAACCGATGCTTCTTCGAGCGCTTCCACTACCTGTTCCCGGATGGCTGATTCGAAAATGTCGTCGGAGCCAACAACATACCCGCCGGTATCAATCACCGTAAAATATTTACCAATCCACTCGGCGTAGCCATAGTGGCGATCCCTGGTCACGCCGGGTTCGTTGTCCATAATGGCCTTCTTCTTCTCAATCAGTCTGTTGAAGAAAGTGGATTTGCCCACATTGGGCCTGCCTACAATTGCTACGATATTTGCCACTGGAAAGTAAAAGATTAGTAATAATGAATGAGGAAATCAGCCACGACGGCTCCGCTGAAAACAAATATTATTGGTAAAATTCGTCATAATAATTCAAAAAAGCTCCTCCGGCTTTTTCACTTCTATAACAACGCATAACAAAAAGGCCTCAGCGTGCGCTGAGGCCTTGTTAGTAGCGGGGACAGGACTCGAACCTGTGGCCTTCGGGTTATGAGCCCGACGAGCTACCAACTGCTCCACCCCGCGATATGTTTGTTAAAGGGCTACAAATGTAAGGCAGCTTTTAAGCAAAAACAAGTACCTTTATAGAATAATTCAAAAGAATGTCAAAAAAATCTACTGAACCGCCATCAAAAGAGTTCCGCTCGGGATTTGTGTCCATCATCGGCAAACCCAACGTGGGCAAATCTACCCTGATGAACGCCCTCATTGGCGAGCGCCTCTCCATCATCACTGCCAAAGCCCAAACTACCCGCCACCGCATTTTTGGCATTCTGACAGGTAAAGATTTTCAGATAGTGTACTCCGACACACCCGGGGTAATGAAGCCTCAGTATGAATTGCAGGAGGCAATGATGCGTTTTGTGTACCAGTCGCTGGAAGATGCCGATATGATCCTTTTTGTTGTCGAGCTTGGCGACAAAATGGATGGAGACAACGTAGAAATTCTGGAGCTGCTGAGGAAGAGTGGTGTACCGGCCCTTTTTGTGATCAACAAAATCGACAAGTCCAAAGGTAGCCAGCTGGAGGACAAAGTAACCTACTTCAAAGAGTTTTCGGGTGATATCCCTATTCTCTGCATCTCCGCCCTCGACAAGACCAACCTGGAGCCACTGTTCGACCAGATATTAGAAAAACTGCCTGTCCACCCACCGTATTTCCCTGACGATGAAATGACAGACCGCACCGAGCGGTTTTTTGCCTCGGAAATCATCCGAGAGAAAATATTCCTGAACTACAAAAAGGAAGTGCCCTATAGCTGCGAAGTAATTATTGCTTCATTTAAGGAGGAAGAAAAAATTATCCGTGTAATGGCCGAGATTTTTGTTGAGCGAGCTACGCAAAGGGCGATCATTATTGGTCATGGGGGGTTGGCACTGAAAAAAGTTGGTATAGAGGCTAGGAAGGACATGGAAGCATTCTTCGGCAAGCAGGTTCACCTCGAAACCTATGTGAGGGTTGAAAAAGACTGGCGGCAAAATAAGCTCAAATTGAAAAGGTTTGGCTATGTGGATTGAATCCCGGCCAAAAAACGACTTCTACCGCATGCTTTTGAGCTATGGAAAGTCAGTCATAATTCACCAAAAATAGATTCCCAAAAATCTTTCTCTCCTACCAACAAACAGAAAAAGATTGCCCTTATCCAACATAATAAAACTATCAGCTTTTCCATTTTATAAATTATTCCTATTTTAAGCACTTGCTCAAACAGGAATAACCAATGCTATCCAGAAAAAATAGCCTCATATCGGGTATTATAATATTTACATATTTTTTTCCACAAACGTTCTACGGGCAGGAAGTTAACATAGGGAACGCCTTGAGCTCCGACAATGCGCTTTTGAATATTGGGTCAGACAAGGGCATTTTACTTCCCCGGCTTACTTCCGGACAGCGGGCTGCAATACCCAGCCCCGCCAATGGATTGATTGTATTTGACATCGAACAACACTGCTATTACTACTATAACGGCCGCAGCGGCTGGGAGGCAATGAAGCCGGTTCCAGCGGGAACAATTACGATGTGGTACTCAACCAACATCTCTGCTTCCTTTAACCTTGGCACTGGTTTGGGAACGGGGCACATGGCTGGCTGGGCCCTTTGCGATGGACAAAATGGAAGACCGAACCTGAAAGAGAAGTTCGTGGTTGGCTACTCAGGGTCAGGAGACTATGCGGCCATTAAAGCACCAGGGGGACAAGCATCAGTAGCACTTGGGGTAGATAACTTGCCAAGCCACACTCACACCATTACTGACCCAGGTCACAACCATACCGTCACACTGCCTGCAAACACAAGTCATACGCACACTATCAGCTACAGCTCCAGTAGCTTTGGAGCAACTTTCGGTCGGGCCGACGATCATCTCTCCACCATCGCCTATAGAGACGGTGGTACTACTGTTGACTATGACGTCACTACTGGCAACGGCTCCTTCACCGCATCAATGGATCCCGCTAGTTCAAACATTTCATTGCAAAACAATGGGTCGGGTGCTGCGTTCGACAATCGCCCACCTTTCTATGTTCTTGTTTACATCATGAAATTATAGTTATGAAGTTTCCAGCTAAGATTGTTTTACTTTTTGCAATTACAGTGCCATTTACGCAATACGCCTTTGGCCGACAAGGCGCAGCCATAGGGACTACCAACCCAAAGCCGTCGGCGGCTTTTCAAGTCGGGGAAAGGGTATCCAGTATTAATAAAGGAGTGCTCATTCCACGGGTTGACTTAAGCAGTGACCCCAAACCAATCCCTACGCCCACTGATGGCCTGCTGGTATATAACAAGTCCTCTGGGTTTCTTGCATACTCGAATGCAGGAATCTGGACTGACATTGCTCCGGTACCTTCGGGCACCGTTATCATGTGGGGAGGAGATGTCTCAAGCTTGCCGGATGGCTGGGTGCTCTGCGACGGAAACACCTATAATCTGCAGGGGGCTGTAACATCAGGTGGCATCCCAACGCCCAACCTAAGGAGCCAATTTGTAGCTGGCTATTCTAACGCCGGAGACTATGCCACACTGAATCCCGTCACAGCAGGTGGGGCCTTTCATGCACTCACGGTAGCTGAAATGCCTTCGCATTCGCACAGCATTTCATCGGATCATAGGCACACTGTAGGTTTTTCCGCCAGTTCTCACGACCATGATTTCTCCGTCAGCGATGCCGAAAAGAGCACGGGCGTTATCGCAGGCGCAAGCACTGCACCTGTTGCCGGGTTTCACTATCTCCCGGTAGACAACCCCAAGTCAACCTCGAGGGTGGGAACCACGGTAAACGTTAGCAGTTCAGCGACGGGAATTTCCGTGGGGGACACCGGCTCAAGTCAGGCCATCGACAATAGACCGCCGTATTATGTATTAGCCTTTATAATGAAGCTATGAAAGAGACAACTAAGCCATATTGTTGGTTAATGATTATTGCCTTCCTTATGATAAGTTTTTGTACCAAAGCACAAAATCCAGATTTCCTTTTCATAGGCACGGGGGCGACGCCGACAGGTATCGATGATGCAGTCGTAGTCATTGACGTCCAGGAAAAAAACAAAGGTGTGCTATTGCCCAACTACGCTGCCGGAAACAACGACGGCACCAACCATAGAAGCCACCCGTTAGCGGCCGAAGCAGGAATGATGTACTACGACTCTATCGGAAATAACATAAGTGTATACAATAGCACCAATGGTGTTTGGAATTCATTGGGTTTTCTTCCTGTCAAAAGCATCGTGATGTGGAGTGGCAACCCAAACGCACTTCCATCTGGCTGGTATCTCTGCGATGGTCAACATGGCACGCCAGATTTAAGGGGCAAGTTTATTGTGGGCCTGAACCCAGGTGGTTCAGACTATCCCTCCAAGGGCCCGGGTGGCGGGTTTGACCATATAACGATTAACGAGGCCATGCTGCCTAACCATTCGCATGGGGTAAACGACCCTGGTCATACCCATGCAGCTGCGTTATCTCATGACCATCCCTATTCTGTCACAGAATACCGCTCTATTATCCCGAACACTAGCAAAAGCATGGTGGGGCCGGGCGGCTCACCGAGTACTACTAACACAGTCACGACAAGTTCTTCCTCATTTACCGGCACATTTTCTGTCTCCTCAATCGGTGTTGGAGCATCTGCTGGCGCTACTGGGGGAGGTCAGCAATACGACAACCGGCCACCTTACCTTGTGCTAGCCTTTATTATGCGTGTAAACTAGCATAAACCGGCGGTCGAAAAAGAAGCTGCATTTAACTCAGCAGCCGAACAAACATTTTTCTTCCTATCTTTCGCCTTGCATTAAAAATACATGGAAGCGATCGATAGTGTGCATCTTAATTTTAGTCAGGGATCTGCCTGGGGTCTTAACTTGCTGCTGGCCTTCATCATGTTCAGCGTGGCTATTGAGCTTTCGGTGGGAGATTTTAAAAAAATCGCACAATACCCGAAAGCGGCGGTTGTAGGTATCATCTCACAGTTCCTCGTCCTTCCTCTTCTGACTTTTCTTCTCATACTGGCGTGGGAACCGGCCCCAAGTATTGCTCTGGGTATGATCATGGTAGCGGCCTGTCCTGGTGGTAATGTCTCGAATTTTTTCTCTTTCATGGCCAAAGGCAATGTGGCACTATCCGTCACCCTCACCGCATTTTCAACTGTAGGTGCTATTCTTTTCACCCCTATCAATCTATCATTCTGGGCCAGCCAATATGAGCCTACCGCCAGGTTGCTTACAAAAGTGGATCTTTCTGTTTTAGATGTTTTTACGGCCGTATTCATCATACTTGGCGTGCCACTTATCGTAGGCATGACAGCAAAGCACAAAGCCCCGGAATGGTGCCTGAAATATGGCAATGTATTTCGCAAGGTTTCGCTGGGGATCTTTGCGCTATTCGTTGTTGGAGCCCTTACCGCCAACTACGAAATATTTTACAACCATATTTACCTGGTCGTCATTCTGGTATTGATCCACAATGCGCTTGCCCTGGGTGGAGGCTATGCCCTGGCCAGATTTTCCGGTTTGACTTCCACTGATCGTCGTACGATTGCTATTGAAACAGGAATTCAAAACTCGGGCTTGGGACTTTTGCTCATATTTACTTTTTTTGACGGCTTGGGAGGCATGGCGCTGATTGCCGCCTGGTGGGGCATCTGGCACATGGTATCCGGGATGACCGTCAGTTACCTGTGGTCCCGTTCCAACTAAACTTTAACGTTATACATGATCTATTTCATTTTTCGGCCAATTGTTAGGGTCGCTCTATGGTTTTTTTACGGCCATTTCAAGGTTTCCGGTCTCGAAAATTTACCAAGGAATGCACCTGTCATCCTTGCCCCTAATCATCAGAACTCATTTTTGGATGCCATTCTCCCCGCCTGTTTTCAGCCCAGGTCGCTTCATTTTCTCACCCGCTCCGACGTGTTCAAGAAAGGGCTGATACAAAAAATTCTTTTTGGTTTTCATATGTGGCCTGTCTATAGGCAGCGAGACGGCAAGGATACGCTCGGTAAAAATGAAGAAGTATTTAAAAACTGTAGTCTGCTACTGAGAAATAATGGATGTCTCCTACTGTTTCCGGAAGGGGATCAGATCTGCGCACACAACCTTAGGCCGCTCAAGAAGGGGATGGCTCGTATTGCATTCCAGTCAGCACAGGAGTCTAACTTTGAAAAGGAAATTTATATTGTGCCGGTGGGACTGAACTACGAGCACTACTGGAATTTCAATACGGCGTTTCAGATGCGTTTCGGCAAACCGATCAAAGTGCTCGATTTCAAGAAAGATTATGAAGAGAGCGAACAAAAAGGACTGCTGTCGCTTACCAAAGCGGTGAGTGACGGTATGGAGCAGGAGATCATCCAGATTGGCAGCAGTGCCAATGAAAATTTTTGGTTCGAAGAAGCTGGGCTTTCGGGGGTAGATTTAACGTCGCCTGAATTTTTCAGAAACATAGACGTCGACTCAAGACCTGCACCCAAACCAAAGAAAAGAAAAATTAACCCACTGGCTCGTGCTTTACACTGGCCCGTGCTCGCACTCCTTTCCCGTTTCTTGAAAAGTAAAATCAAAGACAACAAGTTTCTCGGCGCCGTAAAGTTCGGAATGGGCATGGTCTTCTTCCCAATATATTACCTGATTGTATTCACCGCCGCTGTAGCCCTTTCTGGTAGTTGGTGGCTGGGAACGGGATTAGTTGTTTTTATGATTCTATCCCTGAAAGTAAAAAGCTAAGCTTTACTGTATTCAAAAGTGCCATGTGCACTGGAAATCGTCACAAGCGGGCTGGCTGAGGCCTTCACCTGACCTATGATTTTCGCATCAACTCCGAAACTGTTAGCAATTTGAATCATCTTCTCTGCTGAGTCAGTGTCGGTGTATATTTCCATACGATGCCCCATATTGAAGACTTTGTACATCTCCTTCCAATCTGTACCACTTTCTTCCTGAATGATCCTGAATAAAGGCGGAACCTCAAACATGTTGTTTTTCACAACATGGTTCTCAGTGATAAAGTGGAGTACTTTGGTTTGTGCTCCGCCACTGCAATGGACGATTCCATCAATCGCTGCCCGGTGGTGTTTAAAAACCTCCATCATCACCGGTGCGTATGTCCTTGTGGGCGACAATACCAACTTCCCCATATCTAACGGCACGCCTGCTACCCTGTCGGTTAGCTTGTATTTTCCGGAGTATACCAAATCTCTTGCAACAGCGGCATCATAACTTTCCGGATATTTGTCCGCATAAGCCTTTTCAAAAACATCGTGACGTGCAGAGGTTAATCCGTTGCTGCCCATACCTCCATTGTAACTGGTTTCGTACGTAGCCCGGCCATAGGACGCCAGTCCGACAATCACATTGCCCGGCTTTATTCCGTCTGTTGTGATAACGTCCGAGCGCTTCATTCTGGCAATCACTGTGCTGTCGACTATAATCGTTCTAACCAGGTCGCCGACGTCGGCAGTCTCGCCGCCCGTCAATGCTATATTCACACCGTGGTCTCTCAATAGCTGCAGAACTTCCTCCGTCCCGTTGATAATGGCTGAGATGACCTCTCCCGGCACTTTGTGCTTATTACGTCCAATGGTAGAGGAAAGTAGAATGTTGTCGGTGGCACCCACGCAGAGCAGGTCATCGGTATTCATTATGACAGCATCCTGGGCAATACCCTTCCAAACACTCAGGTCGCCCGTTTCTTTCCAATACAGGTAGGCTAGCGATGACTTGGTGCCGGCACCATCAGCATGCATAATATTGCACCATTCAGCGTCATTGCCCAGCATGTCGGGCACAATCTTGCAAAATGCTTTGGGGAAAAGACCTTTGTCAAGTTTCGAAATTGCCTGGTGCACGTCTTCCTTGTCGGCCGACACACCTCTTTGCAGGTAGCGCTCGTTCATCCGACAAAAATAAGCGACCCACAAGAATTGTTCGCCTTCTTTAGCCAATTAATTGAAGACATGCGAGCGACTGGGCTGTAGATTATGATTAGATAGTAAACTCCTTTAAAAGGATGTTCTTCCTCGTTTCGGGATCTTCCCTGTAGATCACAATTCTTCGGCACTCGAAAGCATCGGGAACAGACGCACTGGCAAGGAACTTAATCGCCTTGTCGTAATTGTCACCTTTGATGTAGTTGCCAATGGTGATGTGGTGTCTCAGGTATTTTTCAAAATCTTCGTGCTGAGGTTTCTCTCCAGTCAGATAATCTTTGAAGGCCTGGTGAAGGCTATTGGTTAATACTCTTAGAGGGAGTGACTTCTCCACATCCACAAAAATCAAACCCCTGCCGGGTGCCGTAATTTTATTCAATGAGATGTCGAAAGGAAGAACACCTGTCACTACTTTTTCAACAGCCTGCACAAGCGGCTCGAGGTGACCCTGTTCAACTTTCAGATAAATAAGGGAAATGTGCGGCTCATAGTCCCAATAGAAAAAGTTGCCTATTTTCTCCTTAAGCTGAAGCTTGAGTTTTTGGATATGAGAATAGACCGGCTCCGTGGGGAGTAAAAATACCTTTACAGTGTCGAGCGCCATTACTGTTGTTCTCCCCCGTTTCCTCGTTTAAAATACTTATCAAACTCATCGTCTTCCAGCGAGCCGGGCTGATCTTCGTCTTCGATGATAAACTTAGACTTATCGTATTTTGTCACCTTGAATTCGGTGCGGCGGTTGACCTGATGCTCCTCCTCAGTTTGTGCATCTTTGATAATGAGTTGCGTTTCTCCGTAGCCTCGGGCCACCATTCGAGAAGCATTTATTCCCTGAGTGACAAGATACCTGACAGCCGACCTGGCTCTTCTATCAGAAAGATCAAGGTTATAGTCGTCGGGTGCCCGGTCGTCCGTATGAGAAGCCAACTCAATTTCAATTTCAGGGTTGTCTCTCATGAGTTGCGCCAGTTTGTCAAGCTCCACTGCAGCATCAGCCCTAATATCGTCCTTGTCCAGATCGTAGTAGATATTTTCCAGTACGATCGGCTTTTGCATGATAATTTTCTCGAGTCGAATTTTTGTCTCAAAAGTTACGTTAGTGATCAGCTCAGTAAGTGTGCTTCTGTCAGGGGTTTTACCTACAGTGCTAAAGTCGATCCTTGTGGTGAAGTAGTCTGGCTTTTCGGCAACCAGGTAATAGTTTTCTTCTCCAAAAACCTGAAAATTAAAAGAGCCATCATCACCCGTAAATGTTTCGCTAATCAGCTTGTCATCTTTTTCATCCAGAAGCCTCACTTTGGTATTGCCAAGAATCTCATCCGTTCCTGTAACCCCTGGTGTGACTGTTGTGCCCGCCAAATGGAAATTAATAATTTTCAAATTAGGGTCGTCATTGACAAAGGTATAGATGTCGTCATCGCCCTTTCCACCGGGTCTGTTGGAAGAAAAGAAGCCTCTCGTAGGATTAAAAAGGAACAAGCCAAAATCGTCTCCTTCCGAGTTGACAGGTGCCCCAAGGTTGTCTACCCTCATCGCTCCCCCCTGTCGTTTGGCCACAAAAATATCCATGCTGCCGAGCCCCGGATGCCCGTTGGAAGAGAAGTAGAGCGAGCCATCCTCGGCCATATATGGGAATGCTTCGTCACCCGCTGTGTTGATTTCAGGTCCCAGGTTTCTGATATCCACCCAACGGCCCCGGTTGTTTAGGGTAGCTGAATAAATGTCGCTGCCACCCAGTCCGCCTGGTCTGTCCGACGCCCAGTACAAAGTGGTGCCATCAGGACTCATAGCCGGGCTGCTGTCCCACGACGAAGGCTCATTGACATTGACGGGCCTTGGGGTAGACCAGCGCCCGTTCCTATATCGGGTAAAAAACAAGTTAATTTGCTCGGCATCACTGCTTTTTCCTGTGTTGCCTTTGGCAAAAATCATCGTAAAGCCATCTGAAGAAAAGGCAACAGACCCTTCGTTAACTCCCGGGTCATTAATAACCGGGTCCAGGGCTTTCAGCGAGGTGAGGTCGACAACGGCACCTCTTGTTTTCACACTGTAAATATCTGTAAAACCCGTACCAGTGGCCTTGTACACTTTTCCACCATCTCTGTTTGAGGTGAAATACAGGTCGCCCTTATTGTAAACAGGGCTATATTCAGCAGCTGGTGTGTTAACCGTTTCAAGGTTTTTTACCCTGTAGTACGACTCTCTGTCTTTCAAAAGATCAAGCTTCTCAAGGCTCGCCAGATCATCTTCTGCGAGCTTCTTGATAGATGGCGTTGAAGCTTTCAGTAAGTAGTCTTTCAACGCATCTTTAGCGTCGTCATATTTCCCTACTGCTTTGAGGGCTTGAGCATATTCAAACCAGGCCATTTCGTCATCAATACCATTCTGAATGGCAGCACGATAGTAGGGCGCTCCCTGGCCAATTTTATTTGACTTCTTGTAAGCTTCCGCAAGCCGGTAATTGAGATCAGGATCTCGTGGATTTTTCTTCACCAGTGTCTGATACTGGTCGATAGCAACGTCATATTCCGCATTGGCATATGACTTTTCTGCTTTTTTAGAAACACTGCATCCAGCCAGAAAAAACAATCCCAATACTAGTCCCAAACAGGTGTTTCTCATAACAACTACTATTAAACGAGGTACAACCTTCAAACACTCAATTTAACGAATGTCCCTATTGAAAGGTATGCGCAGTTTTAAAATAACGTTTCAACCATGTGTCTCCAGCCGCCACCAGCCAATTTACTTTCAGGTCTTCCTTTGTACTTATCAGTGTATTGAATACCAGAGAATCGGCCTCCAGTTCACCACTCACTACTTTTGGCTTTATTTCTTGCAGCTTAACCCTTTCAAGAGATTGACCATTTTTAAAAATCACGGTGTCTCTTGTAAAAAAGTCTACTTTCAGTTTTTCCTGAAGTATTTGGAGTTCGTGAACAGATGCATCAATACTACAACCTGAAGCACCATAAGACGCTTCGTCGACTGCGATAATGACAAACACCTTATTTTCTATAATAAAAGAACTCGTAAGCGGCTGGTTATGGGCCTTCCACGAATCAAGAAATGAAGTAAGCGAACCGGAAAGCCACTCCACCTGTTCGTCGGTAAGGAATCTATCGCATTGGTACACCCACAACCTGCTGGTGTCCTGCATCTGATCAAAAGGAATAAACATGCCTTATAATTTTTAGTAAATATAAAAGCCCGGGGCTACATGAACTAATCGAGCCGTCGCTATTACTAATAATTACAATAAAACTAAAGTTCCAATCATCTACGAATTTGACAGGTCAGGTTTTGACGCCAGAATAAGCTCCGCCAGATCAAGCACTCTCACCTGACTTTCCTTTTCCTTGTTCTTTACCCCATCCGACAGCATGGTCATGCAGAACGGACAAGCGGCGGCTATTACCTCCGCACCGGTTGACAGCGCCTCCTCCGTTCGTTCAATATTAATTTCCTTGTTCCCTTTTTCAGCGTCCTTAAACATTTGCGCTCCTCCAGCACCGCAGCAAAGGCCAGTAGTCCTGCATCTCTTCATTTCTACCAGGTCAGCATCAAGTGCGGAAATCACCTCTCTAGGCGCTTCATACACCTGATTGGCCCGACCGAGATAACAGCTGTCGTGATAAGTAATCTTTTTACCCTTAAAGGCCCCTCCAGCCACCTTCACTCTGCCTTCATTGATAAGTTGCTGCAGGTAAGTAGAGTGGTGGATCACCTCGTAGTCGCCGCCAAGGCTGGGGTATTCATTCTTCAATGTATTGAAACAGTGAGGGCAGGCAGTCACTATCTTTTTTATTTCATAGCCATTAAGCACCTGAATATTGGCCATGGCCTGCATTTGAAACAAAAACTCATTTCCCGCACGCTTGGCCGGATCACCGGTGCAGGCCTCCTCCTGGCCCAAAACTGCAAATTTTATCCCGGCATGGTTTAGGATTTTAACAAAGGCAGTCGTCACTCTCTTGTAACGGTCATCAAAAGAACCGGCACAGCCTACCCAGAACAACACTTCCGGCGACTCTCCTTTGGCGGCCATTTCGGCCATGGTTGCTATCTTATACTCCATTGTTTAGTCTTTTGAAGGTTCTTGTTTCAGTTCGTTGGCCCAATTGAACCGGTCGGAGGGCGAGAACTTCCAGGGGGCAAAATTATTCTCGATATTCGAAAACATAGTGTTCCACGAGGCTGGCGAGCCCGATTCTTCCATGGCCACATACTGGCGCATCTGCACAATGATATTCAAAGGGTCAATATTGACCGGGCAGGCTTCGGTGCAGGCATTGCATGTGGTACAGGCGTTGATCTCTTCTTTGGAGATATGGTCACCCAGAAGAGACTTGCCATCTGCACCAGGCTCGCCACCTTTAGCAAGAAAACTCCCGTACTCTTCCATCCGATCTCTCGTATCCATCATAATTTTACGGGGCGAAAGTTTTTTGCCAGTTATGTTAGCCGGGCACTCAGAGGTGCAGCGACCACATTCTGTGCAGGCATAGGCATCCATCAGGTTCTTCCAGCTCAGATCCATTATGTCTTTGGCGCCAAATCTTCCTACCTCTGCCGGAGGTGCGGCCTGGTCCGATTGGATTCCCAGCATCATCTTCACCTCATTGGTCACCGTCTCCATGTTCTCAAATTTCCCTTTCACATTGAGGTTGGAGTACCAGGTGTTCGGGAACGCCATGAAAATGTGTAGATGCTTTGAGTAGGTAACATAAATAGCGAAGGCCAGAATACCAACGATATGAAACCACCATGCAAACCGTTCAACAACTACCATCGTGCCAGTGCTCAGTCCGTCGAATAATGGAATAAGCACAGAGCTGATATACAGAGTGCCTGTCTGATGATATGCCTCCGGCAATTGAGTCTGCAACAACTGATCGGTGGCATTCATAGTCAGTATCGCAAGCATCAGGATGCTTTCAATTACCAAAATAAGGTTACCATCCAGTGCAGGCCATCCTTTCATCTCAGGCTTTGCGAATCTCGCCACCCTCAAAATATTTCTCCTTATCAGGAAGACAACACAGGCAACTAAAACGGCCAGCGCAAGAAATTCGAAAAAATTGATGGCCACTCCATAAAAGCTGCCAATAAAAGGAGCAAATAACCTGTGCGTTCCCAATAAACCATCGAGCACAAACTCCAGCACCTCCAGATTAATGATGAGAAAGCCCGCATAAATGAAGAAATGAAAAAAGGCTGGAATAAAACGCTTGAACATCTTCTGCTGTCCGAATGCCACAAGCAGCATGGTCTTCCATCTCTCACTCTTACGATCCGATCTATCAAGAGGTCTTCCCAGTAAAATATTCTTTCTTATCTGCCGGATTCGACCGAAAAGCATAAAGCCCGCAACGGCCAGAATAGCTAAAAACGCAATTTGCGGAAGGTAGGTCATGTTGTTTGTCGCTAGTTTCCTTTATTTTTCAAATTGTTTTTGGATCAAATCATTTAATCCATACTTTTGCATTCTCATTTCTGAGGGTGCTGTAGCTCAGTTGGTAGAGCATCGGACTGAAAATCCGTGAGTCGGTGGTTCGAATCCACTCAGCACCACATCACTTAAATGCCTTCGCTAGCGAAGGCATTTTCTTTTTCTATCCTCCTCATCCCACTTCTTCACGCAGCGATAGTCATCCGACTTTGCTTTCATTATTTCGAAGATATAAAGGATTTATGAAAAATAGTATGCATGCATACTAAATAGTTGACCAGCGACGCTCCAGGCCTACGGCAGTCCGAAAAACAATTCATAAAAGTTACCAAGGAACCGGAATGGCTCCCACGCAGCAGCGGTTCTAAAGCCTGTGAAGCTGAATTAGGTGAAGTTCTTCAGCATATTAATTTCCGACTTAGTAAGCATACGCCACGTGCCCCTGGTAAGGTCTTTTTTGGTAAGCCCTCCATACATCACCCTATCGAGCTTCACTACATCGTAGCCCAGGTACTCAAAAATACGTCTAACGATCCTGTTTCTACCGACATGGATCTCGATGCCAATTCCTATCGAGTCTGGCGATACAATCTGAATGTCGTCTGGCTGAACGGGGCCATCCTGCAACTCCAGTCCGGCCTTTATTTTAGCCAGGTCCTCAGGCTTTAATGGTTTATTCAGCTCAACATAGTAAATCTTCTTTACCATGTGAGATGGGTGACTCAGTTTTTTAGCCAGTTCACCATCGTTGGTAAAAAGTAGCAGCCCACTTGTGTTCCTGTCCAGTCTGCCAACAGGGTAAATCCGCTCTTCACAGGCATTAGCCACCAGTTTCATCACAGTCTTCCTGTTCTGCGGATCGGTAACTGTAGTTATAAAATCCCTGGGCTTGTTCAACAGCAGATAAACCAGCTTCTCAGCCTTCATCACTCTTCCATCAAACTTCACAACGTCCTTTGGCCCTACCTTAAGCCCAAGCTCGGTTACCACCTTACCATTGATGGTCACTTTTCCCTCTTCAATCAGCTTATCAGCCTCCCGGCGTGAAGCGATGCCAGCATTAGCCAAGTATTTATTCAAACGAACTGGCTCATTGGGAGACACAGGCTTCTCATCGTATTTCTGTTTGAAGGGTTTTCCAGCCGCTCCACCCTTTCTTGGGCCTTTTGGTGCACCTTTACCTTTTGGCTTACTGGCAAAGCGGGAAGTTCTTTCGAACGCTCCTTCCGTAGCATTGTCAGGCGAACTTCTTTTCACATGACCAGTCGGCTTTTCACCAAAGCTCCCTGCTGACCTCTTAGGACGGCTGGTGCCCTCTGAAGAACCTCGCCTATTCCGGCCTTCCGACGGCTGGCCTGAGCCGTCAGCAGAGCCGGTAGCAGGCCCCTTGCGCCTCGCAGAAGGCCCTGACCTTTTAGGGTCATCGCTTCTCTTGCCTGGCTCGCTGCGTTTGCCCGCACCAAAAGATGGCTTATCGTCGGAGAATTTTTTTCCTCCTTTAAATGGTTTCTTCATAAGTGGAATGTAATAAAAAAGAAGGGTTATTCTTCCGATTTGGTCTCCCCAATCTCATTTTCTTCTTTGAGAAAGTCTTTGGGGGTCGGCATTTCTTTCAAATCGTTAATGCCAAAGTAGTCCATAAATTTGCTGCTTGTGCCGTACAAAAGAGGTCTGCCTACCCCTTCTGACTTTCCCTTAATTTCGACCAGCTCTTTTTCAAGCAGCTTTTGTACAGCGTAGTCGCAATTGACACCACGAATTTGCTCGATCTCCGATTTGGTCATGGGTTGCTTATAAGCGATAATCGAGAGCGTTTCCAAAGAGGAGGTAGAAAGTCTTCTTTTCGATTGCTGCTTTAACAGAATACCGATACTGGCCTGATACGCTGGTTTGGTAAGAAACTGATAGCCTCCTCCAGACTTTACAGGCTCGAAGGCAAAGGTTTCCGTCCTATATTTTTCTTTTAGCTTTTCAATCGCAAGGGAGATATCATCTCCAGGCACTTCAGTGCCGAACATTTCTTCCAGCGTACTCTTCAAGTCTTCATCCCTTACTGGCTTGGGTGAGCAAAAGATGAGTGCTTCAATATGATTGACAAGATAATCCAACTGCTATAAACCCCTACTACTTTAGTTTCGTGACTGCTTCAATTTAGCTTCAATAGAATGCATAGTATGAGGAACAGCTTTTAAGCGCTCCTTAGAGATTAGCTTTCCGGTATCTACACAAATGCCATAGGTGCCATTTTTTATCCTCACCATGGCATTTTCGAGTTGCACCATAAATTTTTGCTGCCTGGAGGCTAGCTGGCTCAGATTTTCCTTTTCCATCATGTCGGCGCCGTCTTCCAGCACCTTTATGTTTCCAGAAGTATTATCCGTGCCTTCATCGTTGCTTCTGCTAAGCGACTCCTTGATGTATTTAAGCTCACTTCGTGCCTTATCGAGCTTTTGAGAGATTATTTCCTCAAATTCTCTAAGCTCTTCATCTGAGTATCTGGTTCTTTCGTCTTGGCTCATAGCATTTCAAGTTTTACCTGACCTGGCGTCCCAAAGGTTTTCAAAAATAAGGCAAATGTATGTTTTCATACCTGAAAAAGAAAGGCCCGCTACTAAACGGGCCTTTCTTTTTAAGCGACTTTTTGCTTTTCCTTAAATTTTTTCAGCTGCCTTCGCAAGGCTTCCACTGCCAGATCGGTTGCAGCTTCAAAAGATTTAGACTGCTCCTTGGCAAACAATTGTGAGCCGGGAATATTCAGCTTTATTTCAACTACTTTATTTTCAACATCATTCTTTTCGAGACGCATAAATACTTCGCCATCTATAATCCTGTCATAAAAGGTATTTAGCTTATCGGTTTTCTTTTGAATGAAGTCCAACAATTTAATGTCGGCGTCGAAGTGGATTGAATGCATCTGCAGTTTCATAATACTAAAATTTAAGGGTACAACAATCAAGCCTTTGGATGGGCTTGTTTATAAACAGACTTCAGCTTGTCAAGTGTATTGTGTGTATACACCTGAGTAGCTGCTAAATTGGCATGACCAAGTAAATCTTTTACAGCGTTAAGATCAGCTCCCTTGTTTAGCAAGTGGGTAGCGAAGGTGTGTCTAAGTACGTGTGGACTTTTCTTTTCCGAGCTAGTAACCATATTCAAATACGCTTTTACCGTCCTGTAAATCATCATAGGATAGGCTTTATCTCCCTCATCAGTTACTATCAAAAAGTTAGAGAAATTTTCAGACAAATGCCCCTTCTTAAGGGTAATATATTTTCTAACTTCTTCAACAAGTGGCGCTGGAATAGGGATCACCCTTTCTTTGTTTCGCTTGCCTAATACCTTAACGTGCCCCTGATAGAAATTGATGTCCTCATCCTTCAAATTAATTAATTCGGAAAGACGTATGCCTGTGCCATACAAAAAATCGAGAATAAGCTTATCTCTGACACCAACAAATCCCTCCGGAAAAGGAATTTGGTCAAGTAGAATGGTCATTTCACTCTCCCTTACGAATGAGGGGAGCATTTTGGGGGTTTTGAGAGGCTTAAGCTTGTCGGCCGGGCTTTTTTCTATCTCCTCTCTGCGCAGAAGAAACTTGTAGTATGATTTGAGGGATGCAATCTTCCTGTTGACTGACTTGCTCTCCAGGCCTTGTTCAACAAGGTGGATAAGCCAGGTTCTCAATGCCTGGTAGTTGGCATCCTTTAACCCGTAAGAAAATTCACTATTTAGAAATGACTCAGCCTGAGTTAGATCACTCTTATATGAGGTAAGGGTATGGGGGCTAAGCCTCTTTTCGAATTGGAGGTATTTGAGAAAAGAATCAATCATAAGTTAGTGAAATCACCTTATTCACTAACTTATGAAATATATCCGCTATTATAAATTTTCCTGACCCATCATTTGCTGACGGTAGGCGGCTTTGATTTTTTCTTCTCTGTTTTTTACAGAAGGCTTAACAAAGAAAGTACGGCTGCGAAGCTCCTTAAGAACACCTGTTCTTTCGAATTTCTTCTTGAATCTCTTAAGTGCCTTGTCGATTGACTCGTTTTCCTTAATGTTTACTACGATCATTTCGTTAATTAATTATGGGCTGCAAAGATAAAGTTTTTAATTCCAAAAACTCAAATTTATTTCAATAGTTCTCTTGAGATCACCACCTTTTGGATTTCGGAGGTTCCCTCGCCAATGGTACAGAGCTTGGCATCTCTGTAAAATTTCTCCACCGGATAGTCCTTGGTGAACCCATAGCCACCGAAAATCTGCACCGCATTATTGGCCACTGAAACAGCTACTTCGGAGGCATAGTACTTCGCCATGGCAGATTCCTTTGTTACTTTCCCCTTTCTATTTTTTATGGTACCTGCCTGATAGGTGAGCAGTTTGGCTGCTTCCAACTGGGTAGCCATTTCAGCAAGCATAAACGAAATTCCCTGAAATGAGGAAATAGGCTTATTGAACTGATGTCTCTCCTGGGAGTAGGCCAAGGCAGCATTAAGAGCCCCTTCGGCAATTCCGCAGCTCAAAGCAGCTATTGATATCCGCCCCCCATCCAAAACTTTTAATGATTGTATAAAGCCGTCGCCAACTTCTCCCAGAAGGTTTTCCGCTGGTATTCTACAGTCCTGAAAAATCATTTCAGCTGTTTCAGACGCCCTCATGCCCAACTTGTCTTCCTTTCTTCCGCCAGTAAAGCCCGGCGTGCCCCGTTCTATTGCAAAGGCCGACATTCCATGCGAATCTCCCGTTTTGCCAGTTCTTGCTATCAAAACAGCTATGTCGCCAGAAATGCCATGGGTAATAAAATTTTTGGCTCCATTGATCACCCATTCATTTCCATCTTTCACTGCTGTAGTTTTCATATTGGCTGCGTCCGAGCCGGTGTTAGGTTCGGTAAGCCCCCAGGCGCCTATCCATTCGCCGGAGGCTAACTTGGGTAGCCACCTCTTTTTTTGCTCGTCATTTCCGAACTGAAGCAAGTGCCCCGTACAAAGAGAGTTGTGTGCTGCTAGCGAAAGTCCAATAGAAGGATCCACTTTCGATATTTCTATGATAGCAGTAATGTATTCGAGATAGCCAAATCCTGACCCTCCCAGTTCGTGCGGCACCATCACTCCCATAAGGCCAAGCTCACCCATTTTATGAAATAGCTCTTTAGGAAAATGCTGGGACTCATCCCATTTTTTGATGTTTGGCGAGATTTCCACGCCGGCAAAATCACGCACCATTTCCTCAATCATTCTTTGGTTTTCCGACTCGACTTCCTCGTTTCGTTCTTTTGTCAATGTATCCATGTTGTTTATTCGGGCTATATAATAAAAACGTAATTATCCATCGTTAGTTTAAACTGACAAGCGGCATTCTCGTACAGTTGGTCTTAACGCCGAGTTTAATTAACTCCAAAAAACGTTCATTTACCGAAAGAACTGGTGTAATTATTTTGCAGATTGATAGATTTGCACCAGACTAATAAGAAAATCCGAACAATATGAAAATTGCTGTAGTTGGAACTGGCTATGTTGGACTTGTAACAGGTACCTGCTTCGCCGAGACGGGAAACCACGTAACGTGCGTTGACATCGACGAAAAGAAGGTTGAAAAACTTAAGAATCAGATCATGCCGATTTATGAGCCTGGTTTGGACGTTCTCTTTGAAAGGAACATTAAGCAAGGCAGACTCGATTTCACCACCAACCTTAAAGAAGGTATCAAGGATGCCAAAATCATTTTTCTGGCCCTGCCCACACCTCCCGGCGAAGATGGCTCTGCTGACCTTAAATACATATTGAAAGTGGCCAGCGACTTGGGCCCAATTCTTAGTGAGTATACAGTGATTGTTGACAAGAGCACAGTGCCCGTTGGCACAGCCGACAAGGTACATGCTCAAATAGCCAAAAATGCGAAAGTGCCTTTTGACGTGGTCTCAAATCCTGAATTCCTCAGAGAAGGTGTCGCAGTAGATGATTTCATGAAGCCAGACAGAGTGGTCATTGGCACAAGCTCAGAAAAAGCCAAGAAGGTAATGGATCAGCTTTATGCCCCATTCGTACGCCAGGGCAACCCGGTTATCTTTATGGATGAGAAATCGGCCGAGCTGACCAAGTACGCAGCCAACTCCTTCCTCGCCACCAAAATCACATTCATGAATGAGATTGCTAACATGTGTGAGCTCCTGGGAGCAGATGTTGACATGGTTAGAAAAGGGATTGGTACGGACACCAGGATCGGAAAAAGATTTCTTTTTGCCGGCATCGGATACGGTGGAAGTTGTTTTCCAAAGGACGTGCAGGCACTTGCCAAGTCGGCGCAGGAAGTTAAATATGATTTTAAGCTTCTAACCTCGGTAATGGATGTGAATCAGGAGCAGAAAACCAAGTTGATCCATCGGGCCAAAGCTTTTTACAATGGAAGCCTAAAGGGCAAGACTTTCGGTATCTGGGGTCTCGCATTTAAGCCATATACAGACGACATTAGAGAAGCGCCAGCCTTAGAGAACATTAAAGAGCTTCTTGCACTTGGTGCTAAAGTAAAGGTATACGATCCGGAAGCCATGGAAAACGTGAAAGAACTCTTTGGCGACACTATAGAATTCTGTAACGACGAATATGCGGCAGTTGAAGGTGCTGATGCGCTGTTTATTATGACCGAATGGCCCGTTTTCAGAACGCCTGAGTTTGATAAGCTTCAATCTCTGCTGAAGTCTAAGGTTATTTTTGACGGCAGAAACTTGTACGACACACAAGCGATGGAAGATCTTGGATTTACCTACTTCAGCATCGGTAGAAAAGACGTCGATGGCAAATAATCAAATTCTCGTCACAGGCGGACTTGGCTATATTGGCTCTCATACGGTTGTGGAGCTGATCAATGCCGGTTTCGAGCCGATCATTATCGATAACCTGTCTAATTCGGACGTCAAAGTATTAGATGCTATCGAGAAGATCACCGGCAAACGGTGCATATTTCATGAAATTGAAATGTGCAACTATGGCGAACTTGAATCGATTTTTGCAAAATATCCGGATATGAAGGCGGCGATCCATTTCGCTGCCTTCCTTCTGGTAAACGAATCGGTTGATAACCCACTCAAGTACTACGAGAACAATCTGTTGTCAACCATCAATCTTCTGAAGTGCCAGTCAAAGTTTGGAACCAAGGGAATAATTTTCTCATCGTCCTGCACTGTGTACGGAAATCCGGAAGTATTGCCTGTCGCTGAAAACGCCCCCATCCAGGAGGCTGTTTCTCCCTATGGCAACACCAAAAAAATGTGCGAGGACATCATCAGAGACACAACTGTTGCCTCCGACGTAAAGGCGATAGCTTTGAGATACTTCAACCCCATTGGAGCACATCCTACGTCATTAATCGGCGAGGTTCAGCATGGGATGCCACATCACCTGGTGCCTTTCATTACAGAAACGGCGCACGGGAAAAGGGAGTTTCTCAGAGTTTTTGGCGACGACTACAACACAGTTGACGGATCTTGTGTCAGGGACTATATTCATGTAATGGATGTGGCCAAAGCACACGTGAATGCCGTGCAGCGATTTGCAAATGGTGCCATGGAGTCTTCATACGAAGTATACAATCTGGGCATGGGAGTAGGCATGTCGGTGATACAAATGATTCAGGCATTCGAAAGAGCAACAGGTATTAACATCCCTTATAAAATTGTTGACCGAAGGGGGGGAGATGTCGAAGCAGTTTATGCAGATACGTCTCTTGCTAACAAAAAATTGAATTGGAAAACTCAATTCGGCATTGAAGAAGCTTTAAAATCAGCCTGGGACTGGGAAATAGCACAGGCAAAACTGAAACAATGAAAAAAATATTAATTACCGGAGGAGCTGGCTTTATTGGCTCCCATGTGGTGAGGCTGTTTGT
Organism: Imperialibacter sp. EC-SDR9; assembly: GCF_902498805.1. Taxonomy (GTDB): domain Bacteria; phylum Bacteroidota; class Bacteroidia; order Cytophagales; family Cyclobacteriaceae; genus Imperialibacter. The sequence continues at coordinate 1,152 of NZ_LR701573.1, read as the reverse complement.
TAATAAATATCCTGATTATAAGATTTTCAATCTTGACAATCTTACGTACGCCGGCAACCTGGAAAACTTACGGGATATTGAAAGTCTGCCTAACTATACTTTTGTAAAGGGGGACATCACGGACGACAAGTTCATTTTTGATCTTTTCAAAAATGAACAATTTGATGGCGTGCTGCACCTTGCAGCTGAGTCACACGTAGATAGGTCTATATCCAACCCCATGGAGTTTATCAAAACGAATGTGATTGGCACAGTAACGCTGCTGAACGCAGCCAAGGATACGTGGAAGGACTCATTCGAAGGGAAACGATTCTACCACATTTCAACCGATGAAGTGTATGGCTCACTTGGGGATGAGGGCTTCTTCACCGAAACTACTTCTTACGATCCTCAGTCTCCGTACTCTGCTTCGAAAGCAAGTTCAGACCATTTTGTGCGTGCTTATGCCAACACTTATGGGCTCCCTGTAGTGGTTACAAACTGTTCGAACAACTACGGGCCCTATCATTTTCCGGAGAAGCTTATTCCACTTTGCATTCATAACATCAAAAACAGCAAACCTTTGCCAGTTTACGGAAAAGGCGAAAACATCAGGGACTGGCTGTACGTGGTGGATCATGCAAGAGCCATAGATACTGTGTTCCACAAGGGCACAATTGGAGAAACCTACAACATTGGAGGATTCAATGAATGGACCAATATTGATGTGGTGAAGCTTCTTTGCAAAATCATGGACAAAAAACTTGGCAGAGCCGAAGGCACTTCTGAAAAGCTAATTACGTATGTAAAAGACCGTGCCGGTCACGACATGAGGTATGCCATTGACGCCAACAAGATCATGAAAGAGCTGGGCTGGGAGCCTTCGTTGCAGTTTGAAGAAGGCCTGGAAAAAACAGTCGAGTGGTACCTGGCCAATGACGCCTGGTTAAGCAATGTTACTTCAGGCGATTATATGAAGTACTACAGTGATCAATACGAAAAGAGGTGATTAAACTGATTGGGCTTATTCTTCGTAAGCCCAATCACTCGACTTTGGCCTTTTACTAGATAAGCAATAAATAAGCTCAATATTTTGATTTTGAGTTTATTTTTTGTGATTTTTATATCTAGTTATATGACTAGATATTTAGATATGGGGTTTCCAACAAAGAT
>NZ_LR701574.1 GCF_902498805.1 Imperialibacter sp. EC-SDR9 | reverse complement strand
GCAGTTTTTTCATGAAAACCATCCCACTCCAGGGGGTGATTTCTTTGTCAGTAAAGGCCAGTTTTAAGTCCATCTGCCATGTAAGTTAAAATGACACGGAAAATCGTGCAATTGTGGTCGAAAAAAAAAACAACTCATAGCATTGATAATCAGTGATTTAAAACCTAAAAACCCTAATGGCGGCCATTAGAAATTAAGCCCTAATGACAATTCTGGGTTAATTTATTCGAAGCCATCTTACTCAGTTCGCAACTGCTCCACAGGATTCAACTTACTGGTTTGCATCATTTTGTAGCCCAAAGCACTTACAACAATCCCAAGAATGATCATGGTTGGCCAAACATAGTGGAGAAGGTCAATGTCGATATGGTAGGCATAGATACTATCAAAAACAGCGTTCATCACCACTGACCCGCCGGTAAGGCCAATGAGGGCGGCGATACCAAGGATCCAATAGATGTCCCTTCCCAGCAGGTGGGTGATCTGCTGCCACGAGGCGCCCATCACTTTCCGAACACCAAACTCCTTCTTTCGCTTTTGTGCGATAAGTGAAATGAGCGTGTAGAGCCCAAGAATCGATATAAGAATGGAAATAGTGGCCACTATCGTGCTGATATTGATCATGATAAAGTTGGTTTGCCTCACCTGCTGCATAACGTCTTCCTGAAGAAACCCACCGTAGAGCTCCTGTGGAAACAGCTCATACCATAGGGCTTCCAATTCCCTGTTTTTGTCTGTTGTCAATCCATCCACTTTCAGTGTGGCATAGCTGTAACTTGAAGGAGCTTCAAGGCGCACCATACAAGGCTTTACCTTGTTGTCGAACATGATTTGGCGCAGATTGAAGTTCTCCACTACGCCAATCACAGTGTATTTCTCCCCATTAAATGTGACCGGCTTGTTGAGCGCATCGCCTCCCAGCTGCTCTTCAAGCATTTTGTTGATTACCACTTCTTTCCTGGCCTCGCCTGTGTTGGTCTCACTCTGCGAAAACATTGAGCCATTGATGAGCCTTACTTGCAGTGTTTCAAGGTACCCGGCACCTACACCCAGTTCGGCGACTTCATATTCCTGACCATTGAAACCAATTGAGTGGTTATTAAAGCTGAACCCAATCAGCGAGCTCGTACCAGCCGTTTGCCTGACATCAGTTTGCTGTTTCAGGCGATCTTCTAATGCAGTGTACTGTTGGGGTTGACTCAAAGGAATATTGATCACTCCCCCAAGGTCATAGCCTCTATCGAGCCTTTCCTGATACGATGCGTTGTCGGCGGTGACCAGCAGGCCAAATATATTGTAGAAGCAGAGCGTAAACTGCATTGTAAGCAGTACCGTCATCAGCCTATTCTTACCAGAAAGCACTACTTTGTTTCTGAAGATGGCAAGCGAGGGAAACTTTGAAATGTAGAAAGCAGGATAGGCACTTGCCATCAGCCCGACACACAACACCAGTACCAAACCAAAGTATACAAAAGTGGTCCATGGAATCTGATCAGGTTGAATGATCTCGTAGCTCATCATGGCATTGTAGCCTGGAATCATGTAGTAGGTAAGGGCCAGCGCAATCACCACAGCTATCCCTATCATCAGGAAGTTTTCCAGAATGAACTGAGCAATTGTGCTCGTTCTATTTCCTCCCAGCACTTTTCGCACAGCGATCTCTTTGAGGCGGTTGCCCGATAGCGCAATACTGGTGTTGATAAAATTGAAGCAGGCCAAAAGCAAAATACCAATGGCAGAACCCAATGTACCAGCTACTGCTGCCGGATGCATTTGCGGTACAAAAGCAGAATTGTGCAACGATGCCTCTAGGGCTGGCCACTCCAGTATATTGTCGAGTCTGTAGCTGCTGATTTGTAAGTCCTTATTCGCTTGGTTCTGAACATTAAGGTAAGTATTCATTTGTGACACCGCCCTGGTCATATCGCCTTCAGGTGCGTAAATAAACGTGCCATCTACCCAATTGGACCAGCTATTTTCATCCATTCCATAAAAGTCTGATAAGTGCTCAAAGTCGGCAATGATAGACAGCCTGAAGCTCGTATTGTTAGGGAGCTTTGGGAAAACATCTTTCACGGTTAATAGCCGTTCCTGATGATTTGGCAATATAACCGTCAGCAGTTTGCCAACGGGGTAGGGGTCGCCAAAGAATTTCATCGCAGTTTCATCCGATACATACACTTCACCATGGCTCAGGGCAGGGAGTGGTTGGCTGTTGAGGTTTGCTAAATCAAAGTAGCGAATGAAGCCGGGGTCGGTAAAGGACAAGCCTTCCATGAACAGCTTATGTCCGCTTCCGGTGCCAGCCTGGTTCTCAAGCTTCACAGCTATGCGCTCGTCGTGATAGCGAAAGGCTGTTATGCCGGCGAGGTTCAGGGCAGGGGCAAGGGCTGCCGGACTGGTACCTACGGTTGATTCACCAGTGCGCAGTCCGTTGACTTTATAAAGGGATGTTGCCTCAGGGAAATATTCGTTGAAAGTATCGTTGAACCGATAGTTGAAATACCCGATGGTGCCGATGGAAAGCGCAAGGGCCATACCCAGGATATTGGCTCCTATATAGAATGGGTTGTGCTTGAAGGCCCGAATGGAAGTAATAAGGTAATTTCCTGTCAACTGACTGATCCTCACGGCAGGTACGTTTTTGATTACAGATGGACGCATCAGCTTTAGTATCTCTAGCCGGTAAATTCTTCGTGCTCGCTTCAAACCAAAGCTTTCAATGTTTTCTCCAAAAGCCTCTTCCAGGTCTCCCTGAAGCTCTTCGAACAGTTCTTCCCTACAAAACCATTGTAGCAGCCGGGACCAAAACTTGGGTAAGTGCGGATGACTCATAACAGTTGTGTTGAAGGGACAAGGCTCCACATTTCGTCTCTGAGGGTTTTCATTTCCCTGAGGCTGGCTTTGCCACTCACAGTAAGCGCATAGTAGCGCTTGCGCCGACCGCCACGTTCTTGTGTAGCACCGCCATAGTGGGAGGTAACAAACCCTTTTTCGCTCAATCGTGTGAGAGCTGTGTGCAATGCGCCCCGGCTCAAACGCCTGTTGAGTCTTTCACTGATGTCCTGCTGAATTTTCAGTCCATAAGCATCTTCATCAAGTATCAGTATCGAAAGAAGTATAACCTCTTGTAATTCACCGAGCTGCGTTCCCTTCATAGTATTAGTGTTCTAATTGGAGACCAAATATAAAGACTTATTTGTTTCTTAAATGGAGACTTGACAAAATTTTACAATTGCAAGGCTCTCCCTGTCCTCTTTATCAAACCAATATTTTATTACTGATTCGAAAAGGGTATTTTGAAACCATGAAATAGCCATAAGGAATACCCTACCCAACGGACCGGCGTGGAACGATGAATAACCAGTCAACAGACTACGATCTATTCCGTAATGGTACAGGCTATTCCCGCTTCGGCGGCGGTTCGCCGAGCGACCGATCTGGCCTCTAAAAAGTAAATTTTATACAGATAAAAACGGGATTCGGATTTATATTGACGATATGTATTGGTCTACTGGGGCTGGCAGTCTTGTACCAGTCGACTTGTCAGTACCTGCTGGAAGGTGAGACTTTATACGACTATGGCCTGCCCATAAAAGCCGATGTGATAGGGGAGAGCGTGGTTGAAAAACGTGAAAGAAGCAGCAATGGTAAATTCAGAGACTATCTTGAGATTACACCCATCATAAGTTTTGAACATCCCCAAATGACGGTTATCGATACTGCCCGTCAATTTACCCGCATTATTTTCAAAGGCAGTACAGACGATCCGTCTGAAGTTCACACAGGAGATACCCTCAGCCTTCTTGTGAACCCCACAGTTCCCGAAGCGTATATCGTAGCCGGAGAAGCCGATTCCGACAATTGGGTTGGCTTCATTCTTTGGGGTGGGATGGGCGCAGTCCTCATGTTTTGGTTTTACAGGCGGTTCAAAAGCCATTTTCCAAAAGAGGCTGAAACGAGACAACTTTGACAGCACACTAATTTTTAACTAAAACATTAGTTTATATATAACTATATTTTTAGTTTTGAGGAGTCACCACCGTGCTTCCTCATGTATGAATAGATTTCCGGCGCTTGTCCTTCTGCTGTTAGCCTTTAGTTCTTGCAATAGAACGCTGCTGACCAGAAATACGCCTCCATGTAAATTTCGCCTTACTCAACAGGCACTGTTGCTTGCCAACAAAAGGTGGCAGGAGGTAAGCATAGAGGCAAGGAGGTTATCCGATGGCGCAATGCCGAACACAAAAGATTTCAAAGACGTTACCGGCCAATTCAATCCATCTGATCTTGATGACGTAGCCATCTTTGATGCGAAAGGCACCTATGTCTTCGACGAGGGGCCAGTCAAAGCCCGACCCGAAAGCCCACAGGTGTATGAGAAGGGAACCTGGTGTATTTGCAAAGGAGGGAGTCAGCTCATTCTTACCAACGGCCCCGCCATCACTGTATATGACATCATTGAGCTAAAGGAGCAATCGCTTGTATTACAGCTGCAGCGAAGCAACGAGGACATCGCTGATACTTATCTGCTTACTTACCAACCTTTTTGAGTAGTGGGGCCTAAGCCGAAGTCATAATTTAACTACCTTCTTTTCAAATGCTGTATCCATCAATTTTGATAAGCAAAACTGATTTATTTTGCTTTTATTCGGGCGTTTAATAATCAGTTCATTTTAATTTTAACTAACCAGCATTATGAGAAAATTTATCATTCTATCGTTTTTTGGTGCTCTTTGTTTTCTGCAAGTAAAAGCCCAGGATGTAAGCCTGAAAGGGGGTCTTGGGTACGCCATGCAAAGTGAAAAATTAGGGGTGCTACTTGGAGCCAGGGTGGGCCTCACGCCGAAAATAGATCTAGCAGGAGGTTTTGGGTTGTTCTTTCCGGATTCCTACAACGATGGTGCAGGAAACAAGGTAAAATCGAATATCTGGATGTTCGACGTAGACGGCCACTACAATTTCACACCAGGAGGGGGAGTCAAACTCTATCCTTTGGTGGGGATAAACTTCACAACCGGAAAAGTAAAAGTCAATGACACCAAAACGACCAACACAGAAGTAGGTCTGAACATGGGTGGGGGCCTGGCTTATTCCTTCACAAGCAAGATTGACGGATTCTTTGAGATCAAATATATCCTGGGCAATGCAGACCAGGGCATGTTGGGATTTGGCGTATTCTATAAGTTATAATAGTTCGCAGGGAGGATGGCCGGTCTGCATTGGGAGACCGGCTGTTCTTATTTGTGCCATGCTAACCACAATTGCAACTTCGCAATTCAGCTCTGCGGCTCCTATTTTTTTAAAACAGAGACATCGTACTGTTTAACCTTTTCCGGTTTCGGGATCAAATCAGTGTGCAGCGAAGCCATTTCGTAGTCCGCAGGTTGACAGAGAAAAAGCTTCTGCCAGAAGGAAAATTCCCTCGCACAGGGTAAGAGCGGCAGTCAGACAACCCTTCTCAGTTGGTCATTGTCTTGCACTCTTCAATTATTAAAGGGATATCTCTTATATTGTCCCTCCGGTTAACTCTCACGCACAATGAACCACTACTTCGAAACATTTTTTAGTTATGTGGAACAGATTCTTACCATGCCTGAAAGTGACAAGGAGCAATGCAGACAGTATTTTACCCCGCTTTGGGTGCCAAAAGATACCATACTTGAAGAAGCTGGAAAAGTGCCCAAATACCACAACTTCATCGTGTCGGGCTATATGAGGAACTTCCAGGTTGATGAAAAAGGAGAAGAAGTAACGGTTGACCTAAACCACGGCCCAAGATTCTTTACTTCTTATTTCCATTTTGCTAACCAGACAGTTTCGAACGAAAACCTCCACTGTATTACCGACTGCGAGCTGCTTAGAATCACCAAGGAAGGTTTTGACATCACGGTGGCCACTGGTTTGACCGCAAAAGACTACGCTTTATTACTTTTTCAGAAGCTCATGGAAGAGGACAAGCAAAGAACGACTGACCTTGCTACCCTCAGCGCCGAGCAGCGCTACCTCAAGCTGGTTGACGAAAAGCCAAACATTTCAAAAAACATCCCGCTCAAATACATCTCCTCTTACCTGGGCATCAAGCCCGAGAGCCTGAGTCGCATCAGGCGGGAGTTGCTTTCCTAACAATTGTTAAGTGTGCTTGCTTTTTGGTCAGCTATTATTGTCTGGTCAAAAAAACTCAATATGAAAGTACAGAATCATTCCGTAGCAACGAAGGCTGTGGATCTTGCCACAAAGTCATGGTTTGTAGTGGCAGTAATAGGGCAAATGATCTTTGCCTGTTACGTGCTCATGCTCTACTGGAAGTCGGCGGCTCTCGGCGACTTTGAAAGGTGGAATGCGGCCTCTTCACACTTCTATGTCAAGGGCGACCTGCTGGGTAATACCATCTTTGGCTTACATGTAGCCCTGGCAGCCATCATCACGATTTTGGGTCCTATGCAGCTCGTTCCACAGGTTCGCAACTATGCGCCCAGCTTTCACAGGATCAGTGGACGTATCTACATCTTTTCGGCCTTCCTCATCAGCCTGGCAGGCCTTTACCTCAGCTGGATAAAAGGATCCGTTGGGGGGCTGGAAGGTTCGGTGGTTATCACCATGAATGCGGTGATTATTATGATTTGTGCCTTCTTCGCAGTAAAAAATGCTATTCGCCGGAACATCGCTTCACACAATCAATGGGCAGTGCATTTATTCCTGGCCATGAGCGGCGTTTGGCTGTTCCGGGTATTCCTGATGTTGTGGATCATGGCATGGAGAGCACCTGTTGGTTTTGACCCCGAAACTTTCACCGGGCCATTCTTGAACTTTCTTGGCTTTATGGTCTATGTCTTTCCTCAAGCCATTGTCGCTTTCTATTTTTTGGCTAAAAAGTCACAGGTGTCCGCAACAAAATGGGCGTTTTCCGGCCTGGTTTTTTTGATCACTATAGGCACTGCCCTGGGCATAGTAGCAGCTACTATGGGGTTGTGGGTGCCGAGGATGTAGGTGTAGAAAGAGAGGTGTCTGATCAGACGAACTTGGCGACTAAGGGGTTACTCTAGCCAGCACCACAAGAGTAACCTCGTAATTGATGGGACGGCTTGGGTTTTAAGTGGTGGAACATTCCAAATTTCGAAGCTGAATCATCACTAAGCGAAGCCTTTTCGCAGCAGAGCGGAGAAATCCTATGCGAGCAGCAAGAGAGTACGGAAACTGAATCGGTGACCCGATTTCATTTCAAAAACAAGGGCTTGCAAGGCTGTAGAAGATTCCTCCGTTTCACTGCGGAATGGCTGTGACACAGGGTTCGGTCGTTTGGACGGCTATTCGAGGAAACTTCGGCTGTTGGAATAGCTGCAACACTTGTGATGGATCGCCTGGCAGTCTTTCGAATGCGAGGCTGCTGGGATACGACGGTTTATGATTCGAAGCCTGATCATCACTCAGCGAAGCCATTTCGCAGCGGAGCGGAGAAATCATATGCGAGCAGTAAAAGCGTACGGTGTCTGAATCAATGACCGGATTCCACTTCAAAAACAAGGACTTGCAAGGCTGTAGAAGATTCCTCCGTTTCACTGCGGAATGGCTGTTACCGGACGGCGGTGTTCCATGGCGAGTTTAGGTGACTGTTCATTGGTCACCTCACTTTTTCCTGATCTTGAAGCCCAATCATCACTCAGCGAAGCTATTTCGCAGCGGAGCGAAGAAATCCTATGCATATTGAAAGAGATATGGAACGGGGTTCTATACACGGAGAACGACTACCTCGCTGTAGTTTCAGGATCAGGTGGCCATAGCATAATCTCGCTATTTAGGAATTTCCACTCAGGGTTAAGTGAATTGATTAGCCCCTCTTTTCGTTTCCTATTCCAATCCTTGATCTCCTTTTCTCTCTCCAATGCATGGCCTGGCAACGTAAACCTTTCGTAATAAAGCAAATAGTAACAGTAGTACCTCCCTGCAAACGTTTCAGGTTTTCCCCTATTCAGAAAGTGCTCGACTAGTCTTTGTTCAAGGTCGTTAGTCATTCCAACATAGAGCACCTTTTTCGTTGAATTGGTAAGGATGTAGGTGAAGTAGTTACTCATAGTTTAAAAATAACCTTTAACCCTGTATTTAAGAAGTTGTTGATTGGGTCTTTGCTTGGCAAAAGATTATTCACCGCTTCGCTTGGTTAAGATAGTTTCGATTCGAGTGTGAATCATCACTCAGCAAAGCTATTTCGCAGCGCAGCGGAGAAATCCTATGCGAGCAATAAAATCGTATGGAGTCTGAATCGATGGCCTGATTCCACTAAAAAAATGACTTACGGGACTGTAGAAGATTCCTCCGTTTCACTGCGGAATGGCTGTGACACAGGGTTCGACCGTCTGGAAGGCTATTCGAGGATAACTGTGGCCGTCGGAATGACAACAATACTGGTGATGGATCGCCTGGCAGTCTTTCGAATGCGAGGCTGCCGGGATACGACGGTTTCGATTCGAAGCCTGATCATCACTCAGCGAAGCCATTTCGCAGCGGAGCGGAGAAATCCTGTGCGAGCAGTAAGAGATTACGGAAACTGAATCGGTGACTCGATTTCAAATCAAAAGCAAGTACTTACACGGCTGTAGAAGATTCCTCCGTTTCACTACGGAATGACTGTGACACAGGGTTCGGTCGTCTGGGCGGTTGTTCGAGGTAAACTAAAGACCTGTGGAATGGAATCTTCACTACTAAGAACAGGCGGGAAATGTTTGTTCTTTGTTCGTTGATCAAAAACAATCATGCTCTCTAAATATTTCATTATTATTACCTACCAAAATCACTACGAAAAAGAACCCCATTCATATCTCTACTTTCAACCAGTACCTTAAAAACCGGAAGATGAAAAGCCTGATCACAATGCTATTGATAGTCCTGACAGCTGTGTCAACGCATGGACAAGACATAACAGGGCAATGGAACGGCATTCTGAAGGTGCAGGGGATACAATTGCGAGTTGTTTTCAACATTAGTAGAGTTGAAAATGTCTACCGATCCACAATGGACAGCCCCGACCAGGGGGCCAGAGGAATACCCGTTACCACCACAAGTTTTGAAAATGCCACTTTGAAACTTACCGTCGCAAATGCTGGAATTGTGTATGAAGGCGTGTTGGGCAACGACGGCGTTGTGGTTGGCAACTTCAAGCAAGCTGGTCAATCTTTCCCCATGAATCTATCAAAGGATATCGTTGAAAAGGAAAGGGTTGTTAGGCCGCAGGAGCCGACAAAGCCCTATCCCTACCACTCCGAGGACATTACATTTGAGAATAAGAAAGCGGGCATTTTCCTGGCAGGAACATTGACCTTACCCAGGGAGACTGGGGTGTTCCCGGTGGCCATTTTAATTAGTGGCAGTGGTCCGCAAAATAGAGATGAGGAGCTGGCGGGGCATAAACCATTCCTTGTTCTATCCGATTATTTAACGAGAAACGGGGTTGCCGTGCTGCGTTTTGACGATAGAGGAACTGCCTCGTCAGAAGGGGATTTCAAGACCGCTACCAGTGCAGACTTCGCAACGGATGTGGAAGCAGCTATCGACTATTTGCGAACACGAAAGGAAATAGATAAGCGTAAAATAGGGCTGATTGGTCACAGCGAAGGAGGGCTCATAGCACCAATGGTAGCTGCCCGCTTCAAAGACGTTGCTTTCATCGTACTATTGGCTGGAACTGGCATCCCCGGCGACCAGCTGCTTTTAGAGCAACAGCAACTGATCGGGAAAGCATCGGGGCTTAGCGACGACGTTTTGCAGAAGAACCAGTCAATCAGCAAAAAAGCATTTGAAATGGTGGTGAAGTCAACCGACCCCGAACAGCTAAGAACGGACCTGACGAACTACCTCAGCATTGCTCTGAGAGAAGATGGAACTGCCGCATTGCCGCAGGGCATGAATGTGGATGACTTTGTGAACTTGCAGGTGAGCCAGCTGGTAAGTCCATGGATGCAGTATTTCATCAAGTATGATCCGGTACCGGCCCTGGAAAAGGTAAAATGCCCCGTTTTGGCGCTCAATGGAGAAAACGACTTGCAGGTGCCACCAAAGGAGAACCTTGAAGCCATTAAAAAAGCATTAACCAAAGGGGGAAATAAGAAGGCGACGATCAAGGAGTTGCCAGGCTTGAATCATCTGTTTCAGGAAAGCAAAACAGGCACCCTGGCCGAATACGCCGTCATAGAGCAAACCTTTTCTCCAATGGCCCTGACGGAGGTATCCGATTGGATATTGGGACAAACGAAATAAGTCGGCGGCAGAAGGTGCCGATTAAAGGGGGTTACCCTAACTCACACACAAATACAACCATCAGTTGTCAAAAAGCAACCAAAATTAGCGTAATTACAACTATAAGGATTGAGTTAATTGATGATCCGGGAAATGAGTTGAAATACCTTTGTCGTGTCGAAAACAATAAAGATGACACATATGGAAACAAAGATGATTGGTAGCAAAATTGCCGATGCAAGAAAGAAACTCAATGTCTCTCAGGCGCAGCTGGCGCAGCAGCTCTTTATTAGCCCGCAGGCAGTTGGCAAATGGGAACGGGGAGAATCTATCCCGGATATTATTACTCTTGACAAGCTTGCCAAAATAGTAGGAGTTGACCTCAATTATTTTTCAGAAAGCTTCTCTACTAGCGGCACAAATGGAGACAAATCTGCATCAGAAAAACAGAACGTACTGGCTGGAGAATCAGGCACCAGCGCAAGAAAAAGTCTTAACTGGGATATGTCGTATGGGAACTGGCTGGATGTTGACTTTTCCGGTCTCAAAAATCTGCAAGAGAAGTTCAGCGCATCCAACATACAACGCTGTCTGTTTGTCGGCTCAAATTTGTCAGGACTTCTTCTCAATAGCAACAATGTGAGTGACTGTGACTTTTCAAATTCTGACATTACTAACAGTCACATTCAACGTTCTCACTTGACCAACAATATATTCAGGGACTGTTCGCTAAACGAAGTTGAATTTTTAAAAAGTCATATCGAAAGCGGCGACTTTACTTGTGCCGATTTTACTGGTGTGGAGTTTAAATCGGGTGGTTTCGGGAACAATAAAATTGCCAATGTTGTGTGGAGCCGCACCTCGTTTATTGGCAGTCTGCTTGCTGACTTGGTTTTTGAAGGCAAAATAGACGGTTGTTTTTTTGAAAGCTGCACATTTACAAGAGTGACATTTCAGCGTGCAACCCTGGTGAACACTTTTTTTAAGAATAACAAGAAATTGAAGCAGGTTCGGTTTATTGACTGCCAGGCAGACAAATTGACCTATGCCTTTTTGAAAAACGGGAAAGCAGACCTGAGTGGAGTGACGTTGTTGGGGGAGTAGTGGTGGTCTTACGCCTTATTCAATCTACCCGCTTAGAATACCTTGTCAAACTTAGGAAAGCCCGGCCTTAAGTTTCTCTTCGGTGATACTGATCGCCTTTACTTAGAGACTTGTTTAGGTTCCAGGCCGATAAGGAGCACTACCAGCCTGTCAAAAAAAAAGTGATGATGTAACCGGGTTATTCGATGAATAACGTGTCGTGATAATAAAAAAGAGGCTGTTTTATGCAGCCTCTTTTTTATTGACCTGGAAAGCCTTTTTATTCACTTCTTAAATACTTTACCGGATTGATATACACCGCCTTGATGGTTCTGTAAAGTATAGTGAGCAGGGTAATCAATACCACCGCCAAAATAGGAACGACAAAAAGGACAGGAGAAATAGTCACCTGATAAGCGAACGTGTCAAGCCAGCCACTCATAAAGTAGTAGCCAAGAGGCAATGCTACCAGCGCAGCAACTGATATCAGCCAAATGAAATTTTGACTGACCAGCCAGATAATGTGGGGCGATTTGGCACCCAGCACTTTCCTTATACCGATTTCCTTCGTTTTTCTTTCAACAATGAAGGTGACCATGCCTAACATGCCCAGACACCCGATGAGCACAGCCAGCACTGCAAATGCCTTGAACATAGTGCTGAGCCTTTCCTCGCCCTGATACTGGTTTTCGAATGACTCGTCTACAAAATTGTAATTGATGGTATTTTTTTGATCAAACTTTGCCCAGGTAGTTTCTATGAAACTGAGGGTTTCCTTGATATTAACTGGATTGATCTTCAGTGATATCCGCCGGTAATAATTGTCATTTTTTAGCATGATCATAGGCCCAATTTCGCTGTGAAGCGATTCAAAGTGAAAGTCCTTTACCACACCAATAATTTTTCCGTCTACCCCGGCATAAGTCATTCTCTTGTCGATGGCGTCTTCCGCAGTCAAAAATCCCAAAGACCTGGCTGCAATTTCATTGACGATGTAATAGCCGACCGAATCGGAGTCCATGTAACGCTCAAAATCCTGGCCTGCAGCCAATTCTATGCTGTACGTGTCGAGGAAATTTTCATCCACCATAATGCATGGCAGCCTGAAATTGATGGGTGTAATCGTGTCGCCCAGAAAGATGCTCGCTCCCTGGCTATCGAGCAGAGCGCCGGTTGGAATTCTCGACACGAAGCTGGCTTTCTCGATCTCAGTGTTGCTGAGCAACTCGTTTCTAAACGCTTCCTTTTTTTCAAAGATCTCATTTGACAACGGCACATCGAGCACACTCTCCTTATCAAAACCAGGATCAGAGTTAAAAATATAGCTCATTTGCGCATTAAGAACCGTTAGTGAAAAGATAATGGCAATTGTAACCACGTACTGAAATGTAACGAGTACCGTGCGAAAGTTTACCTTTCCAGTTTTAAAGGTTGATTCGCCCTTGAGCGACCTGATGGTGTCGAGGCCAGACAGGTAAACAGCAGGGTAAATACCCGCCAACAGTGCCACCAGAGCCAGAAGACCAAACACACTCAGGAACAACTGAAAATCCTGAAGGAAATTGATCGATAGCTGCTTGTCCATGAAGTCATTCACAAATGGCAAGGCGACGGCGGCCAGGCCAACGGCCAGCGGAAATGAAATAACAGTAAGCATCACAGATTCAGTGATGAACTGACTGATCAACGAACCTCTTGAGGCGCCAATTGATTTACGAACGCCAATTTCCTTCATCCTTCGGGTATAGCGGGAGGTGGCCAGGTTCATATAGTTGATGCAGGCTACTACAATCAGGAGAACACCGATCACAGAGAAGATGATTACCTGTGACATGCTGCCGTTATTCTCAATCTCTCCGGATATGTTCGACGTCAGGTGAATGTCTTTCAGGGGCTGTAGCACCAGTCCGTAGTAGTTGTGCGCCTTCACGCCCCTTATATCAGCAATATGTTTGTCGAAAAAGGCCGACCCGCCTGCTTCTACTTCGGCAGATGAAGCGCCATCACTCAATCTCACATAAGTCAGGTAGTTGTAATTACCCGTCACATTGCTCATGGCGTCGGGGTTGTTGACAAAATTTTCATAGATAGCAAACGGAGCCAGGTAGTCGAAATGAAAGTGCTGCTGACGGGGCATATTCTCCATCACCCCGGTGATTTGGAGCGATAGCCCGGCACCTCTTGCTTCAATTTTCACGCTCTTGCCAACAATGTCCTGCTCTCTCCAGTCATTGCCAAAGATTCTAACGGCAACATCTTCGGAGATAACCATAGACGTCTCATTGGCGAAGGCAGACTCTTTGTTTCCCTGAAGGAAGGGAAACGTGAAGATATCGAAAACGTCAGGGTCGGCAAACACCACCTGCTCACCTGGCAGTCTCTTATCTTCGTAAACCACATCGGGGAAAGCCCAGGGAAAGAAACGGGTCGCATGGGTTACTTGCGGGAAGTCCTCCTTAATGCGAGGGCCGTGGCCAGCAGAAGCAAACGCCCAATGACGGGAAAGTGTCTCGCCGTCACCGGAGAAGTTCTTAATGGTTATTCTGAATATCTCATCCGCATGCTCGTGGTTGCGGTCGTAGCTCAGCTCGTCTTTCACAAACAGGGCAATGAGAATAAAGGCAGCCATGCCGGTGGAGAGCCCCAGCAGGTTGATGGCGGTGCTCACCTTGTATTTGGTGAGATTCCGCAGTCCGATTTTGATGTAATTTTTAATCATATCCAATTTATTGTTGAGTTTCAAAAAGGGGAGGAAAGGCTTCATAAGCGAAGGCCTCATCATGCCTGCCACCTGGCGCACAAACCAAAAGTCGGCCAGGCGCTTGCTTGTGGCAGGCACGTGGAATTGATACTCCTCCTGCAGGTCGCCCAGAATGTCTTCGGCAAAGTCGGCATGACAAAACCAAAGCAGCCAGTTGACCGCCCAGGTGGGTGGGTAATATTTTATCTTTCTATCTTCCACAGATCTTCAAATCGAGTACTGTGCCGGGTATAGCGTCCCAAAGGCTCATTCTAGTTTCCTTATAGTGCTCCAGGGCTTTTACACCATAGGGCGTGATTTTGAAGTAACGCTTCCTTTTGCCGCCTCTCACAGCAGTGGCTTCACCAAACTCGGAAGCCAGGTAGCCCTTGGCTTCCATTCTGCGAAGGGCAGTTTGCATGGCACCGGTACTCACTTTGCGCTTCATCCGCATTTCAATTTCTTGCTTTATGTTGACACCATAGGCGTCATCATTCAGGATGGCTACGGTCAGCAATACTATCTCTTCAAATTCGCCCAATTGGTAGTTATTCATAACATTTGCCTTTAATGTCCTAAATGTATATAAAATAGGACGGCATAAAAACCCTAAATGTATATTTAATAACATTAGACGCTGTGAAGAGAATAGGGTTGCGTAGCGGGAGCGAAATTTTGGCTTGAGTGGATCACTGCTCGAATAAGATTTCTTCGCTATGCTGCGAAATAGCTGGGACGGTGGCTTTTGTTGTTCTCTTGGTGCCGGGCTCTCAGATCACAGCGGGTTAATTACTCAAACAATCCCAGCTGCCCACCCCGTAAACCTTTTGGCGGTTTTGCTTTTCCCTTTACCGTTCTGCCTCCGAAGCGCCAGCTATTCTCTCTTTCCTGCTTGATCACATCGTCAAAACTACCTGTTGGCTCAAAATCTTTTTCAAGAGCTTGTGCCGCCATTGTCAGCGAATTCAAAGCTTTAAGTTTATCGCTTTGGCCAAGCCTGGCCTTTTCGATAGAGGTTCTGAGCACGTCGATACTTTCGTCATAGACTTTGGTTGGAACGGGAAAAGGATGCCCATCCTTTCCTCCGTGGGCAAAGCTGAACCTGGCGGGGTCGCTGAAACGGGAGGGGGTGCCGTGAATAACCTCGCTTACCAGGGTCAGCGATTGCAGGGTGCGTGGACCAAGACCCTGCAGCAAAAGCAGGTTTTCGAAATCATGCGTTGGCAGATCCTGAGCTAATACCAGCACGGCGCCGAGTCTTTTCAAGTCTACATCGTTGGCCTGCACATCGTGATGTGAGGGAAGTTTGATTTTTTTGATCTCGGCTAGCATCTTGTCCGGGTTTTCTTTCGAAATGGCGATGATGCCACTTTTGGAGGTGGCCGCATCCTTGTGTGTCAGGTTAAGTATCTGGCCCTGATTTCGGCCATATACAAACGTATGAGGTTCTTCGGTAAAGCTCTTCAATTCAGACGAATGCCAGTGATACCTTCTGGCATAGCCAGTGGCATCATTCATTCCCTGCTGGATAACAGACCATTCTCCGGTGTCGGTCAGTACGAAGGAGTGCAGATAAATCTGGAAGCCATCCTGAATGGCTGTGTTGTCTACTTTGGCAGAAAGTCGGCTGCTACGCACCAATTCGGCCCCATTTAGCCCTGTTCTGCCAGCAATAACCATCAGCTCGTTGGGAGTGTTGCGGCTGTGCTTGCCACGGCCACCACAGATGTAAATGCCCAACTCTTTGGAAATAGGATTGATTGAACTCTTTAAAGCGCCCATCACAGAAGTGGTGATGCCTGAGGAATGCCAATCCATCCCCATCACGCACCCTAACGATTGAAACCAGGCAGGGTCGCTCAAACGTTTGATCACCTCGGCTTTGCCGTATTCCAGCACAATGGCTTCCACTATCGCCCCACCGAGCAGGGCCATGCGTTCCGCCAGCCAGCGTGGCACGGTACCATAATGTAGAGGAAGGTCAGCATGACCGGAACGTTGCATACGTATAAAGTTAAGGCTAATGTAGAACAAACACTTTTCAGGGCGTCGAAAATCGGCTAGATTGCCATCATTATATGATTTCTTACCTTTTCTGATAACAGGCGTTCTCAGCTACCGGCCACCTAATGACAAACGAAGACAAAGCCATACGAACCACTTACTTCAGCATTGTTGGCAATACCTGCCTGGCGTTACTGAAGGGGCTGGCCGGCTTTTTTGGCAACTCCTATGCGCTGATAGCTGATGCCATAGAGTCAACAACAGACATCTTCTCGTCGTTCCTGGTGCTGCTGGGCCTTAAGTATGCCAAGCGGCCCGCCGACGACAATCATCCCTACGGTCATGGACGGATTGAGCCTCTCATCACCTTCATTGTGGTGGCCTTTCTCGTTACATCGGCGACAGTAATCGCCTACGAAAGTATCCAACATATTCTCACGCCACATAAAACTCCAAAGGCCTGGACATTGTTTGTGCTGGGAGCCATCATCCTTTGGAAAGAAACCTCCTATCAAATCGTGATGAAACGAGGGAGAGAAACCAATAGTTCCTCTTTGAAAGCTGACGCATGGCACCACCGCAGCGATGCGATTACCTCGATCATGGCTTTCATTGGTATTTCCATTGCCATTTATTTTGGGGAGGGTTATGAAACAGCCGACGATTGGGCTGCACTGTTGGCTTCTGGTTTTATTTTATATAACAGTTACCTCATTTTCCGACCGGCTTTAGGAGAAATCATGGATGAACACCTATACGATGACGTCGTTGCTGAGATAAGAGAAGTAGCCAACACTGTTGATGGAGTCATTGATACAGAAAAATGTTTTGTCAGAAAAGCCGGTATGCAATATTATGTGGATCTGCACGCTGCTGTAGATGGTAAAATTACTGTTACCGAGGGGCACGACATATCACATAAACTTAAATCAGCCCTCAAGAAGCAAATTCCAGCAATTGCCCAGGTACTCATACATATTGAGCCCGACGAATAAAAAGCTTTAAGCGCTGCTTGACAGCATTATTTGATAAAAATAAACTTTCGAGAACGATCCCGGCCTATTATTTCTTTGCATTGCGATCTAAATTCGATAAAATAGCCGCTTTATACCTACTCAAAACGTATTGAAGCTTTTGCCTGGCTAAATGAGCATTGTCATCATTGGCCGGTCGAAGCTGACCATCAGTCATGAAAAGAATTTCAACCCTCTACCTGTTCATAGCGCTTTTACTTGGTTGCCAACAAAACAATCAAACATCCTCAAAACAAGAACCAGAGCCAATCGGTGTCGATAATGTCGCCTACAAATGGGGCAAAATGGCCTTGAAGGCTACTGCGAATGACACGGAAAAGTTCAGGCCACGTCCTACTATTACCTCCCGTTACCTGGGATTGATCTTCGTGTCGGTTTTTGACGCCTGGTCCAGGTACGACGAAAAAGCAACGCCTGTTTACCTTTCCGGAGTTCAACGAAGACCTGCCGATGAACAAACTCTGAAAAATAAAGAGGTTGCTATCAGCTACGCAGCTTTCCGGGCCATGAATGAATACTATTTTTCTGACGAGACAATGTTCCGGGATTTTATGAAGGAGTTGGGGCTTGACCCCGATAACGAATCGATGGACGCCACTACACCAGAGGGAATAGGCAACCTGGCTGCCAAAGCAGTGATCGAAGCACGAAAAGGCGATGGCGCTAACCAATATGCGGAAGAGGCCGGATCGGATGGTCAGCCCTATTACGACTATACTGGCTATGCGCCGGTGAACCCGGTTGATAAGAATGTGGATCCGAATCGCTGGCAACCCAAATATTTTTCCGACGGCAAGGGGGGGAAGTATGCGCCTGGCTGCCTCACGCCCTTTTGGGACAAAGTGAAGCCAGTGGCGCTGAAGTCAGGTGATCAGTTTCGCCCGGGACCGCCACCCATGGTAGGGTCTGAACAACTGGAAAAAGAGGTGTGGGAGGTGATAGATATGCAAGCCAACCTCACCGACGAGCAAAAGGCCCTTGTGGAATTTATGCGGGACGGCCCGCAGTCGGTGCAGCAGGCCGGGCACTGGTTGAAGTTTGCTCAGGACGTGTCTGTACGGGACAATCACACCCTTGACCAGGATGTGAAGATGTACTTCTACAATCAGGTAGTAGCCATGGACGCCTTTATTGCTTCCTGGGATTCCAAGATATTCTACGACTATGCGAGGCCTTATGCGTTGGTGCATCAATACTACGATGACCAAAAGATCAAAGCCTGGGGCGGTGAGGGAAAGGGCATGATTGAAATGACAGGCAATCAATGGCGACCTTATTCTCCTGAAACCTTTCTTTGTCCGCCGTTTCCCAGTTATGTATCCGGCCATAGCACCATCAGTGGAGGATGCGCTGAAGCGCTGAAGCTATGGACAGGGAGCGACGAATTTGGCTCGGAGTCGGTTTTGGTGGCTGGCGCTATGACGGAACCCGACAACCTGGGTGACACCATCACTTTAAGGTTTCCAACATTCACCCAAACGGCTGAAATGGCTGGCATCTCCAGGGTGCTTGGGGGGTATCATATCCAGTCCGACAATATTGAAGGGCTAAAACTGGGCCGGGACGTGGCCAGAGAGGCGTGGAAGTTTTATAAAATGCATGTGGGAGAGGATTAAAAGACCTCTTAAGTGTTGTAAGCTTGATGATTGCGCAGTTGTTTGCGACTACTAAGTTCCGTCACCTGATGTCAATGTTGTTCCGCTTCTTCAGAGCATCTATATTACAGTAATGAAAAGAGCTTGGGTGGTTTCTATTTGCTTGTTGGTATGTTTTGGAGCAAACGCTCAAAACGCTGTCCCCATTGACAGCCTGCTTTTGGCGTACAAGAAAAACTCCGGCAACAGGCAAGCCCTGGAGGGGATAGTCAATTATTATCGGACGGAGAACCTTGACTCGCTGCGCCGCTATTCTAACCAGCTGACGGCGTTGGTCGGAGGCAATAAAGAGTTGGTCAATGAAGTTTTGCTGACTCGTGTCAACGCCTATATCCTTTTTAACCACTACGACAGCGCCGCTAGTCTGCTTCAGCAGCTTAAATTGGACGAAAGTGCCAGTCCCCTGATACGGGTGGGGTATATCATGGCCACAGGCCGTATATTACTTTTCAATCAGCAGTACGACAAGGCTTTGGAGAATTTCTACAATGCCCGTCAGCAAATAAAAGACAATGACCTGACCGAGCTTTTGCCTGAAGCATACGCCGATATAGCGTCGGTGTTGCGACAGAACAATGACCTTGAAAACTGTGCCAGGTATTATGCTCTTGCTTTAGCAGGAGCAACAGCCATGAATAATGCTGAGCTGCAGGTAAGAGTTTGTTATGCCTTGTGCAGGATATATAATGGGGGCATTTCTGTCAACCTCGATTCGTCGATATACTATGGTGAGTTGGGTATGGAAATAGCCCGCAAGGCCGGGTACAACTACGGGTATGCCACCATGGTGGACATTGTAACTGCGCCCATCATCCGGCAGGGCCAATACCGTAAAGGCATACAAATGGCCAAAGAAGCCCGAAGGTATATTGAGAAATATAATTTTCCGCAGCGTTCTCTCTATTATCAAATACTCAACGAAGGCTTTGCTTATGAAAAACTAGGTGTCTACGACTCTGCTATGCTTCGTATGACTGAGGGAGAAAAGCTTCGCCCAACAGGTATCGATCACTATCGACTTAAGTACCTGATTCACAAATCGAAGGGAGAGTTTAATCAGGCACTACAGGCATATGAGCTGTACAAGGCCAAGTATGACTCTATAGTGAGCGGAAGGAATTCTGCAAGCCTGTCGTCGCTTCAGGCAAGGTTGGAAGCAAATATCAAGGAGCAGGAAGTTGCCAGGCTGACACAAACTGCCGAAGTACAAGCCTTACAGCTATCCCAGCAAAGGTATTTTTTGGGTGGCCTGGCCATTTTAATCATATTGTTGCTTGGAGGTGCCGTGTTGATTTACAGGCAGCGGCAAATAAAGCAACAACAGGCGCTCACCAATTTGGAACTGGAAGAAACGAGAAAACGGCTAGCGCTGGAACAGCAATACAGGGCTTCCGAACTCAAAGCGCTGCGTTCCCAAATGAACCCGCACTTCATATTCAACGCACTCAATTCCATTCAGGAATACATCATGATGAACGAGAAAAAGTTAGCAGGCAAATACCTTGGGAAATTTGCCGATCTGATGCGCATTTATCTTCATCACAGCCAGATCAAACAAATCACCGTTGCTGAGGAAATTGAGGCGTTGAATCTTTACCTTGAGCTCGAAAAGCTGCGTTTCGAAGATACACTTTCCTATCAGATACAAGTTGATGAGCACCTCGATCCAGGACTTGTTACAATTCCTACATTTCTCGTTCAGCCCTACGTGGAAAACGCCATCAAGCATGGCCTGCTTCACAAAAACACTGATCGTGAGTTGTCTGTCTCTTTCCGCTACCATCCCGATCATCAGGTATTAGAATGCGAAATAGTTGACAACGGCATTGGCAGAAAAAAATCGGGAGAAATCAATGTTCTGAGAAATCCCGATCACCAATCGTTTGGTATGAGCGCTACCAAAAACAGACTGGAATTGCTGAATTTCAACAATAAAGACAGGCCGATAGGGGAGACCGTCTATGACCTGCATAATGACGCCGGTGAGTCCATAGGCACTAAAGTGGTGCTAAGTATTCCCGTATTGGAATTCGTCAGTTAGGAAGTTGAAAATCGGCATTGGGAAACTTGGGCGGGATGAAGCTGAAATACGCCATAGTTTTAGAGGAAAGAAGAGTATATGAGGGCAGTAATTATTGATGATGAGCAGAAAGCCAGAAATCTCTTGCGGATTTTGCTGGAGGAAAATTGTCCTCAGATCAACGAAATAGAAGATGCCGACAGTCTGCCAAAAGGAGTAAGCCTTATCAATCAGTTCAAACCTGACATTGTTTTTCTCGACATAGAAATGCCTGGATACTCAGGTATTCAGTTGCTTGATTTTTTCACCCGGGAGCAAATCACTTTTGAAATTATTTTCACTACAGCCTATAGCGAGCATGCCATCAAGGCCTTCGAGCTTAACGCCATCAGCTACTTGCTGAAGCCGCTCCGGGACGAGCAGGTTGAAGGAGCGGTAAAAAAAGCCATTACCCAAATTGGTAAATCGAGAGTGAGTGAGAGACTGGAAGAGCTTAAAAACTCCTTCAAGGCTTCCAGTGTTCGTAAAGTGGGGCTTCCTGTGTCCAATGGTGTCATCTTTGTCGAATTCGATGACATAGTGATGCTCGAGGCAGACAGAATGTATACCAAAGTTTCTACGCAAAGTAGCGGAGACATCCTGGTTAGCAAGCCGATGAAGTTTTTCATTGACGTATTAAAAGAAGCCGCAGAGTTTTATCGTCCGCACCGCTCGTACCTCATTAATCTGAAACATATCAAACAATATGTGAATCAGGATGGCGGCTATATCATCATGGACAATCAAAAGACCGTCGGCATCTCCAAGGACAAGAAAGACGAGTTTTTCGAGGTAATACAGGGCAGCTGATTGCCTTTCTTTTCGTTCTTACCTCACCTGCCTGCCATTCCTTAATCTTACCATTCTCCGGCTTCGGAAATTCAAACCAGCCCTTTGGAAGTTCGCTTGAAAATCCATTCAGGAACGAAAGCATCTTTGTTTAGTCACCGCCATCTAAACAAAGAATATGGAACGGAAAACAACAATTGTAAAAGCCTCAGTAGTTCTACTCTTCCTCATGGTCTTTTCCGCCGCCCGGGCGCAGGAAAGTCAAAACACGATTTTGAATGGTTTTGAATCCGGCAACTACACGGTTTACAAGCTGGGCGAGAAAGGGAAGTTTGAGAAAGTTGGGAAACCATGGCCGGTAGTTATCACCAAACAGGGCGGCAACGTAAGTGAGGTCCTGGTGAAACGGTCGGGCATTCTCGACGAGCCCTTTGCTCCGGATGTGCCCGGCTATCCTGCCTACTTTGCCTTCAAAGACCTCAGGCTTTCGTTTCTCAATGACTATGCCGTTTACTACGAGTGGAATGGCAAGCAGGAAGCTACCACCAAATATGTGCTGGTAAAAGAAGGAGGTGATTTTAACCTGGATCCGGGAGCCACCAACAAGCTGGTAGCTGCCTACGCCACAGCCACCTTTAAAAACCAAACCAGCGCCAGGGACAATGTGAAAGCCAAGAAAGCCGAGTTGGCTGAAGCAGAGCGCAAGGCAAATTCGCTGGAAGAAAAAGCTGTCGCCAAAATTGAGATCCAGCTCGTGTCGCAGCCTGCGAAAGTAGCCCACTTCAGTGAAGCTATCAAATATGGTGTTGTTGCCACGCTGAAAGATGGCACGATGCTCAAAACGCCTAACCTGGGAGGGAAAATACCCTGGGAAGACTTCGAGCTGGCGCACAAAGGCTGCAGTAACACCATCGACGAGGTACGGGTGGATGTGGACGCCTCATCGCTGACCGACGATGTCGTTTTGCTCCAGATTACTTCCGTCTACCATCCGTCGTTAAAAGCGTCCCTGGCCATCAATACGACCAATGATGTGAGCGTTCAGGTAAACCAAAATGGTTTCTGGGGCAACGAACGTCATCAGCATATGACTGTTTTTCAGGGCGTCGATGGGCAGCATGCTGGCAATGGAGACGACCTGGTCATCAAAGTGCAGACCGTACGGCACAAGAAGACAGGTGCCAGCCTCAACAAGATAGAGATCTATAATACCAGCAAGGCCAAAACGGTTGCTCACTATAAGCTAACACCCGATACGCCCCTGATAATAAACGCCAAAGGAGGTCAGGGAATGAATGGCAGCAAGGGTCGCCAAAGTGAAACGGCCGGAGGTAATGGTGGCAATGGCGGCAACGGCGGCAGTGTTACCATCATCAAAGATCCCTCCGTGGCATCGTTTAACGTCACCATCAACAATCAGGGGGGGAAGGGTGGCAACGGAGGGCCACCTTACTACAACACCGGCATTAAAGGCAACGATGGAAACCCAGGTGCCGACGGTTACACTGATACCAAAATCGCATCAGTAAATCTGAATTTTTAATAACCAATAAATAAGAACCAACATGAAAAAGTTAATTCTATCAATGGCACTGCTGGGCGTTTTCGTCCTTTTCAGTGCACAAGAAGCGCACTCCCAACTAGCTGGTGCACTGGCCGGTAAGGTGGGCAAAGGGAAGGGTGGCAAAGGCGGCGGAGGTGGATCATTTACGGCATTCAACGATGAAACCGATGCCATGGGCGTCACAGGCGAGTACTTCGGTTTGAGTGACGGCAAAGCGTATGGCCTTCGTTTTGTGAAAGAAGAAGCTGGTAAAATGGTAAACAAGCTTCACTACTTCGAGAAGAAAGGCGATGAGCCACAGTTGAAGCTTGATTTGAAAGAAAACTACTACACCAAACACCAGGTGAAGCTGTTTTACTTCTGGATTTCAGCAAGCGCTTCCGGCTATGTTGAGTTGGTAGAAGTCGATCCGGGTGTGATAGCGCAGATCAAATCTGATCGCAGCTATAACGACGGCCCCGTCGGCCTTGACGCTACCCGCACGGTGGTGGATGTTTATGCCAAGGACAAGGCTAGCTTCGATACCTGGGATGTGGAAACCGCCCAGGCCAAATTGGACATGCTGATTGGTAGCCTGAAGGCTGAGGAAAGCGAAAAAATCAAGAAGAACCTGATGAAGTTTGAGTCTTATGGTGGCTATGTAGGCAAAATAGCGTTCGCCAAAGGAACCAACTACCTGCGCAACCAAAGAGAAAATGAGCCGGTAGAAAAGGTTGCCAACTTTATCACCAAAGCTGAGCTGGGTTCAACGGTGGCTTATAAGCCTTATTTTGAAATGCCACTGGAAGTGTCGCACCCAGGTGCCTGGTTCAACATTACTTACGAAATGCTTGGTGAAACTACCGATAGAGAAGTGCTGAGAAAGACCAGTTCAGTGTTCTCTGAGAACATTCCACAGATAGACAAAGACAAGGGAATCTTTTACTTCCTGTTTCCAAGGGTCACCGTCGACAATTCTTCAAATTCTGCTGACTACGCCTTCCTCGAACTTTTGAGAAAAAATCAGGAGAAACTGAAAGTGGGAGATGTTTACGACCTCAAAGTCACTATTTGGGCTTATAAAGACGGAGCAAATATTGACCCGGTAGCGTCAGGCACTATTCAGCTTGAATACACCAAAGAAGCTACAGGCACCAAGAAGCTATTGTTTGATCCGGTAGATGGTTGGGTGTCCAAGCTTGAGAAAGTATTAGACTAATTGGCGTTTAACACGGGAAAGTTAAAACCAACTGGCAAGTGCTGGTTGGTTTTTTTGTTTTATACCATTCTGGTGGAAAATATTCATTGAAGTCACTGAAATGGCAATTTCCCAGAATGGAAGGTAGGTGTTGAAATGCCGGATAATACTTAACTTATCCTACCACCGCAAAAGGAAATGAAAATAGTCAACACACAGCTTGCTGACCTCGATCTTGTTTGCCATCTTTTCGAAGAATCAATCAGGTACCAGGAGGCAAAAGGCTACCCAGTCTGGCGCAACTACGACAAGGGAGCAATCATCAGAGACATTGAGCAAGGCAATCAGTACAAGGTGGTTGCCGGAGACGATGTACTGATTGTTTTCAGTGTTGCTTACACCGACAAGGTAATCTGGCGGGCGATGGATCAGGGTGATGCTGTGTATCTGCACCGTATTGTGGTGAACCCTGTTTTTAAAGGACAAAGGCTCTTTGGCCACATTGTGGATTGGGCGAAGAGCCATGCCAGGCACAAAGGTCTTAGCGCTGTAAGAATGGACACCTGGGCAAACAACCCTACCATTGTCAACTACTATCAGGGATTCGGCTTCACCTCCGTCGAAAACTATATTACGCCCGATAGTGAGGAGTTGCCTGTGCATAACAGGAGACTCGGGCTGACCTTATTGGAGCATAGGTTGTAATGTTTTGGTTAAGATATTTCTTGTAATTATTGTATCTTCCATCTGAAATCAACCGGTTACAATTATTTCCAGTTTACTCATAACTTATCCAACATGAAAAGTACTTCAATTAGAGTTTTCGGACTTTCAGTCCTTTTTGTTTTTGCTGCACTTGTTTATGCCCAGGCGCAGCCAAAAAGCCCCAAAATGACCGCCAATGGAAAGGTTGGCGATGCAAACATTACCATTGAGTACAGCAGCCCTTCTGCAAATGGCAGAGAGATTTGGGGTGGACTTGTGCCCTACGGCAAGGTTTGGCGGGCAGGAGCCAATAATGCTACTACCTTTGAAACTGACAAAGACATCATGGTAGGTGGCAACAAGCTTGCCAAAGGCAAGTACAGCATCTACATCATTCCGAGTGAAAAGGAATGGCAGGTGATATTCAACAAAGAAGTGGGGCAATGGGGTATTAACAGAGACGGCACCAGCACCAGAAAACCGGAGAGTGATGTTTTCATAGTGAAGACTACACCTATGGCAGCCGACATGCAGGAGTCGCTTTCTTATGCGGTGGCAGGAGATAGCTTTACCATCGCATGGGAGAAGCTGAAGGCATCAGTACCGTTAAAGTAGGAAGCGTTTTCTACTCATACAGAATACCCGCTGGCTTGTGGATTTTGAATCTTCACCAGAGGGTATTTTTTTGTGGTCTGCTTTGCCGGTCCGGCATAAGCCTGTTGTTTTGGAAAGCTAACCGATGAACCAAGCAATAAATACTGTTGATTTCCCTTATACTCCTTGGCTCACCTTTCGGTGGTATCAAATTGCTTATTGGCAAGCACCTCTTTCTTGCCTTCCAACGGAATTGTGATCGTAACGGAAGTACCTTCATCGGGCGCTGACTCAACTTCTATCGACCCATGCAATATCTCAAGCTGTGCTTTTACGAGGTAAAGGCCTATCCCACGCCCCTCTACGTGCGTGTGAAATCGCTTGTAGAGCTTAAATAGCTGTTTTTTGTAAAGCACAGCGTCAAACCCCAGCCCATTGTCGGTGATTTGTATGACTGCACTGTCGTCTACTTCCCAACTTTTTGCTTTTACCACCAGGCTTCTGTCCCACGACTGATACTTGATAGCGTTGCTAAGCAGATTATGAAAAATGCTTTGAATCATGGGCTGGACTGTGAATATCTCAGGTAGTGCCGAAAAATCACACTCAATTGTTTCACTCCCGGTGAGGCTTTCTTTCAATGAGCGAATACTCTCCTGCCACTCCTTTTCCAGGTCCACAGGCTCACGATAATGACTGGGTGTCGTTCTTAGATCCAGGAGCTGCCCTAAGTCTTTAATGATTTGATCCAGGTCTTCTGCCGTGGTGCCCATCAGCCCGATCAGTTGCTTTGAACTTGTGTCATCCAGCTCTCTGCTTGCCAAATCGGACAAGCCGAGCAGCCGGGCGACTGGCCCACGAATATGGTGAGAAACAGTATAAGAGAATTGAACGAGTTCATTGTTATATTTAACAAGCTCCTCGTTCGTTTTCACAAGCTCGTTTGTTTTTTCTTCCACTAGCTGTTCGAGACCCCGGTTAAGCTCGCTGATCCTTTCGTTGTTAGTGGCCAGCTCCTCCGACTGCACCTGAATGCGCTGGTTTTTTTCCACAATAGTGGAGTGCAATGCCTTGATTCTCTTATAGAAACGATAGTAGGCAATGGCCACAAAGCTGAGCAATGCGAGGCCGGCGAGTCCCACGATCAGAAGCAGAAACTGCTGATCCAGCATCGATTGCTGTAGGGCAATCTGATTGTCAGCCAACAGCTTTTCTTGTTGCAATGCCCTGATATCCCTGTCTCGCTGGTCGATCTGGTGCATTTTTTCAAGGTTGGCGAACTTCCTGCTTACATCAGACTTGTGCAGAGAGTCTTTCAACTGACTGGCCCTCATGGAATACGCCAGGGAAGCTTCGAATTGCCCCTGAGCCGCCAGAAGATCCCGACGGGTGTTGAAGCACATGATCAAAATTTCATTGGCTTCAGTCAAACCGCAGTAGTATTCGGCCTTGTTGAGAAAGCTGGTTGACTCTTCGAAATTTTTTAGTTTGAAATGCGCATCAGCCAGCCCCCAGTTAACTTGTGCAAGGCTAAAGTCTGAATGTGCTTCTTCGGCTAGCACAGAGCTCCGGCTGTAATAGCCAAGGCCCTCTTCATATTTTCGTTGCTTCACTCTCAAATATCCCAAATACATCAAGGCATCGCTGCTGCCCCGTTTGGCATCTACAGTTTGGAATATATTAAAAGCAGAGTCCAAATTGCTTTGTGCTTCTTGAAACCTGCCTAATTCCGTCAAAGTGGCCCCCCTTAGAAGAAAGGCCGTGCCTATTTCGGCTTTCAATTGGGCTTTTGCCTGCAAGACGATTACTTCGTCGGCCAGCACCACGGCCTGAGGGAAGTCACCCAGTCGATAGTGGATCCATCCCATGGTGGTGATAATGCTGCGAACTTCTGCATTGTAACCACGCAGCTTGCAGAGTTCAAGGGCAGGATACAAATGATCAAGGGCCAGTTCGTACTCAGCTCGGTGGGCAAATTCCAGACTGACGTCGATTTGCAGGGTGATATATTTGCGGATGAGTGATTTTTCCAAAAAAAAGCTGCTGGCAGAGTCCATCAGCACCATTGCTCCGTCCACATCGCCTTTTTTAAACAAGATCAACCCTTTGATATGAAGGATGTCGAAACGGCTTTCCTCATACTCATAGGCGCTGGACGCAACCTTTTCCGCATCCGAAAGGATACTGTCAGCACCATTTACATTATTGTTCCTGATGCTGTTATTCGCTTTTAGCAGAAGGGCTTCAATCAGCAACGCCTTTTTAGGGAGAGCCCGACGTATGGCGATGGCGCTGTCGAGGTATTTTTGCTGCTGGTCAATCTGGTGCCGCTGCCCGTAAGCAGCACTCATGTTGCGGTAAATTTTTGAGAATGTAGCAGGATCTGACCCGTCTTCAAAATAGGCAAGGGCCTTG
Source organism: Imperialibacter sp. EC-SDR9 (assembly GCF_902498805.1). Classification (GTDB taxonomy): domain Bacteria; phylum Bacteroidota; class Bacteroidia; order Cytophagales; family Cyclobacteriaceae; genus Imperialibacter. Next base: position 349,198 of record NZ_LR701574.1, on the reverse strand, counting down.
TTGAAGAAATACAGGGCTGAATCGGTGGCCACTTCTTCCAGCGCCAGGTTGCCTAGCTGGAGAAACGAATAGCCTGTGTTTTTTCTGTCTCCGATCTGCTCCGACAGCCGAAGGCCCTTGTGTAAGTGAACATGTGCAGGAGCAAGAAAGCCAGAGAGGTATTCATTAACACCTTTGTACGTATAGGCTACGGCTTCTCCCTTGCGATAGGCAATCTTCTTGCTTAATTCAATCGCCTGTCCATTGTACTGTTGAACCTTCTCATTATCGACAGTGATAAACTCGTAGGTGAGCTGATTAAGGATATCAACTTTCACTTCATTTTTTGATCTCGTCAATACCTGTTCAAGACTATCGGCAGTCGATAGCTGGCTTAGACCTGTACCGCTGATGCACAAGGAAAAACACAATAAAATGAAAGACCTAAAAGGAGGCATTTAGTGAGCTAAGGTCGGATAGATCGAAGTTTCTGCTGATCAAAGTCATAGCTTACCCTCATCAGAAGATCACTTTATAATAAAAATTTTTAATGATATATCATAAACCAGACAGCTTCGAAAATGTTATAGAACGAGCCAGCGGTTTGCAGACAGTTGGCGCAAAATAACGTAAATGAACTGTCATAGTCAAAGACATTTACAATGCATTAAGCTGATTTTCAGCTCTTTTACTTGATTTTTGAATCCAAAGAGGAGTGAGGCAATATGTCCAATTTTGCAGATTGCATTTGTTGTGCCCGGCAACACCAGCGCATCAGGCATGAGCAATCTGCAAATCCGCATTTGATTTTAATTTTTATCAAATGTCCCCTGTTATTAGCAACTGGGTCCGTTTCGAAAGGAGTGCAGCTACTTCCTATTATATGTAAGCATTGGCTGTAGGTAAAAACAATGTGAAGTCTCCCTATTTATCGCTATATTTCTAGAGTATGCCGGATAGTGAATACCAGAACCTGAGCTGCTGGCACTCTGCATAAACACTGGAACAGCTATGATCGATTTTTTAGGTTTTTGCAACAGGCTCTCCCCACTCAATCAGGAAGCCTCGGAGGATTTGCTGAAAAAGCTAAAGAGCCGGACGATCGAAAAAAATGACTTTATTTTGAAACGGGGAGAGGTGTGCCGTCACCTGTGCTTTGTCGATGAAGGACTAACCAAGACATTCTTCACCAGCGAAGACAAAGAATTCGTCATGCGCTTCTTCGCTGAGCACTCCATGTTAACTGTCATCGATAGCTTTGTAACCGGAGCACCATCCAACTACAGCATGCTGGCATTAGAAAGAACTTCTATCACCTGCATTAGTGGGATTGACTTGGAGCAGCTCTGTGAAAAGCACCATTGCATAGAGACCTTTTTCAGAAGGCTGGTGTCCATGGCAGCCTCCAAGATGATGAACCGAGTGAGCGAAATGCTGGAAGACAATGCTACTGAACGCTATAACCACTTTGTAGCAGAGGAAGGGCAGCTCCTGCAACGGATCAGCCTGGGCGACCTTTCTAACTATTTAGGAGTCACACAGGTAACTCTCAGTCGGATCAGGGCGAAGAAGTGATTTTTTAACATTTGTAAAAAGACGGCTCAGCTTTTCTTAGAAAGTTTGTATCAACCAACTTTTTACAACCATGCAAACATCGAAATCAACCAGAATTTTTAGCCTGGTCATTGTCATTGCCTTCTGTATTGTCATGCCAACGATTGGCTATATCAACATCGGGCTTCCACCAGTGATTATTGTAGGAGGATCTGCGCTCGTCGGCTTCCTGTTTTGGTATTTCACCTACCTTAAGAATCCTACTGACCCTAAGATCATTTTGCCGTTGTTTTTGCTCACAGTGGCAGGTTTGCAAATTCACATCATTGAAGAATATGAAACGGGATTTGCCCCAGCCATGAGTCGGCTTTTCGAAATTCCCTGGACAGAAAGGAGCTTTTTGCTCGTTTTTGCCCTTGTGGGCCCGACGGCCTACACATTAACTTCACTGGGCCTTTATTACCGTGTGCCGCTGGCAGGCTTTATCGCCTGGTTCATCTTCATCGGCCCGGGCGTAGCCGAATTCACCCACTATGTTTTCCCATTGCTGACACCTAGCATTGAGGCTGGCAATGTGAACGACGTTACACAGACCATCCTCGGTGTAGAGGTAGCCGACATGCCCAACTACTACTACAAGACAACTGGTAGCTACTATTTTTCCGGCATGTGGACCGCCTTTCTGCCCATGATACCAGGCATCTATTCGATTTACAGGCTGATGAAGGAGCATAGACTCCAGACGAAGTAGCGGCCTTGCTGGCAAGTGTATGTGCCGTACCTACGGCACTTGGCAAAAAAAGGTGTTACATGGTGAGCTTACCGGCGTGTTGTCCCTACGGGACTGGGACTAGCCGCTTTTCCGAGCTGTAATTTAACACCACCAGCAGCCATAATAACTGCCTCAATGCTACCACAGTCGTCTGCGTAAGTTCCATAGGGAGGGGCGACAGGGAGTGTTGCCACCTTCCTATTTAGTAGGAACTAACCCAAAAGTGACCGTCATTGCGAGGCTGCGGCAAATGCCTACTGATTGTGTCCGGGATTTAGGTCGCAGCTGTGGCAATCTTTTCATTTCGGAGCCGATCTAATACCGTACAGAACTAGCTCTATTTTCTGTATTGATACTCACAGGGGTGTTCACTTCATTTTCTTCGCTTATCCCCAACATAACTCTTCGGGCATTGCGAAACAAGCACTTTACCCATGGCGGAATAGGCGTTTGTGCTGTATATTTCGCCTTTTATCTCAGCGCACAAAATATGAACACCAAAATTATCATGACACTGGCGGCAGTCATATTGGGGGCTGCTGGCATAACCCTCACTTTTATGCCCGACGCCTTGTTGAATTATGCCGGTATGGAGGAGAGCGAGACCGCACTATTGCTGATGCAAATACTGGGCGCCTTGTACTTCGCTTTTGCCATGCTCAACTGGATGAGCAAAGGCAGCCTCATTGGAGGGATATACAACCGGCCGGTTGCCGTAGCCAATATGACTCACTTTCTCATTGGCGGACTGGCCCTGGTGAAAGTGCTGATGTCAAATCCACACGCTTCCCACCTTATCTGGGTAACTGGGGTCATTTACGTAGCGTTTGGCATTTGCTTTGGCATCATTTTGTTTCGCCACCCGGTTAGAGAAGCGAAATGATGGAATGGAAAGCTGATGGCGGGGCGCTTCGGGCTAACTAAGTAGAAGTTCTACAAATGCGTATTTTCGATTGTTTTCTTCTTCTTATCCGTGAAATGCATTGAAGCAAACACAATGATACCACTACCTTTACTTTTCACATTTATCAGCTTGTTTTCAGGTGCTCGTTTAGAGGATAACGGCATCCTGCTCAAAACAATTTCGACGCTCAAAACTCTGAAAACCATTGAGTACCAACACCTGTCTCAAAGAGTAGACAAGAATGAGACAAAATCCAGCCTGGATAGTGCCGTTTGTTTCTTTGACTTTACTGCTGGCGACAGCCTAGTAGGGGCGAGGTACCATTTTCAATCAAGCTTCGGAGAAGAGGTCTTTAACGGAACGACTGAATACAATTGCCATATTCAAGAGCGTAGGATTCTGTTTTCTAACACACCAACAAAAGGCCATTTAGGCGGGTCTTTTTGGGTCCGAAACTCCATGCTGTCTCTCAGGAGCTTATTGCCACAAATGATGAAGGACCCTTCTGTTGTCATTGTGCAGCAAAAGGATGAGGTGGTAGATGGCCGGTCTTATTACAAGCTCACCATTGAGTTAAAAAACAGGAGAATTAGAGATGGAATAGATATAGTGGAGCAAAAGGGGACAGTACTTGAGCAAGAGTTGCTGATTGACAAAGAGACCTATCTGCCTTATAGCTATCGAACGATAGTTCCTGGAAATCAAGGATTTCAACTGGTTACTTTCAAGCACATCAACACCAACGCCAGTAGGCCTGATAATATTTGGACGTATGAGCGATATCCGGCAGCATTTTCAAGACAGACCTACGAGGAATTTGATGCAGCCGAGGCAACTAAAATGACGACAAAAATCGGCAGCATGGCTCCTGAATGGAAACTCCCAATGGTTGACGGTGATTCTGCGAGCTTGTCAAGCCAAAAAGGCAACTTGGTGCTGCTCGAATTTTGGTTTCCCTATTGTAAAGGCTGCGTGGAAGCTGTACCAGATATAAACGCTCTTCAAGAAAAGTATAAAAAGAATGGATTGAGGGTGTATGGCATTGAAACGCTCAATTCCAGCTACGACAAATTAATCCGCTACATAAAAAAGTATAACATCGAACCTCCCACATTATACAATGGCAAATTAGTGGCCAGGGAATACGAAGCCCGTGTAGCCCCCACCTTCATGTTGCTGGACAGAAAAGGCAGGTTCGTTTATATCAGGGAAGGCTTCGATAAGGAGGAGATCATCAAGGCGATTGAGGGGAATTTGTGAGGGCTTTGACGGCTTGCTCAGATTGCGCTAGGGTCGCAAAGGTTTCAGATCATGGAGCGATATTCGCAACCGGTTCGAGATTTTGAGGCTAACTTGCTGAAGAGGATATTTTCTTGTTGGTCGGAAATAGTTATTCTGAAGAAAATTGTCCAGGTTTAATACTTAACGACGATGCTCGGGTCTATTTAGTGAATATGTATTACGCTAATTGTTGATATCTTGATGCTTAATATGATAAACCTAAAGTCGCAAGCGAATGGCATTTATTAGTTTCCGAATCGACGGGCAAGACACTGTTGTTGAACGCCCAACCATCTGCCCTCATTGTCATGTTGCAACCCAACCAGAACTTTTAGCGCACTTTCTTCATAAGCGGTCAGAGGAGGGAAAGCAAGAGCGATTAATAGTCTGGAGGTGTATGTACGATGATTGTGGGAAAACGATAGTTTCCATTTACGATCAGGTTGCTGATATATTGGCAATTGATCGAATTTTAGATGGCAGTCCACTAGTGCCAGAATGGCCGGATGCAATTAGATCGTTGCAGTTTTCAGCTGGTAAATCAGGTGAACATCTGGATACAAGATTCTTGGCCGCCTATAGTCAGTCACTGTTAGCTGAACAGCATGGTCTAAGCGAAATAGCTGGAATAGGTTATCGTAAAGCAATCGAATACCTGGTTAAAGATTTTGTCAGGTACCATCACCCAGAATAAAGTGATTCCATTCAGAAAATGTGGCTGGGGCAAGTTATCGATAAGTACTACGACGGTGAACTTCAGGAAATTCTTAAACGAGCGACTTGGCTGGGAAACGACCAAGCCCATGCGAGCCGTCTATTTGAAGACTTTCACATCGGCCACTTGAAGGAGCTAATTGGACTTATCGCAGTCGAACTGGATAGGAGAGCTAGAAAAGAGCACTACATCAAAAATATACAGAATCGGAAGGTTTGATTAAAGCAATCGGCTGACGCTCAGTATGAAAGAGGAAAGCACAATACCACAGAAAAAAGGTAAGCTTCTTAAATAACTAATGTCGCTCCCATTGGCACTAGTCGTTATTGATCCATAACAATCAAAATTAGAAGTGAGTATGAGGCAACTTTGTTCAAACTCCTAGGATTTTTGTGAAACAAGCTGATACTTAACCCCATTCGCTGGCGCAAGTTTAGCCCTTGATTTAACCGAAACAGCTGAAATCCATTTTTTTAGCCTGCGTTTAGCCGTAGCCAGAAAAGCTACCCTGCTACCACTCACCCTACCGGCAGCCTCACCACCATCTCTGTAAACACCCCTTTCTCGGAATAAACACTAATACGACCCTTGTGGCGATAAATGATCTGTCGGCTCAGGCTAAGGCCAATACCCGAACCGTCCTTTTTGGTAGAGAAGAACGGGATGAAGATTTGCTCCAGCTTATCGGGGTCTATGCCGCTGCCGTTGTCTTTGATGGCAATGTCCACCCATCTGTCTCCCGGTTCAAAACGCCAGGTAATGAGCGGGGCTTCGTTTCCCTCCAGAGCATGGATGGCGTTCGTCAGCAGGTTGATGAACACCTGCTCCAGTAGCTTGCGGTCTCCTTGTATGGTCAGCTCCGCACTTTGCTCCGGCATTTGCACCTGAATGCCCGCCTTTTGTAGCTCTGAGGCCATCAGCAGGTTGATGGAGCTGATCATGCTCTGCACCTCAATAGGTGCCGGTTGTAGTTCTGGCACTCTCGTAAAGCGGCGGTAGTCTTCCACAAACTGTAGCAGGCCCTTGCTGCGCAGCTGTATCGTTTCCAGCGACTCCACCATGTCGCTGATGGTTTCGTCCGTCAGGTCAGCCACTTTTTTGGCTTTTCCATTAGGTTGCTTCAACACCATAATCATGGTTTCCGTCAGCGACAAGAGGGGCGTCACTGAGTTCATGATCTCATGTGTCAGCACCCGGGTCAGCTTGATCCATGCTTCCAGCTCCTTCTGGTCAATCTCGTTGGCAATGTCCTTGATGGTGAACAGCCTGATGCTTTTGTCAATCAGCTTGAAGGCATACAGCGACACACTCAGGTATTTCTTGTTCCCACTGATGGTGATCTCCAGCAGTCGGCTTTCGCCGTGGCTAAGCTGCAGCAGCTGCGCCATCGCCTCGGAGTTTTCCGTCTTCAGGTTTTTCCAGTTGGCCACGTTGGGGATATCGAGCAGGCTTTGCCCTTCCGGGTTAATCAGGTCTATATGCTCTCTTTCGTTCAGCGCAATAATGCCCGTGGGGATATGCTCTACAATGCCCTGTAGATACAAGTACTGCGCTTGACGGGAAAGTTCCGACTCTTGTATCGTGTCGAGAATCAGGTGAAAGGCCTTGTGCAGGCGTTTTTCCGACGGGTCAATTTTGTCCTGGCGGAAACCGACGGTAAAGTCCCTGGTTTCAATGGCCTGCAAAAAACGGGTGAGGTTATCATTCGTTCGCCGGATAAACCGCCACAGGTCGTTGACTTGAAAGATGAGCACGACTACAAGCACTACCGGCGTATAAACCAGCTCGAATTGCGTCCACGAATAGGCGATCGCCACAAGTGTCGCCAGTACAAGGCAAGTGCGGATGGTGAGCCACAGAAGGAATCTATTTAATACCATACTTCTCCATTCTGCGGTAAAGTGCCAGCCGGTCGATACCCAACTCACGGGCTGCCCGGGTCACATTACCCTGGTGTTTTTTAAGTGCTTCGTTGATGAGCTTCAGCTCGTTTTCCTGCAAGTTCAGCGTTTCCGGTGGCGAGTTGGTAGCAGCTGTTTTGGATGGGCTCAGGTCAAAATAGTTGATGGTCGAACCCTCGGCCATAATCACGGCCCGCTCCATGGTGTGCATCAGCTCCCTGATGTTGCCGGGCCAGTGATGGTCGGTCAACTGCTTGCTCGCCAGGTCTGTCAGCTCAGGGGGAGTCTTTCTGTATTTCTTAGCAAAGTGGCCTATGAAATGGATGGCGAGCAGAAGGATGTCGTCCCGCCTTTCTCTTAGCGTGGGCAGGGTAATTTCAATGGTATTGATGCGAAAGAGCAGGTCTTGCCGAAACTCCCCGTCGGCAACCATTTGTGCCAACGGCTGGTTGGTGGCGCTGATCAGCCGGAAGTCGATAGGGATGGGTTTGTTGGAGCCCAATCTCGTGATGGTTTTCTGCTGTAGGGCAGTCAGGATTTTGGCCTGGGAAGCAGGGGAGAGGTTGCCGATTTCATCGAGAAAGAGGGTGCCACCTTCGGCCAACTCAAACTTGCCGGGCTTGTCTTCTTTTGCATCTGTAAAGGCACCTTTCACGTGGCCGAACAATTCACTTTCAAACAGCTTTTCGTGCAAGGAACCTGTGTCTACCCTGAAAAACACCTGGTTGTTACGGGTGCTGAGGCTGTGCAGGTAGCGGGCCATTACATCTTTGCCTGTGCCGTTCTCTCCGAGTAATAGCACGTTGGCGTCTGTCGGTGCTACCTTTTTGACGGTCGCCAGCACTTGCTTGAAGGCAGGCGAGTGACCAATGAGTTCTTCCTCCAGCAGCTTGCCGCTCTCTGTGATGTCGGTGCTAATCGCCTTGTACCTCTCTGCATTTTTTTCTGCTGATTTTAGCTTCAGGGCATTCTGGATGGTGGCCAGCAATTTCTCATTTGACCAGGGCTTCACCACAAAGTCAGCTGCACCGGCTTTCATGCCTTCCACCGCCAGGTTGATGTCGCCGTAAGCAGTGAGCAAAATGACCTTGAGGGATGGGTCTTTGGCCAACAGATTGGTCAAAGCCCGTAGCCCTTCCTCGCCTGAGTTCTCTCCCCGCTGAAAGTTCATGTCGAGTAGCACCACGTCTGGATTGAACTGCTCCATCAGGTCGAGGGCCTCACTGGGATGCACGCTGGTCTTTACACCTTCATAGTGGTGCTTGAGTAGCATCCGGGCCGTGGTGAGCACGTCACGGTCGTCGTCGACAATGAGTATTTTGGAGGGATAAAGGGGCATGTTTATTTATCTGATTAATCAATTTTGTTTGTTGACAGCCTGATCGTCACAAGAGCGACGTCATGCCTGCGAAGGCAGGCATCTCAGTTTAGATCGACGTACTTCGTTAAAACTGTATCAAAAACAAACACTTTTTTGTAGCAAAACCAAACACCTAAGCCAACTATATTTTCATACACTATTCGTAACATTCTGATAATAAGTAACTTAAAGTTAATGGCACAACATTTTCTTAACTGGCTGGCATACTATTAACTTTAGCACCATGTTCAGAAACTATCTCATCACCACCATTAGAAGCTTCCGCAGAAACATCAGCTACATGCTGCTCAACGTTTTTGGCCTTGCCCTCGGCATTGGCTGTTCCCTTGTGATCTATCGGGTGATCACCTACGAGCTCAGCTACGATAAGCACCACGAGAACTTCGAACACATCTATAGAATTACACGTGCCGACCACCAGCCTGACAAGGTCGAACATGGTTCTGGAGTGCCGCATCCGTTGGGCAAGGCGCTGCGTGAAGACTATTCCTTCATTGATGAAGTGGCCAGAGTTGATTACCAGTATGGGGCCATTGTAGCTTCCTGGGAAGGCGATCAGCAGTTGAGAAGACTCAGCGAAGATGTTGGGATAGCCTATGTAATGCCTGAAGTTTTCAAGGTATTCAGTTTCGAGTCGGTGTCAGGCGACCTGGCCAAAGGAGTGGAAGACCTCAATTCGGCAGTCATATCAGATGAGTGGGCAAAGAAGTATTTCGATCTGACGGATGCTACAGTCGAAAGTGTTATAGGCAAAAGGTTGACGATTAATTCCAAGTTGTCGGTCACCATTAAGGGCATATTTAAGGCGCCTCCCAAAAACAGCGACTTCCCGTTCAAACTCATGATTCACTACCACAACCTCAAGGACATGAATCCTTACTACGAGGATGGCACGAGGTGGAACAGTACCAGCAGCTCTACTAACTGTTATGTGTTGATTAAGAACGAAACCGATAAGGCACAACTGCTGGCGTCTTTTCCTGAGTTCGTTAAAAAGTACTACGACGAAGACGCTGTGGAAGAGCTGGAGTTTGGTTTGCAGCCGCTGGCCGACGTACACTTCAATGGCGAGTACGAAAACTACGGCGACCGCACCATGGACATGCGACTGATCATGGCGCTTGGCGTGGTAGGTTTGTTTCTGATTATCACAGCCTGCATCAATTTCACCAACCTTGCGACGGCTCAGGCGGTAAAAAGGTCTAAAGAGATCGGCATCCGTAAGGTAATGGGTGGCCACCGTGGGCAGCTTTTGCTTCAGTTTTACAGCGAAACCTTTATCATCACGGCCATTGCTGCACTGATCTCCCTGGCTATTGCTGAGTTGTTCCTTATTCAACTTGAAGAAATACTGGGTTACAGATTGTCGATTGACTTGCTGTCAAATACTGAAATGCTGGCGTTTCTTATCGCAGCGGTTTTTGCTGTCACCCTGCTCGCCGGATTCTATCCCTCACTGATACTATCAAGAATGAATCCGGTGCTGGCAATCAAAAATAAAATTACTTCCGACAGACACACCGGGGGGCTTTCCTTGCGCCGGGCACTGGTCGTCATTCAGTTTGCCATCAGTCAGGCGCTTATCATAGGCACCATTGTAGTACTGATGCAGATGCGTTTTATACAAAGCCAGCCTTTGGGGTTCGAGAAAGACGCCATCATTAATGTATATATCCCTGACCAGGAGCATCCTCAAACACTTGAGACCATGCGAAACAGGCTGCTGGGTGTGAGTGGGATTGAAGACGTTACTTTCTCACTGGGCGCACCGCTGGCTGGCAGCAACTCCAACTCTAATTTCAGCTATCCTGATGGCGGAGTTACCGATCAGTACAGTGCCAATTTTAAGGTGGCTGACGAAAACTATATCGACTTTTACGGTCTACAGTTGTTGGAAGGCAGAAGCACACGGCCTTCTGATTCGCTTAATGCCGTCGTTATCAATGAGCAGGTCATGCACATCATGGGCATCGATAACCCAGCTGAAGCAATTGGTAAAAAGCTTAGAACGGGCTTTGGTGGAGACAAAGAAGTAGTGGGTGTGGTAAAAGACTTTCACATTTTCTCACTTCACTCCGAGCTTAGGCCAGCCATGATTATCTATTACCCCAATGCATTTTATGAAATGGGAGTGAAGCTTTCTACCGCCGGTGATGCGGTGGCTAAAATAGATAACCTGGTAGCTGAAGTTGACAAGGTATGGAGCGAAACCTATCCCGACTTCATTTTCGATTACGAGTTCCTCGACAAGCAGATTGCCGACCGCTATCAAACAGAGAAAAACGTCAGCCAGCTGTTCCTCATCTTTTCAGGCATCGCTATTTTCATTGGGGGGCTGGGGCTTTACGGCTTGATCTCCTTCCTGGCTAACCAGCGGGTCAAAGAAATTGGTGTTCGTAAGGTGCTGGGTGCCAGCATGGGCGAAATCATCTTCATTTTCAGCAAAGAAGTGGTTGTGCTGCTGGGTGTGGCTTTTGTGGTCGCAGCACCGCTTACCTACTGGGTCATGCGGGGTTGGCTCGATGACTTTGCCTACAGCACGCCTTTCAGTCCGGTATTCTTTGTATTGGCCATCAGCGTATCTCTTGTTATTGCACTGGCAAGCACTGGCTACCGATCGTTTCTCGCCGCCAGGGTCAATCCGGTCGAATCGTTGAGGTCAGAGTAGTCATTTTTTCATCTCTTAAAAGCCAAGGATATGATCAGAAATTATATCATTACTACGCTGCGCACTTTCCGGAGAAACCCTGGTTACATGTTCCTGAACATTCTGGGCCTGGCGCTCGGCATAGGTTGCGCACTGGTTGTTTATTCCATTGTGGCTTATGAGCTAAGCTTTGACAAGCACCATGCACATTATGACCAGATTTACAGGGTAACCCGCACGTTCCAGGAGCCCAACAAACTCTCTTATGCGGCAGAAATGCCTCACCCTTTCGGACAGGCGCTGAGGGATGAGTACCCCTCCATCGACGAAGTAGTGAAGATTCATTATCAGTACGGCGGAGTGGTGGTTTCCTGGGCCGGTGATAAGCAAATGAAAAAGCTTAGTGAAGAAGAGCACATGGCATTTGTAACACCTTCTTTTTTCAAAACGTTTAGCTTTCCTTCATTAAGCGGGGATCTCGCCAAAGGGGTGGAGGAAATCAACTCTGGCGTTATTTCCGATGAGTGGGCCAAAAAGTATTTCGATGTGAGAAACGAGGATTGGGAAAGCGTGATTGGTAAAGTTATTTCTATCAATTCCCGGCTTAATCTAACCATCAAAGGCGTTTTTCAAGCACCACCAAAGACAAGCGATTTTCCTTTTCACTTGCTGATGCACTACGATAATATTGGTGATGTGAGCGACTATTACAACGAAGGAAAAACATGGAACAGCATGAGCAGTTCTACTAGCTGCTATGTGCTAATCAGGGACGAAACGGAAAAGGACAACCTGCTCACCCAATTGCCAAATCTTTGGGCGAAGCATCACTCTGAAGAAGAGGCATTAAAGACTTCATTTGCTCTGCAACCGCTTTCCGACGTGCATTTCAATGCTGACTACGGTAACTACTCTAATCGCACCGTTGACCACGACCGGCTTTGGGCCCTGGTAGCCATTGCTGTTTTTCTTATTGTTACTGCCTGTATCAATTTCACTAACCTTGCCACCGCTCAGGCGGTCAGACGCTCCAAGGAGATTGGTATTAGAAAGGTGATGGGTAGTCGTAAAGGGCAACTGGTTTTTCAGTTTTATGCCGAAACACTGCTTATTACACTTTTTTCTGGATTTTTAGCGCTGGCTGTTGCGGAGGTATTCCTTATTCAATTGCAGGACATACTCGGTTATCGCCTATCGGTCGATTTGGCAAATCACCCGGATGCCATTTTATTCCTTGGTGGAGTCATCTTTTTGGTTTCCCTGATGGCGGGACTGTATCCTTCGTTTGTACTGTCCCGAATGAACCCTATTCTGGCGATAAAAAACAAGATATCTGGCAAACATGCTGGCGGCTTGTCCCTCAGAAGAGGGCTGGTGGTGGTGCAGTTCGTCATCAGCCAGGCCTTAATCATTGGCACGCTGGTGGTGTTCTTGCAGGTGAGGTACATGGAAGATTTGCCCCTCGGTTTTGACACGGAAGCCATTGTAACCACCTATTTGCGCAACCCAGATCCGAAAGACATCGATAACCTTCGCCAGAATATCAGCAGCATCAGCGGTGTGGACGCCATTACTTTTGGCATGGGCTCGCCAATCGACAGGAACAATTCGGGGAGTGATTTCAGTTACCCGGATGGCGGCGTAACGGAGTCTTATAGTGCGAACTTTAAGGTAGTGGACGAGCATTATGTGAATTTTTTTGGACTTCAGCTTTTGGCTGGTAGAAATATCCGTCCATCCGATTCTCTGAAGAGGGCGGTGGTGAATGAGCAGGTGCTGAAAATTGCCGGTATTGAAAGTCCTGGCGAGGCCATTGGTAAAACCATCAACACAGGGTGGGGCGGACCAAAGGAAATTGTTGGGGTGGTGAAGGATTTTCATGTAGAAAGTATGCATGAAGCCCTGGGGTCGGTATTTCTAATTTACTATCCCTATGGCTTCTATGCTGTTGACGTCAAATTAAGTGCTTCAGCTTCTACGTTGGCCAGTATGGCAACTACCATTGATGAGATTGGCAAAGCCTGGATAGAGGTATATCCAGAATCAATTTTCGACTACACCTTTCTGGAAGAAGACATCGCCGCTCGCTACAAGTCCGAGAGGAACCTGAGTAAGCTGTTTACTATTTTCTCCTGTATAGCCATATTTATAGGGTCTCTTGGGTTGTTTGGCCTGATATCATTTGTAGCCAACCAGCGGGTGAAAGAGATTGGTGTGAGAAAAGTGTTGGGCGCCAGTATCCTTCAGATACTCTTTATTTTTAGCAAGGAAACCGTCCTGCTGCTGGCGGTCGCTTTTGTCATTTCCACTCCTATTGCGTTCTGGTTGATGAATGACTGGCTTCAGAACTTTGTTTACCGCATGGATTTCAATATACTGATTCTTGCTGCAGGCCTTGGCCTTACACTGATCATCGCATTGATCAGTACAGGTTATCGGGCGCTTAGGGCGGCCAGCTCCAATCCGGTGGACTCTCTGAGGTCGGAATAACAAAAAAATAACCGCCATGCTCAAAAACTATCTTGTCACCGTTTACCGAACTTTCAAGAGGCATCCCAGCTTTCTGCTGCTCAATATGCTGGGGCTCGCACTCGGTATAGGCTGTTCGGTAGTCATCTACCTTATTGTCAACTACGAGCTGAGCTACGAGAAGCATCATGCCAATTTTGAGCGCATTTACAGGGTAACCAATGGCGGAAGTGCTTCCATGCCGCACCCCATAGGCGATGCGCTGGCAGCAGATTACGCTTTTGTAGACGCTGTCGCCAAAATTGATTACGAGTACGGCGGTATAATAGCATCTTGGGAAGGAGATACACAACTAAAGAAGATGGAAGAGGACGAGGGCCTTGTGTTCGCTTCACCTGGTGTTTTTGATGTGTTTTCGGTTCCAGCATTGGCTGGCAACCTGAGCGATGCTGTGTCCGATCCCAACTCGGCGGTGATTTCGGATCAGTGGGCCATCAAATACTTCGATGTCAAAGATGAAAGCTTTGACAAGGTAATCGGAAAGAGGATGACCATCAATTCCACACTCAGCGTAGTGGTGAAAGGAGTATTTAAGGCACCTCCAGCTACTACCGATCTGCCTTTTCAGCTGGTGGTACATTACGACAATCTTGGCGATTTTGACCCCGACTACGGGGATGGACAGGACTGGGATGCCACTAGCAGCAGTACCAATTGTTATGTGTTGTTGAAAGATGAATCGCATAAGAACCAATTAATAGCGGCACTGCCGGAGTTTGCAAAGAAGTATTATGGAGAGGGTGATGCCGGCGACCGTTTTGGACTTCAGCCTTTGTCTGACGTGCATTTTAATCCAGCTTATGGCAATTTCCGCGACAGAGTGATGGACTACCGGCTGCTTGTTGCCTTAATTACCATTGCCTTTTTCCTCCTGATCGCCGCCTGCATCAATTTCATCAACCTTTCTACAGCCCAGGCTTCCAAGAGAGCCAGGGAGATTGGCATCCGCAAAGCAATGGGTGGCCACAAAGGACAGTTGCGAAGGCAGTTTCTTATGGAGACCTTCTTCATCACCGTACTGGCCAGCTTTCTTTCCCTGGCGCTGGCGGAAGTGATGTTGCTCGAGTTGCAGGATATGCTTGGCTATCGACTGTCGGTAAGTATTGCCGATGAACCATGGTTGCTGGTTTATCTACTCGCTGTTATCATTCTTGTTACGCTGGCAGCCGGGCTCTATCCATCGCTGGTGCTTTCTAAGATGAGCCCCGTAATGGCTTTACGAGGCAAAAGTGCCCATAGCAAAGGACTGCGAGGCTTTTCTCTAAGAAAAGCGCTCGTAGTGTTTCAGTTCATGATCAGCCAGGTATTAGTGTTTGGCACATTGGTGGTGCTCCAGCAAACCAGGTTTCTTCAGGATCAGCCACTTGGCTTCGAGAAAGACGCTATCATTACCACCTGGGTGCCCGACCAGTCGGCGATCACCGCTCTTAGGGAGCGTATCCGGGCTGTCAACGGAGTAGACAATGTGTCATTTTGCATTGGCGCACCTCTATCATCATCAAATTCCAGCGCTAACTTTTACTTGCCTACTGTGCCAAAGGAGCAAAGGGGAGACCTCAACGCCAATTTTAAGGCTGTTGACGAAAACTACCTCGCTCTTTTTAATATCGAACTACTGGCGGGCAGAAACCTTCGCCGGGCCGACTCAGCTTCGGCCGTCATTGCCACTGAGCAGACGATTCGCAGCTTGGGTTTTCAACTCCCGCAGGAAGCTATCGGTGTCAAAATCAGGACCGGTTACGATGGCAATTTGAGAGAGATCGTAGGTGTAGTAAAAGATTTCCATGCTCATACTTTGCATGAAAGCATGGAAAAAGTGGTGTTACTTTATTATCAGCCGGAATTCTTCACCGTGGCGATCAAGTTTTCTGCCGGGAGCTCAGCCGCAGTAGCCAGCGAAACGATCAGGGACGTGCAAAGCATTTGGAGTGAAACGTTCCCTGAGTTTATTTTCGATTACCGTTTCCTGGATGCTTCTATTGCCGCCAAGTATGAGGCGGAGCGAAATCTGGCTACTTTGTTTATGCTTTTTGCAAGCATCGCTGTAATGATCGGCGCACTGGGGTTGTACGGTCTCATTTCCTTTATGGCCAACGAGCGAACCAAAGAGATAGGAGTGAGGAAGATATTAGGCGCTGGTACCCTCCAAATGCTTCTGATGTTTTGGAGGGAGATTGCAGGGCTGTTACTCATTGCGTTTGTGATTGCTTCGCCGCTTGTCTATGCGCTTATGAAAGGCTGGCTTAATGACTTCGCCTATCAGATAGACATTGGGTTCCCCGTGTTTGTATCGGTCTTTGCTGTTTCTCTGCTGGTAGCGCTGGTTAGCACCGGCTACCGGTCGATGCAGGCGGCCAGCTCCAATCCGGTGGATTCACTGCGCTCAGAGTAGGCGGTGGCTCAACTAAAAACCCGGTCAAGTAGTATAACAACACTATTTGACCGGGTTTTGTATTTTTCAAAAGCACAACCTCACTTCTGAAAAGGCAATGCTATTGTGCTATAAGCTTTTCAATCTCTTTGTTAGCATTGTTGATGGCTACTTTCTCCTTGTGCTTAAACCACTTGTCTCCCCTCATTTTAAGAAGCAATTCGTCGAGGTGGGTAGCAACTGTCACGTTCCAGCCACCTTGCACACGGTCTTTCACCCGTGGGCTCAGGCACCTAAGGCTCATACTAAAGCCACTACCTACATATTCTATATGGTGCCACCAGCCGGATGGAATAAAGATGGTGTCGCCAAATTCCAGCACGGCCTCTCTTCCTTCAACATATTTCAACCCCGGGTACTTGTCGTAGTCGGGTTTTTCAATGTTAACAGCGGTGTGCACATTGTAGGGAAATCTGTATAGTAAAGTTGAGTACTTAGGATCAAACAGCACTACTCTTTTCTTTCCGGTGAACTGGGTAAGGAAAACGCATGACATATCCATGTCCTGATGAATGCGGGTTACTGATCCATCTCCACCAAAAAACATGAAAGGAAAAGACCTTAAGAACCCGGAGCATATCTTAGGGAATTCGAAGTCTTCGAACAGGCGCTTATTCTGCTTAAAGGGGTTGAAAAGGAACAAACGCTTCTTTGTTGGCCCTTTTTCTATTTCGTCCAGGTACTCCCTGAACTTCAAGTGATAGTCTGGCTTTTTGAAAGAACGATCAGCTCGTTCCAGTGCCCCATCGAACACGCCCACCTCCATATCGCCCATTTCGTCCTTAAAGAACTGGAAATTCCATTTCTTACTGGCCGGGTAGCCATCCACAAGTCCTTTGAGGACTACCGGTTTTTGAGGGTAATAGTAATTTTGCTCGAATTCCTTTCTGGTGATATTATGCACCACATCAATGTTCTGCTGGATTTTGACACTCATAGCGTGAATAAAAATTCTTAATCTGTAAATGAATATTTATCAACGATTAACAACCGCCTTTACAGACGCAAAACTAACAGTAAGGTTGGTTTAAATTATTAACTCAATTAAAAAAATTCAAACAAAACCTTGACTAGTCAATTAAGTCACCCCACACTTGCTCAGATTTCATGCCAGAAAGAATGAGGAGAAAACAGGCTGTCATTTTGGTTGACAACAATAAAAAATAAATATTTATTTGCTTTGAATCGCACTTTTTGCCACCTTGCACAGCATTTAAATCAGTAATAGTAAAATATGCCTGGCCACAGGTCGTTAATTCTCAACTTTGCATCCCACAAATTTCTTAATTAATTACCCTCAAGTCAGATTTCTACAATTACAAAAATGCCAATAGCATAGCATTTATTACAATCAATTAATAATAACAATGGAAGGAACAGTAAAATTTTTCAACAATTCAAAAGGTTTTGGTTTCATTAAGCCATCAAATGGCGGTGAAGACATCTTCGTTCACGTTTCAGGTCTAGTTGACGAAGTTCGTGAGAACGACGAAGTGACTTTTGAAGTTGAGCAAGGCAAAAAAGGCATGAACGCCGTTAATGTCGAAGTAGTGCGATAGTAAAAGGAATCGATAGATATACTTTTTTTATTAAAAGACACTATAAGAAACCACCTTCGGGTGGTTTTTTTTATGCCTTATTTTTACCCTAGTGATGAGGCCAAATGATAGCCTTGATAGTTATAATCACTACCACACAAAGAAATGCTAGCAGCCACCTGTTGGTAATAAAAGGAAGTAGGAACGATTTGGTCGTCAGGTGTTTCGCCTGAAGATTGCCGTCAAACAGATAGCCAACTTTAGGCACTGTTTTTATTAGTTGTTCACCTTTGAATTGCGTTCGCAAAGTAGAAATACTTTGAGTAAGTAGCTCTTCACCAGAACCGTAGTTACCCCAGAGCCTGTTAACCAAAACGCTCCTTGGAACTACGCTGTGAGGAGTTTCAAGTAGAATAACAAGCAGTTTAGCCAGCCTGGGCTCAAGTCGATTGACCTCCCCGGTTGTCCGGTTGTACATTTCGTTTTTCTGAAAATCGATGACGTACTTATGGTTGATTAGGGCTCTTTTCATAATCTAAAGGTTTTCTCAAGGTGGATTTCCTTTGGTGTTTGACTCCAAGCAACGATTCTTGGTTACCGAAAACCAATAAAAATGGCAGAGATGAAAAACATCAAAGATACATTTCCAATGATGCTGAGCGTGCTGACAGTTTATTTCACTACAGCCGGGCACCACATCTATGGGGCGATTTTATACAGCACTCCATGGCGAACCCATATCGCTACATCTGGTCTGTTTTGGCTGGGGCTCTCGATAGCGCTTATCGTTGCCTACAAAGCTTGGAATAGACGGTTGATTCTTTGGCTCTTCACCGCCACCACAGGATTCTTCTTCGTAGGCGCAATTGGTTTATACGAAGGCTTTTACAATCATATGGTTAAGAATATCGTGTATTTTGCTGGAGTGCCTGAAGCCACCCTTTTGATCTACTATCCTCCGCCGAAGTATGAACTGCCTAACGACTGGTTGTTTGAAGTTACCGGGGTTCTTACCTTTCTTGTTTGCACATGGTGCGCCAGGCAGTTGATCAATTTTGTGAAACGTGAGACTGTTTCGCAATAGGAAGTTTTTTAGAGACAGGTGAGCGGTAAGATATCTATTCATCGCTTTTTGATAGTTTTATATTAATGGCTAACATGGAGCTTCAAATGTTTCGACATGGAGCGATATGAGAAAAGAAAAAGCGCAATTTGATATTACCAGGCCCGACAAAATCCTCATGGCGGGTTTGCGGACGCTTGGGACCATAGGCGACAACCTTACCTTCAACCTGTATTCGACGCTGAAAAGTGAATCCAAAGGTAAAGCCCAAACAGTTTTTATTGGTAAGAAAAAGCTGGAGAAGGTGGCCATTCAGCTATTTGAATACACCCCTGACGACTGCATGGAGCTGGATCAACCAGAAGACTTTTCAGCACTCCAGTCACCTGATCCGAAAAAATCTTATTGGTTGAATTTCCATGGTCTGCACGAGGTGTCGCTTTACGAAGACCTGTCGAAAGCAATGTCTTTTGACCGCCTGATGGTGCGACAAATGCTCGATACCACCCAGCGGCCCAAAGTAGAGGAATATGATAAGTACCTGTTTTTCAGTGTGAAATCGATCCTGCAAACCGAGCAACAAGAGCTAAACATTGAACAGATCAGCTTTATCCTGGGGAAGAACTACATCATTTCGCTGCAGGAAGAGGAAGGGGATCATTTTGACCACATCAGGTACAAGATCAGAGAGAAGTTGGGCATGGTTCGCCACCGGAAAAGCGACTTTTTACTGGTGCAGTTGCTCGACGCCGTGCTGGATAACTATTTTGAAACCATCGACGCATTCAATTTGATAGTGGCTGAACTGGAAAAAGAAGTGCTAAAGGATCCGACGCAGAGCACACTACTCAAGCTGGAGAAGTACAAGAAGGACACGCAGCTGATCAAAAAATCGCTGATGCCTTTCAAAGAGGCTTTAACCAATATTCTTAACGGCCGTACCAACTTCATTGAAAATGAGAATGAGAAGTATTTTCATGACCTGCTCAATAGCTGCAAAAATGCTATGGACGAGATAGAGTCTACCAGTAAAAGCCTGGAAAGCCTTGCTAATATCTACTTTTCGTCTCTCAGTCAGAAAATGAACGAGACGATGAAGGTGCTGACCACGGTGGCCACCATTTTCATCCCACTCACTTTTATTGCGGGCATTTATGGAATGAATTTCGAATATATGCCCGAGCTCAAGTACCGCTATGGCTACTTTGTGGTTTGGGGAGTGATGGGGGTGGTGCTTATTCTTATGTTGCTCTACTTCAAACGCAAGAAGTGGCTTTGAAAAATACCCTGCTAAACAGGTGATTTCATTGCCTGTCCGGGTTTCGTCTTTTACTGCTATATTCGTGTTACTAACCTAATATATTATGGAACTAAGAAGTAAGCTATTTGGAGTGCTCATCGCTTTGGTCGCCTTTATGGCCGGATGCACTCAGCAAAAGCCCCAGGAAACTGAAGGACAAGATGATAAAATGGAAGCACAAACCATCGACCTTCTCGTTGGGGTGTATACAGGTGGTGGAAGCAACGGTATTTACCAGCTACAATTCAACACAGCAACCGGTGAATTGAGCGACAGTCTTCTGTTGGTGAAGACTACAAACCCATCTTACCTGGCAATCAGCAAAGACAGACAGAGTGTTTTCAGTGTGAATGAAACCCAGGAAGGCGGCGTTAGTTCTTTTAGCTGGGATCATGAAAATAACCAACTTGTTGAGGTGAGTAAGCTTTCAACCGAAGGGGCACACCCTTGCTATGTTGACATCAGCCCGTCGGGCAGGCAGATAGCAGTGGCCAACTATAGCTCTGGTAACCTGGCTGTGTACCAACTCGGTGAGGGGCTTGCTTTGCAAGCTTCTCCACAGATTCGTCAGCATGAAGGTAGTGGGCCCGTGGTGCCCAACCAGAAGGGCCCGCATGCACATTGCAGCATTTTCAAGGGCGGATACCTGTATGCAGTGGATCTTGGCATCGACAAAGTTCTTGCTTATCCGTTTGCTGCCGATGGCACCCTGGGCGAAGCCCATGTTGCTTTTGAATTGCAGCCAGGAGATGGCCCGAGACACCTGATATTTCACCCAACGAAGCCGATGGCTTTCGTAGTCAATGAGTTATCGAGCTCGGTTGTTTCAATGAAAGCCGATTTTGAAAAGGGCACGTTTGAGGCAATTGACAGAAAAAGCACAATACCTGATGACTTCACCGAAAGGAACTCCGATGCCGACATACATATTACTTCAGACGGGAAATTTCTTTATGCTTCCAATAGAGGACACCATAGCATAGCTATGTACGCAGTAGTGGATGACGGAAGCCTGACCAGTTTGGGTAATGAACCGGTAGGAGGCAAGACTCCCCGTAATTTTACGCTGTCGCCAGATGAAAAATTCCTGCTGGTTGCTAACCAGGATACCAACAACATAGTTGTGTTCACGAGAAACAAAGAAACAGGCCTGTTGGCTGCTACTGGCAAAGAGTTTTCTGTATCTAAGCCAGTTTGCCTTAAGTTTTAAGTAGCGAACCAAAGCACTGTCTATCAATAAAAAAGGTCTCCGATAAAGGAGACCTTTGCTTTTTAGTGGGCTGTGAGCCCAACGCATTCGGTAAGTATATCTGTTTTTTTGACTATTTCAAATGGAAAGCACAATGCCCAAAAGAGCTACCAAACCCAGAATCAACCAATTGATCACTCGCTCTTTTCTCTTAGGCTTACCCAGCACCAAATAGTCCAGACTATACTTGAACCTGCGCTCATACAATCCTTTCATAATGGCTCCTTTCTTTTAATGTTACCAAATTGTTAAGTCAAAATTAATTAATTAATATTAGGTTAACAATGATTAACTGAATAATTCAAAAAATTAAAGGAATTGTATTAAATAAAGGCTTAGTCTGGTTTTGCATCATCCAATACGAATTATGAAAGCCCTGGGTTAAAGTTTTTATAATTGTTTACCCAGGCGAACGTGTCCATTGCTTTCACAAAATCAGGCGACAGCGGGGCTTGAAGCCTTACCTCTTGGGTTGAAAACGGGTGAATAAAAGTGAGTTTGTGGGCATGAAGGAGGAGTGAGGTAATCCCCCATTCTCTTTCGAACATCCTGTTGTGTCTGAGGTCTCCATACTTGGTGTCGCCAACTATCGGATGCCCCATGTGATTGAAGTGACGTCGGAGTTGGTGGGTGCGGCCTGTTCTTGGCAGCATTCTCACGAGGGAATACCTTGAGGTTGGGTATTTGTTTACCGAAATGGCGACTTCGACAGTGTTTAGCCTTTCATAGTCAGTCAAAGCGGTCTGCTCAACCCCCGTTTCATGTTTAACCAATGACTCGTTTGTCGATCCTGTTTCTGCTACAAAGCCCCGAACCACTGCCAGGTATTCCTTCATTACTTCGCCTTTCATAAAGAGCGATTGGGTCATGGCAACGCCCTGAGGAGAATAGGCGAAAAGCAATACTCCAGACGTGGCCCTGTCGATTCGATGCACCGGATATACCTCGCAGCCTATTTGGTCGGCCAGCAGTCTATTCGCAAAAAAATGCTTTTCCTCTGCAATTCTGGTTTTGTGAACGAGCAGCCGATTCGGCTTGTTGATGGCCACTAAATGCTCATCCTGATAAATGATGCTAAGTTTTCCGAACCGTTCGGGCTCGTTGTGGATAAGTTTTTCTTCACTCATGGTTGACTGTAAAAGTAAAACGGCGGATTTTAGAATCCGATTATTTATGCAGACTAAAACCCCACTTTATGCAATCGCCTGATTCTCTTAATGATGTAGCAAAATTCCACCGAACTTTTGGCCACCCGATACTGCCGGAGGCCACCGTGCCTTCGGCCGACCGGTGCGCTCTCAGAGTGAATCTTCTGGCTGAGGAACTGAAGGAACTTGAAGAAGCTATTCAGGCAAAGGACATCGTGGAAATAGCTGACGCTTTGTGCGACTTGCAGTATGTACTCAGTGGTGCTGTGCTTGAATTTGGCTTGGGTGGGCAATTCAAAGAGCTTTTTGATGAGGTGCAGCGCTCCAATATGAGCAAAACCTGCAAGACAATTGAAGAAGCTGAAGCCACAGTGAATCACTATAAGGCACAAGGTGTTGAATGCCACTATGAGGAAGCGGACGGACTGTACCTCGTGTTCAGAACCGGGGACAGAAAAACCCTGAAGTCTGTGAAATACTCTCCGGCCGACCTTAAGTTTATTCTCAGCTAATTTTATGTTGGCGGGTTAAAGGATTAGGTGCGTTTTTGATAAATTGTTGTCGTAACACACCCGAACCTACCTTATGACATTTAAGCAAACCTTCCTTTTCTCTCTTGTGGTCGTCTTGTCTTCTTGCGCTTCGCAGCGGGACAAAGAAGAAGCTGAGCAGTTAGCAAAAGAGGCCCTGGCTTCTTTCGAACTATACGAGGGCCTCCAAATCGAACTTATTGCGTCGGAGCCGCTTGTGGCCGATCCGGTGGCAATGGAAGTGGATGAGATGGGAAGAACCTATGTGCTGGAAATGCATGGGTACCCCCTGGACTTGTCCGGCAGCGGCGTGATAAAACAACTGCTGGACACCGATGCCGACGGGCAGTTTGACGAAGCCGTCGTGTTTGCCGACGGGCTTAAATTACCCACCGGCCTCATGAGATGGAAGAATGGGCTGATCGTTGTAGACGTGCCGGATGTACTCTACCTCGAAGATACAAACGGTGATGGAAAGGCTGATAAGAGAGAAGTAGTCTTGACCGGATTTGCCGTGACTAATCCGCAGCACATTGCCAACACACCCGTGTATGGCCTCGACAATTGGATTTATGTAGCGCATCAAGGAATGGTGACGCCCAAAGTAAGCGTTAAAGAATTTAGCGACGAGGGGAGTGAAGTGCATTTTCCAGCCAATGATAGCGCACCAAAGTTGCCAATTGACGCCAATGGCCGGAACGTAAGGTTTATGCCTGATTCCTTCCAATTAGAGATGCTTTCAGGCGAGTCGCAATACGGGCAAACTTTCGACGCCTGGGGCCGCCATTTTGGCACCAGCAATGCTGACCATCTTTTCACTGAGGTGATTCCTGCCAGGTACCTGGCCCGGAACCCCAACCTGGTTGTTGCCGATGCCATGGAGAACATACCAGACCATGGTAGTGCAGCCGAGGTATTTCCCATCACACAAAATCCTGCTCATCAGCTGTTGACCGATATCGGCGTTATTACTTCCTCGTGTGGCGTTACGTGGTACCAGGGCGGTTTGATCAAGGGCTTTGAGAATGTGACTATTGTGGCGGAGCCAGTGCATAATCTTGTACATGCGGATAGGGTTACTGCCAAAGGTGCGTCGTTCAATGCAAGCAGGTTGGTTGAGAACAAGGAGTTTCTGGCGTCTACAGATGCCTGGTTTCGTCCCGTTCAGTTTTATGTGGGGCCCGACGGTGCTTTGTACATGATCGACTATTATCGACAGATTGTGGAACACCCTGAGTGGATGTCGGAAGAGGTAAACAATTCGGGAGCACTGTACAATGGCTCGAATCAAGGCAGAATTTATAGAATATCGCCCAAAGGAACGCCTCCCATGAACTGGGCAGGAAGCATAGATATTCCAGCGATGAACCCAGATGAAATTGTGGCGTTGCTGGGCAGCGACAATATATGGTGGCGGAGAAACGCACAGCGCCTGATAGTGGGCAACCCAGTGCTGGTTTCAGATGACGCACTGACTAATTATGTGGCCAGCAATGAGAGTGCAGTTGGCTTTTTGCATGGGCTTTGGGCACTGGAAGGCAGAGGTCAATTGACTGATGAGCTCATAGAGAGGGGATTGAAACACCAGGAGGCTGGTGTGAGGGAAAATGCCATCAGGTTGGCCGAAATACACCTGACTGCATGGCCAAAATTGGCTACAACCCTGATCGGTATGTCCGGCGATGCTGACGCCAGGGTGCGGTTTCAGCTTTTATGTACGCTGGGCTTTGTTGAGACCGAAGAGGCCACTGAGGCTCGTAATGAACTGCTTCGGAAGGACATTGGTGATCGATGGGTACAGGTAGCCGCACTGAGTGCGAGCTACGGGAAAGAAAGTGAGTTGCTGTCGGAGGCTATGAGAACGTTGACGGATACTCCCTCGGAGGGAACGGCCATGTTTTTCTCCAATTGTGCCGCTGTTGTGGCGCTCTCCGGGGATAAAGCCGCCACGTCAAAGATCCTTGGGAAGGTACTCTCTGGCAACCAAATGCAGCGGGATGCCTGGTGGAAGTCTGCCGTACTTGATGGAATTGAAAAAGTTGTAAGAAGAAGTGGACTTGAGGCTGGAAGTGCTAAAGCCGAGATAAAACTTCTAAAGGCTCAATTAAGTGCCGGCACGCCAGCCGAAATCAGGACAGCCAGTATGAAACTGCTTACCCACTTGCCTGGCATTGAGGCATCGGATTTGGCGGATGTTCAGGAGAAGGCGTTGCAACTGGCACTGAACAATGGAGCCAGTCCGGGCTTAAGAACTGATGCGTTACTTTTGTTAACCAAGTCTGGCAATGGGGCCTATGTAGAAAGATTATCTACGCTGGTGTCTGCGCAGGAGCCAGATGCCGTGCAAGAGGGTGCTATCAACGCCATAGTCGCTATCAACAGCCCGGCCGCCTCTCAGCTCATTGTGAAACGCTGGGGCAGCCTTACCCCCGGCGTAAGAGATCATGCTATGGGACATCTTCTCAACAGCGAATCCGGCTCTCATTCATTGCTCGATGCAGTGGAAGCGGGGAGTATTGACCAGGCTACGATTGCCTGGCCACGCAAGGTAAGGCTGATGAACAGCTATACCGACGGCGTGCGGGAAAAGGCGAGGCGACTGCTTGCGGCGAGTAATGAGTCTCCCGGAGAATTAGTAAAAAAATATCAGCAGGCACTTGATGTGAAGGGTGATCAGGTGGCTGGGGCGGCTGTATTTAAGGCCAATTGCGCTGTGTGCCATCAAAAAGGAGGAGAAGGTGGGAGTAGTTTTGGTCCTGATCTCGGCACTATTAGAAACAGGGATGCATCGTTTATTCTGGCCGATATCATTAACCCCAATCGATCTATCGCTGACGGATTTGAAACCTGGGAATTGAAAACTAAGAACGGTGAGCAAGTAACAGGGGTAATTGCGTCAGAAACAGCCTCATCGCTAAGTATCAAAGATGCAGCTGGTAATGTAACGACCGTAAACCGAAATGAAATATCGTCGTTGAAAGCTTCGGACATATCGGCGATGCCTGCGGGATTTGAAAATTCTATCTCCGTTGACCAAATGTCCGATTTAATAGCTTATCTTAAAAGATAGATTGATCAACTAAACACCCTTTTTGAGAAAGACGATCATTTTTGTCATTCTGCTCATCCTGGTGGGTTTTGCTGCTGTACTTGTCAATTTTTCGATTGATAAGACGCATTATATCAAAACCAGGGAAGTATTGGCCAACCACCCGGATAGCATAGCGCTACTCGACGATTCATTGGTGGCACCTATTCTGTATCACGAAATTGAAGGAATTGACCAACTGCCTCCGGATCAAGCCAAGCTAAAGTTCATTTCCGCCCTGTTGCCTTCCATTCTTTTGGCAAAGCACAGGATAGAGGACGAACGAAATCAAATCAGGGAAATACTGAACAAGCCCATTTGGCTACAGGAGGACAGTGCCTTTTATTTCGAACAAAGTGAGTTTTATAAAACTGCTTCCGGAGAGTTGTTGCTTCGCCGCATGAAAACCCATCCTAACAGTATTATTCTGGCGCAGGCGGCAGTAGAATCTGGCTGGGGCACCTCACGCATATTTCAACAGGCCAATAACCTCTTTGGTATCTGGTCGTACCGGTCGGGCGAACCGAGAATCAAGTCCATCTACTCAAGGAACGGCCAGGCGATCTACCTTAGAAAGTACGACGATGTGTCGGCCTCTATTTATGGTTACTTTGGATTAGTAGCCAGGAGCAGGGCTTACCGGAGATTCAGAGAAGCGAGAGATACCACTGACAACGTGAACGTTTTGCTTCCTTACCTCAAATACTATTCTGAGAGGCGTGAGGAGTATGTGGAACAATTGGCAACTATCATCCGGCAGAATAGGATGACGCAGTATGATGATTATCGCCTCGATCCGGCGTATTTTGTTGAAGAAAGAACCGTTAAACTTTTCGGCTATGTTATCGATACGGTTGTTGTGGTGGGTGGTGTTATTGTTGACGACCGCCAATAGTACCCTCCTTGGGCAGATGAACCGGGAAGTGGTCGGTTTTGTCTACCACAGGGTGGGGGATAGCCGGTATCCCTCTACCAACATCTCCATCGAAAACTTTGACGCCCATCTCAACTATCTCAAACAAAATGATTTTAAGGTATTGACCATTTCTGAGGCGGTTGATTGCCTGAAAAAGCCAGGCGAGCGGGAACGGGTGGCTGTTATTACCATAGACGACGGTTACGAAAGCTTTTACAAAAATGGTCTTCCCTTGTTAAAGAAATATGGGTTCCCTGCCACCGTGTTCATCAATACTGAAACGGTGGGGGGCAGCTCCTACATGGACTGGAAACAGCTTGAAGATTGCCTGTCGAACAAAATAGAAATAGGAAATCACAGTCATTCTCATGCCTACTTTTTGAATGAGTCAGCACCGGCGAGGTATGAGGCATTTCGCAGCGATGTGGAAACAGCACAAGCGCTGATAAAGGAGCGACTAGGTATTACGCCCAAAGTATTTGCCTATCCTTATGGTGAATTCGATCCAAAAATGGCCGAAGTGGTGCAAGAAATGGGGTTTGTGGCAGGGCTGGCTCAAAACTCCGGTGTGATGCATGCCGAAAGCAATTTATTTAGCCTACCGAGGTTCCCGATGGCATCGGCTTTTTCGTCACTGGAAAAATTTGTGTCCAAAACCAATATGCGTGCATTGAAGGTCACTGCTGAGAAGCCGGAGAGCTTCCTGATGACCGCCAATGATCCATCACCCACTTTACAAGTCACTTTCGATCAGTCAAACCTGATGGAATCGCAACTTCAGTGTTTTGTGCAGGGAGGATCATGTGTACTTGAGAAGAAAAAGAGTGGTGACAAAATAGAGGTCACAGCAAAACCAGGCAGTCCTCTGAGAAGCAGGAGAACCCTGTACACCCTTACCATAAAAGACAGCGATGGTCATTGGCATTGGTTCAGTCACCTTTGGGTAAATCCTGGTGTGAAGGAGTAAATAGTAGCTGATTTTTCAGGGTCTTAAAGGCTTTTCCATTAGCGGCTTCCTGTGAAATGGTTCGCTCCCTATATTACCCTATCGTTCAATTTATCAATTATTATATGAAGTTAAACAGATACTATTTACTTGTTACGGGCATTTTGCTCTCGTTTACAATCAAAGCAAGGCAACTGCCGGAAGGCTATCCCACGAAGTCTATTACTACACTTGATACTTTGCTAACCAAGGCCTTTGAATGGAGAAATGTGGGACCTAACAGGGGAGGAAGGTCGCTGGGTGCGTCAGGAAGTCCCTCCCGGCCGAACGAATACTACTTTGGGGCAGTAGGTGGTGGCCTCTGGAAAACTGTTGATGGCGGCACTACCTGGAAACCAGTAACCGACGGCCAGCTGACCAGCTCATCGGTGGGTGCCGTGGCCGTGTCAGAAACCAATCCCGACATTGTGTATATAGGAACCGGCGAAACCCAGTTCAGAGGTAATATCATGCAGGGCGATGGTGTTTACAAGTCGGTAGATGCTGGGAAAACCTGGGAAAACATTGGTTTGAAAGAGACCCAGGCGATTGCCAGGGTGCGGGTTGACCCAACGAATCCTGATATCGTGTTTGTGGCTGCACTGGGGCATCCTTACGGAAATAATGAAGAAAGGGGCATTTTCAGAACAACCGACGGCGGTAAGAACTGGAAAAAAGTGCTTTACAAAAGCGATAAGGCAGGCGGCGTTGATATCATCATTGACAGAACAAACCCAAAGGTAGTTTATGCCACTATCTGGCAAGTATACCGCACGCCCTACAAAATGTGGGGTGGTGGTCCCGACTGCGGCCTGTATAAGTCAATTGATGGAGGCGATACATGGACTGAACTCACCAGGAACCCTGGATTACCGAAAGGGCCTGTCGGTAAAATTGGCGTGACAGTTTCGCCTGCTAATCCAAACAGGCTGTGGGCAGTTGTTGAAGCCAACGACGGCGGTGTGTTTCGCTCTGACGACGCTGGCAAAACCTGGAAGCAGGTGAACGACGAACGCAAGCTCAGGCAAAGAGCGTTTTACTACAGCCGTATTTACGCCGATCCAAAAGACGAGAATACGGTATATGGGTTAAACGTGGGCTTTTATAAGTCTACCGATGGCGGTGAAAAGTTTGACGTCACAATCAGACCGCCACATGGTGATAACCACGATCTCTGGATTGATCCCAACGACCCCATGCGCATGATCGCTTCCAATGATGGTGGTGGCACTGTGTCGGTAAACGGTGGCAAAACCTGGACCGATCTGGACTTCCCGACGGCTCAGTTTTATCACATTATGGTGACTAACGACTTTCCATATCACATTTGTGGAGCTCAGCAAGACAATTCCACGATGTGCATTCCAAGCGACGGTTGGGATTTTATGACCGCCAGAGGGCCGAAAACCGAGTACTACTATTCACCAGGTGGTGGAGAAAGCGGCTACATCGCTCAGGATCCTAAGAACCCAGATATTTTCTACGCAGGAAGCCAGGGAGCACTTTTAACACGTTATGACCGGGCTACAGGACATGAGCGTGACGTGCAGGTTTATCCACGCTTCTTTTCAGGTGAGCCTTCGTCATCATTGCCTGAGCGTTGGCAGTGGACATTTCCTATTGTATTCTCTCCGGTGGATAACAACCTCCTTTTTACATGCTCGCAGCATGTGTGGGTGTCTGCCGATGAAGGCCAGTCATGGCAAAAGATGAGTCCGGATTTGACTTATGCAGACCCTGCCACTTTAGGCATGTCGGGCGGTGCACTCACCATGGACATGAACGGGCCTGAGATTTATGCTACTGTGTTTGCTTTGGCTCCAAGCTACCATGATGTCAACACTATTTGGGCTGGCTCTGACGATGGTTTGGTGCATATTACCAGAGACTTCGGAAAGACATGGAGCAATATCACGCCTCCTGATATGCCAAAGGACACACGAGTGAGTATCATCGACGCTTCACGTCATCACCCAGGCACTGCGTATGTAGCTGCAAAACGCTATCAAATGGACGACAGGGCTCCGTATTTGTGGAAAACGCACGATTACGGCAAGACATGGACAAAAATCATCAGCGGCATCAGAGCAGATGACTACCTGCATACTATCAGGGAGGACATCAAAGTGCCAGGCTTGCTGTATGCAGGTGGAGAGCACACCGTTTGGGTTTCGTTTGATGATGGTGCCAATTGGAACGCCCTGCAGCTGAACATGCCAGACACACAAATCGCCGACTTGATGGTGACCGACCGAGATTTGGTGGCGGGTACACATGGTCGCTCGGTCTATATTTTGGATGATATTGGCCCGCTTAGAGAGTATGCCAAACTTTCTGGTAATCCCAACTACACACTTTTTGAGCCTGATAGGGCTGTTAGACGAGTGGAAAGTGCTACCATCAGCTACTTCCTGCCGAAACAAGCCGATGAAGTCGTTATCACCATAAAGGACGCCGCTGGTACTGTAATTCTTGAAGAAAAAGGCACGCTGCCCGAACCAAAGAAGGACGAAGATGAGTCGGCTCGTTGGTATGGAAGCCTGCCTACGGCACCAACTACTGCCCAGGGGCTGAATAAGTATGAGTGGAACTTAAGATATCCGGGTGCTGTCGACTTTGAGGGCATGATTATATGGTCTGCCAGGCCACAGCTAGGCCCTTATGCACCTCCCGGCAAGTATACAGTGAGTGTAGCTGTGAATGGACAAGTGCAAACCAGAGAAATTGAGGTAGCACTTGATCCGAGGATTACCGGTGTGACAGAGTCAGATGTGAAAGAGCAGTTTGAGCTGGCTATGAAGATAAAAAATGCTACCTCCGTGGCCAATCAGACGGTAAAAGACATCCGTTTGTTGAAAGCGCAAATCGACACGCTGGTGTTGCAGAACAAGGCCTTGAAAAAGGACGCCGAGGTGCTTTTGTCTAAGCTTTCTACCGTTGAGGAAGCGCTTTATCAGGTGAAAAATCAGAGTTCGCAAGATCCGTTGAATTTCCCGATAAGGTTGAACAACAGGCTGGCCTACCTGCGAAAGAGTGTAGAAAGTGGCGACGGAAAACCAACTAAGGGCTCTTACGAGGTATTTGACCTCTTGAAAGGAGAGCTCGATGGGCACATGACATCTTATCGGACCATCCTCGAAAAGGACATTGTCTCCTTCAATAAAAAGGTGAGCAAGTCCGATCTTCAGGAGGTGACGCTTGATAGAAAAATTTAGTATATGAGTAGGGACGCCTCAACGTTTGGTGCGGCAACCGGAGGAAGTTTGAGGATAGGTTTTTGAGGAAATAGGGGTGATTTACGGGATAGGCTGTTGATAGATCACCCAACTATTTTCGTTAAATATATGTAGTGAGACATAATCCTTAATACGGTAATATTAAGATTTATTCAAATTTTATTCGATATTTAGGCATTACTGTGCTAATACTCATATACTAAGCATGCCCCGATAATTATCGGGGCTTTGCTTTTCTACCCATTTTTTGTGCTCACGGCTTCGGAAGTTGCCCAAAGCATGGGATGACCGAATCTGAAAAATAGCTTAACTTCAGCCCTTCGAAAAAAGAACGCCCTGAAAGTCGCTTTTTGATGGCCCGAAAGATCAACTTCCTTTTATGTTTAGTGTTTGGATTTCAGGGGTGGCCGTGGGGGTTTAATGCCATCGCTGAGAGCGATCCGGATAGCACCTTTTTGAGGCAGGTTCAACTCGCCGTTGACAACGACGCATACTTCTTCACTAGTTATGACAGATACTACTCAAGCGGCATATTTGCGTCATACAGCAGTTTGAAAAGGCGCCTACCTTTCAGTCGCCCGAAAGAAGGAAGCATATACTCTTCCGAGGTTGTTTTCTCTCATTACATCTATACACCTAAAAACATCCTTTGGGATAAGTTAGAGCAGCTTGATCGACCTTATGCTGGGATGGCTACCCTGGGAGTTCAGCTGAATTATCTTAGACCATCAAGTGCTTTCACCATGAAAGCTGATGTGGGTTGGCTCGGCCCGGCAATCAAAACGGCGGAGTTGATGCGTTGGTGGCACGGCAGTCTGGGCATACGGCTTCCGAGGGGTTGGGACTACCAGATCAACAACACGCCGGTGCTGATGTTGACACCATCATATTTAAAGCAATGGGCGATTAGTGAAAAACTGGACGTGGTGAGCTCCACATCCATGTCTGTAGGCACGGTGCTCGATCAAGTATCGCAAGAAGTGACATTGAGATATGGGTTGCCAGGAAGCCTGAATAAAAGTCATTTGACCAACAGTCTTTTGAATGCAGCAAAGGGGAGTGGTAAGCTCATTGAGTGGTACCTGGTGGCAAGCTGGCGGGGAAGTTACGTGCTTTATAATGCCACCATCGATGGTAACTTTATTGGGCCGGAGAGCATGTACCATGAAAGCTCGGAAAAAGCGGTTTTGCGTCAAACCTACGGTGCTGTGCTGGCTTACAAAAAGGCTGACTTCGAGTTATCATTTAAAACTACTTCCAGAGAAGTGAAGGGCGCTGAAAGCCACCGGTATATGCGAGCAAAAATCAGCTATAGATTCTAATATGAAAGCACTTGTTCGTCAGTTGATAGATTTTCAAAAGGCCAATTTTCATCCAGGCCTCTACCTGAGCCTACTACTGTTCATTGGTATCAGTGTTGGTTTCAACTTTTCCCTCGACTTTTACGATGAGTACGTCATTAAAGGTCATAGTCCGGCGTTACGCTGGGTGTTAGTTGCCGCATTCAATATGTTTCCTTTCATCGTTGCAGCGCTGCTTGTTTATCATTTCAAGGGAGAAAAGGACTGGGTAAAAGACACTGGCTTTTGGTTACGGGCTGTTGTGGTGTTTGCGGTGTCGGGCTTGTCGCAGTACTGGAAACCATTTGATGGTTTTGTAACCGGACTTAATGGCAACGAATACTATTTTGCCAGCTACACATTTAGAAAGGCAGACAGCCTCGTTAATGTTTTGCTGCCCGTGGTGATCTTATATCTGCTGTTCGAGAGGGACAAGTACAAATCATTTTACGGATTGCGTTCTACTCACTGGGACTGGAAGCCTTACGCACTGTTGTTTCTGGGTATGGTGGTAGTGATCGGCCTTGCTTCTTTTTTTCAGGACTTGCAGGCCTACTATCCTCGCTACATGCGTACCAAAGGGCCAGAGCTGGCTATTGAGCTTGGGATTAGTCAATGGTGGCCTTTGCTGATCTACGAAATAGCGTACGGGAGTGATTTCGTGTCGGTTGAGCTATTCTACAGAGGTGTGCTCGTGCTGGCTTTCTATCGGTATTTTGGGGCCTATGCCGTGCTTGTTATGGTGCCGTCTTACGTTTTTCTGCACTTTGGCAAGCCCATGACTGAAGCTATCAGCTCAGCTATTGGGGGCTATGTTTTGGGTATTATTTCCCTTAACAGTCGGAACATATGGGGAGGTGTCGTGCTTCATGTTGGGGTGGCCTGGCTAATGGAATTTTACGGCTGGCTTCAGTTGGTATTCAAGTAAGCCCGAAGTTCCAATACTGCCTTTCAAAAAGTATTCACAACTTCTTAATCGTTTGCAGTTACTTGGCATTCCGAAATTCTGTAATTTAGGGGTTCGACCTTGATCCCATATGAGACGTTTACTTGTTGGCCTGCTTCTATTTCTTTCAATTACAACTACGGCGGTAGCCCAATCAGGCTACTACTACCAAACTCATTTCACTCCCATAGAAAACAAAAGGGACCAAATCAATTATAGCATCCAGCAAGATGATTTTGGCCGACTTTACTTTGCCAACAGACAGGGCCTTTTACAGTTTGACGGCACCAGCTGGGACTTGATTGAAACCCCCGGGCCAACCTTCTCCATATCTCTTAACGACTCCGTAATTTACCTGGCAGGTACGTATGGCTTCGGCATGCTCACTACTGACGGTTTTGGAAATCTTGCTTTCAAAAATTTGGGCGACTCTTTAAGCAAACTGTCCTCAATGACACAGCTCATTAGCTATGGCGAAGAGCTCGTGATGACTGACGGAAAAAATGCTTTTACTTATAGTCCTGCATCAGAGAAACTGGAAAAAAT
The DNA here is from genome assembly GCF_902498805.1 of Imperialibacter sp. EC-SDR9. Classification (GTDB taxonomy): domain Bacteria; phylum Bacteroidota; class Bacteroidia; order Cytophagales; family Cyclobacteriaceae; genus Imperialibacter. The sequence continues at coordinate 315,219 of NZ_LR701574.1, read as the reverse complement.
AGCTACGGCACTACCTGTCACACAAATTGGTGTTTTTGACTCAAAGCTTATTGCTTTCAATGCAGACACTACCTTTCTGATCAAGGGACAGGGACTGCTGCCTTCGAGATTTGTAGAGAATGGCCCCTGGCTGGGGTGGAGTGAGTCGGCCAGTAACCAATGGATTGGGGCCAATAGAAAAAATGAACTCTACCAGATCGTCGGCGGTCAACTAGTGCCGCTAAAACTCGACGATGAGGGGTATCTGGAGGAAGCAAGGATTCTTTCCGTGACATGGATGAGTGATGACCTTGTGGCAGTGGGTACGTTACGAGGTGGGGTTGTGTTCGTAGATGTCAAGGGAAGAAAGCTGGATCAGATCGTCAATTTCCACACCGGCCTGCCCGATAACGAAACCCAGACATTATTTAGAGACAAAGACACCGGCCTATGGGTTGCGCATCCTTATGGATACACCAGAGTGTCACCAAATATCCCGTTCAAGTCTTACAACTACTACCCGGGCCTTGATGGCACGCTATACACTTCCCGGCATTTCGACGAAAGAGTATTTGCCGGTACCAACCTGGGGCTCTTTTATCTGGATCAGGTCAAGAACTTTGACGAGATCGTCTACTATATAAAAAAGAATCCCGACACGCAGCTAACCGTTGCCGACGATAGAAAGGAAGACAAAAAGGATAGCGACGGCCTTTTTTCGTTTTTGCGTTTCAATAAGAAAGATGAGAAAGTAGATGAGACGACAAAGGAGCCTGTGGCCGAAGAAGAACCGGAAGATGAAAAAAAGAAGAAGGGTGGCTTGTTTTCCTTTTTGAAAAAGAATAAGGGGGAAGAAGACAAGGAAGAGGAGAAAAAAGAACCGGAGGCACCTAAGAAAGCCGTTGTCGCTTCCGCCATCGCCAAGGCAAGAAGTCAAATTGGAGGGAAAAAGAAGGTTACTACGGCAGAACCGGTCATGGTGAGAAGGGTGAAGAAGGAGTTGCAAAGCATCACTTATGTTTATAAGAAAATAAAGGGAGTAGAAGGCCGAATCAACCAGCTAGTGCCCATTAATGATGATGAAATGATGGCTGCTGGTCTGGCAGGCGTGTTTATTGTTAAGGAAGACGCAGCAGTTCAAATATATTCAGAGGCGGTGAGGAGAGTGTTTTATGACGATGCCCAGAACCTTATTCTGATATCAACCTACCGGGGCGGGCTGCTAACAGTTGTGAACGAAGATGGAAAATGGAAAGAAACCATCTTGCTTGAGAATGTAGATGACTTTATCCAATTCATTTTCAAAGACAGAACCGGCAAAATCTGGCTGTGTACCTCGCAGAAGCTTTATTGGGCTAAGATTGAGAATAATACCCTTGTCGAGGCTGGGGAAGTCCCCATCAAGAACGACTACCTTGACCCCGTAATGGGTATTGACGATGCCAACCTTGGCGTGGTATTTATGCACGCAAAAGGCTTTTTCAAGCTGACGGGTGATACACTTGAGAAGTTTGACTGGCTGGGCATGTCAGAACCCAGCCGCTACATAAGTTCCGCCGGGCATTTGCTCGTATCTGATGGACGGTTTTGGCATAAAATGGGCTCCAAAACCGAGGCCAATGGCGCCTTTACTTTTCTTAATCTTTTTGACCATATTGTTTCGATTGACTTTGAAAAAGATGGTGATTTGTGGGTGGTTACCGCTGATAACAATTTCTATCGCATAGACCACAACAAGGCATTTGAGGCCAACTATAATCCATTTCTTAAGCACATCAGGTCGGTCAATAATCAACTACTGCCAATTGGTACCAAATTGAGAGTGGAGCAGGAGAACAGCTCGCTGAGCTTTTTCTACCATCAAACGGAATATTCGGGTATCCTTAAGATAGAGTACAGGTACCGATTGCTTGGTTTGAATGAGCAATGGTCCGAGTGGTCGCTGGATAACAATACAATACAATTCTCCTATTTGCCGTCAGACAAGTACGAATTACAGATAGAAACCCGCAATAGCTTTGGGGTCGTGAAGCCACTTGAGTCCATTTTCTTTACCGTTGTGCCACCTTATTGGCAGCGGCCGTGGTTTTATGCAGCGGAGTTTCTGTTTTTCGCTATGCTACTGTTTTTGAGCTCAAGACTTACGAAAAGCGACCGAATGGTTGTGCTGGTGCTTAATCGCTTGCTTACCTTCCTCACAATCATCATGATCATTGAGTTTATCCAGACAATCGTCGAGGCAAATTTTGAGACAGATTCTTCGCCGGTTTTATCCTTCTTTCTACAGGTAGCGGTGGCTTTTTGTCTCATGCCGCTTGAGAGCTTTATGAGAAGTAAGCTGTCAGGAAAAGGAGAAAAGGTCGACCGAATGGTACAGGGTCACGTGTCAAAGCTTACCAGAGGCATGGGTAAGCAATCGTCGGGAAAGAAGACGGCAGAGGAGCAGAGTTAGTGGTCTCAATCTGGTCATATGTTTTCGCAGTAAGCTAGTTTTATACAAACGGCTTAACCCTGTGAACCAACTTTTCTAACTTCGGGACATTAGAACAAGCGACCTTACTCATGAAAAAAAGTGCCCTCCTAAATGCTGCCGGTGCCGTTTTTTTGGCTCTTTTGGCTAATTTTCCTTTGCAGGCTCAGCCGTCCGAAAAACAAATATACCAGGCCTTTCAGTTTCGGAATGTTGGACCAACCCGGGGTGGCCGTGTTACTACGGTGACGGGCGTTCCAAGCGAGCCAGGCACATTTTATATGGGAGCAACTGGTGGTGGCGTTTGGAAAACTACCGACTATGGCATCAATTGGAAAAACGTATCGGACGGGTATTTTGCCACTGGCTCAATCGGTGCCATCAGAGTAGCGGCCACCGATCCAAATATTATCTACGTAGGCACAGGCACTGACGGCATCCGTTCCAATGTGATCACAGGAAAAGGTGTATACAAATCAACTGATGCAGGAAAAACCTGGAGCCACCTGGGCCTTGAGAAAGTTGGGCAGATTGGCGCTGTGGAGATTGATCCGACCGACCCAAAAATAGTTTTTGTGGCAGCCATGGGGCAGGCATTTCAAAACAATGAAGAGCGGGGCGTTTATAAATCGACTGATGGCGGCACTACCTGGGACAAGGTGCTTTATGATTCCGACTCGGTAGGTGCAGTAGATCTTGAATTCGCACCCAATAACCCAAATATTGTTTATGCAGCAATGTACAGATTCAAAAGAACACCCTGGACAATCATCAGTGGGGGATACCAGGAGGGTGGAATATACAAATCGAAAGATGGTGGCAAAACCTGGGAAAAAAAGACAAAAGGTCTGCCTGAAGGTCTTATAGGCAAAATAGACCTTGGAGTGAGTGCGGCTGACCCGCTCAGGCTCTATGCCATTGTTGAAGCTCCAGTAAAGGAGCAGGGGCTTTATCGCTCCGATGACCAGGGAGAGTCATTCGTCCATGTAAGCGACAACGAAGACCTTGTCAACAGGCCATTTTACTATATCAATGTGGATGTCAATCCGCTCAATGCATCTGACGTTTTCTCTCAGGCTAACCCGGGCATCAGGTCCAGAGATGGCGGTAAAACCTGGACAAGGCTTAATCCTCCCCATGGAGACAACCACGACCTTTGGATCAACCCAAATGATTCGATGATTTGGATACAATCCAATGACGGCGGCGCCAATGTGACCCTCAATGGAGGTATCTCATGGTCAACACAAAACAATCAGCCAACGGCAGAGCTCTACCAGGTGGAAGTAGATGACCAATATCCATACTGGCTGTATGCTGGTCAGCAGGACAATTCAACGATAGCAGTGCCTAGTGCCCCACCTTATGATCACCCATCAGGAGCTGTCGGCTACTGGATGGCAGTGGGAGGCTGCGAAACAGGCCCGGCAGTGCCAAAGCCAGGTGATCCAAACATTATCTATTCGAATTGTAAAGGCCGCTTCGGAGTGTATGACAAGCGGACGGGCCAGGAAAAGCAGTACTACGTTGGCGCTTCAAACATTTACGGACACAACCCCAAAGACCTTAAATTCAGATTTCAGCGGGTAGCGCCGGTTCACGCTTCATTCCACACACCGGGAGTGGTTTATCATGGTTCGCAGTATCTCCACAAGACTGTAGATGATGGCAAAACATGGGAAATTATTTCACCGGATCTCACAGCTTTTGAAACAGACAAGCAGGTGATTTCAGGAAGCCCCATTACCCGTGATGTGACTGGAGAAGAGTACTACAGCACTATTTATGATATCAATGAATCACGGCTGAAAGAAGGTTTGATTTGGGTGGGTGCCAACGATGGCCCTGTGCACGTAACCAAAGACGGAGGCAAAACCTGGGCCAATGTGACGCCAAAGATGCCAAAGGGCGGCAGGGTTGACTGCGTAGAGCCGTCTCCGCACCAGGAAGGAAAGGCGTATGTGGCTGTGCTTCGCTATCAGCTGGGTGACTGGAAGCCTTACCTTTTTAAAACTACTGACTACGGTACTAACTGGACAGCTATCACCAACGGCATTCCCGACGATCACCCAACAAGAACGATTCGGGAAGACCCGGAAAAGGAGGGGGTACTTTATGCAGGCACAGAATTTGGGCTGTACATTTCTTTCGATGACGGAGCTAACTGGGAGTCGTTTCAGCAAAACCTTCCTGTGACACCCATCACCGATATCAAGGTGTTTCGCAATGACCTGATACTTTCTACTATGGGAAGAGGATTCTACATAATGGACAATATTAGTGCGCTGCATTCGATCAAGACAGTTTCATCAAAAGGAGCTCATTTGTTCAAACCCGAAGTAGCTCATAGGTTCCGCTACAGATATAATGGAGAAGGGAAATACCCAGAGTATCCCGACGCTGCCGTCACCATCGATTATTACCTTAAAGACAAAGCCGAGTCGGACATTATTTTGGAAATTACCGATAAAGACGGAAACACCGTCAGTTCGTTCACCAGCGCCAGCAGACCCAAGACTGACAAAGGAACCACCGATATGGCCACCGGCTTCTTTACCAAAGGAGGCAAGCCAGGACTGCCAAACAAAGTGGGTACCAACCGCTTTCAATGGGATATGACACATGTGGGTGCCTGGAGTGCTGACACACGCAGAGCGTTTAGCAACGGCCCTATGATATCTCCCGGAACTTACACAGCCAAGTTTACCATTGCTGGTAATACCTATAGCGAAAGCTTCGATGTGCTGATCGATCCGAAAGTTGCTGACGCTGGCGTTACTCAGGAAGAGCTGCTGGCTCAGGAAAAGCTGGCACTACAGGTAAGAGATTTATTGTCAGAGGCTAGCCATTTGGAGGATGATATTAAGCAAGCGGTAAAGGCCCTGGACGGAAACAAGTCAGGAAATGCCAGGAAGAAATTGGCTGCGCTTCAGTCGCTTCAGGACCAGGTGACCACCCCGGAAGGGATATACATGCAGCCGATGTTAGTTGATCAAATCCGGTACCTTTCTTTCATGTTGAACAGGGCCGACCAGATGCCAGGAAAAGATGCTTACGACAGATATGAGGAGTTGTCGGATCTGCTAAGTAAAATCAAGGCTGATTACAGTGGAATGGTCGACATCAACAGTAAAAGGTAGAAAGTACTGACAAAGAAGGAAAAGGTGCCCCAAAAGCCAAGACACCGACTTGAGCTTTTGGGGCAACTTCATTCTTTGAGTGCCCGTTGCACATTCTTCCATCAGTGGCTACCACTCAACATCTCAAGGAGATTTCTATCAAGATTCTGAGCAAACGAACTTTACATATGTCTATTTTTCGGGGACTTAAATCAACTATCATTTACCAATCATGATGAAAAAGATACTTTTAAGAAGTTTGCTGCTAATTTTCTGTGCTGTTTCCGTGGCCAGAGCCCAGGAGAAAGCGACAGCGATGCCGGAAAGAACCTTGCCAGCAGAGTCGGCGGTCACTACCACCCATGAGGTAACAATTAAAGGCAAGAGAATTCCATACAAAGCTACAGCGGGTACTCAGCCAGTATGGAGTGAGGATGGCAAAGTAATAGCCTCCATGTTTTACACTTATTATGAAAGAACTGACATCACGAACAAGGCCAACAGACCGCTCGTGATTTCGTTCAACGGCGGGCCTGGCTCAGCATCGGTGTGGATGCACATCGCTTACACTGGTCCGGTGGTATTGAATATCGACAGTGAAGGTTATCCTCTACAGCCATATGGGGTGAAGGAGAACCCTAATTCGATTCTCGATGTGGCCGACATTGTTTATATCGATCCTGTAAACACTGGGTTTTCCCGCATACTGGATCCAAAAGCAGAGAAGTCAGTGTTTTTTGGTGTGAACGCAGACATCAAATACCTGGCCGACTGGCTGGATGTGTTTGTGTCCAGAGTAAGCAGATGGTCATCGCCCAAATACATTATTGGGGAGAGCTACGGCACCACCAGGGTTTCAGGTTTGGCATTGGAGCTGCAAAACGCACATTGGATGTACTTTAATGGGGTGATCCTTGTATCGCCTACAGGCCTTGGAATTGACCGTGATGGCCCCGTGCATGATGCGTTGTACCTGCCTTACTATGCCGCTACTGCCTGGTACCATAAAATGCTTCCCGCCGATTTACAGGCCAAAGACCTTGATGATATTTTACCCGAAGTTGAAGCATACACCATCGACGAGGTGATTCCAGCTATGACCAGAGGTGGGTTTATCACTGAAGCAAAAAGGAAAGTGGTGGCCGCTAAAATGTCCAGATACTCTGGCATAAAGGAGTCGGTGCTACTTCAGCACAATTTGGCGATACCTACCAACTTTTACTGGAAGGAGCTGCTAAGAGACCAGGGAATGACTATTGGCAGGCTCGACAGCCGCTACAAAGGAATTGACAGGCAAGATGCCGGCGACAGTCGTGACTACGACCCTGCGCTGACCATGTGGAACCACGAGTTTGCTCCGGCAATCAACTATTACCTGAGAGACGTGCTCAAATTCAAAACTGATTTGCAATACAATCTTTTCGGGCCAGTGCACCCATGGGACAGAAGCGGCGATCAAACCGGTGAGAACCTTCGCCAGGCCATGGCTCAGAACCCTTACATGCATGTAATGATCCAGTCAGGCTACTACGATGGTGGCACCGACTACTTCAACGCCAAGTACTCCATGTGGCAGATGGATCCCAGTGGTAAGCTGAAGGACAGATTGAGGTGGGAGGGCTACAGAAGCGGCCACATGATGTATCTCAGAGCCGAAGATCTGGTGACTTCTAATGACCACATCAGAGACTTTATTCAGAAATCGCTGCCAGGCCCCAGCAAGCCTGCAAAATATTAATTACCCAGTGAGTTTATAGAGTGGAGCTGCCTCGAAAGGGGCAGCTTTTTTAGTCTTTAGGTAATTTGCGTGGAATTATGGAATTCCGAAACGATGTAACCTTTCTACCCCCATTTGAAAGTTTATACCGGCAGGGTAGGATTACTCAGGGGTGCCTGACAACGCTAATCGTGCCCAAATCCCTTGTATTTTACTGATACTCTGCAATTTTTCCTATAACGGCGATTTAACTACGGATGTAAGAAACTCCAGACTAAACCCAAAATTGCCCGTTGAGGTGCCCGTAAATTTACATTTATATAAGTTGGACATAATCAGATGAATCAGATGCTAAAGCTTTTTTGTCTCAGTGTGCCAGCTTCAAATAGTATGACGTTCTTAAATTAAATGATATGAATACAGCAGTAACTCTCGAACAGCCAAAGCCACTGAATATCGATTTCTCCATTTACACCGACGATGATCAGGAGTTTAAAAAAGAACTATGTCTTCTCCTTGTTGACAATGTTAAAGAGCTTCATGCTGCATTGCAGGAATCAGTGCAAGCTGGAAACCTGGCAACTTTCTCTGCAACTTGCCATAAAGTTGCGGTAAGCATCGATATGATTGACGATCACCACGTCAATACCTTAATTGAGAAGGTCAAGGACGCATTTTACGCCCAGCATCCACTGCTGATCGCCCAGTATACATCCAGGCTGAGCGCCGCCCTTCTTCAATTGGTCATAGACATCGAAGCTGAGATCGCCATGAGATAGCCGCAATCTACTGCGAGAACATTGACCAGAAATTTTACCCAACACTCTCTTATGAAAAACCTTGCAGACATCCGGAAACAGCGCATTGCTGCGGTCTTATTGTCAATTCTTTTGTTACTAGCACTTGTTTTTACCGTTGCGGCCCAAAATCAGCGCCTGAAGTTCGAACATTTCGGATCCGACAATGGCCTTTCACACAGTCACGTTATTTCCATTTTGCAAGATAGCCGGGGGTTTCTCTGGTTTGGTACCCGTGATGGACTCAATAAGTACGACGGTTACAAGTTTACCGTGTACACCGAAGAGCCTGACGACAGCACGACGATTGGAAGCAACTACATTCAACAGTTGGTTGAAGACAGCCAGGGTAATATTTGGGTAGCAACCTGGGGAGGCGGTTTAAGTAAGTACGACCGGCGAAAGGGTAGGTTTTATCGGTTCAAATATAGCGCCGCAGACTCTACCAGCATCAGCAGCAATCTGGTAAAGACGCTTGCGATCGATAAGGATGATAATCTTTGGCTCGGCATGGAAAATGGCACTCTTGACTTTTTTGACAATACCACCCTAACGTTTACACATTTCGCTCACATTCCAGGCGACTCTACAAGCCTGGGCGGATCGACTGTCGAAGCCGTAATGGTTGATAGCCAGGACAGGGTATGGGTGGGAACCTATGCCCACGGCCTCTATTTGCTGAACCCCAACGGAAAATCTTTCATAAAGTTTATGCATGATCCGGCCAATCCCAACTCCCTTGCAAGCAACTCTGTTCGGGTACTCATGGAAGATGAGAAGGGAAACATCTGGATCGGGGCTATAGAGGGTGGGCTCAACCTGATGAAAGAGCATGAAACTGGTTTTAGAAAAGTGAATTCACCAGGAGACTTAGTAACAGAAAGCATATATGCATTGGAGGAAGATGCCGACGGAAATATCTGGATTGGTCTTGAAAACGGCGGTGTGTCTGTGTACGACCCAAAGGGCCATACTTTTGTAAATCATATAGAAAATGATAGTCAGTTTAGCCTGACGAGCAATTCTGTATGGAGTATCATTGAAGACTCAAAGGGAACGATTTGGATCGGTACATTCAATGGGGGAATTAATTACATCGACAACGACTTCAATAAATTTAACCACTTTCAGTACAACCCGTCTGCCAATAGCCTCAGCAGCGACAAGGTATTATGTATGATGGAAGATGCTGACGGGCTTGTTTGGATAGGTACGGATGGAGGCGGTGCCAATCTTTTCGATCCGGCTACGGGCAATTTCACACACTACCGCCATGACAGCAGCAACCCCAACAGCTTATGCGGCGACTATGTGTTAACCATTATGGAAGACCACGAAGGCAAGCTTTGGTTTGGCACCTGGGCCGACGGCCTGACAGTCTACGACCGTATCACAAATAAGTTTACCCACTATAAAAATGATCCTACCAAACCTGGAAGCCTCAAAAGCAACAACGTTTGGCGAATATATGAAGACAAAAAAGGAAATATTTGGGTGGGCACATTCGGCGGAGGAGTCAGCGTTTTTCAAAGAGAAAAGGGAAGTTTTCGAAATTATCTTAACAACCCTGAAGTTTCAACCAGTTTGTCCTCCAATAATGTTACGTCTTTTCTTGAAGATAGCCGGGGAGATTTCTGGATAGGCACGCAGGGTGGTGGACTCAACAAGTTCAACCCAGCCACAGATAATTTTACGGTATTCAAAGAAGGACAAGGCCCTGGGTCGATAAGCAACAACGTTATTTATAACGTGTTGGAAGATTCCAGCGGCAACATACTGCTGAGTACCAATAATGGCCTCAATATTCTCGATAAACAGACAAATACTTTCAGCGCTCTTCAGGTAAGGGACGGGCTGCTTAATAATATTGTCGCCGGTGTCTTAGAAGACAGCGATCATAACCTGTGGATCGGAACTGATAAAGGACTGTCTAAATTTGACAGAGCAAACAAAACATTCAAAAATTACACATCCAATGATGGCCTGCTCAAAGGAGAGTTCAAAGACCATGCATTTTTAAAAGCTACCTCAGGAGCGATGTACTTTGGGGGCAACGATGGCTTCAATCAATTCGTGCCTGACAGTATTATTGATACTGCCTTTGATCCTCCCATTGCAATCACCAGCTTCAAAGTGTTCAATGAGGAGCTAGCCGTCAGCACCGATAGTTTGTCAGATGAGGGCTTAAAAATAAGCATCGGTGAGGCCACGGAGGTTTTCCTCCGTCACGACCAGACAGTTTTTAGTATCGAGTTTGCTTCGTTGAATTTCACGAAACCGTCTCGAAAGCGGTATATGTACATGTTGGAGGGCTTTGATGAGGACTGGATCGAGATTGGTGAAAAAAATGCCGTTACGTACACCAATCTAGATCCCGCCGACTATGTTTTCCGGGTTCGGGGTCTTGACAACGAAGGTCACTGGTCTCAAAATGAGGCATCCCTTGCAATATCGATATCGCCGCCATTTTGGCTTACATGGTGGTTCAAAGTATTTTCCAGCTTCGCTGTGGCAGGGCTTCTGGTAGGTTACTACCGAATTAAGATGGGAAGAGTAAAAAGTCAGAAATTCAGACTCGAAAAGCAGGTAGAGGAAAGAACCAAACAGCTGGAGAAATCCACGAATCAGGAGCGGCAGGCAAGGTTGGAAGCAGAAAAAGCCAATAAAGCTAAAAGTGTGTTTCTGGCAACGATGAGTCACGAAATACGAACGCCATTGAATGGGGTGTTGGGAATGGCCTCTCTTTTGGCAGAAACCCCACTTGACGACGAACAAAAGGAATACTCCGAAACGATCAAAATTTGCGGTGAAGGCCTGTTGAATGTTATCAACGATATTCTCGATTTCTCGAAAATTGAGTCGGGTAATATCGAGCTCGAAGAAAAGGACTTTGATCTGAGAAACTGCATCGAAGAAGTGCTGGACATGTTCGCCAACAGAGCGACTGTCGCCGGGCTTGACCTCATCTACCAGATTGGCTACAACGTGCCTACGCAAGTAGTGGGGGATAGTCACCGCTTGAAACAAGTATTGGTAAACCTTGTTAGTAATGCCATCAAATTCACCAAAGACGGGGAAATTTTCGTCAATGTAAAACTGGGCCATGGCTCGAATGGAACGCTGGGGTTGCAAATTGACGTGAGCGATACAGGCATAGGAATTCAGGAAGATAAGATTGAACGCCTCTTTAAGCCATTTTCACAGGTCGATAGCTCAACTACCCGTGAGTATGGGGGAACTGGTCTTGGGCTGGTGATCTGCGAAAGACTTGTTGGGCTGATGGGCGGAAAAATTGAAGTGCAAAGCACTCCTGGCATTGGTACGGTATTTTCCTTCAACATAGTTGTTGGCATCAGCCAGCAGGCGCTGCGAACCTACGTGCATTTCAATGTTGCAGGTTTGGAGGGAAAGAAGGTGCTTGTAATTGATGACAATTCAACGAATTTGAAAATTTTGAGTAATCAGCTTGAGCTATGGAAGTTGGCTGCTTCAGTCGCTACTTCGGGTAGCGAAGCCCTGGAACTGGTGAAACGAGAAGGTGCTTTCGACCTCATTATCACAGACATGCACATGCCGGAAATGGACGGCGTGACGCTGGCAAAAGGCCTGAAAAAGCTGCATAAGGATACGCCCATTATCCTCTTGAGTTCCCTGGGCAACGATCATCACAAGACATACACCGATCTGTTTGCCGCAGTACTCACGAAGCCAGTTCGTCAAAGTGAGCTTTATAAGGCGATTATCGACCAGCTAAAGGGGAAAACGCATAAACCAAAAGAGGAGCCAGCAACATCTAAACAGTTGAACGCAGAGTTTTCGAAAAAGCACGCACTCAAAGTGCTAATTGCCGAGGACAATCTGGTCAATCAAAAACTAGCCGAGAGAGTGCTGAGCAAGCTGGGGTACAGTCCGGTAATCGTTCAAAATGGACAGGACGCCGTGGATGCTGTTCGCAGCGGCGGCTTTGACCTTGTGTTTATGGACGTGCAGATGCCTGTGCTCGATGGCCTTGAGGCCACCAAACAAATACGGGCCTTACCTGGCGACCAGCCGGTTATTGTGGCCATGACTGCAAACGCCATGCAGGGCGACAGCGACATTTGCATTGCTGCGGGCATGGACGACTATATTAGCAAGCCGATAAAGGTAGAAGAACTCGTTGTGTTGCTAAGGAAAGTGTCGACTACGAGTGTAACAGCCTGATAACGCCGATTAGAATGTATTTGCCTTTTCCTGCCTTGCCTGATACCTTTTTCCAGCTTTAGAAGCTTAGCATTGACATCGTTGTAGAGCAAGCCGCCATGGTAGTAAACTAGCTTGTCTATCGCCAATTTCTCAAGCTCGCCAACCGATGCAAGTGCTGCTGGCATGTCCAGGGTGAATTGGGGAGTATGCCACTAAAGCGTCACAAAACCCACAATCAGGTACAGCACTACTGTAATGCCGCCAGCTAACAGGGCATACGGCATCTGGGTTCGCACATGGTCGATGTGGTCAGAAGCAGATGCCATAGACGAAATCATGGTCGTGTCGGAAATGGGAGAGCAGTGGTCGCCAAACACACCGCCACCCAGTGCAGCGGCAATGGCCACGTGAGGATCGGTGCCAAACGACTGCGCCATGGGCACAGCAATGGAGATCATGATGGCAAAAGTGCCCCAAGAGGTGCCTGTCGAAAAAGCAATGAAGCAGCTCACTGCGAACACAATGGCCGGCACCAGCGCAGGCGACAACCAGCTTTTTGTTACCTCAGCCACATAAAACCCAGTCCCTAATGTCTTACAAAGGCTTCCAATGGCAAAAGCCAACACCATGAGCAGTGCCATGGAGATCATGCCGCTCATGCCTTTTAGCGTCAGGTTAATCATCTCTTTTCCAGTCATGATGCCCTGCAAGCCATACATGGTGGCCGCCACAGCCAGCGATGTGATCACGGCATAAGTAACGGAAGCGGAGCCGGAGCCACCACCTATGGCCTCAAAGACGGCGTCAAACATACCGGGCTGCTGCGACCAGTTTACGCTACTCCAACCGGTATAAACCAGAAAAACGGGCATCGTTAGCACCATGGTGGCGATTGGTACCAACATGTTGATGGCCCGCTGGGGTTTGCCTTCAATGGGCGCTATGATGGTGATTTCTTCTGATATCATCGGCGTGGCACCATCTGCAATTACCTTGCCTTCCACACGAGCCCTGGTTTCGGCCTTTTTCATCGGCCCGAAATCTTTGTTGGTAATGATGATCCAAAAGAGAAAAGCAACGGCCAGCAATGGATAAAAGTTAAACGGTAGCGAGGCAAAAAGTGTAGAAAAAGGCCGATCAAAGCCTTGCATAAGAAGCAAGCCCATGATATAGGCTCCCCAGGCATTGAACGGAATCAAAATGCATGACGGCGCTGAGCTGGAGTCACATATGTAGGCCAGTTTTTCTCTGGAAATCTTTAGCTGATCAAAGAGTGGTCTATACAATGTGCCTGTAGTAAGCACTGAAATATTGGACTCCACGAAAATGAGCATCCCCGTAATGCCCGCCAGCAGCCTTACATACAGGCCCTTTTTTTCTGCATTGTCCTTGTGGGCGCTCTCCATTTTTTTGTTCACATACACAATGAAGCCCTCCACACCGCCAGACCGCTGTATGAAGGCAATCAGGGCACCGATAAACAAGGTGAATATCACCGTTCTGGTGTTTCCGTCGTCTTTGAACACGTCCACCATCGCCTGCACAGTATTCAGCGACCCTATGAAAGGATTCCATCCCGCCAGAATGACGTAGCCCAGCCAAATGCCTATGATAAGCGCAACAAACACCTGCTTGGTGCGGATAGCGAGAAAAATGGCGATAACAGGAGGGAGGAGCGAAAGAAAGCCGTAGTGATCCATGTATTGAATTAATCGTAGTCAGCTAAAACTACTAAATGATTTTATAAAAATTGTGGCTGAAATGATTAATGCGTAAAATCGTTTTTGAATTCAACTGGAAGAGCCAGTCTAGCCATTGAAAGACCGTCGAAAACTATGACAAAGTACATCAAGCCATTCATAATAATAGTAGGGCTGTCTGCGTACCTGGCAGGTTGCGAACAAGCCAGCAAAGATCAGAAAGAACCCATTGCAGATGAAGAAATAGCTAAGCTCAGGCTGCAATTTGCTCCAGATAAACGGGTGGCTTTGTTTCAGGTAGCATCACGAAATGAAGGATCAAAGGTCGTATTAACTGGTGAAACAAATATACCGGAGGCAAAAGCAGCACTGCTTGATTCGTTAAAAGACCATGGCCTGACTGTCACCGACAGCATTGAGTTGTTGCCATCGTCGGCATTGGAAGGAAAAATTTATGGATTGGTCAATAACTCTGTCGCTAATATCCGTTCGGATCCTCGCCACTCCGGTGAATTGGCCACTCAGGCGCTTTTGGGCACTCCCCTGAACGTGCTGAAGCAAAGTGGGGAATGGTACCTGGTGCAAACGCCCGACAAGTATATTTCATGGGTAGACCATGGTGGCCTTGTTGTGCTTGATAAGGCTGGTTTCGAAACCTGGAAAAGCGCCGAAAAAATCATTTACACCCGAGTGGCCGGATTCTCATACATAGCTGGCAGCGAAACTGCTCAGCCGGTTTCGGACCTTGCAATGGGTTGCGTGCTGGAGCTGGTGGGCGAAGAGAAAGATTTCTATCAGGTGAAATATCCCGATGGACGAGAGGCATTTGTTAATAAGAAGGAAGCGAAGCCCGTCGAAGGCTGGCTGGCACAGGCAAACCCCACAGGCGATAATTTGACAAATATTGCTTTTCAACTGATGGGCGCTCCCTATCTATGGGGTGGCACATCCACGAAAGGAATGGATTGCAGTGGCTTTACCAAGACAGTGTACTTCATGAATGGACTGGTGATTCCACGTGACGCTTCGCAGCAGGTGCATGCCGGGCAGCCGGTTCAATCGGAGCAGCCATTTGATCAATTGGAAGTAGGCGATTTGTTGTTTTTTGGAACACCAGCTACTCCGGAGAAAAACGAACGGGTAGTACACGTGGGGATGTGGATTGGTGACAAAAAGTTCATCCATGCGTCAGGCCAGGTGCGGGTCAGCAGCGTTGACCCCGGCAACGAGCTTTACGACGAATACAATGTCAATCGTTTTTTGAGGGCCCGAAGGTATGCGCCTAACTTTGAGGGAAGTATTCTTGAAATGAAAAATGAAGTCCTTTTCTAATGCAAACGGTTGGCTTAGGCACTTAAACCATGGCATCTAAAATAATTATCCTCCAGGGTTATGAAACGGTCACTGTGTACCTTTTTTCGCCCTTCTTTTTCTCTGTCTGATGGTTGACTGAATACCTGACAGGTTTTTCCTCAAACCTAATGAGGCCTTTTCTTTGGTGAAAAAACCTTGCGGCATCACTAATGGGTGATTTCGGTGCAGTTATCTCGCTCATTATTTATCTGGTTTATGGTGTCTACGTGGTAAAATTACCACGAGGCTCTCAACCAGAAAATGAGATCGGTCAACAGGCGAAAAAGACTTTTGTCAGTTTTTTTGACAAGTGTCAGGTCAATTCTTTTTTTGCAGCGAGGGCTGCTCCAATAATACCGGCATTATTCCTGAGCTTCGCAGGCACCACCTTGGTGTCAAGATCCAGGTACCTGAAAAATTCCTTGTGTTTTTTGGAGATGCCGCCGCCCACGACAATCAGATCGGGCCACAGCAGAAATTCGAGCCTTTTGAGGTATTCATTGAATCTTTTGCCCCAAACTTCCCAGTCAAGCTCTTGCTTTTCCTTCACACTGGCAGATGCATAGTGCTCACCGAAGGTGTTGTTCACCATGATATACCCCAGCTCGGTATTGGGAAAAAGCCTTTTCTTGTAGAAGATGGAGGTGCCTATGCCCGTTCCTGCAGCCACCATGATTACGGATCCTTTTTCCTTTTTGCCAGCGCCAAACTTCACTTCGGCTAATCCAGCGGCATCCACATCGTTGATAAGGTGGGTAGGGCAGCCTGTAGCCATTTCGAAGGCTTTACCAGCATTGAGGCCAATCCACTTTTCGTCGATATTGGAGGCGGTCATCACAATTTCTTTCTTGATGGCAGCCGGGAAACCAATGCCAATGATGCCTTTCCAGTCAAAATGTTCAACAATGGCTTTAACGGTCGCAATCATTGCGTCTGGTGTGGCTGGGGAGGGTGTAGGGATTCTGAACCGATCTTCCATGAAGGAGCCTGTTCTTGTATCCACGGGAGCTGCTTTCATGCCTGTGCCACCAATATCAATGCCTAAAACCACCATTGTACTCTGTTTAAAGGATGTTTCCGCTAAGCTATAATATCTCTTTCTATATAAAAATTATTCTTTTGCTCTCTTTTGTAGAACAAATATCCCCTTACCTTCGTATTAGTTCTACAAAATAGAGTGACTATGAAAGGCGACGTATTGGGTGAGTTTGAAGAAATCATCTTGTTGATAGTAGGGGTGCTTGGCCAGGATGCCTATGGATTGGGTATCAGAGACGAGCTTGAAAAGCAAACAGGGCGCAGTGCTGCTATTGGTGCAGTGCACGCCACGCTCAACAGGCTGCAAGAAAAGGGATACGTGGAGTCTGGTATGACAGAAGGAACGCAAGAGCGGGGAGGAAGACGAAAAAGGGTTTTTCAAATGACTGGTTTGGGAAAAAAGGCACTGATTGAGTCAAAGGATGTGCGGGTCAATTTGTGGAGCCAGGTGCCTGATTTGAATATTGGAAAAGTATGAACAATTCATCTCCAGACATCGGAAGACCACCCATTTGGGCCGACAGGTTACTGGAATTCTTCTGTAAAGGTGAGTTGCTGGAAGAGGTGCAGGGTGATCTTGCCGAGTACTATTTCAGAATATATCAGCAGAAAGGAAAGAGGAAGGCGGGTATCGTCTATTGGTACCATGTGATCAACTTCCTGCGCCCTTTTGCATTAAAAAAGCTAAAGTCAAACTCAAATACAACAACAATGATTCGTTTCAACCTAATGATTGCTCTCAGGAACCTGAACCGCTACCGGTTCTATTCTTTCCTGAACATCTCCGGCCTCGCCATAGGGTTGGCAAGCTGCCTTTTTATCATGCTTTTTGTGATGGATGAGCTCAGTTATGACAAGTTCCATCCCGACTATAAAAGGATATACAGGGTGGCGTCAGACCTGAGATTTGGCAACAACCAATTCGATTTTCCTGTCACGCCTGCTCCCATGGCAGAGTCATTTTTGAAGGACTTCCCTGAGATTGAAATCGCCGGCAAAATGCGAACCTACGGTACTGGCCTCGTTAAAAAAGGAGATGCTTTCTATAAACAAAAGAACATATTTTATGCTTCGCAGGGGCTGCTGGATATTTTTCGGTTTTCCACAGTATATGGCTCCCTGGCGAATGCTATTACCGAACCCAATACTATTGTATTGTCTCATTCTTCTGCTAAAAAGATATTCGGCGATATGAACCCCGTTGGGGAGAGCGTTAAGATAGATGAACGGTTAACCGTAGAGGTTTCCGGCGTGTATGAGGATCTGCCTGAAAACAGCCATTTTCATCCGGAGCTCTTAATTTCGATAGAAAACGACCGGGGCAATGACAATGTTTGGCTGGGCAATAACTACTACACCTATTTTTTGCTGAATGCCCAGAATGACGAAACAGGCCTTGAAGCGAAATTTGCCTCGGTGTATGAAAAGTATTTTGCTCCGCAGCTCAAGGAAATGGTGGGTGTGGACTTTAAGGAGATGATGGCAAGTGGCGATCATATCAACTATTACCTTCAGCCAGTGGCCGACATTCATCTTAATTCTCATTTGGCCGTTGAAGTGGAAGCCAATGGAAGCATGGAATATGTTTACATTTTCAGCGCCATTGCTTTGTTTATTTTGGTCATTGCTTGCATCAATTTCATGAACCTGTCTACAGCAAGAGCCGCCATGAGAGCCAAGGAGGTGGGAGTCAAAAAGGTGCTCGGATCGGTGCGTGGGCAGCTCATCAGCCAATTTCTTACAGAATCTATTCTGTTCGCTTTTCTGGCTTCCGTGGTTGCTGTTCTTCTCGTGGTATTGCTGCTGCCGCTTTTCAACAGTTTCAGCGGAAAAGAAGTCGGGCACATCCTACTCGATCGGCCAATTGTTTGGGTTTATCTCGTTGCCGCTGTGTTTGGCATTGGTGTATTGGCCGGGCTTTATCCAGCCTTTTACCTGTCGAAGTATCAGCCGACTGCGGTTTTGAAAGGCACTTACCAGGCGGGTAGCAGGGCTAGCTGGTTTCGAAACGTGCTGGTGGTTTTTCAATTCGCCACTTCGTTGTTCCTTATTATCGGGTCACTTACGGTGTACAGTCAATTGAATTACACTCAAAACCGGGACCTGGGCTTCGACAGGGAACAGGTAATAATACTTGAAAATGTTGGCAATCTAGGAGACAAGAGCAAAGTGCTCAGGAACGAGCTAGCCAAGAATGCTTCTGTTGTGAATACCTCTATATCCTCTTTTTATCCTCTGAGCGACTTCCGCTCCGACCAGCCGTTTCTCCCCGAGGGCACAACCAGCATTGAAGAATCAGTTTCGTGCCAGGTATGGTCTGTTGATTTTGACTACCTAAAGACCTTTGAAATGGAGGTTCTCAGCGGGCGGGACTTCGATATCCAAATGCCAAGTGATTCTTCCGGGGTTGTAATCAATGAGACGGCTGCGAAAAGGTTTGGGATTGACCAGGCACATGGCCAAAAAATCAAGGTGCTTGGTGAGTTCGGCATACAAGGCAAAAAGGAATTCACCGTTCTCGGTGTGGTAAAAGATTTTCATTTCGAGTCGTTGAGAAACAATGTAGTGCCTGTTTTACTATTCATCACAAAATACTCGGCTGACCACATGGCTGTCAGACTAAAGACTGACAACCTTTCCAGGACCCTGGCTGACCTGGAAGAAACATGGAGTCAGGT
Organism: Imperialibacter sp. EC-SDR9; assembly: GCF_902498805.1. Taxonomy (GTDB): domain Bacteria; phylum Bacteroidota; class Bacteroidia; order Cytophagales; family Cyclobacteriaceae; genus Imperialibacter. The sequence continues at coordinate 296,183 of NZ_LR701574.1, read as the reverse complement.
GGCCGGGGGCATTCCTTTCGAATATCAGTTCCTGAACCAGTCGTTCGAAGCAAAGTACCGGTCGGAGAGCCAGCTAGGCACTATCTTCGCCGTTTTTTCAGGGCTAGCCATCTTTATAGGCTGCCTGGGGCTTTTTGGACTCTCGGCCTACACTGCCGAAAGAAGAAAGAAGGAGCTTGGTATTCGCAAAGTGCTGGGTGCTGAGGTGTTCTCGCTGGTGAGGCTGCTCTTCACCGAATTTTCTATCCTCCTGGTGATAGCCATAATTGTTGCCATTCCATTAGCCTGGTATGCGATGAACCTTTGGCTGGACGATTTTGCTTACAGAGTTGGCTTGAGCCTGGGCACTTTCTTTGTGTCCAGCCTGATAGTCATCCTTGTTGGGTTGGTCACTGTCAGCTTTCAATCCTTCAAGGCTGCCAGGTCAAATCCGGTTGACAATCTGAAATACGAATAGCAAGCCAGACAGGTAAGCGGTCAGACCAACTTGTTCCTTTTTAAGCTCTCCCGTAGTTTTTCTATGGGAGGGTTTTTCATTTTGTCGTCACCCACCACAACCATCGGGAATTTGACCAGCCCTCCGTTCATCGCCTTCACTTCCTCCATCGCCTTGTCGTCTTTTTCGATGTCCAGAAATTCGAAGTCCACCCACTCACTTTGAAGATAATTACGAAACCCTGATGTTTTGGGGCACCAATCGGCACCATAAAGTTTTGGTTTTTCGCTCATGCAGAAGCTGGTTTAGCAAAAATGTTAGAGAGCCTGTCGGCATTTTGAATGACCAGTGGAGTGATAGCCATTGTTATGATAGCAACCGGAATGAAAACTTTAAAGTTCGTTTCTGAAATCAACCCCTGATTGAACCCAGCTTTCACAAGGATAAACGAAAACTCCCCAACCTGCATGATCATAAGAGAGGAAATGATTGCAGTCTTCGTGGGTACCTGCAGCGACTTTCCAGCAAAAAAGCCACCGAAAAACTTAAGGATAAGAACGAGAAATACTCCCATCATCACAAGCAGTGGACTTTCAAAAAATATGCGATAGTCGAGGAGCATGCCAAGCGAAATAAAGAAGAAGCTGATAAAGACATACCTGAATGGCAAAAAGCAGCTAATGGCCAGTTTATTATAGTCGGTTTCAGCCACAATCAAACCCGCAATAAATGCTCCCAGTGCCAGCGAAAGTCCAAGGTAGGAAGTGATCGTGGTTATCATGCAAACAATAAAGATGGTGGCAATCAGAAACACCTCCTGGCTTTTAGTTTTCATCACAATCACTAAAAACGGTGGAATAAGGTATCGGGCCGCCAGCACAGCACCTGCCAAAAGTGCCGCAAGTTTCAGTACCAGGATGGCTATGTCCATGACCCAATCGCTACTCTGCCCCGACAGGATAGGAACCAAAAGCATCATGGGAACGATAGCAATGTCTTGAAACAACAGAATGGCAAGGATCAGCTTGCCGTGGCTTGTAGGAATTTCTATTCTGTCCTGGAGCTGCTTGATCACTATTGCAGTGCTGCTGCAAGTGACAATAAACCCAAGGAATACTGCCTGATTCCATGAAACACCAAAGAGCCTGGAGAGAAGCGTTGAAAGCAGAATTGTGAATATCACTTGAAGCGTGCCTCCCACTAGCACATATTTTTTAATCTTCAACAGGTTCTTGATGGAAAACTCGAGCCCAACCGAAAAAAGAAGTAGAATGACACCAATTTCCGCAAATACTTCCACCTCGGTAGCACCATTTAAGATACCGAAGGTGGTGGGGCTTACAATGATTCCTGTGAGAAGAAAACCAACGAGGTAGGGGATTCTAAAATAATTACATACAAGTACAACCAGGATAGTTATACCGAAAATGATGCCTATAGTAAGTAAAATAGGAAGATGCATAAGGGAACTGGGTTGGTCGTATGCTTTTAGCTAAAATTTCATGAAATTTCCAACAATAGCAAAAATCAATCACAGAAGTAGTAATTTGAAAGGCTCACACCTGGGAAATGGACATAAAAGGATACGCCCATCGGAGAAGGCAGTGCTGGAGCGGGATTGAAGGGTTGCTCTTAGGGCCAACGACTGTAGAAGCCCCCGAAGATTGAAAAAAAAACAAAAAATGCTTTAAAATAGCTTTGTGTGCGCACACATTTTTTATACCTTGCAACAGATTTGGAAACAAACGACACCAAGATGACAACAAAAACCGCCAAAGGATACGACTTCGTCGCTGTGCCTGACATCAGAACAGTAGATAAAAAGGAACTGACACGTTTTGAGAGGATTCCCACAGAGATTTTGCCTACCAGTCAGCTGGCTTCGCTGACCGTGGCCAGGGAAATTGCTGAGCTGATCAAGTCCAAAGCTGCCAAAGGAGAAAAGTGTGCGCTGGGACTTGCCACCGGTTCCACACCAACGCAGGTATACAACCAGTTGGTAAGAATGCATAAGGAAGAGGGGCTCAGCTTCAAAAATGTGATCACATTCAACCTGGATGAGTACTTTCCTATGCAACCAAATGAGTTGCAGAGCTATGTGCGGTTCATGAAGGAGTACCTGTTTGACCATGTGGACATAGACATGGCCAACGTAAATATACCTGACGGCACCGTAGCCAAAGAAAACGTTTACGAATACTGCCGGAACTATGAGGCGAAAATTGACAGCGTAGGGGGCATTGACCTTCAGCTTTTGGGCATTGGCCGCACAGGTCACATCGGTTTCAACGAGCCAGGTTCTTCAATAACCTCTCCAACAAGAATGATCACCCTTGACCACATCACAAGGGTGGATGCTGCAAGTGACTTTTTTGCGCAGGAAAACGTTCCACGCCACGCCATCACCATGGGTGTAGGCACTATCATGAAAGCCAAAAAGATTATTCTGATGGCCTGGGGCGAAGGGAAAGCCAAAGTTATAGCAAGAACAATTGAGGGCGAAGTTTCGGAGCAGGTACCTGCTACTTACCTCCAGCGTCATTCAAACACCCAATTTTATCTCGACATTTCTGCTTCAGCAGAGCTCACAAGAGTGAAAACCCCATGGCTGGTGGGTGAGGTCACCTGGGATGATTACTTATCGAAGAAGGCCATTATCTGGCTTTGCCAGAAGATGGAAAAGCCGGTACTCAAGCTCACCGACAGAGATTATGCAGAACATGGCATGAGCGATCTGGTCACGGAGCATGGCCCCGCCTACCAGATCAACATCAGGTTGTTCAACGAGCTGCAGCACACTATTACAGGGTGGCCGGGCGGCAAGCCCAATGCCGACGATACACATCGTCCGGAAAGGGCAACGCCAGCTACCAAACGTGCCATTATCTTCAGTCCTCACCCCGACGATGATGTAATCAGCATGGGCGGTACGTTTATCAGGCTGGTCGACCAGGGACATGAGGTTCATGTAGCTTACCAGACATCCGGCAATATTGCTGTGTTCGACGATGATGTGGTTCGTTTTGCCGACTTCTTCCGTGACTTGAGGAAGGAATTTGGCTACACCAACCCTCAGGAAACAGATCTTTACAAAGGTGTGAAGGAGGCGTTGAAGAAAAAGAAGCCAGGGGAAGTAGACACCGCTGAGGTAATGAAGATAAAGGCTTTGATCAGGCGCTCAGAGGCCAAAGCGGGTGCCAGGTATGTTGGCATTCCTGATGAGCAAATGCACTTTCTGGACATGCCGTTCTACGAAACAGGTAAAGTAAGAAAGAAACCCATTGGCGAAGACGACATTAAGCTCATCATGGACTTGCTTGAAAAGGTGAAGCCTCACCAGATCTACGCAGCGGGTGACTTGTCGGATCCACACGGCACACACAGGGTATGTCTTGATGCCATCATTCAGGCCGTTGACAGAATGAAGGGTGAGAAATGGATGGATGACTGCAGGGTTTGGCTCTACAGAGGTGCGTGGCAGGAATGGGAGATTGAGAACATCGACATGGCTGTGCCTATTAGCCCTGACGAACTCATGAGGAAGCGAAAGGCCATCTTCAAACACCAGTCGCAGAAGGACGCTGCCGTGTTCCCTGGCAACGACGCCAGAGAGTTTTGGCAACGGGCTGAAGACAGAAACCACGACACCGCCAGGATTTACGACTTACTTGGCCTGGCTGAGTATGAAGCCATTGAAGCATTCAGAAGGTATTATTTTTAACGAAAGGGGGCGCTAAGCCCCTTTATTTTTTATGGAAAAGAAGCCAATTAAGATTGCAGTTGCCCAATTCCAACCTAAGGATGGCGACAAAGCTTACAACCTCTCGGTCATTGACAAGCTCGCCAAAGCAGCCGCCAACAGGGGTGCTGACGTCATCAGCTTTCATGAAATGTCGGTGACAGCCTACACATTTTTCAAGAACCTTTCAAAGGATGACGTATTTGCCCTGGCTGAGTCGGTTCCAGATGGCCCGGCCTGTCAGCAGTTGATAAGCATCTCCAGAAAACACAATATAGCAGTGTTGGCTGGCCTTGTGGAGCTAGACGGAGACAAAGTATACAACACCTATGTGTGTGCAACAAAAGATGGTGTGATAGCCAGGTTCCGTAAGCTTCATCCATTTATTAGTGAGTACCTGAGTCCCGGCAACGAATATGTTGTTTTCGACCTGCTGGGCTGGAAATGTGGCATTTTGATTTGCTACGACAACAATGTGGTCGAGAATGTGAGAGCCACGGCACTGCTGGGGGCTGAAATCATCTTTGCGCCACACGTAACTATGTGTACACCGTCGGCTATGCCCGGCCGGGGCTATGTTGACGACGCTCTATGGCAAAAGAGAGACACCGATCCTGTGCCGCTTCGCATGGAGTTTGATGGTCCGAAAGGAAGGGCCTGGCTGCTCCGCTGGCTACCGGCAAGGGCTTATGACAATGGTGTGTACTACGTTTTCACAAACCCTATTGGCTACGACGGGGAGCACCTGAAAAATGGCAATTCCCTTATTCTTGATCCTTATGGAGAAATTCTGACAGAAATAAAAAGCTTTGACGATGAGGTAACTGTGGCTACCATTACCCCAGAAAAACTGACATTAGCTGGTGGCTACCGCTATAGAAAGGCAAGAAGGCCCGCACTGTATAAAGACATTATTGGGAGAGAGCACGAATCGAGCACTCAGCCAACCTGGTTGAAACCATAATATTGCCGGGCTCTGACTAGCTGACTGTTTTTAATTGCTTGCCAGCATGATTTCCCGGTAGGGTCCCCATTTCAAAGGGTCTTCCTTTTGTTGTTTTCTTTTCAGAACAACCAGCCGGTCGCAGGTAAACGATTTTTGGAAACGCAGGCTCTTTATGTCGTCCCAGGCCTTTTCAAACAAATCGACAGGAATTGTCCTTCCCAGCGTAATATGTGGGTCGTAGCTGTGCCTTCTCAGCTTGAAAAAATTGGCCAGCCATTTTTGCAGGTAAACAATGCTGTCTTTTTTCTCAATATTCACGTAAAGCGTTCTGCTTTTTTGGCCATGTGAATAATAGTCGAAGCCATTTACGTTTACCTCAAACGACGGCATCCAGCTAATATTCATTAGTTCCAGCATGTGGTCCATTTGATCGGTAGTGGAAATGTTAAAAAGTGAAATATGAGGTGTGGAGTGGTGTCCGGCATACCTGCTTCCCATGGTATTAAAAAGCCTTTCCTTTAATTCAACAACATCTTTTTCTATTTCCTTCAAGTGGATCAGAAACAAGTACTCAAATAATTGCTGACTCCTTTGGGCTGGGAATAAGGAAGAACTTTCGCTCATCTGGATCAAATTTTAGTCCTGGATTTCATATTAGTAAAAAGAAACGATTTAATTCGCCATAAGTTTACAGATCATAGTTTTTCGAACACAATTGGATGCAGTACCTCGTAGGTTTAGACATTGGCACTACCAGCACAAAGGCAGTAGCATTTGGCGTTGATGGCAGGCAGCTCAAAGTAGTCAATAATAATTACCCTCTTATTTCTCCGCAGGAAGGTTGGTTTGAACAAGATCCAGGGCAAATTGTCAATGCGTCGGAAGCTGCGCTCAAAACGCTTGTTGAACAGTTGGGTGAAAAACCGATGGCTGTAAGCATCTCGTCGGCCATGCACGGGCTAATGCTGATAGGCAAAATTGGGGAACCTATCACTAATCTTATTATCTGGGCCGACAATAGAAGCGACAAAGAAGCCAGACAGCTAAAGGCCAGTGAAGAGGGGGCTGCCATCTATTTTGCGTCAGGCACACCCATTCACCCCATGTCGCCGCTGTGCAAACTGCTATGGCTGCAAAAGAACCGCCCGGACCTGATGCAGCGAGCCGAGAAGTTTGTCTCAATAAAAGAGTACATAATTCACAGATGGACAGGGGAGTACCTGCTAGATCAGTCGCTGGCCTCAGCTACCGGCTTATACAATAACGAGCAGACAAAGTGGAATGACCTGGCATTGCAAGTGGCCGGGATAAAGGAAGCGCAGTTGCCGGTTGTAGTTCCAACAACGACAATTCTCCCGAAACTCAAAGCTGGCATCGCTCAGCAGCTTGGTGTCGAAGTGGATACTCCGGTGATTATCGGGGCCAGTGATGGCTGCCTGGCCAACCTGGGATCCGGAGTGCTTGATGCAACCACCGCCTCGCTCACTATTGGTACCAGCAGCGCCTACCGCAAGACAATAGACAAATTTGTCAGAGATGAAAAGCAAAGTGTATTCAACTACATCCTGACAAGTGACTTGTACGTTGTTGGCGGGCCATCTAACAACGGTGGTGTGGTGGCCCAGTGGTTTGAAAAGGAATTTGGCGATGGTGAGTTTGACGAACAGGCGCTGCGATCTGTAAGGCCCGGGAGCGATGGTTTGATTTTTCTCCCTTACCTGCTTGGCGAAAGAGCGCCAATTTGGGATCCGGAGTCAAAGGGAGTGTTTTTCGGCGTACAGATGAACCACACGAAAAATCATTTCTATAAGGCGGTGTGGGAAGGTGTTTTCCAGGCTGCTCACCATATTGCAGAAACTGTTGACCAGGTAACCGGAGAGGTGGAAAAAGTAGTAGTTAGCGGCGGCTTTGCCAAGTCAGATTACCTGATTCAAACCCTTTCCAATGTGCTTCAAAAGCCTTGCTGGCTATGCAACTCTGCCGAAAGTTCAGCATTTGGAGCCGCTATTCTTGGCATGCATTCCATCGGTGAACTGAAGGATTTGAAAGATGCGTCAAGGCTGGTGCATTTCGAAAAGGAGTTTTTGCCCGACCCAGCGGAGGCAGAGGTGTACAGGAATGGCCTGGAAAAATCGAAGAGAATCTATAGCAGTCTGAAAGACGAGTTCAACTAAAGTGCAAATGGGCCGCTCACAAACGGTACTTTAGTAGCCTTCGGTATACTTCCTGAATGGGCAAGCCCACCACATTAAAATAAGAACCTTCTATGCCCGTGATACCTATCATGCCAATCCACTCCTGGATGCCATAGGCACCTGCCTTGTCGAACGGTTTATAGTTACTGATATAATAATCAATCTCATCATTGGCCAACTCTTTGAAGGTTACCCGGGTTGATACCGAGAAAGAATCAAGGCCGTCCGGTGCAGCAATACAGACGCCAGTAATTACATCATGTGACCGGCCCGATAGCCTGGTAAGCATTTCAAAAGCCTCTTTTTCGTCGGCTGGTTTTTCCAAAAGCTTGTTATCCAGCACAACCGTCGTGTCGGCTGTGACAATGATGGCATTGGAAAGTTTTTTGCCGTAAAAGGCACTTTTTTTCCTGGCCAGGTATTCACCCACACCGGTTTTTTCGATGCTATCCGGATAGCTTTCATCCACCTGCTCGGTGTAGACTTCAAAACTAAAGTCGGCTTCTCTCAGCAGCTGTTGCCTCCTGGGGGAGTTAGAGGCTAGAATCAAAGGGTGACGTAAATTCATCTTCTTGAATAGATCCAAACAGAAAACCGCAAATGACTTTGGGGTAAAAATAAGTAGACTTTTGAGGGAGGGTATACCCACTCAAACACACTTCTTTGATTGTTTCGATAGATATATCCTTGGTGATGACCGCAAACTGCGCCTCTCCACTCAATACACTTGAATGACATTCCGTGAAATTTCGTTCGAACGATATCTTTTCGGACCTCGTTTGGTCTTTGCCGGCAATGCCCAGTATCTTTTCAAAAATAAAGTAGTGCATCACTGTCAAATCAAGCTCTTTGATTTTATCAGGGAAGTTCCAGTCAATCAGGTCGATGCACTCTGGCTTGAGTCGTATTTTGTAGGCCTCGTCACCCATGAGTAAACCAAAAGCCCATTGCTTGCCGAGAATGATCTCATTGACATCGGAGGCATTTTCCACAGGTTTAATAATAAAATAAGCAGCCAACTTTTCGAGAAGTTGAGCTGGCACAAAGTCGGGGATGTTTTTTACCAGGCGATGGGTAGGCAAAATTCTTAAATCGTGCGCCTCCGTGTTGGTGAAGTACATCATATGGTAATTGAAGGCTTCTTTGCCGGTAGCCGTCGGCTCTTTGGCCAATTGCATTTTTTTGTACCTCAACGATCCCTCATACCGGTGGTGACCATCCGCCAATATTATCTGCTTGTCTTTCATGATGGAAACGATTTTTCGAATCGATGCTGCATCATTCACCACCCCGAGGACATCCCGCACTCCCTGATAGTCTTCCGCTTCATAAATTGGCTGTTGGATGCTGGCATCAAGCATAGCCTCTATTTGGAAGCCGGGGTCGGTATACAACCCGTGTGTGGGGCTCACGTTGAGTTTCGTTTCTTCGAGAATGGCCACCCTGTCGTCAACGGAATGCGGCATCGTGCTTTCGTGTCGCATCAGCACTTTGTCTGACCAGTCGTAGGCTCGGATAAATGCGATAAAACCTTTGCGGCAGTATTCTTTGGTGTCGCCTGGCAAGGTAAAATATTGGAAGTAGCTATAAATGCCCGGCACCATGTCCTGAACAATTACTTTTTCGTCCTTCCACTGCTGGAGCGTTTGCCCTGCTTTCCAGGCAGCGTTTTCTCCCTGGGGCACCGACAAATGGATGCTATTGTGCGGGTTTTGGTACAACCTGGCCCTCTGCTTCTCAGAAACAACGTCAAAAAGGGGAGAAGTTAGTTCGTCAATTTGTTTTCGCAGCTTGTAGTTATATCTCCAGGCTTTAAAGGGTCTTATCTCTGCCATTCCTTTTTGCTACAGTTTTGCTCTTTGTTTCCACTGGCTCAGCTTTACATCCGACGGGGAACTGGATGTACTTTGTCCGGAACTATTTTGAGTGACGGCCATTTGCTTTACTCCCAGGAGGGCTGCTATCTGCGCTTCCTGTTCCGTTAGGTCAACATCCAGCGACGCTGGGGTGAAGTACTTTTCAACAAACCGGGTATCGAAATTCCCTGAAACAAAGGCCTCGTGTTGCAAAACAAAGCTACAGAATGGAAGCGTCGTTTTTATGCCTGATATTTTATACTCGTTTATGGCCCTGAGCATTCTTCCGATGGCAAGTTCTCTCGTTTCGGCGTGCACGGTCAGCTTGGCAATCATTGGGTCGTAATAGATCGGTATATCCATGCCTTCTTCAAAGCCATCGTCTACCCGCACACCAAGCCCCTGCGGGCGCACATAGGTAACCAACTTTCCAATGTCTGGCAGGAAGTTATTGGCAGGGTCTTCTGCGTACACCCTCACTTCCAATGAGTGACCGTGTATTTTCAAGTCTTCTTGTTTGATATCCAGTGGTTTGCCTTCTGCAATCAGTATCTGCTGTCTGACAAGGTCAATTCCCGTAATCTGTTCCGTCACTGGATGCTCTACCTGTAAACGGGTGTTCATTTCAAGGAAGAAAAAATCGAGATTCTCATCTACTATAAACTCCACAGTTCCAGCTCCGTAATAGTCGCATGCTTTGGCTACTCTAACTGCTGCCTCGCCGATGGCCATTCTCTTCTCTTTACCATAAACGGAAGAAGGTGCTTCCTCAATGACCTTTTGGTGCCGCCGCTGAATACTGCATTCCCTTTCAAACAGATGGATGATGTTGCCATGCTGGTCGCCCAGCACCTGCACCTCTATATGTCGTGGCGATGTAATGTACTTTTCAATAAAAACGGCACCATCTCCAAAAGCTGATTCTGCTTCACTGATGGCCCTTTGCATTTGTTCTTCAAATTCACTCTCCTCGTTCACAATCCTCATGCCTTTGCCACCACCACCTGCACTTGCTTTAATCAGTATGGGATAGCCTACTTCAGCTGCTTGTTTTTTTGCTTTTGGAATATCAGTGATGGCTGTTTGTATGCCGGGCACCATGGGTATGTCGTAATGAGACACGGCCTCTTTGGCCGCAAGTTTGCTGCCCATCACCTCAATAGCAGCCGGGGAAGGGCCGATGAAGATGAGCCCGGCTTTCGCTACTTTGTCTGCGAAAATGGCATTTTCAGAGAGAAAGCCGTAGCCGGGATGAATGGCATCGGCTCCGGCTTTTTTCGCTACGTCAATGATGGCGTCCATCTTAAGGTATGACTCCTTTGAGGGTGGGGGGCCAACGCAGAATGCTTCGTCCGCATATCTAACGTGTAATGCTTTTCTATCCGCTTCGCTGTATATTGCCACCGTTTTTATCCCCATTTCCCGGGCAGTCCTCATCACTCTCAGAGCGATCTCACCACGGTTCGCAATTAATATCTTCTTAATGTTGGGCATCGATGTTGTTTTGAGGTCGGTATGCACAATGCTACTTATTTCAATTCTAAATTCTAAACTCCCTGTGTATTATTTAAAGTTGGTTTGATATGCCGAATTATTCCTATTAGATTTGTGTGTTTTTTGAAAAACACGCACAGATAACGCTAAATTGATAAATGGATCTTTTTGAAAAGCTTCTTCAGGACAAGGGACCACTAGGTCGTCATAAGTTCATCGATGATAATTACTACATGTTTCCCAAGCTTGAAGGGGAAATCGCTCCAAGAATGATGTTCAAAGGCCAGGAAGTACTTACCTGGAGTCTCAACAACTACCTTGGTTTGGCTAACCACCCGGAGGTAAGAAAGGTTGATGCCGAGGCTGCTGCTGCTTGGGGACTTGGTTATCCAATGGGTGCGAGAATGATGACTGGTAATTCAAACTACCATGAGCAACTTGAAAAAGAGTTGGCAAAGTTTGAAGAAAAGGATGATGTGATGCTGCTGAACTACGGTTACCAGGGAATCATGTCGGTAATAGATGCTCTTGTTGATAGAAAAGATGTTATCGTATACGATGCGGAATCTCATGCATGTATCATAGATGGTCTTCGTTTGCACATAGGCAAGCGTTTTGTGTACCCGCACAATGATATGACCAGCCTTGAGAAGCAACTTCAGAGGGCTACGAAACTTACCGAAGAATCTGGTGGCGGTATCCTTGTCATTACCGAAGGTGTTTTCGGAATGAGCGGCAATCAGGGCAACCTGAAAGGCATCGCTGCTCTTAAGAGCAAATACAACTTCAAGCTTCTTGTGGATGATGCACATGGTTTTGGAACTATGGGCAAAACGGGTGCTGGCACAGGAGAGGAGCAGGGAGTTCAGGATCAAATCGACCTTTACTTTTCTACCTTCGCCAAATCTATGGCGAGCATTGGGGCTTTCGTGGCCGGTGAAGCAGAAATTATCGACTTCCTCCGTTACAATACCAGGTCTCAAATTTATGCTAAGTCTATCCCAATGCCTTTGATCATTGGCGGGCTTAAGAGATTGGAAATATTAAGAACTCAACCTCAGCACAAGGACAACCTCTGGAAGATTGTTCGTGCTGTGCAAGACGGCTTCAGAGCCAAAGGCTTTAACATTGGAACTACCACCTCACCGGTGACGCCGGTATTGTTAAAAGGCGATCTTTATGAGGCAGCAAACCTTGTAAGAGATCTCCGAACTAACCACGGTGTTTTCTGCTCCATGATTGTTTATCCGGTGGTACCAAAAGGAGTGATTATGCTCCGCATTATCCCAACTGCTGTGCATACCCTGGAAGATGTTAAGGTGACCATTGCCGCCTTTGAAAAAGTTAAAGGCAAATTAGATGAAGGAATCTATGCAAAAGCAGGGTCAAAAGGTGCTACAGTTGGATAGTTTTCCACAAATTACCACTCGGGATATGCATTTTTAAACAATTTATTTATATTGCTCAACCTTTTTAATTCATCAATAACCTAAAATTCTTACATATGAAAAGATTTGACCAAATCAGAGATTTAGTTATGTCACTTGAAGGAGACTTCGTGAAATTTTATGACAAAGAAAACCAAGCTGCCGGTACGAGAGTACGTAAGGGTATGCAAGAGCTGAAGAACTTAGCTCAAGAAATTAGAATTGAGGTTCAGAACAAGAAAAACGGTTAATTAGTATATAACCTGCTTACTTAATAAAGGAATCTATGGCCTTCGGAAAAATTCCGAAGGCTTTTTTTGTGCCAATAATAAAGGGGATTTTCAGATACTGCCGATAGCAGACTTGATCCTGGCTTTCAGTGTGCTACTTGCTGAAACCAAGGGCATTCTCACCCGGTCGTTGCCGATGCCAAGAGCGCTTACGATGGCCTTGATGCCCGTAGGGTTTCCTTCTTCTGTAGTGAGCTGAATTACTTCGTACAATTTGTGTAAAGCAGCGCTCGCCTTTGCTGCCTCTCCGGCCAGCGAATGACGAACCATCCCGCTGAACTCAGCTGGGAATGCATTGGCTATGACCGATATCACACCACTTCCTCCAATCGAAAGTATGGGCACAGTTAACACGTCATCTCCCGATATCAGCTGAAAGCCTTCAGGCATTGACCGGGCAACTTCTATGCATTGCACCAAATCGCCCGAAGCTTCTTTGATGGCGATGATATTGGGGTGCTTTGCCAGCTCCAGTGTAGTTGACGCTTTAATGTTGCAGCCAGTTCTTCCGGGTACGTTGTACAGTATGATGGGCAGCTTGCTATGGTCAGCCAGGTAGGTGAAATGCTGTAGCAAACCTGCCTGGTTGGGTTTGTTATAATAAGGTGTTACGGAGAGCAGGGCCTTTAAAGGATATTGCTCCAACTGTGGCATGAAGTCTACAAGCTCTTTGGTATCGTAGCCACCAAGGCCAAACACAACAGGCAGGTTCTTGCTGTTGTTCTTGAAAACGAATGAAAGTATTTTGTGTTTTTCCTCTATCGAAAGAGTAACAGACTCACCTGTTGTGCCCAGCACCACCAGGTAGTCAACCCCGCCTTCGCTTACGTGATCAAGCACTTTTTTTAAAGCGTCGAAATCTATCTCCAGCTGTTCATTAAAAGGAGTAATCAGGGCTACCCCAGTCCCACTTAACCAATCATGCATTTGCCCTTAGTTTTTTGATATAGAAGTAAATCTTGTCGAGGAATACCTCGAAGTCAGTAGAAGGGTCAATGTGTATCATCAGTTGGTAGAAGTCTTTCCTTTCTACCATAAAGTGTCCAATCTTACACTTTGCATTCGCTCTGGATAAGATATTGTCAACAAACTCATGTGACTCAATGTCTAAATTGATGAGGAAGTCAAAGTTGCGGGTCAAAAATAAGTCTATTTCCTCAGAAGTTAGCTTACCCCACACAGATAAGTTGTCAGTAGAGTAGCGTGGAATTCTGTACTGGGAGGTGGCTTCCTTTTTTGGGAAGAAAGCCAATGTGGTCACTTCTTTTTTATCTATTTGAATTTGGCGAATGAAGCTCAGTACCTTTTCATAGTGTTCGTCGTTCAAATACTTGAAAATGATCCCTATTTGATCTGCATCAGAATAACCAGGCGACACTTGCAGTGTGCTTTTTCTAATTGCTTTCTTCGTATGAACCGGTAGTAAAAGTTTGCCCAGCATTAGTTGATCATTTTTAGGAAGTCTTCTTCTGAAATAATTTTCACACCAAGCTCATTGGCCTTCTCAAGCTTTGCAGGCCCCATATTGTCACCAGCCACCAGAAAGTTGAGCTTGGCTGAGACTGAGGATACGACCTTGCCACCATTTTGTTTTATGACGTTCTTCAAATCGTCACGTTCAAAACCTTTGAACACACCGCTAATGACAAAAGTTTGTCCGGCCAGTTTGTCGCTGGCAGCAACGAACGCCCCACCTTCCGTTTTGAGTTTCAACCCTGCTGCCGAAAGTTTGTTAATGAAGTCGGCATTTTTCCCTGAGCCAAAAAAGTCAATCACCGACTGAGCGATTCTTTCGCCAATTTCCGGTGCCTCCAGCAGCTGTTCATAGCTGGCCTTGCTGATTTCCTCGATGCCTCCAAAATGCGTTGCCAGCTTTTCAGCCACTGTTCTTCCCACATACCTGATGCCCATGCCGAAGAGAACATTTTCGAAAGGCTGCTCTTTCGACTTTTCAATAGCATCTATGATATTGCGGGCGGACTTTTCTCTGAGGCTTCTGGTAACTGTGTCGCCTTTCTTTTCTGAATAGCTCGAAAACTCCAGCCCATTGAGTTGCTCAAAGGTGAGGAAGTAGATGTCAGCCGGGTCTTTGATCAAGCCGTGGCTGAGCAAACCTGCAATAGTTTCGGGGCCCATGCTCTCAATGTTCATCGCATTGCGCTGGATAAAATGCTCGATGCGGCCTTGTATCTGCGGTGGGCAGCCGTCGGTGTTGGGGCAATAGTGCACGGCCTCACCCTCGGTTCTCACCAGCGGCGTTCCACATTCCGGGCACTTATCAAGATAAACTACCGCCTGGCTTCCTGGTCTCCTTTGGGCCGTGTCGACACCCGTTACTTTGGGGATAATCTCGCCCCCCTTTTCGACAAACACCATGTCGCCAACACGCAGGTCGAGTCGGGCAATTTCATTGGCATTGTGTAACGAGGCCCGCTTCACAGTGGTGCCAGCCAGTAGCACGGGTTTTAATTCTGCCACCGGAGTTACTGCGCCGGTCCTCCCGACCTGATAGGTGATGTCGAGCAACTCGGTGATAGCACTTTGTGTTTTGTATTTGTAGGCAATGGCCCAGCGGGGGCTTTTGGCCGTAAAGCCCAGCAGTCGCTGCTGAGTGATTGCATTCACTTTAATAACGACCCCGTCGGTATCGAGCGGTAAGTCAAGTCTTTTTGTTTCCCACTCAGCAATGTACTTCAATACATCGTATATAGTGGCGCATTTCCCGTAGGTAGGGGACACGTTGAAGCCCCACTTTTCCAGCAAGTGCACTGCTTCCTCGTGTGTTTGTATAAGGCTTTCTACGCCCAGCAGTGAGTAAACGTAACAGTCGAGGCGGCGCTTGGCCACTGCTGCTGAATCCTGCTGTTTCAGTGTGCCTGATGCAGTATTTCTTGGGTTAGCCAAAAGAGGCTCGCCTATGTCTTCCTTTTCAGCATTGATCTTGTCGAACATTTTCCTGGGCAGGAACACTTCACCCCGCACTTCAAACGCTGATGGATAGTCTCCGTCTTTGCCAAGTCGCAGTGGGATACTGTGAATAGTCCTGGCATTGTTGGTCACATCATCGCCCTTTGTTCCGTCGCCTCTGGTCACGGCCCGGGAAAGACGACCGTTTTCGTAGGTAAGGCTGAGTGCAACACCATCAAACTTCATTTCGCAGAAATATTCGTACGGTGCACCTTCCAATGCTTTGGCTACACGCTGATCAAAATCACGGAGTTCCTGCTCAGAGTAGGTGTTTCCCAGCGAAAGCATGGGATACTTATGCTCAACGGATTCGAAGTCTTTGGTGACTGTGCCACCAACCCTAAGTGTGGGAGAGTTTTCATCCACAAACTCAGGAAATGTAGCTTCCAACTCCTGGAGCTTTTTTAATAGTGTGTCAAAATCAAAATCGGATATTTCTGTCCTGTGCTCCTGGTAGTAAAGGCGGTTGTGGTAGTTTAGCTCCTGGCTAAGCCTTGCTATTTCTTCTCTGGCTTCTTCCTTGGTCATGATGGCAAATTAAGGCACCTAAATTTCTACAAATAAGCCGTCAAATGCATCATTCTTCCAATTTTTTCATGGCCTCGGTCAGCTGAGCTTCTGTGTGAGTAAGCCTCTCCTTGCAGTAGAGGATCAAATCGGTCGCCCGCTGAACCATTTTTGTTATTTCATCCACGTCCAATTCGGCACTTTCTATCTTCTCCACAATACCCTTTAGCTCCTCTAACGCTTCGGAATAAGACAATTTTATATTACTCATGGTCATTAAGGCTTTTTATTTGAGACGTTAAGACCCCATGGCTGTAGTGAGTCACGATGGAATCCCCATTCTTTAATTTACTGTTCTTCAAAAGTTTCCCTTCCAGGGTGGTAATGCTGTATCCCCTTGCCAACACTTTCTTTGGGTCGCTTGCTTCAATCGATTTTTCCGCCATAGCCAGCTGGTTTTTTGCGGTTTTCAACTGCTCATTCACTGTGTAGATAGTAGTAGCGGAAACTTCTCTAAGACGGTGTCGTTCCCGTTCTATCTTCCATTTTGCTGACTGCGCTATATCTCTTTTAATGCTGTTGATATAGGAGAGGCCTTGCGCCATTTGTTGCCTGGCGAGGTAGTTGAGGTCTTTTGAAAGTTGACCTAGTAAGTGCTTTTGCCCCGTCATTTCTTCATCGACCTGCCGCAAGAGCCTGCTTGCCATCCACTGAATAGATTCGGTGAACGACTCGAAACCCTCAAGGATAAAATCGGCCACAGCGGTGGGGGTCTTGAGCCGGGTGTGAGCCACCATATCGGCAATGGTTTCATCTCTTTCGTGGCCAATGCCGGTGAGCACAGGCAGGGGAGCATTGGCTATGGCCGCACAAACATTGTATTCGTTGAAAACGTCCAAATCGAGCTGTGCACCACCACCACGGATGACAACAATAGCATCGAAGTCATCTTTTTCTTTGGAGATATTTTCGATTGCACTCAGGATGGCTCGCTCGGCTTCATCTCCCTGCAAAGTCACAGGAAAGAGCTTCGTCGACACCGCATAGTGCTTTTTATTGTTCTCCAGTTGGTGCAAAAAGTCGCCATAGCCGGCAGCGGTGGAGGAGCTTATGACGGCAATTCGTTGTGGAACAACCGGAAGCACCAAGCCTTTGTTGCGATCGATAAGGAGCTCTTCAGTTAACCGTGATATGACTTCCTGCTTTTTTCTTTCCCTTTCTCCAATGGTAAAGTTGGGGTCGATGTCTTTGATGGTCAGGTTGAGGCCGTAGACCTCGTGAAAGCTCACCTGCGCATTGGCCAGGATTTTAATTCCCTGCCTTAAGGAGTTGCCGGTTATTTTTTCAAACCACTGATTGATGTTCCTGAAGTCGTAGGCCCAAATTGCTGCCCGAAGTTTGGCTTTCACTTGCTGATGGTCTTTTTCAAGCAGCTCAAGGTAGCAATGCCCCTTGGCATTCACCTTCATGTCACCAATTTCGGCTGTTACCCAATAGGAGGGAGCGAGGTTGCCGGAAATAGCATCCTTGATCGTAAAGGCCAACTCTGAAAGGGTTACAGTCTGCATGTGAACAAGAAAACCCAAATATAAAGAATCTTACTTCTTTTGGCGGAGTGGAATCATATAACCCAGGCTTGTGCTGAAATAGCTATTGGGCCTGGTGTCAGCCAGCGACTCCCCGGGCAACTCAACGGGTATGTTGTAGGTGTAGGAGAGGAGCAAGCTAAACTGTTTGTACCTGAGGGAGATGGGGGTAGAAAAGCTTACGTTCATTAAGCCAAACACATCCCTGGTGTCGGGTGTCAGCACTCTCCTTCGCAGCCTGGGAAAGCGCCTGATCAAACGCTGGATTCTTGGATCCGTGAGGTCTACATTGAAGCGGTAGGAGACAAGCTCCTCGTTGCCAAATAGGAAGTTGGCGGAAGGAAACAGCGTAATTTTATCGAGAAACCAGACTTTCCGAAACACAATGTTCCCTGACAAAGCACCGGAAAGACGGTGTGCATCGCCATTACCAAAAAGGTACGTATAGTCAATAGTGGCATACAGCCAGTCGGCGTCAAAAAATAAAGTACCATTGAACCCATTAGGTGGTGCCGTAATGATTGAATCGGAGGCAGCCTGGGCATAAAAGGACCTTTCGAAGGCAATATTGTACGAGAGCCATTTAGTGGGAAGCCCGAGATAGCCGACACTTAGTACTGTCAGGCTATAGTTGGGCTCAAACTGACTATTCCAGTAGCCTGAAACATCAGCAAATCCACCGCTGTGATGATAAAAGGAAACGCCCGGCGTGAACCCGTACTGTTTCACACTAAAATCTCTGCCAGCTGACGTGACCCTGCTAGTGTAGGAAAGCCTGACATTCAGCGTTGACGACTTTTGAGTAGCAGAAAGCACACTGTCGATCAACCTAAAGATTGACAGCGAGTCCATGTCGTCAAAAATGGACAATGAGTCTTCATAAGATAGGTTATAAACTGCAGTGGTGTCCTCCTGGGCCGCTGAGTTGAAACTCAAAAAGGCAAAGCCTGCAATCAACGCAAGCTTTGCCCATGCCAAACGGACAAAGTGTATTCTATCCCTTATGATACGCAGTGTTATCTAAATTCAGTTACCTCTTCTACCATTGATCCTGTCCTGGTTTCTTTCCCTAAGATTCTCCCGCATGTTTTGTTGCCTGGCTCTTCTTTCGAGCTGTTCCAGCACCATTCGTCGGAAATCGTCTTCAGCCTGCCGCAGTGAAACCAGCTGTCGGGTACTAATCACCCGGAGCAGTTTTTCGGAATATTCTTTTTCCAGATTAAGCTCTCTTTCTTTCACCTGAAAGTTCAGGTCCATCATAGCCCTGTTTTCTTCCTCAGTGGCTGTTTGAGGATTGAAATCTCTCCGTGCATCTCTCATCTCTCCCAAAATGCTTCTTCTTTTATCACTAAACTCCCGGTAAATAGGCCAGAATTGCTCTGCCTGCTCAGGTGTTAAGCCCAGTCGCTCGGTAATCACCCCGATTTTGGCGGCCTCTACTTTTTTCATTGCCTCTGGGTCTTGCGCCTGCAAATAAGCGGCCGACAACAAAATCATTAGGGCTATATATTTAAAACGTTTCATAATCATTCAATTAAAGGATTTCATCCTGTGTACTTAACTGATCATAGAGCTGCAGCAACTCTTCATCGGTCATTTCTTCTTCCGGCAATAAGTTTAGCTCACCGTCATTCCAAATTGAATCTTCTGCTTCAGCATGATCCATCAATTGCACGAGCTCATCGGCACTGACAGATTCGATTTCCAGATAGTAGATAAGGTCGGCTGTGGCCACGGCATCGAGAGGGTTTAAATCTTCGTCTGTTGCCTTATTGTTGTTCCAAACAAATAGTCCAACACCCAGCATAAGCACGATTGCAAGCGCCGACAAAGACCATTTGGGAGAAAGCAAGAGCTGCCACACCGGAGAGCCAGCAGCTTTTACTTCTATCCTTTTCTGCATCCTCAACGAGAACTCATCGAAGTACTTTTCAGGGGCCTCAAACGGCTCTTTCTTTTCTATGTCGTCGAGCTTGAACTTGTTCATCAGAAGTCAATTAATACTTTGATTGTTTTTTGAGCTAAAGGTTTAATCAGCAGTAACATATTCCTCTATTTTTTTTGCTGCCAGGTGATAACTCGCCTTCAGCCCACCAACGCTTGTACCGGTTATACTGGCTATCTCTTCAAATTTCAATTCATCATAATATCTCATGTTAAAAACGAGACGCTGTTTATCTGGTAGTTTTAAGATCGCCTTTTGCAGCTTCAGTTCAATCTCGCTACCAGACAACCCTGGCGACTGCTCTGCTTTTGCAAACAATTCGCTGCTTATGTCATGAATCGGGAGGAAGAACCGTCTCTTCTTTTTTGCCAGAAACTGCAAACACTCATTACTGGCTATTC
Source organism: Imperialibacter sp. EC-SDR9 (assembly GCF_902498805.1). GTDB lineage: Bacteria > Bacteroidota > Bacteroidia > Cytophagales > Cyclobacteriaceae > Imperialibacter. The sequence continues at coordinate 276,394 of NZ_LR701574.1, read as the reverse complement.
GATAAACCCAGGTGAAAAGCTTTGCATCTTCCCTAAAGTTATCAATTCCTTTCCAAACCTTTAAAAAGACCTCCTGAAGCACATCGTCAGCATCGTCATGGTCTATTACCATTCGTCTAATGACCGCATACATTGGCTTCTGATAATGGCGTACAAGCAGAGAAAAGCCAAATTGCTTCGACGATGGATCCCTTATTTTCTCAAGAATGTCTTTCTCCTGCAAAACCAGATTTTAACTATTAGATAAAGATACGAATAGAAGGTTTAAAGAGGAGGGCGGTTTATTTTTATGAAAAGTACATGTACCTACAACTATCCCGTAATATATTTCGTTGTTTTCTTACAAATAGGTGTCGACAAAGGAGTTATATAGTAATTTTGAGCACCTGGAATATAATTTAGTAAAATGGGAATAGCTGAAGACATCAAACAACCGAAATTCAAAAACGAGTTTCAGAAAGCCACAATCAACCTTTTTTATACCGCTAGTTGGCTTGGGGAAAAGCACCATACTTTTTTTAAGGGCTATGGCATTACTGCAGCACAATTCAATGTGCTCCGCATTTTAAGGGGGCAGCACCCGCAGCCATCCACCGTAAACCTGATTATTGATAGAATGCTTGACCGGATGTCGAATGCCTCCCGGATCGTAGATAAGCTGGAAAGCAAGGAACTGGTGATAAGAAAGCAGTGTCCTAACGACCGTCGTGCTGTTGACGTATTGATTTCCGACAAAGGGCTGAAGCTTCTAAGTGAAATTGACAACGAAATGGAGGTTTACGAAAAGAAAATCTGCAACCTGACGGAAGAAGAAGCTGTTCAGTTAAATGATTTGCTTGATAAATTCCGGTCTGTTTAGCTAAGATCGGATTGCCTCAGACAAAGGATGTTACCCTTTTCATCGCTTCATCAATGGCTTGTGTTTCTAAAGCTATTCTGGCCTGATCCCATCCAAACTTTTCTGTGAAGAACTTGAGAGTTATATCGGAGAATGCATGGATACTCTCAATGTCAAAGTAAAGCCTCCCGGAACGTTGCACCAGATAGTCGACGGGCCTGCAAATCATTTCATTTTCAAACGAGAAGTCCAGTTCGGCCATTAGCAGCTTCTCTCTGATGTCGTCCACCTGCTGGTAATCGGGCAGCATGCTAAGAATAGTGTCTGTCTGTTTCCCATAAGTTGACACCAGGTACCATGACTCATAGGGCGACGCTCCAAGCTTTTTTAGGGCTTTTCCAATTTCGGAGGTGTATTTTTCAACGGCCTTATAGTTCTTAAAATCACCGCCGGGCAATGTAAGGCTGTCTGTACTGCATTTTACGAACTTGTGTTCATTCTTCTCGTACATCCGCTCCATCACCACATCCACAATGCGCTCAGCCATTTTTCTATAGCCAGTGAGCTTGCCACCAGCAATGGAAAGCAGCCCGCTTTCAGATTCGAATATCTCGTCCTTCCTTGAAAGCTCAGACGCCGACTTGCCATCTTCATGAATCAGAGGACGAAGGCCCGCCCAGGAAGAGCACACATCTTTGATAGTGAGATGTACGGAAGGGAAGGTATTCATCACCGCCGAGAGCAGGTAGTCTGCATCTTCTTTTTTGGTAAGCACGAGGTCTTTGTTATCCTTATAATCGGTATCGGTTGTACCTATATAAGTGATTTTTCCTCTTGGAATGGCAAAGATCATTCGGCCGTCAGGCACGTCGAAATACACCGCTTGCTTAAGTGGAAACTTGCTGTGTGGCACCACTATATGCACTCCCTTGGTGAGATGAAGCCGCTTGCCCTCCAGAGAATGATCCTGATCTCTTAGCGTATCTACCCACGGGCCGGCAGCATTGATGATGTAGTTAGATTTTACTTCAATCTCCTCACCAGTAATTTCATTAAACACCTTTACGCCAACAACCTTTGATTTTTTGTAGATGAATTCCTTTACATGGCAGTAGTTGAACGGCATAGCACCCAGCTGGGCTGCTTTTTTCATGTTCTCGATGGTGAGTCTGGCGTCATCGGTTCTATATTCTGCGTAGTAGCCACTACCGATAAGCTTCTCCGGGTTGAGCAGTGGTTCCTTTGCCAATGTTTCCTCATGGTTGAGCATTTCCCGGCGGTCGTCTCCATCTACTCCGGCTAGCACATCGTACACCCATAAGCCCAGTGACGTCGCCCACTTTCCAAAAGTGCCATCTTCCACAAGGGGAAGGAGCATTTTTTCAGGAATGACCATGTGCGGGGCCATTTTGTGGACAATGGAGCGTTCCATGCCTACTTCTCGCACGAGACCAATCTCCAGTTGCTTGAGATAACGCAAACCACCGTGAATGAGCTTGGTCGACCGACTGCTGGTACCCGAAGCAAAGTCTCCCTTTTCAAATAAAACTACTTTGAGTCCTCTCTTCGCAGCATCGACAGCAATGCCGGCTCCCGTGATGCCACCGCCAACAACGATGACATCAAAACGCTTAGTAGAGAGCGATTTGAATTTGTTGAAATGAGACGACGCCGAAAATTGGAATTCCATGCCAGCAAGTTATGATATGAGGGCTTATTATAAAATCACATTGTGGCAAGAATGTTTTAAAATAGTTACAGTTCTTTCAGGTACTCAAGCAAACCCTCCGTTCTTCCCGTAGGTCTTATTACCAGGATGGGGATTTTTGAGTCAATTTGAACCAGTTTCTCTGCATTTGTACCTATGAACAAGGCGGCTGTTGCCGAACGCCCTTTGGCACCAATGATGATGATATCAGCGAGACTCTTTTTAGCAACGGCAAAAATAGTCCCCATTACGTCGTCGTGCTTGTCGAGTGAATAAATCGGTTCAATGTCAATGCCTTCAGTATCTATTTGTTTAATAAACTTCTCATAATTTTTTTCTGCGTTGGCTTTCATTATGGCTGCGAATTCCTTGTAGGATTTGCCCGTGTAATGATAGCCCTGAGGCACGTTGTAGACGTTTTGCGCTATGATTTTTACCGGTTTAGTATTGGATCGGGCAATTGCCACTGCCTGTTGCATAGCGTCAAGAGAGTAGTCAGAAAAGTCGATAGGTACAAACAGCTTCTCAAGTGCATGGTCATACTCTTTTGGTACGATGAGTAGGGAACATCCGGCACGCCTGGCAAGGCGGTTGATGATAATGCCGCCGCTTTTAGGCTTGGGTTTTCGCCCAACCATGATCAAGTCTATCTTTTTCTCATCAGCAAACTTCATGATCTTTTTGGTAGGCTGTCCCTGCTTGACAAGGAAATTGACTTTTATTCCGTCCGGAAAACTGTAGTACTGATTGACTTTGTTTTCCATCTCATGCTTTCTGTCGACAATAAGTTGTTCCACAACAGTTGGGAATTCCTTGATAAGCTCTTCAGGCACACTGAAGTCCCTGATCACATTATAGAAGTAAATCTCTTTGGACTTAAACGCAGTGGTGATGAATGACGCTGCTTTGATCAACTGCTCATCAATATCAGTCAAGTCGAGTCCTACCAGAATTTTATGAAAATTATGCATCTACTTCATTATGATTTTGTCGCCGCAAAGTTACGTTACTAAAACTAATTTATTCCTGAAATAACTCCACTCAAGAAGTATTTGTACGGTAAGTTTTAAGCTATTAACAGCTAAAAAGGAAAAACTACAAGTTGAACGTGTCAATCGAGTCAACTAACAGCTCAATGCTTTCTTTTGAGTGTGTTGGAAAGTTGGCGATCCGGATATGCGAATCTTTAAATGGCCCGTAGCCGCTGCCCACCACCATGCCTTTGGATTTCAAAAAGTCGATCAACGGTGCAGTATGCTGCCCTGTTTCTGCCACGATCACTGTTCTAGATCTGGCGTCTGCGTTTTTTACAAAAGGAGCAAACAGTGGATGACTTTCGAAGTAGGTGTACAGGACTGTCGCTTTGTATTCCGCTTCAATTCGGATTCTGTCCAGGCCTTTGGACAGCATGTCGCCAGCGACTTTGCCAAGTAGGTAGATGAACAAGACGTTTGGCGTTTCCGGTGTCTGCTTCTTGAGGCCACCTTCGTGCAGCTTGAGCAGGCTGTGGTAGGAGCCGATGACCTGACCTTTTGCCTGTAAGGTCTTTGCTCTTTCGAGGCAGCGATCATTGTAAAACCAAACACCCAACCCCGCCGGCAAGCCGAAGCATTTCTGCACTGAAAGGTAGGCAGTGTCGATTTTGCTAAAATCGATATTGGAAACTGGTGCTGAGCTTACAAAGTCTACAGCAATCAGCGCATTAGGATAGGCAGCTTTAAGCTGTTCTATCTCATTTTGTGGAAAGGCAACGCCGGTACTGGTTTCATTTTGCGTCACCGAAATAAGCTCTGCAGAACCTGGAATGGCGACATCGCTGATGGGGGTGTAGCTGCCGTAATCGGCCTTTGCCATTTTAGCAATACGGCCAAGCTCTCCGGCTATTTCATAAAACCTTTGAGAAAACGACCCATTGACAAAGTGGAAGGATTCTTTCTCTACGCAGTTTTGAATCAGGCGCTCCCACACCTCGGTGGCGGAAGCGGTAAAAGCCAGGTGAAAATCGTTGGGCAGGCCAAACAAGGTGCGGAGATTGCTCTCAGCCTCTGCATAAATTTCCTGAAACCGCTTGCTTCTATGAGAAATAGCAGGTATTTGCTCTTTGAGGGCGTTTTTTAAATGCTCCTCCACAGTGAAATAGATGTCGGAGGGACCTGGAGTAAAGTAAATTTTCTTTGCCATAAAGGGTGGATAAAAAATCGATAGAACCGTTGCGCAAAAATGAGGAAGTAATGTGGCTCTAACAAAGAAATGGACTGGGAAAAGTGATTTTATCCGGGCGTCGGCCTCGGGCCTGAAAAGCTTTCATCCTTCAATTTCTCCATTCATAAACTCTGGAGTCAGAAAGCAACAGGAATAGCCTTACATTTAACTGCTTAAGCGATATCCTATGAAACTACTTCTTTTCTCCAAGCGGCTGCTTTTTGGCTGTGTTTTTTTACTCTCACTGCTAACGCTTGAATCGTGCGACAGTGGCTCAGACGGCCCAAGAGTGTTGGTTTTCTCTGAAACCAAGGGCTACAAGCACGGCTCCATTCCTTATGGTATAGCTGCTATTCAAAAAATGGGGAGCGAGCACGAGTTTGTCGTGGACACTACCCGCAACTCTGACGTATTTACTGACGATAACTTAAAGAAATATAAGGCCGTACTATTCAACTGCACTACTGGCAATGTGCTGAATGCCAAACAACAGGCTGCCTTCGAACGCTATATTCAGGCAGGAGGTGGCTACGTTGGTATTCACTCAGCCGCCGACACCGAATACGACTGGCCTTGGTATGACAAGCTGATGGGAGCCCATTTTTCCAGCCATCCCAGCAATTCCAATATCCAGAAGGGGACTGTTTTGGTCACCGACACCACCCATATTTCAACAAAAGGTCTTCCTGCGAAATGGGAGAGAACTGACGAATGGTACAGCTACAAAGGCTTTTACTCTGAGTTGAATGTGCTCGCCTACCTGGACGAAAACACCTACAATGGCGGTACCAATGGTGCCAATCATCCCATTGCCTGGTACCATGAGTTTGATGGTGGCCGTGCGTTCTACACCGGTGGCGGTCATGTGGAAGAGAGCTTCAGCGACCCTTTATTTCTCCAGCACCTTTACGGTGGCATTCAATATGCCATGGGCGACAATGTGACCCTTGACTATTCTAAGTCATATGCAGTGGAAGCGCCTGAAGAAAACCGCTTCGTGAAGACAATTCTGGTGAATGACCTTGACGTGCCGATGGAAATGGCCATTGCTGACGACGGACGCCTTTTTTACACTGAAATGTTCAACGGCAAGCTTTGGATGTTCGACACAAAGAGTGGGGAGAACAAACTGGTGCATCAGCTCGATGTGATGAACAAAGGAGGCACCGGACTGATAGGAGTGACGCTTGACCCGGACTTTGCCAGCAACGGACACATTTATCTGTATCACTCACCACCGATGGAGGGGGAACCATTTTTCTTCCATTTGTCCCGATTTGTGGTAACTGCCGACAACACACTAGACCTGAATTCGGAAAAAGTGCTCTTGAAAGTGCCGGTGCAGATCAACAGCGGGGCACACCACGGTGGCTCACTGGCCTTCGACAAGGATGGTAACCTTGTACTGTCAACTGGCGATGGTACCACACCGTTTCCTTCGAATGGCTATGCACCCATTGATGAAAGACCCGAGCCGGAGTATTTCCCCATGGATGCCCAACGCTCGGCTGCCAATACCAACGATTTCAAAGGTAAGATTTTGCGGATTCGTCCGCAGGAAGATGGGACGTACACTATTCCAGAAGGTAATTTGTTTGCGCCTGGTACAGAAAAGACTTTGCCTGAAATTTATGCGATGGGTTGCCGCAATCCGTACCGGATAGCCATCAACCCTAAAACAGGAACCATCTATTGGGGCGAAATAGGGCCGGATGCAGGTGAAGACAGTATACAAGGCCCAAGAGGATATGATGAATTTAACCAGGCCAAAAAGGCTGGTAATTTCGGGTGGCCTTACTTTGTCGGGAATAACTATGCTTATGCGGAGTGGGATTTTGCCACGAATACCGCAGGTCCCAGTTACGACGCCTCCGAGCCAGTTAACAATTCTCCCAATAATACTGGATTGACGAACTTGCCAAGCCCAAGTCCGGCCATGATCTGGTACCCTTATGCTGCCTCTGAAGACTTCCCCGAGCTAGGCAAAGGAGGACGGAGTGCTATGGCAGGCTCTTTTTACACATACAACGCTGCACAGAAGTCACCAAGCGGCTTTCCTGAGTATTTTGATGGTGGTTTGTTTGTGTTCGACTGGATGAGAAACTGGATCATGGTGCTGCGGTTTGATGAAAACGAGAACTACGTGCGCAACGAGCCTTTTATGACCAACAATGGCGACTTCCGCAGACCTATCGACATGGTGTTCAGCAAGGAAGGCGTGATGTATATGCTGGAGTACGGGTCGGTATATGGCGCAGATAATGATGACGCCAGGCTGATCAGAGTAGAGTACAATACGGGCAACCGGGCACCAATAGCCAGCGCCAGCATTGTCGATTCCGTAGCTATGGCGGAAAAGAGGGCCAAAGCTTTTGTGACGTCTGAATCACGCTACAGAGGCCCGTCGGAGATCGCTGGAGTGGCACCACTGGCGGTGAAGTTCAGCAGCGCTGGAACAACCGACTATGATGATGACGATGAAATAAGCTTCCAATGGTTGTTTGACGGGAAAACGGTGGGAGCTACTGAACGCAACGCAAGCTATACCTACGAAACACCCGGACTGTACAATGCGGTATTGCGGGTAATTGATAAAGCTGGTGCCGTTGGTTCGGACACTGTGCTGGTGAGAGTGGGCAACGAGCGGCCAAAGGTGGCAGTTGAAACGGCTGGCAACAAGTCATTTTTCTGGGACAATAATCCGTCTTTCTCTTACAAAGTGGTGGTAAACGATAAGGAAGAAGGGGGCATACCCGTTTCAGCAGTGACTGTATTGTTTGACTACAATCCCATGCCAAGTATGGCAGCAGCGGAAACAGTTGGTCATCAGGCAGTGCTGGGGGATAACTCTCTGGGTAAATCACTTATTGAGGCCAGCGATTGCAAGGCCTGCCATACTGTAAAAGACATTTCCGTTGGGCCCGCCTACCTGAAAGTGGCAGAAAGATACAAGGGAGATCCTTCGGCAGTCAATACATTGGCCAGAAAAATTATTCAGGGCGGTGGCGGCAATTGGGGTGACGTGCACGTGATGGCAGCCCACCCGCAGATTCCTATGGATGATGCGAAAGAGATTGTTAATTATATTCTATCACTGGCAAACCCGTCAACAGCTGCTACCTTGCCGGCGGAGGGTAAGGTGGCTTTGAACAAGCACAAAAAAGACGACAGGCGTGGCGTGTACAATCTGTTGGCTACTTATACCGATAAAGGAGCCAACGGTGTGGGGCCTTTGACCGGCTCAGAGCTAGTTACACTTCGAAACGCCAGGGTGAGCACGGTATTTGCAGATGCACACGAAGGCTTCCCACGGTGGGGAAACAGCTTGAGTCAGGGAGGCCATAAATCCTATATTCTCCTGAAGAACATTGACATGACTGGCATCAAAGGATTCAGCTACGAGTATGCAGCAGACAAGAAAAATGGCTATATAGAAGTGAGGCTAGACTCATATGCCGGGCCCATTGTCAGCAAAACAGATTTTGATGCCACTGGTTCCTGGGGTGAGAATGGTACAGTTAGCGGAACACTGGAAAAGGCGCTGGAGGGGCGGCATGATATGTATTTCTTCATTATGAAACCAGAAAAGCCGAATGACAACCTGGCCGTATTGAAAACGATTCAATTTGAAAAATAGCCTTTGCTCTGCTAAGTTTCGCCTCTGGAGCCGACAGCAGGTAATACAATTTAATAGCTAATACAGATATACTTAAACAATAAGCAACAATGAAAAGAATGAAATTAACGAGGTTATCGTTGGCGATTGGCCTGGCGCTTTTGATGACTAACGGGGCGTTTGCTCAAAAGTCCATTTTCAATGGCAAGAACCTGAAAGGGTGGAAGATTTACGGCACTGAAAAGTGGTTTGTAGAAGACGGCTTACTGGTTTGCGAAAGTGGGCCTGACAAAGGATACGGCTATTTTGCAACAGAGAAAACTTACAAGGACTTTGACCTTACGCTCGAGTTTCAGCAGGAAGCCAATGGGAACAGCGGTGTGTTTTTCAGGTCGAGCATTGAGGGCACAAAGATCACGGGCTGGCAGGCAGAAGTGGCACCTCCGGGACATGATACCGGCGGAATTTACGAATCCTACGGCAGAGGCTGGTTGATCAAGCCAGACCCTGAAAAAGACAAGGCACTGAAGATGGGGGAGTGGAACACCATGCGCATCAAGGTGGTGGGCGATGAAGTGACGACGTGGGTGAACGGCACGGAAATGATTTCATTCAAAGACGAGAAGATTGGGCAGGCAACGGGGTCAATTGCCCTTCAAATTCACGACGGAGGTGGTATTCGTGTGAAGTGGAGAAACATCAAGATCAAAGAGCTTTAAGGCGCATATAAACGATACTTTTTGCCATTTATTTCGGTTCGAAAAATTAATAGAAATATTGGTTCCTTCTCTTTGCCAAAAAGTGTTGAATGCTCTAACTTCGTATTAAATCCTGAGCAGGCAGATGGTCCTAAACCTAACATGAATACAATGCCGGGTTAACCTTCTTGCCAAAACCAGGCCTCATCCGCCATCTGGCGGACCTCGTCTTCGGGCAGGTTAACAGTGGAAGGTTGCGATAAGGAGGAGCCTAAATCTTGTCTAAAAGAGGTTTAGTTACCTCATTCCTGAGCAGGTAAAAAGCTTTCGGGTTCGCTCGAAAGCTTTTTTGTTTTCAGTCTCACCGGGTAGAAGGCAGCGATTACGGATCAGACGGAAAATCTGGGGAGCAAGCCTCAAAAGGAACGTTATTCGATTCAGCAAATAGGCTGCAATAAAAAAGCAAAACTGGTTCAATGTGTCTCGCCCGGCCGGGCTTCTCCAGTCGGATAGGCTTGGACCTTTTGCTTTTTTATTTAGCAGCACACCGATCCATTCAATCCCCAAGAATACAGATTGGTACATATTCGATCAGGCAGAAATACCCGCTACTTTTTCAGTTTGTGCCCTTGCTGGCTGGCTTCAGAACTTTGTTGATGGAGTTTGTGCCCACAGCCCGGCCTTGCTTCACACCCTCATCGCAGGCGTCTCGGTAGTGAATGCCTCCGTAAAGCCTTGAAATGGCTGCCTCTGCGGCAGCTTCGTAAAAGGAATTGAAGTCCCTTTCCGGTAATCCAAAATACACCTCAGAGTCGTCTCTAAAAGCGAAATTATCGCCGAGAAGCGTTGTGAGCACAACAGAAGAAGCAGCAGACACTACGCTGTGCCCACTGGTGTATTCAGGAAACGGAGGTGTTTGGAGAATTGGTCGCCATTCGGAATCAATGTACTTGTTGATCATGGTTTCAGGCCTGATCCTGTCACTCCGGTATTTTTCATCCCAACAGCTTATAAAAGCATCGTGGAGGGTAGTGCCCACCATGGCATGCACAAAAATGGTGGAGTCGAAGGGAATATCTGCCTTTTCACAAGCGATACCGGTAATACCCATCCAGTGGCCGCCAGGAGAGATCTTCTTTAATCCGATGGCCATGTGGCCTGAATAGGTCACGGCAAAGGGGTTGCAGTCCCAAAAGCTGGCGATAAGCTTCTGCCCAGGCGTCAGGTTCTTCACAACGTCATACACCTCCATGGTTTGCTTAAAAAACGAGCTGGCGGTATCGAGGCTGAAAGGAGCAGGGGCTGTTGGTACAAACTGGTCGTACGACTCGAGAAAGAACGGTCTGATGGTTTTCCATTGCGGCTCAATGGCCGACATATATTCAGGGGGTGTGGGGTACCACCGACCTTCCTCTTTGCTTGGCGTGTACCTGGTATAGGTGCTCAACTTATTGTACCCGTCGCTTTTGGCATACCGAATGATTTGGTCTGCTATTTCAATGGCGTACTTCTTGTTGGCTTCAACAGAACGAGATGAAAGCTTGTATTGCTCTTTGAACTGTGTTTCCAGCTGCTCCTGATTGGTTTTGAGCAGGTAGCCCGACGGCATGATCTTTTTCCCCACCTCCAGCATGGCATAGGTGGCGGCAAAAGTCAGGTCAAAGCCTTTTGCGGAGTAGGTGGCATGAACGCCCGGGTTTACTTTGAAGTTTGGGCCAATTTGAGGAATGTCGCTACCACTGGTGCTAGCTATATAGTAAGCGCCCAGCATTGCATAAGCATAAAACCGGCTGGCAGCAGGTGGGTTAGCCACATCATGAAGCATCACCTCCGACAGGTGGAAGGCGTTCTCGGCGAACACTTTGGCCGCTTCCGTATTGCTCAGGCTGGTCTGCGCCGAGCCCGTAAATTGCATAGCGCTCAGCAAAACACCCAGTATAACCGTCTTTCTCATCACTTATTCAATTTATACGCTTCGATACCCACATTATTCACACCCACGAGCAGGAACTGCTCACCTGCCACATCTATCACGTCAAGCGACTTGGTATCTCCGGTGAACCTGAAGCCTGATTTTGACTGCGATACATATTTGAAATGTCCCTTGCCGTCACCTTCGTACAGTTGGCCGAAGTTAGCGTCGATCACCCCCATGCGAATGCGAATCGAGCTTTGATTACCCGCAACAACCAAATCCATGTTGCCGTCTTCGTTGTAGTCAACCATCGTCATTGCATAAACAGGAGCGAACTGTGCTTCATCCGGTAAGGCGTGAGGAATGAGTTTGCCATCTCTGTTTTCCAGGTACATACTCCGCAGCTCGGTAGCCTTCAGTTCTTTTGCATCCTTTAAGTCAGCTTTTGAGAAGATGGTGCTCAACCTGGCATCGGCATAGGAAGAGTAGTCGGTATACTTGCTTCGCATGGCATAGATTTGATCAAGTAATTCATCTCTGCTGGCAAATGGAACCGACTCCCCTTCAATGTAGTAGTTGAGGATGGGGTCTACCGACCCATTGTTGTCGAAGTCTTTGTAAACAAGGGTAATGGGCTCTTTTTCGCTTGCATGGAGCTGGGTGTTTAGCCCGAAGTTCCCCACAACAATATCAGGGTCGCCGTCTTTATCAAAATCATGCACTATCATTTTATTCCAGAGACCTGAGATTGGCTTGTCGAAATATTGGTTGGTCGATCGCTCCAGCGATTTTCCCTGCTTATTAATGAACACTTCAATGGCCATAAACTCTCCAACGACAACCAGGTCGTCCCATTTGTCGCCATTCAAATCCACCCACGAAGCATCAGTGACCATTCCTATCGCACCCAGCTCTTTGGCCTTTGCGGCAGTCACATCCACAAACTTGCCGTTTCCTTCGTTCTCAAGGAAGAAGCTTTGAGGCACTTCCGGATACCTGCCAGGAATCACCCTTCCGCCGAGCACAAGATCCATGTCACCATCTTTGTCAAAGTCGGCGTAGGCAATACATGATTTGCTCACGAGCATGTCAGGCAAGGCATCTGTCGCTTTGGTGAAATTTCCCTTTCCGTCGTTCAGGTAAAGCCTGTCTTGTGTGGCTTTATCTTTCTCACTGTAATCATTGTAGCCACCGCTAACGAGGTAAAGGTCGAGGTCTCCGTCCTTGTCGGCGTCAAAGAAGCTGGCACCTGCATCAGTGTATTGCAGGTCGGCTTGCGTTACCGGGAAGTTGGCAGGATCAAACGAACCAGATGCAGATTGAATGAATAGCATGCCCGGGTTTTCTTGTGCACCACCCACGAAGATATCTTCTCTGCCATCGCCATTCACGTCGCCTGTAGTCATAATGGGGCCGCAGTTAGTAAGCATGGTCATCAGGAGTGGCTGCCGCTTGAAGTCGTTGAAACCATACTCGAGATGTTCATAATAGACAGGGCATTCCACTCTTGAAAAGTTAGTTGGCTCAAAAGCTGCTTTGGCAGACACAAATAGGTAAGGCTTTTCGAGATTTTTTTCCTCTATTGTGATCGTTTGATTCGCAGTAATACCTGAAAGCTTCTGCTCGGCACCAGTCAGCCATTTCACTCGGATTGAGTCTATTTTGTTCTGCTGCCCAAGCCCGACATGAAGCCTACCGGTAACCGACGATTGAAAGCCTCTGGTAGGCATTTGCTCAAAATACTGCACCTGTCCGCCTGCATACACATGCACTTTGGCACCGTAGCCTCTGGAGTTTTTAGAAAGTCCCTTGAGCGTAATGCCGAGGTAGTTGCGGTCGGGATGCCGTTGTTGGGTTTGATTTCTATAGATAGAAACAGCGTTGTTTTGATTGTTGACGATCAGGTCAATATCGCCATCGTTGTCAAGGTCGGCATAAGCTGCGCCACTGGAAAAGCCCGGATTGGCGAAGCCCCAGTCGTCGCTCATATCCTTGAACGTCAGGTTTCCATTATTTTTGTAGATGTAGTTATGTACGGGGGTGGATGTCATGGTGGAAACCAGATGAAAGGTGTCGGCAGGCTGCTTTTCTCTGGCCATATCAAAGAAGTAGTCGCCCTTGTATTTCAGGAAGTCACGGTTGGTGTAGTCACGGAAATAGCCATTGCTAATAAAGAGGTCTTTCCAGCCGTCGTTGTCGTAGTCGGCGAAGAGAGGAGACCAACTCCAGTCGGTATTGGAAATACCCGAGAACTGGCCTATTTCGCTGTAGGTGCCATCGGTGTTGTTCAGATGGAGCATGTTGCGCATGTTTTGGAAATAGAAGCCGTTGATGACCAGCAGGGCAAAATGCTCGTAGTTCTCCGGTCCATACAACAGCTTTTGGCGTTTGTTGTCCTCCGGCAGCATGTCGAGCGTGTAAATGTCGGGCCAGCCGTCGTTGTTGATGTCGCTGATATCGCAGCCCATAGAGAAATAGGAGATGTGCTGCATGTAGTTGGTCATTTCGTCGGCAAAGGTGCCGTCGCCGTTGTTGATGTAGAGGTAGTCGGGCTCTACGTAGTCGTTGGATACGTAAATGTCCTGAAAACCATCCTGGTTCACATCGGCAATGTTGACGCCCAAACCGAAACCAAGTGGGTTGCCTTTGATGCCAGCTGCGGCGCTGATGTCGACAAAGTGCCCGTTGTCGTTCCGGTAAAGCTTGTCGCCAGCGTAGGGATCACGTGTTTCTTTTGCCTTGGCAAACTCAAACTCACGGATCACGGTAATGTTGTGATTGAGCAGGTACATGTCCAGGTCACCATCATTGTCGATGTCGAAAAAGGCTGAGTGCGTGCTGTGCGATGGGTCATCCAATCCATATTCCGCTGCCTTTTCTGTGAAGGTCAGGTCTTTGTTATTGATGAAGAGTTTATTCCTTCTGGTATCGGGAGCAGTTTTTCCTGAAAGGCACACATAAATGTCGAGCCAGCCATCACCGTTAATATCTACCATGTTTGCACCAGTTTTCCATCCCTGGCTTACAGCAGTGCCCGATGATTTTGTGATGTCTTTGAAAGAGAAGTTTCCCTGATTAAGGTAGAGCTGGTTTTCTACCATATTGCCAATGAGGTACACATCGTCCAACCCATCATTGTTGATGTCGCCAATGGCCACACCGCCGCCGTTGTAGAAGTATTCGTAGGTGAGCACGTTGGCAGTAGGACTCTCCGTCAACATGTTCTTGAATGTAATGCCTGTTTTAGCTGTGGGCATCAGCTCAAAAAGCGGCCCTTTTTGTTGGGAAAAGGATAATGTGCTTGTGAAAGACAGTGCTATGATTAAATTGACAATCAAATAATTATTGATCGAGATAGCGCTGAATTGATTCAATATATATCTACGGGTGTCCATCGGGGAAGAAGTAAAAATCCAACATCGCAATTCGTAAGGGTTCAATTCTCAAATATGGCTGCATTTTATCAAATGCGGGTCAGAGATTTGGATATTTCTTCGATCCAAACCAAACACAAGTTAATGTTTATAAAAAGCATATGGTAGTGCTTAAAAGTTTTTTTAAACAGTGTTGTTGCACCTGCTGCGCCGGGGCCTATTTTACCGGCGTTGAAAGGTGTTGCTAGCCTCCATTTGTTTAGCTTTATGTTCGTTTTTCAATACTTTAGCGGCCGAAACGGCCATCACTATGAAATTTTTCCATCAACTGTTGCTCTTGCTTGTTGCGTGTTTCTGCGTGGCAGTTACCTCCTGCAAAAAAAAGAAAACAGAAGTAGCCTGGGTGCAGGATTTCTCTATCATTGGTTCTCAGTCGTCGCCACGTGCCGCTGACCTTAATCGGGATGGTGTGTTGGATATTGTGATGGGTGCCGGGAAGAACGAATACCAAAAGTCAGAATTTGGTGTGATGGCGCTGGACGGAAAGACTGGCGAGTTGATTTGGAGGCAAGAAACCACTGACCAGGTGTTTGGTTCGGCGACACTCTACGACGTGAACGGTGACCAGGTGCCAGAGGTGTTTATTGGCGGCAGGTCGCCTCACCTGAGAGCGCTGGATGGAAAAACCGGCAAGTTGATTTGGGCCTATGACCATGAGTTGTACCAGGAAGACTCCATCCTTCAGTATGCCCGCTTTAATTTTTACAACAGTGTGCTGGTACCTGACCAGAATGGTGATGGCCTAAAGGACTTGCTGATCGTCAACGGTGGCAATTCCAAGGTTGAGCCATTTTCCACCAGCAATAGATTTCCTGGCGTATTGATGCTGATGGACACCAAAACCGGTGAGATTCTGGCAGCAGACACGATGCCCGATGGTAAAGAGTCGTACATGTCGCCTATTGCGTTTCAGCAGCCGGGCAGCAACGACGTTACTATCCTGTTTGGAACAGGAGGGGAGACGATCTCAGGGAGCCTGTATGTAACTACCCTGGCAGCTTTAAAAGCTCGTCAGCTCTCTAAAGCCAAAATCCTGGTGACGGAAGTTGGCCACGGCTTCATTGCACCGCCTTCTATAGCAGATATCAATGGAGACGGCTTTTATGACCTTGTAGCTATTTCACATGCCAGCAGCATAATTGCTATTGATGGCAAAACCGAAAACCTCATTTGGACGAAAAGGATTGACAATTCAGAGTCGAGCAACAGCTTTGCAGTAGGCTATTTCACTGACGATGACGTACCCGACTTCTTTACGTTTGTGAGCAGGGGTGCCTGGCCGGAGAATACCGGATCAGTGCAGGTGATGGTTGACGGGAAAACTGGTGAGGTCGCCTACATGGCCGAAATGGGCTGCACTGGGTTTTCTTCGCCAGTGGTTTATGACCTCAATGGCGATGGAACCGATGAGGCGATTATCAGTATTAACGAATTTGACTGTGCCGAGGGGTTTGTGAACAAGAAATCAAGTGAGATACTTACAAAGCTTGTTGCGATTAATTTTACAGATAAATCAGTCATTCCCATTGACCAGCTCAATGGATTCAAGAATATCTTCTCAACACCTTACATTGGAGACATGGATGATGATGGCTACCTCGATATTGTTCATTGTCAGTACTTCAATCCCACCTCTGACTTGATGGTTTTTCTTGGCATGAAGATCAAGCGCATATCAACGGGTATCGAAATAGAAGAACCTGTGCGATGGGGGGGCTATATGGGTTCGAATGGAGATGGGGTGTTTTGAGTTTGGCAGGCTGTAATTTGAATTCTAATGAATTCTAAATCCACCCAAATTTTATCTGAATTTCTTCACTATTCTGATCAGAGGAGTTGAAATAATAAAATGATTTTTCTAGGTTTGAGTATTAAAATTGCTGCCTTTCTGATATAAGAACTTGTAGTTTGTTGGCCAGATCAGCCACGGAATTTTTTATTGTAAGACTTGGTCACGTCGACCAAGAATTGGTTCCCGGTGATGGGATTCCTTGAATATTATTTTTGTTATTATTTTTTCTGATACATGAGTGAGCAACTACGGAGCTATAGATGTCCATTTTGTTCTTCCGCACTTTCTCGTCAGAGTTTGTCGAGTGATAACGACTCTCTAGAAGGCGACTTGATAAAATGCAGTACCTGCCACGTCCAAATCCCGGTCGTTAACGGCATCGTCTATTTTACGGAATCAGACAGTGATGTCTACCTCAATGATGATTCTTGTTTTGATCGTGTTAAAGACCTTATTATTGAAAAAAGGCCTGACTACAGAAACTTCATGCGAGTCAAACAGTGGAGAAAGACACTCGACCCTTACTCTGCCTTTCAACCATTTAATGAGTCTTCAAGATCAATATATCCTTTCTTACATCTAATAAGTGCCAACTTAAAGGCTGGCGATGTAATCATTGATACTTGGTGCCGTACAGGTTGGAGTTCGCTCTTTTTAGCTGGGCTGTTTCCCAATCAAAAAGTGATATCCATATGGGAAGGAAACAAGGACACTCTTGGCTATCAGGGGTTTGATTTTTGGCTCGGCAAAACGGTGAGACCTACTAATTTGGAAATAGTTTTTCACGACTTAAACAAGCCCCTCCCGTTTCAGAGCGATACAGCCAGTTTCATTTACGGACTAGACACACTTCACAGGTACGACCAGAAGGTTTTAGTACCTGAACTACTCAGGGTTCTTAAAGATGACGGTATACTCATTTTTCCTCATATTCATCTGACCAACTCGGAGCCAGAGCCTTTCTTCGAAAGGGGTGAAAGGCAGCTTCATGGAATGGCTTACGAGTCGTATTTTAGTAAAGTTCTTGCAGGCAGAGGTCATAAGGCTTTCGTTCTGTCCGAGCCTGAAATGTTTTCCCTGGCTCAACCCACAAGCATTGTCAGTGACCCTGGCACCAAAGACTACAATGCAATGGTCGCAATATTGCCCGACAAACTTGCGGGTGAGAAACTGAGGCCATTTGACTACAAAAAATACAGTACTGACGAGCTTCGAATTCTGATCAATCCTTTCTTTGTGTATGATCTTTCGAACCAGGCCGTTACTCTTGATCGAGAGCATCTAAATGGAATGGTTGGACACATGATGGATCGGCACCCCGTTTATATTAAAAAGGTGCAATCGACGCATGGTTTCAAACTAACTGAAGAGCAAACTAAAATTATATACCTGTCGCAGCATGGTTACTCGGTGAATCAACTGATTGAAAAATTTGGATTTGACAGATCAGGGATATTCGTGGCTATCGACGAGCTTATAGAAAAGGACATATTACAAGTACTTCCAATTTCTGAGCAGGCAGTGTTGTTGCAGCAATATCATTCGAAGCAGACGGTCAACACGCTCCATTCTGATCATACGATAGCTCATTTGTTGGCTCGAGCCAGCCTAATGTACAGTGATCAACCAGTGATAATAAATAGCCAGGATGATAGTGAAATAAGCTTTGAAGAAGCGAATGCGCTTACTGAAGCTATTCAGGCTAGGCTGAGGGCGGCTGGCCTTAAAAAAGGCAGCTTGATATGTATTTCTTCAAAACCCCACTTTGAGGCAATCTTGGTGTATTGGGCCGCCACAGGAATGGGGCTAAAGGTGAGTATAATTAACTCCAGCCTGCCACTACATATTAAGGAAGATATACTAAAGGAGGCCCCTCCAAGTCTTGTTTTTGCTGACACAGAGTTAAGGCTGCGTTTAGAAACCCAGGTGGTGGTTTTTGATAACGAGGAAATAGATATCCCTTCTTTATTCTCAAACTGGCTGCAAGATGATTTCGAAGTAGCTCACTCAGCTAATGAGGAGTTGAAGCCAGATGATGTGGCTACCGTTCTTTATACTTCTGGCAGCACGGCGAAACCCAAAGGGATAGAACTTGTTAATAGCGCCTTGTACGAGAGTGGCAAACTTTTAGCGGAATCATATCATTGGAAATCTTCAGATCGTATTTTAATGTCGGCTGAATTGGATTCTATGAGTGGCCTTCGAAACGTCTGCGTTGCGCCATTGTTTGCAGGAGTAACCATTGTGACTCCTAAGACTAGCAGCAACAATACTGTTCTAAGCTTAATGGATGAAATCCAAATGCATGAAGTCACTATATTAACAGCAACTCCGGCGTTGATTAGCCAAATCCTGAAAATAGGAATGCGTGCTAAAGCCCAAATTTCTAGTGTATCCAGAATTATATGCACTGGAGCCAATTTACCCCCCTCGCTAATCAGTGAATTCCACAACGTATTTGGGATTCCAATTTACAACTACTATGGACTAACGGAAACCACGGGATTTTGTCTCGGGGAGCCTGTTGATAGGAAAGAAGGAAAGGAAGGATCGATAGGGGTTGAAATAGATTCTATCGCACAAATAGTGGATGATCACGATGACCTTGTGGCACCTGGAGAGATAGGAAATCTCCGAATCTATTCAGACAGGCACATGAAAGGTTATCTGACTGACTGCGAATCAAACTTAGTTCTTGAAGATGGGTGGCTCTACACCGGCGACCTTGCAATCAGAGACTATGATAGTTACTATTATCTCAAAGGAAGAAAACGAGACATGATAAAGAATGAAAGTGGAGAAATCGTGTATTTCAAAGAAGTGGAAGACTGCCTGTCAAAATATGAAGGAATAAAGGATGCGCTTGTTGGCAGCATGTCAGAAAAGGGTCTAGAATATCTAGTGGCTTTTTACGTGGTCACCGACCAGAGGACGCAAAAACCAACAGATCAGGAATTAAAACTGCACCTTTCAAATCTGCTGGGGAAAGGTAAAGTTCCAAGGACAATCATTGAAGTTGAAAAATTTATTTTAAACCAGCGGGGAAAAATTGACAAAAAGAAAATGTTAGCGACTCTTAATTCTGGACACCATGCAAGTTGAAAGTTTCAAAGGCTTTATTGAAGCGCTTGCCGAAGATAGAGTCTCCAAAAAAGTTTTTTTAAAATCGAATACTTCTGAATATACATACGGGAATCTGCTGACAAGGATAAGGCGAGTATCTGGTGCGGTTAAGAATTGTGGTATATCGCCGGGAGATAATGTGGTGATCTCTGTATCGGACGACTTCGAAATGATCAGCTGCTTTCTTGCGTTGCTAGCTAACGGCATAACGGTGGTTCTTATTGATCCTGATGCAAAAAAGGAAAGGGTTAAAAAGATTCTAAGTACAGTTTCAATTCACGGATGGATTTGTAGCAAAGAAAATGCAGATGCCTGGGAGCTTCCGGAAACAAGCCTGGCCTTTTCGGTGGAAGCCCAGACCGGATCCTCAAGTAAATTACTTAACAAGCTCTTGAAAAAAGAAACTAGTCTACAAAAAAATACTTTTGAGTTCTATTTGAAAGATATCGAGGAATCTGATGATTTTAGAGCCGTAAGTAATAATGAAATCGCCTATATCATTTTTACGTCTGGCTCAACAGGTAACCCAAAAGGAGTACCAATTTCTCATGGGAATATTCTTGCCCATCTCAAAACCCTTTCAAATCAGTATGAGCTAAGCCAAAGCTCCGTGATAATGAATTTTCTGTCTCTCTATCATGCCGACGGATTAGTTCAAGGAGCCCTGTTAGCCACTTACAATCACGTTTCATTAATACGACCGTTCAAGTTTGAAATTGCAAAAATTCCTCATTTACTAGACGCTGTTTACAAATTCAAAGTTTCCCATTTTGTGACCGTCCCAACAATGCTTGTGCTTATCAACAAGTATTCGGAGGGATATGAAAAATGCTTTGAAACTAACGATTTCAAGTATTTGATATCTTCTGCATCTTTTCTGGAGAGTGGGCTTTGGAATGAAACAGTGCAGCGCTTTCAAGTAAAGCTTGTAAATGTTTATGGGCTGACAGAGACAGTGGCAGGAGGTTTGTTCGCCGGGCCCTCTCCGGATAGCGTGATTATCGGTTCTGTCGGGAAACCTGTAGATTGCGAAGCGGCTATCTTTGATAGAGATGGTAGAGAACTGGGAGAAAATGTGACCGGAGAACTGGGTTTAAAAGGCGACAATGTCTTCAAGTCCTACTTAAATTCAGATGATAATAATTTTCACCAGAGGTTCTTTATGACCGGTGATTTGGCATTTCGTGACCCTTCTGGTATTTATTATATCAAGGGTCGGTTGAAGAATGTCATTATTAAAGGAGGTATTAATGTGTACCCCGAAGAAATCATTGAGATTCTCAATCAACACCCAGATATCCTTGAGGCACACGTGTTCGGTCAGAATGATCCTATTTGGGGAGAAAAGATTTATGCAGCGGTGGTGCTTGAGGCAAACAGAAAGTTGAGCCCCATTGACATCATTGGTTATTGTCAGATGCATATAGAATCGGAAAAACTGCCGTCGGCTATCTATTTTGTAAATAGTCTTCCAAAGGGCCTCTCGGGAAAAGTTCAGATTGATGAGTTAAGAAAGACAATAGCCATGAGCTCAGTGGACGATAATGGCAAATCAGAATCTATTCGTACGGACATTAAAAAGTTGGCGGTTAAGGCCTTTAATACTCAAATTGAAGACAGCGATTTCAGCAAGCACTCAAGCAACATAGTGGGGTGGGATTCGCTTGCACATTTGTCGTTGGCCACAAATGTGGAGGACTATTTCAAAATACAACTGACTACCAAAGATATTTTGGGAATATCGACACTTGAAGCTCTTGAATCAATCGTTCAAAAAAAAGTCGCTGGGCAATGACATCGCCACCTATTAAGGTTTGGATATTGACTTTTGCTATCGCCCTGCTCTGCCTGATTTTTTCGAAGGAGTATTTTACTCATTTGGAGAATGAATATTTTGGTTTGCAGTTGCATAACACTTTTGAGAAAAAGAAAAGTGTCTCAGCCGATCAAATAAGAATCGTTCTTATTGGTAGTTCTCTGATTCATCAGGGACTAAATGACGCTGAAGAAATTGAAAAGAAGTTGAAGGAAAGATACAGTGCGGATTTTTCAGTTGTGAAAGTTTATCGCAGAGGTGGGAGTGTGAGTGACTTCTATCAGAGCGAAATCTTAATTGATGAAATCACAGCATTTAGCCCTCACTACTTATTTATCCAGGAATCCCTGATTACCTTTTACGAAGAAGAAAAATTCACACTCGGCAAGAGAATAAGCACCCGAGCTTTAAGAGAACTGTTTCAAAATGAAGGCAAAAGGTCAAATATAGTTTTTCCTCCAAACGACAATGAACTGCAATTGAATATCGGAGACAGCTTGAAGCTAGATGAAAAACTAAAGGAAATAGAACTAACAAGGGTAATTGATGGTGCAGAGAAGGTTGGATTGGGGAGATTCCTGCGTCAGATGACAGAGAATGACATCAAACTAGTGGCGATCAACATTCCCTACCCCAATAAGTTAGAAAATGTGATGGATTCTCTTCGAGACTCAAGCGCTTACAAAGACTTAGTTGAATGGTACGAGGGTGATTTTGGCTTTGACTTTCTGGACATCGACAGAGACATGCCGTTCAATTGTTACTTTGACCTTGCTCACATGAATCCTAAAGGAGAGCAAATGTATACTAGCTGGTTCATTGACCAGGTCGGAGGGCGAGTGATGCCTTTCGTTAGAGCAAAAAACGAGGAGTAGCAGTGGAAGAACTATCAATCATCCTTCTTGCAACTCTACCCGCACTACTTGGTTGCTGGCTTTTGCCCGAGGACTATCAGATAAAGGCCGTTGGCATGGTTAGCTTTTTTTTGCTTGCATATCTTGATGCTTTGTCATTAGCAGTTCTAGTTACTACAAGCATTTTTACATATTATACGCTTGACAGACTTACAAAAGAAAAATTGGCCATCCTTGTCATTGGTACAATACTAGCAGTCATATTTTTATTTTTCAAAGTTGATTTCGCTTCTCCAGATGATTTTATTCGAAACAGAGCCCTTCCTTTAGGAATGTCCTACTACATTTTTAGGCAATTACATTTTTGTTTGGAAGTGTATAAGGGCAATATTAACGATGTAAAGTTTGCCAGCTTTATGTCTTATTTATTCTTCTTTCCAGTGTTTTTGGTGGGGCCAATTAACCGATATCCGGAATGGGAACGTGAAATCCGCCGAAGGAGATGGGATGCGGATGTCTTTTCGTTAGGTCTGGAGCGAATTTTATACGGATATGTAAAAATAGTTATACTTGGTAACTATTTTATTTCCAATGGGTTGTATAAGTTTATTTTTAACCTGGGAGAGGAACACAAATGGCTGGCCAGTTATCTTGATTGCATTCGATATGCAGCCAACTCATATTTTCAGTTCGCTGGCTATTCTGATATTGCTATTGGTATTTCACTGTTAATGGGAATAAGAGTGGTAGAGAATTTTAACTTCCCCTTCCTTGCAATAAACATAAATGACTTTTGGAAAAGGTGGCATATATCTTTGTCACAATGGTGTAAGGACTACATCTTCCTGCCGATCGCTTCATACACCAGAATGCCAATTATTGCAATCGTTTCATCGATGCTGGTTCTAGGTCTCTGGCACGAAGTTTCTATGAGGTATGTCATTTGGGGAATTTTTCATGGCATTGGAATAGCTGCCTGGCAATTATTCGATAAACATTTTCAATTTGATTTTAGGAACCGGTTAGCTCAAATACTGTGGAGAATCGTATCCGTGATCCTGACTTTCAATTTTGTGGTTGTTAGTTTTGCCTGGATAAAAGAGGGCTCCTTTATCGAAGCATTGGGGGTATTCAGGACGTTGTTATTTTTAAATTAATAGAATGTACACTTTTTTGGTGATGTATGTTGGAAGGAAAGCAGCCAATTGGTTGATCATCTTGTGGTATGTCTTCCTGATCTTACTCGTCTATAACTTCTTAAATGTGCGTGAAGGAGAAATGAGATATCTGGATTTTTGATAAGGCTGTCGGAAGGAAAACAGCAGGTGATAGTAAGGTGAGACAATCAAAAAAAACCGGATGCCGCATGCAAAATATAGAAATCGAAGCAGAGGAAAATTTGCCTGCTCAATTTTAGCGCTACCTCGCTTTCGATCATTTAAATCTCTAGCTTTGCAGCCGAATTAACCGAGGGCAGCAATGAAGCGCATCAATGAATACAGGAAACTGTTTAATGCTGAGGCAGATACAGACCTTAAACAACTAAAAACCACTTACAGGAACCTGGTGAAAGAGTGGCATCCTGATAAGTTTCAGCAGGATGATGAAAAAGCTGCCGAGGCAAAGCAGAAAAGTTTACAAATCATCGATGCTTACCATTTTCTGGTAAGCATTGCTCCTGAAACCAAAGAAGCCAATTTGGCTGAGTACACCACTACCACAACTGAATCTGGCATCGTCGATTTCAAGCTCAAAGGATTGGTGCTTGAAGTAACCTTTTTAGATGGCACCACCTATGAGTATTTTGGTGTGACAAAGCACGTCTATCAAGGCCTGATCAACTCCGACAAGCCCTACAGGTTTGGCAAGCGAAACATCTTCAACTCGTTTCTTTACAGAAAGTCAAAGAGGAACTTGGAGACCGCTTAAATATCTGGAGATATGCAGCACCGGCTAGTGCCGCATGCCACTGTTTATAACTCAGTTGCTTTCAATTTTTTGTGATAGTAGACGTAAGACAGTGCCTCAATTCCAAATATCACTACCATCATCAGCATGGCAGGTTCAAATCCATCAACAGCAATGCCTGAATACGCAGCGCCTATGAGGTCGAAAGTCAGTCCGGCATATGCCCATTCTTTGACCCTTGGGAATCTGGGTATAAAAAGGGCAATTACACCAAGTGCTTTGGCCACACCAAGGAAGGGAATAATATATTCAGGGTAGCCCAGCTGGCCGGACACCATTTCAACTGCTTCCGGCACAGAAATAATGTCGGGGATAGCGGAAAACATCATGAAGCCGCCAAACAGACTGGTGAATACCCAATAGAGGATGTTGATCCTTTTCATAATAGTTGGTTTAAGTGATAGAACAAATGTACAGCTTGCCTGCTCAATGGCTGCTGGCTGATGTCGCCATTTTAGAGGGGTGTTTGCGGCATGGGATACCAGGAACTGAGCTCTTGGTATTCGCTATTTACTCTTGCGTCTGCGTCAGCATTCTCTTTTGCTCGAAATTTTCCTATTTTGTTGAACGGAATTCATGCCAACCTACTTCAACCAAACTATGAAAAGCATTCTTGTCTATTTACTTATAGCTGCGGCCCTTGGGCTGGCTGCACTTAGCCTTTTTCAAAGCAAAAGAATTAAGAACCTCAGGGAGATTCAAAAAAACTACGAGGCTTTGACAGAGAACTTTGCTGAGCTAAGCAAGAACTACAAAAGCACCCTTTTGAAATACCAGGAAATTAAAATGTCACTTGACCAGACCACAATGAGCCTTGACTCCATTAGCCAGCGCCTGGACAGTGTAAACAGGCAAAGCACGCTACTGATTGCCTCTGCACATGCCAATATCGTGGAGATCATTCAGGAGGTGGATACCCTTGAGTTGGACGATGTGGAAACGATAAGAAGCCTTAGAACGCTCCTCAATGAAAAATAATTGGATATGAGGTATTTAGCCATCTTGTTTTTTATAGTTAGTTACAGCGTGGAAATCCAGGCTCAGGTAAAGGCGTTTACGTCACAGGACACAAAAATGACCTTGTTTCGGGGCGACACAGTGGCCATAGAGGCCGACACTGCTTCTTTACTGAGCTCCAGTGTGATATACCAAATCAATGAACTTACCTATAAGTATGAAGCATTGCTTCAACGGTACAATACGAATATTGGTGTAAACAAACGCTTGCTTACACAACTCACCACGACCAAAGAATCTCTGGAGAAGCTGCTGGACAATAACACCGAGGGCAACGTTCAAATTGGAGCGTTAAATGAAGTCGTGGCCAGGCTTACGAGCTTGTCAGTCAGCCTTAACGATACCAACAAAAACCTTGAAGCAAATACAACCGACCTGGATGCGATGATTCAGGAGTTAAAAGAACAAAACAAGGAGCTGAAGCGGCAGATCAACAAGATGTGGCAGGATAAACTAAAACACATGCTGCTGGGTGGTGCTATTGTGGCCGTCGTCGGGGGTGTGTTGTGGGCTGTGGCCGGGTAGGAAAACCTGTGCCGCTGCTTCGAGGCTTTAAATGGCCCGAGTTTAGAGAAGCCTTGTGCCGATAGTATAAGCAAACAGGCACAATTGATTGAAATCTGGTACTTTAGCACCAACAAGTAACATTGTTTTCACAAACACCCTTCTGAATGAAAAAGATAGCTTTTGTCTTCCTGTGCTGTTTAATGGGTGCCACCTCCGGCAAAGCCCAAAACACAAATCAATCTTTCCTTTTCATAGGTACATATGCCACTGAGGCCGGCCCCAACGGCATCCATACTTATCAGTTCGACGGTGGAACTGGCGCTTTGAGAAAGGTGCAGCCGGTTGCCGAGCTGGATAACGCTTCCTTTCTAGCCGTGAGCGACGACCAAACCAATCTGTATGCGGTAAGTGGCTCCAAAGTCAATGCCTACACTTTGAACCCCGGCACGGGTCAGCTATCGTTCCTCAATAGTGTTCCTTCAGCGGGATCTTGCTACGTGTCAGCAGCTCCCGATGGCAGCACTGTTTTTGTAGGCAACTACGGCGGCGGCAATACGGAAGCTGTTCGCACCAATGCCGATGGATCGTTCGACCAGGCAAGTGTGCAGCTTCTTCAGCACCAGGGGAGCAGTGTGAACAAAGAAAGGCAGGAAGCACCCCATGTGCATGCGACAGTACTGTCCCCCGATGGGCGCTACCTGATGGTACCCGACCTGGGAACGGACAGGGTGTACCAGTACGAACTGAGTACCACATCAGGCGAAATACTGAAACCAGCTTCGAAGCCATGGTTTTCGGTGCCCAAAGGTGCCGGGCCAAGGCACCTTGTGTTCCATCCCAATGGCCGATATGCTTACCTGGTATTGGAACTACAGGGTGCCGTGATGGCGCTCGACTATCAGGAAGGCAGGCTGAAGGAAAAGCAGATCATCAGCATGGTGGACAAAGGGTTTAATGGGCGTTTGTCAGGAGCTGATATTCATATGTCGCCCGATGGGAAGTTCTTGTATGCTTCGAACCGGGGAGACGCCAACGAAATAGCCATTTATTCCATTGGTCAAAAGGGAAAACTAACAAGAATAGGTAGGCAACCAGCAATGGGTAAAACGCCCAGGAATTTCGCTATTGACCCGACGGGTAGGTTCCTGCTGGTAGCTAACCAGGGTACGAATGAAGTGATTGTTTTCCGGCGAGATGAAACCACAGGTCTCTTGACTTCTACAGGCCAAAGTATTGCTGTCGATAAACCGGTTTGTCTCAAGTTCGCTCCGGTGCAACAAGGGCTTGAAGAAAAACTGGTGGCTGAGGCTGTTGAGCGTTTTCGTCAGGCTATGACGGAGCCCGATAGCGACGTGCTGGCTTCCCTTGCCAGCGACGACCTGGAGTATGTACACTCCAGCGGCACAGTCAGAGACAAGCAGGGCTTTATTGATGAATTCATGAAGCGCTGGACCAACTTTAGCAAAGTGGATATCCTGAATCAAACGATCAAAATATCCGGCGACAACGCTATTGTGAGGCACAGGCTGGTGGCCGATGCCAACAACCCTGGCTATCCTTCAAAGGTCGACATTATCATTTTGATGGTATGGAGAAAGGAGGGCGGTCAGTGGAAAATGCTGGCGAGGCAGGCCGCTAAAATACCTGAATAGCAGTTCGACAACATTGAAGGGAGTCTTAATATTGAAACCCTCCAAGAGTTATCGTTGAATCGATCTCCATTTCTGAGAATTGTCTGGTAAAAAAACGGTAAATAGTTCATGCGAGCCGTTAATAAAAAAACAAAACTGGTTCAATGCGTCTCGCTTGGACCTTTTGTTTTTTTATTAATCGCCTAAGTATTCACTCCCAGTACCAATCTGCTTGAACCTTCGCTGTTAGCTGGCCTCCCGTCAGTAGGCCCTGACGATCTTCCAGATCCTTCCGTCGACCTTGGTTATGACATACATCTCTTTTTCGACACGGTCGTAGCCAATGCGCAAATGCTGACGCTTGATGCCTGTTAGCTCCCGCATGGTGGTTTCCTTTCCGTTTTTGGCAACCGAGAGTTGGTAAATCGTTGAATCGTTGAGCTGTGGGTTGTTATTAACAAAGAACAGCTTGCCGTTTACAACGTCGCCGAACACATACTTGTCTTTGAGGGCTTCCAGATTTCCCCTGTACACATAGCCACCGCTGATGGCATTGCCCGTTTCATGGTCGTATTGGGCAAATGGGCCTTTGTAAAGCGCCTTGTCTGTAGCGCTGAGCTCATAAACGGCTTTGAGATTCTTTATTGTATTGATACCGTAGTTGCCTTCCCGCACCGGCCAGCCATAGTCGCCACCGGCTACTACAATATTCAACTCTTCAATATTGGCCTCCCCGATGTCGGTGACGAACATTCTGTGGTCATTGGCTTCATCCCAGGCCATACGGTGAGGGTTGCGGAAGCCGTAAGCATATATTTCCCTGACCACGCCATCACCAGTATCCTGTGCGAAAGGGTTGTCTGCCGGTATCCCGTATTTACCGTTTTTGCTGTTGCTTCCAGCGGGATCAATCCTCATGATGCTCCCCAGAAACGATTGAGGGTGATGGCCCAGCTCCGGGTGGTGGATGTTGTTGGAGCCACCGTCACCATAACCAAAATACAGCAAGCCATAGTCGGGATGGGTTTTATCCAAACCAGGAATGAACCCGACGTCTTGCATACCATGGGCAAAGGTAGGAGCATGCACCCGCAGCAGTTCCCTGTAGCTTCCTGAGAAAACCGTGTCCTTCGGATTGTCGGCCTTCCATTCGCCAACGATCCACTGCGCCACCGACCGGAGTGTGTCGGAGACGACATAATCAGCTGGCTGGCCCTTATAGCCTTCGGCATGGCTTATATAGACCAGGCCGTTGTTTTGAAAATCCGGATGAAAATCGAAACTACCAAGGCCGGTGGCGATACCCGGGCCACTTTGGAAGTCGGGAAGCTCGTTTCTGAGATTCATAAACACCGCCGCCTTTCTATCTTTGATGCGATAGATCACGCCATGCTGGTCGCTGGCAAATATGGCACCATCGCCAACGGGAGAGGAGCGCAGTGTGACCACGCCGAGGTCGGAAGATTCACCCAAAGCTGGTAGCTGAACGACCTCTTCCAGTTCTATACTGATACCTGATGGTTGAGGCTCACTTACCAGTTGCCCTGACAGTCCTGCTTCTTTGCTTTGTTGCGCCACATCCAAAGGGGGAATATCGAACAGCTCAGTTTGCTGCTTGAGGTAGGCCACAATAGCGCTGATATCTTCTTCCAGCAACCATTCAAAAGGTGGCATCACCAGCTTGTACTTTTGCTTAAGTAATGAAAACCTGACATCCTCTGAGTCAATATATTTTGATGGGTCTTGAATGAACGCAATGAGCTGCTTCTCTGCCAGTACTGAAGTCACACCTCCAAGCGGTGGGCCTATGCCGTCATCCTGTAGCCCGTGGCATGACATGCAGTGTTTGGTAAACAAGTCCTTGCCCTTAGCCAGGGTAGCGTCATCTGGTTGTTGGCTACAGCTAATAATGGCAAGGGCGAGAACAGCAGGAAGTGCGAAGGTGAGGAGTAGGCGGCTAGACATGGAGTGAAGATAGCAATCGACAGCCAAATATTTCGCCAGGCGCTCAACTTGCCTTGTAAAATGTTACATAAGGCCCTGGCAAGCCGGCTGTCATCGAAAGCGTCTTTTTGAGTTCATTTCATTGAATTGTGCGTAGAATAATTGATAATGACATGATTATTAGATTGTTATCATCAAAATACCGATAAATAGGGATTGCAAGGGTGTGAAAATTTGCTGAAATTCATTGTCTTATCAACCACCTACTGCAATGACCGGACTTGTTGTGCTCGATGTCTTCATCAGCCTGATATTCATTTTTTTGTTGTACAGTCTTTTTGCTACCACCATTGTGGAGTCCGTCACCTCTTCGTTTGGCTCCAGGGGCAAAAACCTTCTCGCAGGTATTGACAGGATGCTTTCGGATGACGGTAACACCAATAGATTCAACTACACTTTTCTCAATCTCTTTATTGCCTTTCGTGGCAACGGCTTCACAGAAGCTTTCTACAAGCACCCGTCTATTAAATTTCTGGCACAGAAGGGATTGGTTAGCCTGGCAACCAGCAGGCCTTCTTACATCGCACCCGATAGGTTCAGTGCTGCCATAATTGACCTGTTGAGAAGTGGCGATTACGACGACGAAGGAGAAAACATCAGCGCCTCGCTCGGCATCATTCCCCGGTTTGACCTGAAGGAATTGCAAGGCCGGATCGATCAACTTGAAAGCGATATCAGCCAGCTTGACGCCAAAAAGGATCTGTTTGAATTCGAGGCCTTTTCTGAGGAGTTGGCCTACCTCAAAGGTGATCTTCAAAAGAAAGCCAATCGCAGTAGTGCTGAAATTCTCCAACCCTTTACCATCGATAAAGAAACCAACTACCAGCTGAAATCGCTTTGGTACGATGCCGCCAATGACATAGAGAAATTCAAGGCGTTGATAGAGAAATGGTACAACGAGCAAATGGATCGCATTGTCGGCTGGTATAAGCGTAAGGTGACTTTCCTGACCTTCCTGATAGGACTCGGCCTGGCGATTGCATTTAAAGTGGACACGATTCTAATTGCGTCGGACCTGTCGAAGAACGAAGACATGCGGGCGATGTTTGTGGCAGGGGCAACTGAGTTCCTGGCGCAGCATCCCGACGGTGTCGATGCGGAAACTTTTACTAAGCAGAAGCAGTACATGGACTCCGTAAAAAGCGAAATTGCGAAATACAATGCTGTGTTGAGCAGCCAAAAAGAAGAAGCCGACACCTGGCCCGGATTTGGCTACCTCATTACAGCCTTTGCTATTTCGTTGGGTGGCCCCTTTTGGTTCGACCTGCTAAATAAACTGGTGAAAATCAGAAGCTCCCTGCAAATGCCGGTGGCAGCGAAGGAAGACCCCAGAAAGGCAGATGCGGTGGAAACAAAAGCAGTTGGGTAATGGAAAAGATCAAAGGAACCGTTACTCAGCTGGTGAATGTAAGGCTGGATAAGCCGACCGTCAGGGCAAAAAGAGCGCCTGCCTTGCCCGTCGGAACCATGGTAGAGGTTTCGCATGCCATCAGAGGCGAGATGTACAAGGAAATCGACATTTGGTACGTGCTAGCCAACCAAACCTTTGTGTGGAGCGGCGCTATCAACGCCAATTCCGAAGTGCCATTTATAGAGAAAAAACTAATTGTCACTGCCGATGATATTGGTGTGGTGGACGATATTGATATGGGTGCTAAAGTAGCGCTAAGGTATGGTAGGATCAACTCCATCGCCGTATTCGTTAACCGACCTGGAGATACCAAAGGCGATTACCTCAAAGCTTGGCACGACTTCCTGTGCAGCTATGAACGGGTGGGTGACAGCCGTAAGCTGTACGAAACCACCCATGTGGGGCTACATTTCACCATCACATCGGGCGAACCCGTATCAACCGGGGATGTAAGCAACCTGCTCAATGGCAAATATTTCCGCAAATACACCGACTTCGATACGGACTACGAGCGGGAGGGTTTTGTTGATCAGATCAAGGCTGAACTCGATGCACAGTATGAGAAATTCAAGGCGGTGTTCAAACGCAAACCTGATCATTTGACGTCCCATCACGATATACTGACGTTCAACAAGCCTCTTTTCCGGCATATGCAGGAGTGGTCACAGAAAAACGACGTTCCTCTCAGAACGCACAAATTCCTGCCCTCTTCGAAGAGATTTTGGTACGACACGCTTGTCATCACCGACATTGATCTGCCGTCGATTGATAAAATGAATGCATGGGATGAAGAGTTTGGGTCGAAAGTAGAAGGGGCTCAACATACTATTGTTGACCACTATGGGCCACTGCCACCTTTCGCTGTGATCAGCTACCTGAGCCAGGTGAAGAAAAAGCAGGGTAAGCTAGAGGAATGGCTGTACGATTTTTTGGTAAGTAAAGACCACACGAGAGAGATCGTCATCCATTTGCTCAAAACCACTTTGCGGCGGCAAAGGGACCTGGTGCGCCATTACAAAGACCTGGATACTTCGTACCCAGGCATCAATATCAAGCATTTCGATGGGAGAGTAGCGGAATACCTGTCGCTGGAGAAAGGCAGCCCCTGGAAGTCGGATCCAAGTTTGGCATTAAGCCCTGTGGTGGTGAGGAAGGCGTGAGGACATCTGGCAGCTATTTTCAGAGAGGACTTTTTTGTATTTAGTATATTACGTAAGTAAACCAGCTGATCAAAATTTATGGACTTCAAGGAAAAACATACACTGTGGTTCGTTCTTGGTTTCATTCTTCTGCTAGTCATTTGCTTCCAGCAGGGTGCAACAGCTCAGGATCGAAAAATCGACCGGGACAAGCTTGGTAAGATCTTCAAAGCCAATTCCACACAGCTGAGAGAGGCCACGTTTCAGCAGCAAGAAGCTGTGCCTGAGATCAACATTGTTGAAGACGGTGAAATCACCCTGCGGCAAAACCAACTAAAGGCGGTTCGCTTTGGCGACAAAGTGGAAGTAGCCGGTGCCGAAGCCAGGGAGGTGCTCCAGCAGCAGGAAACACGGCCAGTTTTCACAACGGGCGACACAACCGTATCACCAGAACAGCTGATCCCCGAAGTGTTTGTGCTGCCAGGCCAAACCGAAAGTCAGGACATCAGATACTACATCTTTTTCACCTCGGCGCTGCCGCTGCAGTACGACTTTTCTCAAAACGCCTTTTTGGGCAGTATCAATTTCATTCTGTTGCCCGAGTCGGGCGGCGGCCATTTACCTACAATCGACCCTGTCTTCATTGAGCCCGCCTCTCTGGAAATAGGAGGCATCAGCCCGGGCTGGATAGAGATTGATCATCTCAACCTGCCCTCGTCAAGCATCAAGCTCACAGCTACCGACAACTTGAAGGATTCGGCAGAGCTGAGGCTCCGTACCCGACTGAACCCCGAGGGGTATATAACCAAAGTGGGGGTGAAGTCACCCCTTACGATCAAAGCCCGCAAGAAGTTTGCACAAGGGTATGGCATACAAGAAGTACCCGTTGAAGTCATTTTGAAAGGGATAGGAAGCGGCAGCGCTGAAATCAGGTTCTTGTTTGAAGAAGGGGCCGGCACATTGTCCGAAGAGAGCTTTGTGTTGAGCAACAACGAAACAAAAACCGTCTACATCCGCTCCCAGGGCGACGGGCCGGTGAAGCTGGCCGCCTTCTCCACTGGCTTTAGCTCTAACCTGGAGGGCTTTCAGTACGACTTTCCTTACACCTTTCTCCTTTTCACACTCATAGGTGGGCTCATTGGAGCCAGCGTTAAATACCTCAAGAGCGACAGCAAATTTTCCTGGAAGTCGTTCAGTGGCGGTGTGCTGGTAGGTTTGCTGGCCGTTGGGCTTTGGTATGTGCTGGGCATCAATATCCTAAGCATCTCCCTCGACGACGTGTACAACGAAGGCTCCGTGCTTCTTATCAGTGCCGTTGGTGCCTGGGGCGTGGGATTGAAGTGGGGGTGACTTCGTTTACCGACGCTAATCCCTTGTTCACCGACTTCTCTCCGGTCGTGGCCGTTTTGCTGTAGCCTGGGTCATTTTTCTGCCGTTACTTTCAGAAAAACTTAATCAAATGGATAAACGAAACACTTCTCCGGAAAACGCCCAAAGGGCTTCTCCAAAATCTAATCGCCCGCTTGCGGGAGTAATTCTGATAGTCATTGGCTCGGTGCTATTGGCCAGGCAAATGCACCTCGATGTGCCTCGCTGGATCTTCTCCTGGGAAATGATCCTGATCGGCGTAGGATTGTTCATTGGTGCACGCAGGTCGTTTCAGCCTGGTGGATGGATAGTGCCTATTGTCATTGGAACCATCTTTCTAGTTCAGGATGAACTACTGGGCTATGAGTATCGCCATGTTTTCTGGCCTGTCATTATCATAGGCGCCGGTCTCTATATGATCCTGAGACCAAAACAGAACCGGTGGGAGAAAGGACTTACCACGGAAAACTCTTCCGATGACTTTATCGACTCTTCTGTGCTTTTCGGGGGTGTGAAAAAAAAGATAATCACTAAGAACTTCCAGGGAGGAAGAGTTGACAACATTTTTGGTGGCACCGATCTGGACCTGATGCAAGCCGACTTCCAGGGCACCATCGTGATGGATTTCAGTGTGGCTTTCGGTGGCGTTAAGCTGATAGTACCGCCTCATTGGAATATCAGGAACGAGGCCACGGCCATTTTGGGAGGCATCGACGACAAGCGACCAATAGTGCAGGCCGATGACAACAGCAAAGTGCTGATACTGAAGGGCACAGTGATGTTCGGCGGACTGGATATCAAGAGCTACTAGTGATGGAATGGTACTTGTCAAAAATCGTCTTTGAGATTTGCGCAGGAGATCGGCCGCAGTTTGATGAAACGCTGCGGCTGATACAAGCTAATAGTGATGAAGAGGCTTTTCAGAAAGCACGAATGCTTGGCCGTAGTGAAGAAGATACTTTTGCCAACGTGCATAATCAAACAGTGAAGTGGAAGTTCATCGACGTTTGCGATGTGATTCCGGTTGACGAATTGAAAGATGGAGTTGAATTATTTTCGCAAATTCACGAACCGGAAGAAAGCACCGCCTATGTTCATTATGTACATCAAAAGGCGGCATTGCTCCAACTGATGCATAACCCTGTGTTGTAACATGACCAAACCACTCGTTTCCCACACCACCATTGCCCTGAGCTACCTGGCCTGGTGGATGTTTTGGATGGCCGTCCAAACCTACGCCATGCTGCATGCTGGCTTTGACTGGGAAACGGCACTGACGGATGCTTCCATCACTCAATTGATCTATGCTGTGGCGGGCTACACCATGAACACCTCCATGCATGCCTATCAGCCTGGCCGACGCACGGCAATATTTGTGCTTATGCGGGCAATTGTCTTAAGCATTATTTGCCTTGTGGCACAGCAATTTATCCTCGAACAGGTCAATGCCAAAACGCCTGGCTATGAGGAGTTTCTTGCCAGCACCCTGTCGATTCGTGGCACCGTTGGGTTGCTTATGATGCTGCTGGTGGCCATACTCACCTGGTTTTGGGTGTATGTCACCGAACGGACGGAAACAGAACAACGGAAGGAGGATGCGATGAAGCTTTCCCGTGAGGTAGAACTCAGCCAGCTTCGCCAGCAATTGCAGCCCCACTTTCTGTTCAACAGCCTCAATTCTATCAGCGCACTGGTAGGTACACGCCCCGAGGAAGCCCGCAGCATGATCCATCAGCTATCTGATTTTTTGCGGGGCACGGTCAAGAAAGAAGACGGCAAGCTCGTGACGCTGGAAGAAGAGCTGAAGCATTTACAGCTTTACCTCGATATCGAAAAGGTGAGATTTGGTCATAGGCTAAGAGTAGAAATTTTACAAAACGATGAATGCGTGGCCCACAAACTCCCTTCGCTGCTGTTGCAGCCCATAGTGGAGAACGCCATCAAATTCGGGCTGTATGACACGGTAGGAGAAATCACCGTTTCCGTGAAGGCCGCCATGGAGGGCACCATGCTGCACATTGAAATAAAGAACCCTTTCGATCCTGAAACGTCAGTCACTGCCAGAGGAACTGGCTTTGGATTGTCGTCGGTAAAACGCAGACTGTACCTGCTTTATCATAGAAACGATTTGCTTCTCACCTCACAGCAGGGAGGAGAATTTACCACCACTATCAAAATTCCTCCATCGATATGACCAAAGTGATACTAATAGATGACGAGCCGCTGGCCCGCAGCATGGTAAAAGAATACCTCAGCGCTTATGCCGACATTGCCATTGTTGACGAATGCAACGACGGGTTTGAAGGCGTAAAAGCGATTGCGCAACATAAGCCTGACCTTATTTTTCTCGACATTCAGATGCCAAAAATCAATGGCTTTGAGATGCTCGAACTGGTAGAGAACCCTCCAACGGTCATTTTTACCACTGCCTTCGACGAGTATGCCATTCAGGCTTTTGAACAACATGCGCTGGATTACCTGCTCAAGCCCTTCAGCAAAGAGCGGTTCGACAAGGCCATTCAGAAGTGGCGAAGCCTGCAAGGCGGTGCGCCGCAGGACACAACGGAACTACTTGAAAACACTTCACTGCCCGAAGAGCGCCTACGTATTGTTGTGAAAAAGGGCAATAACATCGTCATCCTGCCGATTCACACCGTGCACTACCTGGAAGCCTACGACGACTATGTGAAAATTCACACAAAGGAGGGCTTTTACCTGAAAAAGAAAACCATGGGTCATTTTGAAAAAGTACTCGACCCCAAGCAATTTGTGCGGATCCATCGTTCGTACCTGATGAACCTGCAGGAGCTTACCCGCATTGAGGCGGCGGAAAAAGACAGCCATCTTGCCCTTTTGAGAAGTGGCACCCGTATTCCGCTGAGTCAGAGTGGCTATGCCAAGTTGAAGGAGGTCCTGGGGATTTAGCTTTATTCAAAAGTGCCTTTCGGGCGAGTTAAAACTAGCTTAACGGAGCGTTGGCTGCCCATTGATGAGGATTCACAACTCTCACCTTGGCAGGGTTTCCAAAAACAGGAATTGTGAGGCTATATTGTTATAATTATAAGAAGGGTATGACATCAATAAGAAATCGCCTGTTTTCATGCTTAGAACGGATTATTTGATAAAAAATAGTTAAATGGACAAATTCATCTTTTTAGATGCTGTTATTTTAATTACCGCTTTTTTAATGCTGCTTTTTGCTTTTTTTCTGCAAACGGTGGACGCACAAAACAAACTCTCGAATAAGCTTTTTTCCGGTTTTCTCATCCTCTCAGTATTCGACATAAGTAGCTTTTTTACTGACAAGTATATTGATGCCGGCTTGAATTTTGAGGTTTTCAGAATGGCAACTAGTTTGCTAATTCTACCCCTATTCTATTTGTATGTCAAAGCCACTTGTTATTCTGATTTTCGATTAAAACCTAAATATTTTCTGCTTAGCATTCCATTCCTTATCGCAAATGTGGCGCTTGTTCCCAGGTTCTATTTAGCGAGAGCAGTCGACAGCCCTTACATTTATGAGCATTTCAAACAGATGCTTGAAATACGTTTTTTCTATGTGCTGAGAGAGCTGCAGTATGTATTTTATATGTTGGCAGTTTTTAAGATTTTGAAAAATTACAAATCCGTTTACTCTGAGAATCATACTAATTCAAGTAACTCTTCCTACAAATGGCTGTTCCAGATGACAGTGCTTCTTTTAGTCTCACATAGCTTTGTTGTCTGTAGCTACTTGCTTTCATATACTGACTATCATTTGTTACTCAACTGGTCTAATATAATTATCGGAATTTGTGCACTCATCATAAGCTGCTGGTTTGTATTAAAGGCGTTAAAAAACCCGACGCTTTTTAAAGGTGTTGATGCTGATATGATAGCATTAAATAAAGAACTAAAAACAAAACCTATTGCTTCCGATGAGGGGGCGCTTGATGCACAAAAGTCAGTTGAAATGAATTCACAAATGGATTTTGTGAAAAAGTATGTCTTAGAGAACGAACCCTATCTGGAGCCATCACTAACAATACAAGAATTATCCAAACAGGTGACTATTCCTGTTCGTGATTTATCCCTCTTAATTAATCGCCATTCAAATCAGCATTTTTTTGATTTCATAAATGAATTCCGAATCGAAAAAGCCAAGGAACTTATGAAAGACCCGTCTAATAAGAAACTTACTATTTTAGAGATTCTCTATCAAGTAGGGTTCAATTCGAAATCATCGTTTAATACTGCTTTCAAAAAATTTACCAATCAAACCCCTACGGCATTTAGAACCAATTGATTATAAGCGACTTGTAAAAAAGTCGAACGTTTCCAATAGAAAGTCGAACGCATTTAGTGTCCACAAATGCGTTCGACTTTTTTTATTCGGTCGACTCGTGTGCTTTTCAGATGCAGTTTTGGTTCAAATTATTAATAGCAATCAAAATTTAGAATCATGGAATGAGCATAAACTTAGCGTCCTTATTATACTAACCAAGGATGAATAAGTTTATGGCGAATTCCATGTGACAATCAAAAATCAAATAATATACACATGAAAATCACACCCACACTTGTTCTATCTCTGCTACCATTTTTATGTTCGGCTCAACTAAAAGAAAACGAAAAAGACAGTAAAGCGGAATTGGCGCTTGCAAAGTCACCTTCTGAAGGTATTAATATTAGTGCCGCTATCAAAGATCAAATTTTCGAAGAAAAATACATCCCGATAAATGGCATTGAGCATTGGGTTACCATAAAGGGAAATCGTACAAAACCTGTCATATTGTTTCTTCATGGTGGCCCAGGCAGTGTTACGAGCCCATATAGTGACAACATTTATGAAGAATGGAAGAAGGAGTATATTCTTGTCACCTGGGACCAAAGAGGTGCTGGCAGAACCTTTGGGCGAAATGCCCCAAATGAAGTAGATGAGGACTACTGGATAGAAAACGAACTATCTATAGATCAAATGGTAAAGGATGGAGTGGAATTGGCCGAATATCTCACAAAACAGCTTAACAAGCAGAAAGTAATACTAATAGGTACTTCATGGGGTTCAATACTCGGAACCAAAATGGCGATAGCTCGACCGGATCTATTTTTTGCTTATATCGGCAACTCGCAGTTTGTGGATTTCAATGAAAACCATAGTTATGCTTACGACAAGGTGCTTGAACTAGCCAGAGAATCGGATGATTCTACCTCAATTCAGAAGCTAAATCTACTGGGAAAACCACCCTATAAAGATGCCAGAAGTTTTGGGCAAATGATCAGAATAGTAAAACAATATGAACAAAAAGATGCTATCCCTGCCCCAGTTGATTGGTGGGAAATTGCGCCAGAGTACAATAATGAAGTCGACCAAAAAAATAGATATAATGGCGAAGATTATTCATTTTTATACTTTGCCGGGCATGAAAAAATGGGGATTAAATCAATGGCCAGGGATGTGAATTTTAATAGAGATGCTATTGAATTTGAAATCCCAGTATATTTAGTTCAAGGAGAAAAAGATATATCAACTGCATCAGAAATAAGTAGTGCATATTTTGACAAGATATCTGCTCCTGACAAGGCATACTATTTAATACCGGGAGCAGGGCATGGTCAAAATCAATCCGTTGTCGACATGCAATTTCAAATCTTGAAAGAAAAGTTGCGGTTTTAACCCATAGCGCAAAAAAGCGCCAACATAGCATCCAAAGTATTTAGTTCTTGGTAGTTTCACTGCAAACTAATCCAGCTATTACCCATCATGAAACAATTTCTTACCTTCCTATGTCTGCTTACCCACCTGCATTTATTTGGGCAGGATAAACTGAAGAACCCAGTTTCTGATCTTCCAGCCACCAGCCTCAAAGAGGCTGGCTTTAACGTTGATTCAATTCAAAATCTCCTGAGATTTATCGAGGACACACCACCCAACGACTTCAGAGGGGTGGTGGTCATTAAAAGCAACAAAATTGTCGTTGAAGAATACTTTAGCACTTATTGGAGAAACACCGTTCATGACATCCGGTCGGCCGGAAAAAGTATCACGGCCATGTTGTTGGGTGTAGCGATGAAGGACGGTTTGGTGCAAAGCTTAGACCAGGATGTGTATTCATTTTTTCCAAAGAATAAGTACCCATCTGTCAACGAAGACTATAAGAAAATCA
The DNA here is from genome assembly GCF_902498805.1 of Imperialibacter sp. EC-SDR9. Lineage (GTDB taxonomy): Bacteria > Bacteroidota > Bacteroidia > Cytophagales > Cyclobacteriaceae > Imperialibacter. The sequence continues at coordinate 237,207 of NZ_LR701574.1, read as the reverse complement.
CTCTCCGGCATCTTCTCAACATGTCGTCGGGACTGGATGCTGATTCCGACAACTCCGACACTTTCGGTCATGCGGTCAATTGGATCGCCAAAGACGATTGGAAGGGCTATCTGCTCAATGTACCACTGGTTTCTACTCCGGGGAAAAAGTGGGTGTATGCAGACATCAATGCCCTTCTCATTGGGGCGGTCATTGAAGAAACATCGGGCATGAGCCTTAAAGATTTTGCCAAAGTGAAATTGTTCGATCCATTGGGGATCAGAGATTTTTACTGGTACACCAATGCTGCCAACCAGACGGGAGCTGCGGGTAATTTATACTTGCGAACCCTAGACTTTGCCAAGCTTGGCGTACTCATCAGTAACCAGGGGAAGTGGAACGGCAATCAAATAATGGATTTGAAGTATTTGAAGGAGTTAATAGGCAGTGAGGTGTTTAACATCTCTGACTACAATCCTTTTGCTGACGCTTACGGATTGATGTGGTACAAGTCTCACAGAAGTTTTGGAGGTAAAAATATCGACTATTTGTTTGCATCCGGAAACGGGGGTAACCACCTGATAGTGATTCCAGAAAAGGAAATTGTTATCGCACTTACCTCCAGTGCATATGGTCAGAGGTACGCCCACAGAAGATCGTATAACATCATGAGCAAAATTCTTACTGCATTAGAATAAATATCCGCCCCATGCGTTCGCCGAAATACTAAAAAGTCGGTACGTAAGTCTTCTCAATAGTGGATACATTTGTCGCAGTGGGTAGCAGTAATCGAAGCGCTCCAAATTGCACGATATCAATAGCTGGGAAGACCTTTCGCTCAGGATTTGATCCTGATTTTTTTGGCGAAGGGATCCTGGTTAACAGAGGCGCACCCATAGAGACTGTAAAAGAAATAAGTGTGATTGTGTATATTCGGTAGGTCAATTTGCTTGAATTGCTGTTAGTCAAAACGATCAAAGCCTGATAGAGACTCAACCAGTACACAAACCAAAAACATTTACCATGCCCAAACACAGCGTAAAACTCAATTTGCCTTCCACTGAGATTGGAAGTTCCGACGTGATCATTGATGTGACCCAGGACGGCGGCAAGCTAGGCACCTTAAAAATATCAAAAGGAGGACTTGACTGGACGCCCAGGTATGCGAAAATCATCTCCCTGAACTGGACACAGTTTGACAAACTCCTTCAAGACAATACAAAGAAATAACGAAAGAAAGCCACTGCTGAATAGAAATGCCAGTGTTGCAATTCTTTGTGCCAAAGCCTAACTTCATTCGGGGCTGCGCCTGTGCACCCTGATCATTAAACACTACCTACCATGCTTTTTAAATCATTTCTCCCGCTGGCCATTGGCTGCTGGTTGTTTACCTATACTGTAGCAGCACAGTCAAATAGCGAAAATGACAATGGAAATTTTGTCGTTGGCCCCGACTATACAATTGACCCGGCACTTACCGACCTCGGCAACCCCAAAGGAAAGTACTTCGAGTTTTCCATGCGTTTGGCCGATAGCAAGATTTTCCCCGGTACAGACGCAACGCTTGACCCGAAAAAGCCAGTGAGGGAAACTCGGCAGATTTTTGTGTACGTTCCCGCTGCCTATAAAGATGGCACGAAAGCACCGATACTTGTTACCCTGGATGGCCCAAGTCGATTAGACCTTGTGCGCAACGCCCTGGACAATCTCACCATTTCAACAGATGCGACTCGCAAATTGCCCGCCTTCATCACCATCGCCGTGCAGAATGGCGGAGATGATGCCAAAGGCAGCGAGAGGGGCCTTGAGTACGATACTATGTCGGATCGCTTTGCCCGCTTTATCAACGATGAGGTGCTGCCTGCTGTGCTCAGCAACCAGGCCATCAAAGCGGCCTATCCCAACATTGCCTTTACTGCTGACCCCTGGGGAAAAGCCGTAATGGGCTGCAGCTCGGGCGGTGCTGCTGCATTGACCATGGGCTGGTTCAGGCCAGACCTTTTCAGGCGACTGATCACCTATTCTGGCACCTTTGTCGATCAGCAGGACGATGATGCAGCCGAAGAAGCCGCCTATCCACTAGGGGCCTGGGAGTATCATTCTGGTATGAAGCTCATCGAAACTACGGACAAGAAACCGCTCGGCATCTTCACCCATGTGTCGGAGTTTGACCTACGCTATGACGACGCCGAGGAGACCTACCACAACTGGGTAATGGCCAACAACCGCACTGCTGACGCCCTCAAAGCCAAAGGCTACGACTACCGCTATGTGTTCAGCAAAGCCACCAAGCACTGCGACACCAGGGTATATGAGCTGACCCTGGCGAACACACTGGTGTGGATGTGGAAGGGGTATGAAGGGGGTAGTAAGTAAATGGTAAATAGTGAGTAGTAGGTAGTAAGGGGTCGGTATAGCAAGCCTGGCATGAGGCGACACTAAAAAGAAAACTCTTTTGGAGGTGATGCTTAACTTTGCAAAAAAAACGAGAACATGAGAGTGACCAAAACGGTACTTATCATCTTTTTTATGATGGGTGCCAGCATTGTATCTTGTTTGAATCGAAATGGTAGTTGTGATCCGGTGCCGCCTCATTTTAGGATCAACGATATTGGATCTACTAACATGATGCTCATAAATTCACAGCCAAATCCCTGGCGAAGAATCGCCGAAAACGAAAAGGCTCCGTGGGCTGGTTTTTTTATTAGGTTCAATTTTGAAGTAGAATATATCGCTGCTACGTCATCGAATTACGGACAATCTGCAATGGCCCTTTCTTGCATTGAACAGGGTTATGCCGGTGACAAAGTCGGAGTAGACAATATTATCGTTCAAACGATTTATGATTACAACGATAACTACGTTGCTGGCGATACTATCAACGAAATAGTTCTTACAAATGACTGGACTTACTTTTACGATGATTTCGAAAAGTTTCTACCACTTTCGAATTACATAGCCGACAATCGTAAGGGTGTTCTTTTTGAGGTTTTTGAACTCAAGTTGTCCGAAGCCCCGGCTGAAAGCGATTCCTTCTCTCTTCAACTATCCTTTGTCCTCAACAACGGCGAAGCATTTCAACACACTACAAACCCGCTCGTTTTGACGAAATAAATGTTAACGTTTCTTTAAAAACGTCTATCTCCAGTAAATTCATGACTGAAAGGAAGCAGGCCAACTATCCAGGCTCACAAGCAAAAGAGCAGGTTTGCCAGAGCAAACCGCAAAGCTTTGATGTACTGTACTTCGAGCCTTATTGCCTTTGTGGCTAAAAAGAAGTGCTTTCGTTTGAAAGCCAGCTAAGTACTCACGCAAAGCAGCGGGTCAAATCAAGATGTTTTCACGGGTTCTATTCATGCTTTTGTATATTCGCCCATCACCTAAACCTGATTGAGTGAAATATAAAGCAGATATCCGTACCGTTGCTTACATGATCATCACCAGCCTCATGTTTGCCTATCAATGGCAGGCTGGGTTTACAGGCTTCGGGCTGGGCAATTGGGCTTTGTACATCGTCTATTTACATTTTGCAGTGGCTGTTTCGGTCATTACCCATAACCACAATCATCTTCAAATATGGAATTATAAGGCGCTGAATGTCCTAACAGATTGGTGGCTAACAGTGTTTTACGGCATTCCTATTTTCACCTGGATTCCCACGCACAATCGCAACCATCACCGGTATGTCAACAAACAAGGCGATAGCACGGCTACCTATCGCAAGACAGAGTCGAACGACCTTTTCACTCTGGTGAGCTACCCAGGCATGAGTAGCTACTATCAGATCACAGAGGGCATTATCCCCTTTATGAAGGAGATGAAGCAAAAGGATAAAAAGCGCTACTGGGAATACTTGACTCAATGTTTTGTACTGATTGCTTGGTGGCTTCTTTGGATAGTAATCGACTGGAAGAAGGCCCTGGTCTTTGTCGTTATTCCACAGCAGGTGTCGGGGTATATGGTGCAGATTTTTAACTATGTGCAACATGTACATGCCGATGAGGAGACGAAATACAATCACTCCCGTAACTTCATGGGGGTGAACCTGTTTTTGTTCAATAACGGCTATCACACAGCCCACCACGAACGTGCCAGCATGCACTGGAGTGAAGCAGCCGAAGGTCATGCGCAGATCGCTGATAAGATTGATCCGTCACTCAATGAAAAGAGCTTTTGGGGCTATATCTTTCGAACCTACATTGTAGGTGCAGTGTGGAAGAAGTACAGCTCTCAGTCTATGCGCCTGGCGAGGCAGGAACGGGAGCAGCCTTCTGAAGTTGAATGACCGGTATCCATCCTAAATCGTTCGAAAGCTTACAACGTGCCAATCATATCGACCTCTTCCTGCTCCACCTCTTTGAGCGTAGCGGCAGCCTTGTGCTTAATGATGCTTCTCCCCAGATGAAAAATGCTCAGTGACGACAAAGCGCAGCAGGCCATCACGCCCGCCATGGGCAGGGGAGTGGGGTCGTGGAAAACGCTTACCAGCACTGAGGCTCCTGCGCCAATGGCCATTTGAACTGCACCCATCAGCGCCGATGCATTGCCTGCATTGGTGTGGAAAGGCGCCATGGAGAGGGCTGAGGAATTGGGGAATATAAAGCCCTGGCAGCATAAAAAGATAAACACAAGGGCGGTAACGCTGTAGAAGTCAGCCAGACCAAAGAAACCTAAAGCTACCAATCCCACTCCAGCGGTCGCCTGAATTGCGAGGCCCACTCCGATGATCTGTTCGCTGGAGTATTTCTTTAGCATGAGGTTGTTTAGCTGGGTAGAGCCAATCAACCCCATGGCGATAACAGCAAAGACCCAGCTAAACTGACCTTCCGTCAGTTGGAATACCTCCATGTACACATGAGGCGAGCCGCTAACGTAGGCATACAAGCCAGCTGCGGCTACTGCACCCGTAAAGGCAAATGTAGTGAACTGGGCATATCTGAACACGCTGGCAAAGTTTCGCAGGATAGGCCTGGGCATGAGCGAAAAGGAGGAATCCGGCTTTTTACTTTCCGGTAACAACCAATAGACTCCCACCAGAACACCAATGGCCACCACAACCAGTGCAACAAAGACATAACGCCAGCCAAACACCGAAGTAATCAACCCGCCGGCTGTGGGCGCAATAATGGGCGAGACCGCCACCACCAGCATCAGCGACGAAAATATCTTGGCGTTTTCTTTTACTTCGAACAAGTCACGCACCATAGCACGGGCCGCCACCATGCCGACACAGCCACCTAGTGCCTGCAAAAACCTGCCAGCAATTAGCATCTCTACCGAGTTAGCCATTGCACAGCCTACCGAAGCCACCAAGTACAGGCTCAGTCCAAAGTATAGAGGGTTTTTGCGTCCAAACCTCTCCAGCAGAGGACCATAGAGCAATTGTCCCGCCGAAATACCCACGAAGAAGCTGGACAGCGACAGCATTACCTGGTCGACGCTGGTGTTCAGGCCCTTGGCAATACCCGAAAAAGCAGGCAGGTACATATCCACCGAAAAGGGGCCAATGGCGGTAAGCAGCCCCAGAATAAAGATCAGAGAGAATTTACTTTTGGGACGGAGGTTGGTCATCGAACAGTTGAGGCGAACCTTGTGGCTTAACAAAGCTCTATGATACCAAAGGTAAGCATGGAAATCTTTTCGGGGTAACGATTATCCAACAATGGTTTATATGTCTGAATAATTTACCGTGAACACGGATTACATGTCAAATTTATTAATGGATCTCTTGGATACCCCCTGGTTATTCTTTTGCCTGCGCAAACATCCAGTCCATCAAATCAGGAGTTTCCCTTACCTGCTTCCAGATGTCGTGGCCTCGGTCAGGGTATTCGGTGTAGCGAGGGGAACCACCAGCATTCTTCACCGCCTGAATGATGTGCTGAGAGCCGGATACAGGCACATTGATATCAGTTCGGCCATGGAATGCCCAAACAGGGACGTCAACAATTTCTTTCGCAAAGTCAGGATCACCCTCACCAGATATTGGAATGGCAGCAGCAAACATTTCGGGCCGTGTACTGATAAAGTGCCAGGTGCCGTAGCCGCCAAGCGAACTCCCCATAACGTAGCGCCTCTTTTCATCTATGGCAAATTCCCTTTCCAGTGCTGCCATGGCTTCAAATACCAGCGAGTCGATAGACTTATAGGCAGGTATGCCTCCCCAGCTATGCATGGGAGGGCATTGGGGAACGAAAAGAAATGCCTGGTACTTTTCCCTGCTGGTATAGTCAGAAAGCATTTGCGCTGCCAATGATCCATCGAACTGCCTGGTGTTGTCCGTTCCCCATCCGGCGCCACCATGCAAGCAAACGACCATCGGAAATTTCTTCCCCGGCTCGTAATCGAGAGGTTTCAGAAACCTGTACTGCAATGTTTCACCTTTGCTGCTGGAGTAGGAGCGAAATTCGTAAGGATTTGCCATTTTTCTGGCAGCCGGGGTGGCGTGAGTGTTATAGTAGCCTTGCTTGACTATCATGAACCCAAAAAGCAGGATAAAAAACACCCCCATAAAACTGAAGAAAGCATATATGTCTGCGATCGATTTCCTGCTCTCTGTGCTTACCTGTTCTTCTTTCAGCAGGCTGCGCTCGCCCATAAATTGCCTGATGAACAATGCCCAAACCAGCCCTCCGGCAATGGTTGTCCATTCCGCCAGCTTTTGGACAAAGATACCAGTGGAAGAGTTGTTGCCCGAAAGCAACATCCAGGTGAGGGAAATGAGTAAGATCACGTTCACTATACCCAACCCGAGGCCGATGGTCTTGAGCAAGGGCTTCTTTCGGGCATCAGAGGTCAAAAGACCTGCTGCGTGGACAAGGCCGGCAAAAAGCAACAGATAAAGTACTGGGTTGTAGAAATCCTGCAGTTGCCTGGCTCGTAATATGGCTGTTAAGACAATCACTTGTAGTAACACCATGATGCTGGATGCAATAGTGCCGAGGAAAGCCAACCGGTACTGATTTTGGTGATAGTATTTCAAGAGGAACAGGGAGGGAAGCAGGTAAATAGCACAAGTAACAAGCAGCCAGCTACCAAACGACGGCAGCCAGAACATTTGGTAACCTACCCACATTTGGACACCTGCTTGGAGTGTGTTAGCGACAATGTATAGGCCAATAAGGAAGCTTCCAAAAAAATAGAAATCTCGGTTGATGGGAAAAGCGTTCATAGTGTTAAGTGTTTAATGGCCAACGATTTCAATTAAATATACGAAAGAAAACGGTAATGTTTCGTTCAAATTATGTTCACTCAACAGGAGCATTCTGCCTCCAATGGGCATTCAAACATCTCCACATCAGGGTTAGGTGGTGGCAAAATTTTACGTCTCATTGTTACCTTCTCCATTAATCGCAGTTATACCATCATGAAATCACTGAATTCATGTGCATCACCATTAAGATTACTTTTAGGATTTAAATATTTTAATTACATTTAGTATTAAAATAAAAATCATGGGCAAATATTCAATAGGGGAGTTCGAAGAAATTGTGTTGTTGACGGTGGCGGTGCTGTACGAAAGTGCTTACGGCATTGCTATTAAGGAAGACATTGAGACGAGACTGAAAAGGTCCGTAAGCGTAGGTGCCATGCGAATAGCACTAAAGCGCTTAGAGAAGAAAGGCTTTCTGACCTCCGAATTTGGCGAAGCCACTGCAGTAAGGGGAGGGAAGAGGAAGCGATACTTCAAGGTAACGCCCTTTGGCAAGAAGGCGCTGGAAGAAGCCATGGCTGCCCGCCAGCAACTTTGGGAGGCCATTCCGTCAGTCGCCTTCGACTTTAAGTTTATATGAGCAACAAACCCACAGAAAAGCCCATTCCTTCGCCGCCCAAATGGCTGCTGGCGTTTCTTCATTGGTTCTGCGATCCGGATCTACTGGAAGACGTGGAAGGCGACCTGGTTGAGCTATTTGAGCAAAGAGTAACAAACACCCCACGCAAGGCCCGCTGGCTTTTTGCGTTTGATGTGGTAAAACTCTTCAGGCCTGGCATCATTAAGACCAATGAATTTTTCAAAACTCAAAATAACAACGCTATGCTATTCAATCACGTCAAAATGGCGATTCGCCATGCGCTGAGGTACAAGGGGTACACTGTGCTCAATCTTTTCGGGCTCATTGTGGGGCTTACGTCGAGTATCCTTATTCTACTATGGGTCAACGATGAGGTAGAAAAGGACCAGTTTCATGTAAACGCCGGCCGCATCTATCAGGTGTGGCGCAATATGTACCAGGCCAACGGAGAGGTAATCACCACCGGAAGCATTCCCGGCCCTTTGGGCGGGGCGCTGACCAACAATTATCCTGAAGTGGATGAAGTAACCTACTACAGCTGGGAGCTGGAGCTGTTGTTTCGCCTCGACGAAAGTGTGTCTTATGAAAAGGGGAGGTATGTGTCGCCCGAATTCTTTAGCATTTTTAGTTTTCCTTTTGCCGCCGGCGATCCGGCGAGCGCTTTGAATGACCCGCATTCGGTTGTGATCTCCGAAAAACTCGCTAAAAAGTATTTTGGAGAAAGCTGGAAAACAGACGCATTAAGTAAGGTGATTAAAATAGATGAAAGTCAGGAGTTTACAGTGTCTGGTGTTTTTGAAGACGTCGGTAGTCAATCGTCAATGACTTTTGATTTTTTACTCCCTGCCCACGAGTATATCGCCCGTAACGAGTGGATCAGGAGCTGGTTCAATGGCGGTTTTAGTATCTACTTTACAGTGAAGCCCGGCGCCGATCTGGTTGCCGTGCAGCAAAGGATAGAGCAGGAAATCAACAACAATACAGACAACGCTGCTGATGAGCGGCTCATGGTGCTCAAAGCCACCGACACCTACCTGCATTCCAATTTCAAAAACGCTGTGCCATCAGGTGGTAGAATCCAGTATGTGAGAATACTGACCATTATTGCCATTTTTCTATTGGTTATTTCCTGTATCAACTTCATGAATCTTTCTACGGCCAGGGCCAGCCGAAGAACGAAAGAAATTGGAGTAAGAAAGGTGCTGGGTGCCCAAAGGCGTACGCTGGGGCAGCAGTTTCTGGTAGAGTCGTTCATGATCACGATCGTCGCCGTGTTGTTGTCCATTGGTCTGGTGCTGCTCATTGTTCCTTACTTCAATGGGCTTACCGACAAACAGCTTTACCTTGATTTTACTGACTCGAGGTTTTGGATGGGCATAAGCGCTTTGATAGCTGTTACCGGCTTGCTTTCCGGGAGTTATCCAGCTTTATTATTGCCCTCCTTTAAAGTGACTAACTCGCTGAAAGGAGCAGTCCGGCAGTCTGCCTCAAGCATCTACTTCAGAAACGGCCTTGTCGTTTTTCAGTTTGCCTTGTCTATTATTTTGATCATCGGGAGCCTGGTGGTCGCCCGGCAGATGAACTTTGTGCTCAACAAAAACCTGGGCCTCGACAAGGAAAACATGGCATACCTGTACATGCCGCAGGATCTGACCAATCGAAGGGACGTATACAAAACCGAGTTACTCAATATACCCGAGGTTAAGGAGGTATCTTTTGCCAGTGGCAATCCACTGTCGTACGGCAGATCAACCGGCAGCTCGCAGTGGGATGGCAAAGATCCCAATGCAGAGATAGAAGTCAACGTATTGATGGTGGATTTGGGTTTTTTCTCTTCCATGGGAATGGAGATAGCCGACGGTCGTGATTTCTCAAAGGACTTCGCTTCAGATACTGCCAATTATATCATTAACGAAGTAATGGCCGACATCATGGGCTTTGATGAGCCAGTGGGCGAAAACCTGTCGGTATGGGGGATGAAAGGCAAGGTGATCGGTATTGTGAAGAACTTCCATATGCAGAGCTTGTACGAGCCGGTGGCACCGCTGATTGTCCGCTACAGTCCGCCATACACGTCGGTGGCGCTTATCAGGCTTCAAAATGACATCCCTAAAGGGATTGCTGGCATAGAAGAGGTCACCACTGCGCTTAGTCCTGGTTTTCCCTTTCAATACGAATTTCTTGATGCCAGCTACGCCGCCTCCTATCGCACCGAAATGACACTCAGCACGCTCGTGAATATCTTTGCAGTAGTATCAATCTTCATTTCCTGTCTCGGATTGTTTGGCTTGTCCTCCTTTTCTGCCGACCAGCGTTCCAGGGAAATTGGGATCAGAAAAGTGCATGGTGCCAGCGTCACAGGTTTGGTAATACTGCTTTCCAAAGACTACAGCAGACTGATGATCGTCGCCTTTTTGCTGGCTGCACCGGTGGCCTGGTATTACATGCAGGAGTGGCTCAACGGTTTTGCCTTTAGAACTGACCTGACTTTGAGCGCATTTATGCTGGCTGGGTTCACCGCATTTGTGGTGGGGGCACTTACCGTAAGTGTGAAGTCGTATCAGGCAGCGAGTGTGAATCCGACGAGGACGCTGAAGGATGAGTGAGGAATCACGTAACGGAATTGTGGCACAATCGATTTTAGCTACTAAGCAGCTTCCTTCGTGGTGTAGCGGCAGTAGATGAATGTCTATCCGCTAATTGATATTCGCAACCTGTCATCGAATATACCCGCTATCATTATTTTTGTGCTGGGTTTACCGTGTTAACGATATCTTGCGTGCTATCGTCCCATATTGACATGGCCATTGCTGTAAAGAAAAAGATAGAAGACAATGTTTTGATCAAGGTTTCTGTGATGAAGCCAGTGATCAAGCCCACGAAAGCTCACAAACATGCCGGCTACCATGAATTGATCTTTTTGTCGAAAGGCTATGGTACTCATAGTATCGATGACACGGTGTATGAAGCTTTGCCGGGTGCCGGTTACTACCTTCGCCCCGGCAATGTGCATTGCTGGGATTTTACGAGCATCCCTGACGGATTCGTCATCTTGTTCAAAGAAGAAGCAATGCAGCCTTACTTCCAAACGATAAGGAAGCTGATCAGCTTTTCTACTACCTTCAGTTTTGGCGAAGATGCCAGCCTTATCGTGCTTGTGAGGGGTTTTTATGACGCATTCAAACAAGGAACGACAGCAGAGATATTGAGTGCACATTTGAACCTGATTCTCTTGCGAACATTGGCTCTGCAAAAAGAAGACAGAAGAGATCATCCTGAAGTAGCCGATTTTTATAATTTTAAAACGCTGGTCAACGAGCGGTTCATGGATGTCAGAACAGTGGGGGAATATGCACAGTTGATGAATACCAGTATGCATCGTCTCAACGCCATTTGCAAGCATGTGATTCAAGCAAGTGCTTTGAGCGTGATCCATGGCCGTGTGCTCATGGAAGCCAAGAACCTGATTACCCATACAACGCTTAACATTTCGGAAATTGCCTATCAGTTGAACTTTAGCGATTCTTCCAATTTTGTGAAATTCTTCAAGTCACTTACCAGCATGACACCAACGGAATACCGAGCTGCCCTACAGTGAAAAATGTACCAGCCTTTTAATAATTTTACCACACTTTTGATGTTTGGCAGCGCCTTCTTGCAGCAAATGATCAAGTTCTATGAGGAGTGTCTTCCTGCTGTCCGCCTTGCTGTCTTCCACATTGTCAACCCTCGCTCAAACCGGCATAAAAGGTGCGCTGTATGATGCAAGCAACGACAGTCCGATTGAATATGGAAGTGTAGCTGTTTACAATCAGAATGATAGCATGTTGGTTTCGGGCGCCGTGTCTTCTCTTGAGGGGAGTTTTGCAGTGGTTGGCTTGAAGTATGGTAATTATTACCTGTCAGCTACCTTTATGGGCTATGAAACCACATTCATCAATAACATCATCATAGCGAAAAGCGGTATCGTAGACCTTGGGAGAATAGCCATCCGGCCCAACCAAACTATGCTGGACGAGATAGAAGTGAAAGGCGAAAAAGCCGCCACCATTCACCAGATTGACAGGCAAGTATATGGAGCAGAGCAATTTCAGTCAGCAAAGGGTGGAACCGCCACCGACCTGCTGAGGAACCTGCCCTCCGTGACAGTAAATGCTCAGGGGGAAATCACAGCCCGGGGCACCTCGGGTTTTGTGGTATTGATCAATGGAAAGCCAGTTCAGACTGATGCCACAGCCATTTTGAATCAATTGCCTGCCAATGCAGTACAGAACATTGAGTTGATCACAGCTCCTTCAGCTAAATACGATCCCGAGGGAAAGGGGGGAATCATCAATATTATTACTACCAGCAATGACGCCACTGATGGCACCTATGTGCAGGCCAATCTCCGGGTTGGTGCGCCCAGCGTTCAGAACTATGATAATGCCCGGTATGCTCAGCGTTACGGTCTTGATTTCACCTTTAACCACAGGGCCGGCAAATGGGATGTTTCAGTGGGCGGGAGTTTTCAGCGAAATGACATTGCCGGTCGAAGGGAAGGTGACGTGTGGACTATGCGGGGTGACACCCTTACAAGATTTCCTTCGGATGGAGAAAGAAGCACCGATGAAATTAACTATTCGGGAAGAGTAACCCTTGGCTACACAGCTTCGAAAGCCGACCATTTTAGCCTCGGTGTTTATGCCGGTAAACGGAACACGGATCGAACAGCAGATATCTTGTATTACGACAACCACCATGAGTATCAGGGCACCCGCCTGAGCACCATGCAATACTTCAATGAAAACCTGAGAACCCGCACAGGCGATTTTGCCCTTGGTAGCTTCGATTACAGCCATGAGTTTGAGAACAACTCCCTGCTTTCTGCATCATTGCTTTATGAGTACACCTTGCTTGGTGGGCCAACCACCAACAGAAACCTCGGGTGGCCCGACAGAAGTGTTGTGTTTCAGGATGAATACAACACCAACAACAACCCACTTTTTGGCACTCGGGCACAGATTGACTACAAGGCCAAACCATTTTCTCTAGGAACGGTTGAAATGGGCTACCAATTCAGAAATCTTGACCATGCCGGCGATTTTATCTATGAGAGAAAGAATAATGAAACAGGCATTTTCGAGCTCATTCCTGAGTTTTCCAGCGAAGTAAATCTCACACGACTTATCCATTCCGGCTACGCCATGCTATCGGGCAAAAGGGAAAAATGGACCTACGGTGCTGGTATTAGAACAGAATACATGAACCGAAGTCTTGAGTTAAAGGACAAGATCGGCTTGGTTGATACCACTTACCGCTATGATTTTGTAAAGCCCTTTCCATCAGCCAATGTGCAGTACACCGTGAGCGATGACTTGACGGTGAAGGCTGTCTACAGCAAGAGAATAGAACGAACAGCCACATTTAAGATGAATCCCTTTCCGGAAAGGGAACACTCTGAGACCCTGGAGCAGGGCGACCCGACACTGCTCCCTGAATTCATTGATTTGGTAGAATTGGGGGCTGTGAAAAATATGGGAGAACAATCCGTTTTTGTAACAGCCTATTTCAGGAACGTCGACAATGTGATCAACAGGGTCAATACGGTGTACAACGACACCATACTCAACAGAATTTACTCCAATGTAGGCACGGCAAAGTCGGCAGGTCTGGAGCTGGGAACAGAACTAAAGGTCAGCAAAATGTGGAAGGCATTTGTTGGGGCTAACGTATACCACTACGCAATTGTGGGGTCTTTTGACAGCCGCCCGATGAACAACGCCAGCTGGGTGTATTCGATCAACGTCAACACCACCCTGAACCTTTGCGAAACCTTCAGCCTCCAATGGACGATCAATTATCAGTCAAAGAGGGTGACGGCGCAGGGCGAAGACTCCAGGTTTCTTTCGCCGAACCTGACTCTGAGAAAGACTTTCATGAATGATCAGCTTTCTGCTAGTCTGCAGTGGCTCAATATGGACATGGGCCTTTTGCCTACCAATGAGCAGCGGATTACTACCGGCAGGCCTGGCGAGTTCTATACCACCACCAACTATGTGTATGAAGTGGATATGGTGATTCTGAACCTGAGCTACACTCTGAATCGCTCTAAAAACAAAGCCCGATTTATTAAGAGCGAGTTTGGAGAAAAAGAGTTTTAGACATCAAACCTGCACATAGTTAGCCAGCTGAGGCACCATCAGGAAACAATCCGCCCGTCTTCCATTTCTATGATCCTGTGGGTCTTTGCTGCAAACTCAGGATCGTGGGTGACAATGAGTAGCGTTTGATTCAACTCTTCAGACATTTCCTTGAAAATATCGAACACAATTTGGCTGTTCTTTTTGTCGAGGTTGCCGGTTGGCTCGTCACCCATAATGATGAGAGGATCGTTGATCATGGCCCTGGCAAGTGCCACCCGTTGTTTTTCACCACCCGATATCCTGTTGGCTTGTTTCAATGCCAGGTCTTGCATTCCAAGCAGCTTCAGCCGTTCCATGGCATTGTGTTCGATTTCCTTTTCGGAATACTTGTTGAGTTTCAAGCCGGGCAGCATCACGTTTCGCAGAACAGTAAACTCGTTCCACAAGTAGTGAAACTGAAAGACAAACCCGATTTTTTCGTTGCGGATGCGGGCAAGGTGAGGTTCATTCTTACCCTTTGTTGACTCCTGATCAATCAGCAGGTCTCCCTCGAAATCGGTGTCCATGGTCGAGAGAATGTATAGCAAGGTTGACTTACCACAACCGGATTTGCCCATCATTGAGACGAACTCACCCTTGTTCACCTTGAAATTGATGTCTTTCAACACCTTCACAGTGACGGGGTCACGAAAACTCTTGTTGATATGCCTGGCTTCTAAAACTACCTGTCCCATGCTATTTCCCTCTTATAATGATGACCGGATCGATATGACTGGCTTTGCTGGCAGGGAAGAGCCCCGCCAGGTAAGTGGTGACCAGGGAAAAGCCCAGGCCAATGGCATAGTACACCAGATCGTAGTTTACCGGATAGGTGGTGATGGTGGGCAGCGCAGCCGTATTAAATGGAATATGATCGATCCCGACTGACGCCAGCAGCCCGAAGAGCAAGCCGGCAAGCCCTCCAGAGACACCTATGCTCAGGGCGATGAGAATGAAAATCCGGTTCACATCCTTGCCGGAAAACCCAGTAGCTTTTAAAATGGCAATGGAATCCATCTTCTCATAAATCATCATGTTCAGGATATTGTAAATCCCAAAACCTGAAACAATCAGTAGCGTAATGCCGACGGCATAGGAAATAAGAGATCGCACAAAGCTGCCTGTTTCAAACTGTGAATTGGCCGTTTGGATGTCCTCCGCATCTACCTGAAATAATCGCTGATACTCCTTAGCCACTGCCGGTGCCGATTCCAGGTCATTCAGTTTCACCTGTATGTCGGTTATGTATGACTTACCCCGGCCAAAGAGCTTTTGGGTGGTACCTAGTGATGCATAGCTTTGGGTTTTGTCAAACTCCTGAATGCCGGATTGGAAGTAGCCGACCACCTTCAACGGAAACCTTTCGCCTCCGGGAGTAGTGACATAGATAAGATCGCCGATACCGGCCATGAGCTTGTCTGCCAG
Source organism: Imperialibacter sp. EC-SDR9 (assembly GCF_902498805.1). Lineage (GTDB taxonomy): Bacteria > Bacteroidota > Bacteroidia > Cytophagales > Cyclobacteriaceae > Imperialibacter. The sequence goes on along the minus strand of NZ_LR701574.1, from coordinate 221,846 downwards.
AGCCTTGCCTAAAATGATGCTGTTGGGAATGTCGGCAATATCCTCAGGTCTACCTTCCGTTACATAGTCAGCGAAATGAAAAAGCCGGCTTTCAGCTTCGGCATCTATGCCGTTGACCACTCCGGTGATGTCGACGGTGCCAGTGTTAAAAAAGAGGGGAGCACTTATCTTGGGTGCCACCCCAAGCACCCGCTCATCTTTTCTGATGGCTTGCAAAATAGCCTGACTGTTGTATATCTCCTGACGAGAATTGGTCGGCTTAATCGACCGGATAAAATTATGGCCCGACGTAAACCGATTTACCCTATCAATTGGCTGATTTGGGTTGATTTTTACCTCAGAATACAAGCGCACATGGGCCGTTCTGTTGAGAATGAGTCCGTCAAGCAAGTCGTTGAGGCCATTCATAAACCCCAGCAAGGCAATGAACATGGTGATGCTGAACATGACGCCAACGGCAGCCACCAATGTTTGCTTCCAGCGTGCCAGCAGGAGGGAGAGGGCAATCGAAGATATGAGCTTGTAGTTCAATTTTCTGGCTTTATAATATACTCACCGGCCGCCAAACCACTGATGATCTCCACTTTCTCATAGTCCTTTAATCCGGTGACCACAGCCCTTTTTTCGTCGTTTTCCAACAGGACAAACGACTCATCCACCAGGTACTGTCGGGGTATGGTGAGCGCATCTTTTTTTGTTTGGATGACAATGTTTGCTTCAGCAGTTAGAAACGGGTAAAGCACCTGTGGCCTGGAAACGAAGTCGGCTACGACCGTGAAGGACTTGCTCCGTTCGTTCATGGCCGGGATCACCCTGGTTACCACTGCCTCAAATACTTCGCCTTTGTAGCTGTCCATGCTCACAAAAACCAGCTGGCCAGTTTTGATGCGCACGATGTCGTACTCATCCACCTGAAGTTCGAGGTAAAACCGGCTGTCATCGCCCAACAGCGCCACCGGGCTTTGCACGTTGACCAGTTCTCCAATCTCTTTCGAAATAGTGAAAACCCTTCCATCAATTTCACTTTTTATAATGTACTCGTCGGCCAGTGTGCTGCTTATTTGCAGGTTATTGCTAGACTGTCGGGCATTGAGTGCCAGTTGACGCTGGAGATCATCGTAGCGTGTCTTGGCTGACTGGTACGCCACAACAGCGTTTTCGTAAGCTAAAGTGGCTTGCTCCAGCTCCACCCTGGTGCCGATATCCTGTTTCCACAAGTGCTGCTTTCGTGCTAATAGGGAGGAGTCATTGGCTAGCTTTGCCTTTGCAAAGTCCAGGGACATTTTTGCTTCATCTAGTTTTTGCTGGTTTTCGCTCAATTTGGCATTCTCAGCAGTAAGCTGTGCGTTTCTCACATTGAGGAGAGAGGCTTTATTGGATATTTTCAGCAGTGGCGCTCCCTTGGGCACTTTGTCACCCTCTGCTACAAATATGTCTTCTACAATTCCGTTCACCGAAGAAAAGGCCTGATATTGGTCACTGGTTTTCACTGTTCCCGAAGCGTAGACAGATTCAGAAATGGCTTCCACAGTAGGCTGTACTTTTTCGGTGTCGTCCTTACAGCCAGCTGTTAACACCAGGACTGCGATTATCATAAGACCATGTCTTCGCATAATTCTTTTTATCATTTGAACGATGCAAGATGGTTAATCTAGTGGGCAGACCTCATGAGGATTGTCACCCTATGAAGTGACATACAGCAATTGGGGTCATAAGGCTGGTTTCTGATATGTACCGAGGTATAGGAGATAACACACGCTCATGCGATAACAGAATCCGAATATTGTCTTTAGGCACGATTTACCTTAACTTCAATAAGATGGAAAGGAACTTGACAAAATTTATTCTCCTCTGTGCTAGCTTGTTGACAGGCTGCCAGCAGAGCTATGAAATACAAGACATTGAAGGCCTCTGGCAATTGGAAACCTACGAGCAGGATGCTTTGGCAAAGTCATTCAAGCCTATCTTTCTTGAAATCAACGCCAACAGAAGCTTTGCCGTTTCCCGGGTAAAAGGAGACCTGACTGGCGTGTACAAACTACAGTCAGACAAGCTGGCTATGTACAGCACGGATGTCGAGTGGTTCAACTCCACCTGGTCGGTATTTCGGTACAAAGACCTCCTTAAGCTGAAAGGGAAAGATGACAGAGACCGAAATGTGACTTTGTCTTTTACCCGAATCGACGAGGTGCCCGGCTTCGAAGAATTCGAGCGCACCATTGTAGGGGAGTGGGAGCTTTACAAAATAAGGAACCGGAACAAGGTAGAACGACTACACCAGACAGTCTTCAGCATCGACGAGAGCGGGAACTATTCAATTGTTGCTGCGGGTGACATCCAGGAAAGTGGATTGGCAGTCATCAACACAAGGCACCGGAAAATCATTTTTGAAAATGACCAGACGGAGTGGAAAGCGTGGTTGTACGGCAGAGAGCTAAGGCTTACTAATGAAAGGACGGGAGTAGAGTATAGCTTGAGAAGGGGGGAGCTGAGTTTGAACTAGTTGTTCAACGCCCCATCGTCTACCCAGCAGGCTATCATGTCTATTTCGGCCACAGTAAGGGTTCCGTTTCTCGGCATGTCCCCCGACTGCGTGCGTGACTTGATGTCCGATGGGTTAAGCTTAATATTGTCAAAATTATTATAGTCGATATTCCCCGAGCCATCATGGCAGCCACTAATGGCGCAGTTAGTCTCAATGATTGGTTTGATCGAGGCTGAAAAGCTTATGCCGGAAAAGATTTGAACGTCCAGCGAGCTGGAGCATCCCTCTGAATCCTCTACGCCGACGATGTATTTTCCTGGTGCTACGCTACTGAAGACTCCGCTATTTTGAAAGGCTCCATCGTCGATTTGGTAACGATAGCCACCAAAACCGCCAGACGCCTCTACTTCAAACCCACCGGCCGAGGCCCCGCAGGAAGTGTCGGTCGAACCAAGTAATGTCAATGTCAGTCCGGATCCGCTACAATCTTTATCAACTCCATCAGCTTCCTGATCACAGGAGGTTACCATGAGTAGAAAAAGTAATAGTAATAAGTTGTTGAGGCGATTGACATCCATTCCCGTAAAACAGGAATACCGTAAAATTGTTTCGGTCGACAGGTGATAAGGTGGAAAAATATCGGGTTTGTAGTACTAATTGAAAAGCGCCCCGTCATCTACCCAGCAGGCTATCTGCTCAATTTCGTCATTCGTTAAGCTGCCGGTTTTAGGCATGACTCGTGCCCCTGTAAGCCCCTTGATGTCTGCTGCTGATTTTTTAATGTTTGCAAACACCTTAAAGCTAATGCTACCCGACCCGTCATGGCAAGTGCTGATGATGCAGCTATTCTCGATGATGGGCTGTATCGATTCTTTGAAAGAAATTCCGGATGAGATATGCACGCTCACTGCTCTGCTACAGTACAATGAGTCCATCACGGAGACAGAATAGATGCCTGGTCTCAAGCTATGAAACACACCTGTTTTTTGAGCCGGGCCATCGTTTAAGAAATAGCTTTTATCGCCAAGGCCACCTGAAGAAAATACCTCAATCCTCCCGTTTGGTATGCCGCAATCTGTGGAGGTGACGTTAATAATGGAAATAGCCAGTCCCGACCTTTCACAATCTGAAGTGGCAGGATCTAAAGGATCCAGGCAAGCGACTGTGGAAACAACCAAAAGAATGATAAAGAGCTGACCGAATTGCTTTCTCATTATTCAATCAAGTTAAATGAATTTCTACTGACCCACAAATGAAAAAAGTCCCCGACAATAATCAGGGACTTTTCCACTATGTTTTTGATTTATGGTTATCGAAAATCAATTCACATCCCACCATACCCTAGTGGTTGGCTGATCAGGCAAAGTAGCACCTGCATTAATATTATCCACATTCACAGCTACTTCATGCGTTGGAAGCCTCAGTTTTACTGGAATAGTGCCACCAGTCACATTGCCTTGATAGTCGACAGGAACTAACACTGGAAATCCAGTTCTTCTCCAATCCGACCAGGCCTCCCACCAGTTGAAAAACTTGCTAACCCACATTTGGTTGCCAATCATTTCAAGACCAGCAGCACCAGCTGTGTAAGGACGGGCCGCAAGATATGCGTCCACCTGGGCATCAGTAACAGTAAGGGCCTCTTCAACGTCGGGATCGCCCTGTGCAAAAGGAGTATACATTTGCATGGCAGCACGCACACCAGCATTGTAGTGACCAGCAGCACCAGTTACTCCACCAATTCCACGCTCAGCTGCTTCGGCAAGTAAAAACTCAACCTCAGCATAGTTCATCAGCATGTACGGATCGTCGTCGTCTAGTAAAGCAACATTAATGGAAGAGAAAACAGAACTAGGACTCAATGTAGGGTCACCAAATTTCTCACCGATATAAGCACTTATGGTACCTCCATCTTGTCCGTTTGGCATACCTTCCTGAACCAGTGGATCTTGATCCCCGCCAACACCATCAGTAAAGATGAGAAGTCTTGGATCATCATCTGCTGTGCTTGCAGCATTTGCTCCCTTGAGCATGTCAATAAAAGTCTTACTCAAGATCGATGGTTGACCACCGTCACCGGAAGCAAATGCTCTCGAAATACCGTTCTGGTTAGTCCACTCACTTGGGCCTAAATCCATAGGTACCCATGTGTTGTCGTCGTTGCTGGTGAAAACACCACCGGAAACAGCCTTACCTACATAGGTTGCAGCAGTCGTGGCGTCCACATTAGAGATACGCATGGCCAACCGAAGCATCAGAGAATAGCCCCACTTCTTCCACTTGGTAACGTCGCCGTTATAGTACAAATCGGCCGCCGCAAAACCTTCGTCAGGATTGGAAGCACTCAAGGCAGCCGTTGCTTCATCCAATTCCTTCAACAAGTCCATATAGATGCTTTGCTGATCGTCGTAAGTTGGAAGGAATGTACCCTGTATTCCTCTCAATGCGTCGGTATAAGGAATATTACCATAATAATCGGTAAGTCTGTGGAAATTAAATGCACGAAGGATTCTGGCTGCCTCACGCATATTCTTTCTCTGACCTGCCTCAAACCCGTCAGGGCCAGTTTGTCTGAGAACCTCAGCAAGGTTCTTCAACTGATCTCCATAGATAAACTCCCATGGTGCGTTGTAGGATTCAACGTTGTCAGTGTATTTGTCACCGGGAGCTATACCGCCACTAACGTTGGCCAGCTGCTGAATAGCATGGGCACACAGGCCAATGTTTGTTCTCCAGTCAATATAGCGGTTGTCTCCAGCTGAACCACCCGCTGCAGAACCAAGCTGAGCTGCCGTAAACAAATAATTCATGTTTACCTGATTCAGGGCCTGGGGGTTGATATTCAACTCATGCAATTCATCGGTATCGCAACTTGCCGTGAATACAAATATTGCGACAGAGGCGATGATGATCTTGTTTATTTTATTTCTAACGTATTTCATTTCTTAGCTATTTAATGGTTAGAATCCTACTCTTAAGTTGACACCGTAGCTACGAGTAGTAGGCATCGCAAAATACTCAAGGCCCTGTGCACCAGCATTAGCTGAATAGGCAGATTCAGGATCTACGTTGTCGATATTCTTGAAAAGAATAGCGAGGTTTCTTCCCACAAAAGAAAGTGACACATTCTGGAAGGGAGTATTCTCTAGCATAGTTCTTGGCAAGCTGTAGCCCAAAGTCAATTGTCTCAACTTCATGAAAGAGGCGTCGTACAGGAACATGCTGGAGATGGCAGTACTTTCGCCACCTACTGAACCCCAATAGCTGTTTGCTTCGTGTGGAGTGAGGTCTCTGTCAACAGGGGTGTAAACTGGGGCATCAGATGTTCCAGTATTAACAACTCCCTTAATGTGTAGAGGCTTTTCACCATCACGACCAATAAGCGACTGCTGGTGTAATCCCCACTGAGTCAAACGGTTGTTTGTTCCAGAGAAGATATCTCCGCCAAGCTTGATGTCGATCAACATGCTTAGGTTAACACCTTTCCAGGAAACAGAGTTGTTGATACCACCAGTCCAGTTAGCTAAACCATTGCCAATAGGAACGTAAGTGGTTGACGCCAATGGTCTTCCATCTGCAAGGAAAATCGGCTCTCCACTAGGGCTCATCTGCTGTACCCGGCCAGTAATGGTGCCAAAGGGCTGACCCACAATGTGCTTAATAAATACGTTTCTGGTACGTGGTTCTTCCAGTGTGAACTCAGTCACTCCATCTACAAGGTTTATTACTTTGTTGACGTTTTTAGCCAGGTTCACAGAAATGTCCCAGGTTACTTCACCTCTTACGGGTGTTCCAGTCAAAAGAAGCTCGACACCCTTGTTCTGCAACTCACCAACGTTCACATTGGTAGAACCAAAACCCGAAGCACGGGAAATTGTGACACCCAAAATATCATCGGTTGTGGTCTGGTGATAGTAAGCAAAGTCAACACCGAATCTGTTGTCGAAAAATTTGGTATCAAAACCAACTTCGATTTCAGTTGAAAGTGCTGGCTGCAAAGCTGGGTTAGGAATATTCCCATTGTTTCCACCTGCTGAAGAGAACGTTCCCATGGTACGCCCTAAGTGAGAACTACCATTCAGAGAATAGGTCAGGTTGGCTGCATAAGGGTTGATGTTAACGATACCAACTTGCGCCCACGATGCTCTTGCTTTACCAAAGCTCAACCAGCTTGGCAGGCCTGTAAATGCATCAGTGAATACAAAGCTAGCACCTACAGAAGGATACAAAATGCTGTTGTAGTCAGGGTTCAATACTGAGAACCAGTCGTTTCTGGCAGTAGCAGTCAAGAACAAATAACCGTTGTAACCGATCTCAGCTGAACCGAACATAGAATTGATACCAGATTCAGAGAAGCCATATCCATAGTTCCTTGTAGCTGCGTTGTTAATAGCAGGGAAGAAATCCACGTTAAAGCCATTACCATTGGCAGCGATTCTCTCACTTGATCTGCGCATCACGTTACCACCAACGAAAGCATTGACACTAAACTGGCTGAAAGTTTTACTTCCGCCCAATATCCACTGAGTGTTGGTTTCACGCACACGATCCTCTCCCTCAGACAGGGATCCTCCCAGTTGGTAACCTGTTCCCTGCGGAGTCAAAGATTTGTCTCTTCTGGTATACCAGTCCATCTGAATACTTCCTGAAGCATACAACCAATCGGTAATGTCATAACGCACCTCGCCGGAACCGATCAAGCGGTCTCTGGTATCGTCGTTGATGAACTGTTCAGTAGCCCAGTAAGGGTTCTGTCCCCAGTTGTTAGCTGCAGGCAGGAGCTCCTGGCCTGGCCGCCTGGCATTTGCAGCACTTCCTTGTCCATAAATAATCAACTGTTCCTGTGAAGTGCCTTCGGGAATGGCCCCTAGCTTGTTAGGGTCGCCTTTGTAGTTTTCTACATTGACGTTACCTGGTGTTCTCCAAATGGATTGAACCGCATTTCCTGGTGAATCGGAAAGCACCGGACGGTTATGAGCCGTTTCGTGGGTGTACATCATTTTTGATGTGACAGTTAATTTATCTGCAAACCTGGAGCTTGTGGACAATGTTAGGTTTGTTCTGTCGTATCCCGAATTAGGAATGATGCTATTGCTTCTCAGGTCAGCGGCTGACAATCTGAACGTCTGCTTATCGCTTCCGCCGCTGATGGACACACTGTTGGTAAGAGCATTACCTGTTTGATAAAAGCGCTTCCAGTTGTCGCCCTGATAGGAGTAGGGGCGAGCCACACCGTCGAACTGCAGAACCTGGCTACCATCAAATTTCGGGCCCCAGGCAATGTTACCCCAGTTAAAGGCCTCACTGGCATCCTTAGGTTTAGAAGCAATTCCGTTACGAATACCATCATTGGTCTGATCAACATAGTTTCCAGTACCATATTTTGTCTGAAGATCGCTCAGGTTGATAGCAGTTTCCGCCACATAGTTTGAGTTGAACTCAATACCAAGGCCTTTTCTTTTAGTACCTTTTTTGGTTACTACGTTGATAACACCGTTACCAGCACGTGAGCCATAAAGGGCAGCTGCGCTCGCACCTTTAAGTACAGTGATGGACTCGATGTCATCGGGGTTGATGCTGGTAAGACCATCTCCTTCGTCACGACCACCCCAAAGACCAGCCTGACCGAAGCCAGAGTTATCCATAGGCACACCGTCGATTACATACAAAGGCTGGTTTTGTCCGCCCAGTGTTTTGTTACCACGAATAACGATACGTGAAGAACCGGCAGGGCCACCAGAAATTTTGCTAACGTTTACACCAGCAATTCTTCCTGAAAGGGCGTTACCAAGGTTGTTTTCACGAGCCTGAGTGAAGTTGTCACCTGACACGGTGGTCACCGATGACTGAAGCGCTTTCACACTTCTTTCTACCCCAAGGGCAGTTACAACAACTTCGCTAAGCTGGGTCACGTCTTCTGCCAGGGTAATATCCAGCACAGAGCGACTTCCAACTGTTACTTCCTGTGCAGCGTATCCTATGAAGGAATACACGAGAACAGTGTTGTTGTCGGGAACAGCGATTTTGTACTCGCCATCCGCATTGGTAGTGGTACCGGTAGCAGTCCCTTTAATAATTACGTTGACACCGGGAAAACCTGTGCCATTAGGGTCAACTACTTTACCACTTACAGTTCTCTGCTGGGCAAATGCTGTTGAGCATGCCAGAAAGAAAAGCAGCGATAAGCTAATAAGTAGGTAATTGTTTTTCATAACATGAATGAATTGGTTTAAAATGATTTAACCAGTGTTAGTATACACCGGGTGTGCAGGGAGTCAGGAACTGAATCCTCCACATTTGGGGTTTAAGGATTTTGCTTTAGGGGTTAATTTCATAGGCATAATCATTTAAGCTTTACGAGGTTATAGTACAAGATAGTATAAATATTAGATTTTTCGAAGTGCCATTTTGTTCAATATTAGGTTTGATACTTCAAGCGGTAATACACACATAACATAGCACTTTTTTGCATTATGACAATTGACACAAGTTGAGAAGAATAAAGCAATTGAGGAGGTACAAATCCTTCAAATATAGATGACAAATGTTTCCAAAACCTATTCATGGGCTTCTTGGTGACTCACTACGAATACCTCAACCTTCCTTATTATATTTGTGGATAATTGTACAATTGTGATATCGATAACAGTCAGTATTTTGCGCAGCCTACTCGGAAGATGGCTGCTGTTGCCTTTTACTGCCTGCCTGTAGTTTGATCGGAGATTAGACTTTTTTAAGATATTCAACTAAATTACCAAAGCTGAATAGTAGCCCGAATGTTGTTCTGAGCCCGGTGCGCCCATTAGACTTTTACATATTTTATGAGACCATTTTACCTGCTTTCACTTTTCTTGTGGATTTCATTGTTTTTACCGCTGGCGGCGCATGGGCAAGGCAAGAATGAGTCTTTTTCGAGCCTTTCTGTAGAGCAGGGACTTTCGTCGGTCACTATTTCTGCCATCCATAAAGACAGCAAAGGCTATTTGTGGGTAGGCACTGAGGACGGCCTCAACCGTTACAATGGCTATGAATTTAAAATTTACAGGAACGATCCGTCCGACGAGCACACGCTTTTAACAAATAGAATCCTTTCAATTTTTGAAGATAGCAGCGGCACGCTTTGGGTAAGCACAGCCAAGGGCACATTGCACCGGTACAATAGAGAATTAGATACTTTTATCCGGGTTCCTGAATTTAATAACCTGGTGATCAATGACATCAGAGAAGACAGCGAAAGACGGGTATGGTTCGTGGGCACCACGATAAAGTCGCTTAATTTGTCAGACAACAGCTGGACTGACCATACCGGCAATTTTAAGGGGCGCCTGTCTATTATCGGCATCGAGCAAATTCACAAGAGTGACTTTTGGTTAGCGGCGGACACTGCGCTTTACAAATGGAACCGCAAGACAGGCAACCTGAAGGTATATGCTCATGACCCCAAAGATTCCAACTCGCTAGGCTACAATTATTTATACTCTATTGCCAAAGATGATATCGGGAATTTATGGATTGCTACCAGGGGAGGCGGGCTAGACAAGTTTGATGTCAAATCCAGCAGATTCACTCATTATAGAACTTCCGAAAACAGAGAAAATGGTCCTTTGGTAAATGTGGTGAGAACTGTTTGCCCCGATGGCAATTACATTTGGGCGGGTACCGAAAATGGCGGTCTAAGCCGGCTCGACATTCGTACAAACAAGTTTGAGCACCATGTAGCCGACAAAGATTATCCTAAATCGATCAGCGACAACTCCATCAAGGCACTGTATAAAGATAACGAAGGAAGATTGTGGATAGGAACGTTTTCATTTGGGTTGAGCGTCATAGACCCCTATCAAAACAAATTTACGTCGTTTAAGGCGGCCTATCAGAACACCGTAGTCAACGCATTGTATAAGGATTCGAAAGGACGCTTCTGGATAGGCACCGAAGGCGGTATTATGAAGTTGCACAAAGGTAATACTTCTTACTACCTGAATGATCCCATTGAATCGGGGCAGAACGGAATCCCGGTGCTGGCGATTTATGAGGATCGTGACCACAACATTTGGGTGGGAACGTGGGCCGAAGGTGTTTTTGTTTTTAATGAGACCACACAAAACTTTGATCGGTATGCTACGGCGGGAAATTCAAAACAAGATTTAAGTAATCAAAATGTATATGCTGTGCGTCAGGACGGGCAGAGTGCCAATATTCTGATGGGAACATATTATGGACTTAACCTACTTTCCTCAAAAGATCAAAAATCGTTCACGCATATTGTGGATTCAACCTGGGCGGAAGACGCTTCCATCAACAACTTGAGAATAATTTTCGAGGACAAACATTTCAATATCTGGGTTGGGACGAACAGCGGCTTAAAGCTGTACAACTCGGAGAAAATGAAAATGGAGCCGGTGTTTTCGGAGAGTGAAAATTATAGTGAAAACATACTCTCCGTTATTTTTTGTCTGTTCGAGGACAGTAAGGGGCGTCTTTGGGCCGGCACAGAATCTGGACTCTACCACCTGAGAAACAAAGATGCCTTTGAGCGGTACACCATCGACAACGGGCTCACCAACCACAACATCAAAGGCATATTGGAAGACAGCCAGGGGCACTTCTGGATAAGCACAAGCAATGGCATGAGTGTTTTTGATCCCGAAAATGAAACCTTTAAAAACTACGATGACTCCGACGGGCTATTGGTCAATGGCTTTAAGGGAAATTCATCATTTAAAGACGCCGACGGACTTTTGTATTTTGGAGGCAGCAACGGAATCATCACTTTCAATCCGTCAGAAATTCTTGACAATCCACATCCTCCTTTGGTGGTGCTGGAAGACTTTAAAGTGTTCAATAAGTCGGTCAGGGTTAACAGCGAAGACTCCATTCTAACCAGGCACATCAGTGAAACGAAGGAGCTGAGCCTGGAAAGTGATTTCAATATTTTCAGTATTGAATACGCCGCTCTCAACATGTCGGCCAGCGATAAAAACCAGTATGCCTATCGGCTGATTGGCTTTGACGATAAGTGGAATTTTGTGGGCGAAACCAGGTCCACAACCTATACCAACCTCGATCCGGGAAGGTATGTATTTGAAGTAAAAGCAAGCAACAACGACGGCGTTTGGAACAACGACCCGACCCGCCTGACCATTACTGTGCTTCCTGCCTGGTGGGAAACATCCTGGGCTTATCTGGGGTATATAACGATTGTGATATCCCTTCTTTACCTGTTTCGCAGGATAACGCTGATCAGGGCTCACTTTATCAATGACTTGCGACTGGAGAGACTAAAGCTCGAAAGTGTGGAGCGACTGAACAAAACCAAGCTTCAGTTTTTTACAAACATTTCCCATGAATTCAGAACACCTCTGACACTGATTATAGGCCCGATACAGAACCTTATCGACTCCGAGGGAATTGAGAAAGGGGTCAAGGGAAAGCTTCAATCGGTTAATCACAACGTGCTGCGGCTCCATAAGCTGGTTAATCAATTGCTCGACTTCCGCAAAGTAGAGTCGGGGAATATGAAAGTGACGGCCATGGAAAGCAACCTGGTCAGCTTTATCAAGGAGATCAAGTATTCTTTCGATACACTGGCCGAGGAAATGAACGCCGACTTTACATTGCAAAGCAGTCATGAGGAAATCATGGTTTGGTTTGACCCGGATCAAATGGAAAAAGTGATTTTCAATCTCCTTTCAAACGCATTTAAAAAGATACCCAAAAAGGGTGTGGTTAGTATCAAACTGGAGCAAACTACTGACAATGTTTATGTTTCCGTTTTTGACAATGGGACAGGGATAAAACGGGAGCATCTGACGACCATTTTCGAGCCCTTTTTTAGTTATGATGAAGGAAAGCATTCTACCGGAACAGGTATCGGCCTCTCCCTCAGCAAGAGCCTGATCGAATTGCACCACGGATCAATAGGCGTAGAAAGTATTGAGGGACAGTTTGCAAGATTTACGCTGACGCTTCCACTAGGCAATATTCATTTCAAACCTACCGAGGTTGTGGAAGGAAAGATAGAGGTGCCTGTAGCCTCACCCCGTGACTCAAATGTGCTCGGCCCGCCTGTGGTTACCCTACCCGAACCTGTGCAGCACTCTGACGACACGCCGACAGTTTTGATTGTGGAAGACAACAGGGAGGTATCAGCCTATATTCAATCTATTCTGGAAAAAGACTTCAAAATACAGATAGCATTCAATGGCAAAGAGGGGCTTGAGAAAGCGTTGAAGACGAACCCCAACCTCGTCATTTCTGATTTGATGATGCCGGTGATGGATGGTATTGCTCTTTGCAATGCGCTTCGGCAAACAGAAGCTACCTCTCATATCCCAATTATCTTGTTAACAGCAAGAACTTCAGAGGTATATAAGATTGAGGGACTGGAAACAGGTGCGGATGATTATATCACAAAACCATTCAATAGCAAAGTGCTGGCACTCAAGGTGCGGAATTTGCTGGACGGAAGAAAGAAGCTAATAGAAATGTTCGCTGACAGCAGGACATTGACGCTGGAACCCAAAAGCATCACTGTAACTTCTAGAGATGAAATATTTATAAATCAAGCACTTAAGAGTGTTGAGTCGAACATATCTAATACCAACTACTCTGTTGATGACCTTTGCAAAGACGTGGGGATGAGCAAAGCCACATTGTTTAGAAAACTGAAGGCCTTGACTGGTCAGTCGGCCAATGAAGTAATTCGAACAATCAGACTCAAGAGGGCAGCACAAGTATTGGCCGAGGGCGACTTCTCGATCTCGGAGGTAGCTTATATGGTTGGCTTCAATGATCCCAAGTATTTCAGAAATTGCTTTAAGAAACTTTTTGGTCAGAGCCCGTCTGAATATGCCGACCAGATGAAGGCTGGCCATTCAAACGATGTATCGACCTGAGCTTCTGCCGATTTCGCTTAGTTTTTCCCGTAGGTACTCAGTCCTTCGTTGTCTCCAATTGATGATAATATGCGCTGCAGACCAGAAAGGTTTTGCTGCAAAACAATCGCCACATCCTCCTCTTCGATATGCCCCAGGATACCAATCTGGCCTTTGAAACCGACCTTCGTCAGGTAAGCCATCATCTCACTTTCCCGGTCGCCCGAACCGATGGGTAATATCTTGGGGCCTTCTTCCCTCATGCCATTCATATTGACCGCCCACAGATAGGGGAGTGCTGCATCGATAATGTCAGTATACCTGTCGAGTTGCTCATGGGCATGATGGAAGTTGTAGATGATGCCTACATCTTTAAAGCCGCTGGCCTCAATTACCTTCACCTGATTGGCGGGCTCTCCAAGCCAGTCGCCATGGTTATAAAGTGCTATGGTACACCCGACCTCTGTAGCTTTTGCGTGAAGATAGTCCAGCATCTCTTTTGATTTGAGCACTTTCGCCTCTTCATCAAGCCCTTCCAGAAAATTGGCATGAAAGCCCACCCACAGCTGCGTTTTCAATTTGGTTTCCTTTAGATAGCTAAGTAGCTGGAGGTTGGCGCTGCTAAGCTGCTGAGGGCTATCTGTATTGGCATCTATCCAGATCCAAACAGCATTGACTTTGATGTTGTTCTTTTTTGCCAGCTTCCACTCTTCAACCGAAGTGGCCAAATGTTCCGCCCTCCAATCGTAGGCATATGACTTGAAACCCAATTCTTTAAGCATCGCTATTCTGTCGGCCGGGCTGCGGTGTTTGATATCGTAGGGCACAATGCACCACGCAAAGAGGTTGCTCTTACTGTAGATACTTTGGGCTGTTGCGTTGCTGAGAAGCATCAGAGCAAGACTAACGGTGGCAGCAATGGTCTTGAAAGATTTCATGTTTAAGCAGTTTGGCATATCACCAAAGATAGGCGCTACCTTGACAAAACCCTGAGTTAAAACAAAAGCCCCGTCCAAAATCATTTGAACGGGGCTATAAGGTGTTTTGGAAGTTGTTGTTACTACTTCAGCGTGCTGGTAAAGCCTTCCAGTTTTTGGCTCACCTGGGTGTCGACCATAAATGAAAGTCTCACTTTATCCCAGGCCATCGTTACTTTAGCCACTTTGTTGTCTTCAGCGGAAACAGAGTAGGCAAGCCTTTCCATTGAGTCAGCTGCCATAACAGGAGTTGCTTTCACGGAAACAACATCATCTTTAGCTACTGCCTCTTCATCAATTTTTCCATCCTTCATGTAGGCAAATACTGAATTGCCTTTGCTGTTCAAGTGGATCGTCCACTCACCAGATGCCTGCGGAGTGATGAAAACAGGGTATTTACCTGCTCCTACATTTTTTCCACCGATACTCACACTAGTGCTGAATTCAATTATCGTTGGTCCGTTAGCGCCAGCTCTCCAGGTTACACCATACTTTTCCAGGTCACCAAAAACTTTTCTGCCTTTTACTGCTGGCGATGAATAGTCAACGCTAATTTTTGTAAAGCCAACATTCTGCGAAACATAACCTGCTGGGCTGGGCGCAGGAGCTTGAAGCTGAGCCATTACACTCTGGCTCGCCGTAGCGAATAGGATAACAGCCAATACACCAAAAAATAATTTAACGTTTTTCATTGCTTATAAGGGTTTTAGTTAATAACAGGTTAATTGATCAAATATACTAGAGTTCTTTGAGTGCTATCATTGCTGTGTTGACAGCATTGTCGGAAGTCCATGCAATAATAAGGCTTTTTCCGTCAGAAGTCAGCTGTGGAAACCCTGTCTTCCTCTCGGTTGAAATCTCTGTGATGTCCCATTCTTCAAGCCGCTGCCCGTCTATTGTGAACACGGCCACTTTCAAAACGCCGGTTTCTTCAACTACCTCTATCCAGCTTACGGCCACGTAGTCTTTGTCGATAAGTTTGACGTCTGCTCTTCCAACAGTCGACTTATGGCTGACTTTGATAGGTACGGAGGGATGCTCTCCCGCATCACCCGACAACGACAGCTGCACCTTGGGGGTCTCATCGGCTGCTGTAAACCAAACAACAGCCACCTGCTCATCAATAGCATCCGACTGAGGGCCATTTACCGGACAGGCCATAATGTCCCAGCCATCCTCCCCAAGCAGACTGGGCGCTGTCCATCCTTCTTCTGTCCATCGCACCTCGGCTATGTCTCTCACCTCATCATCGGAGCGATCCCGGTAGAAGGTAATCAGGCCGTGGTCACTTAAAACAGAACTTGTCTGGCAGCAGTCGCATACCCGTTCGTCGAGCAGCTCTTCTCCCTCAACATGCCCGTCAACGGCCACATAGCCGCCCATAAGGGTCATTTCATTGCTGAGGTCGTGTCCACTATGCTCGCTGGCGGGTGGATACTTGCGTCCGTCGAGCCAGGAAGCAAACATACGGCCACTGGGGAAGGGGACAAGCGAAACGAAGCCATGTTCCCTTGGAAGGGTGTCGCTGTGCAAAGTCACCGGTGTGTTCCATGAAGCACCGAAGTCCTGAGACCGACTGACTTTTACGTGGTAGTTTGTGCCTCCCGTCCAGTTTTTCTCCAGCCAGTGTGCGGCCATTTTGCCATCGCCCCAGGAAATGACCGACGGGAAGTCGGCCCAGTTGACAAACCAGTTGGTGTCTTCAGCCACTTTCACCGGTGCACTCCACTGTTGGTCAGCAAGTGTGGTGAAATGCAAGGCCGCAGAAGAATCGTTATCCACCACATAAGAGAGGATAACCTTGCCAGATGCATCCGTTGACAGAAAAGGCAGCGAAGCTCCACTCAGGTGAGTGGCCTCAAGTTTTTGCACAGGCATCCGCTCTTCGCTGGGCGCTGGTGCGCAGCCTTTTAAAATCAAACCACCAACAATGATGGCTCCAAATAACTCTTTCTTCATAGCTTATTTGTCTCGTTAATTAGCTTAATGCTTTCAGGGCTGTCCCATTCCCGGGCACCGGTTTCTTTGAATACTAGTTTTCCCTGCTCATCGAAAATGAAAGTAGTAGGCAAGGCAAATATTTCCAAAATACCCAAGTCGGCTTCCGTGGCAACGATATTAAAAGAATAGCTATTCTTCTCTATAAATTTCGATATCCTCTCAAGCTTTTCATCCGAAGCTGCCAGCATCACGACGTTTTTCGCTGCAAGCAATTCGGTTGCTCTTTCAATGGAAGGCATTTCGGCCAAACAAGGCTTGCACCAGGTAGCCCAGAAATTGACAAAAACCCGTTTGCCCGCCAAGGTGGTGACATCCAACTCGCTACCATCGAGGTTTCGAAGCTTCAGTGTAGCAAGAGAAATGTCTTTCGCAGCCAGCTTTTGTCCGGAGGACGTCGCCGTGCCAGACTTGTTTCCGTCGCTACAGGCAGCCAACATAAAAACCGCACAGACCAATACTATATGAATAACTCTCATCACTTACTTTTCTGCAGGAGTTTCTTCAACCGCAACGAGGTCCATTTTGCAAACAGGACACTTGCCAGGTTTGTCGCTTGCGCTGCCTTCGCATTTCATGGGACAAATATAGGAAGCGGCTGCCACAGTAGTGTCGGAGGCAGCTGCTTCGTGCTGATGGGCGTCATCATGTGTCGCTGCTTCTTCAGTAGTTTTTGGGTTGCTGTTACATGCATTCAATGCCAATGCTGCAGCAAAAAGGGAAGTCAATACAATGTTTCTCATAATAGGGATTAAAATTAGTTAATAATTATTTTACAGGGGTAATTGTTCTTTCTACAGACCCGCAGGAGAGCATAGCATCTCCATAGTAGGGGTTTCTTATTTCTTTCTCCAGGCTGAGCCAGTCGGCACCCTTGTTGCTGTCAGCCATAGGGCAATGCTGCTGATAGAAGGTCGTGTTCGCTACGCCAAATTGCTCGACTGCCAGCATGAGAGCAGAGGACAGGGGCACGAAGGCTGCTCTCTGAGTGGCCAACTCGCCTGTGTTGGCGATCAACTTTATGTTTTCTTCCAACAACTCCAGTGTGCTCATCCAGGCCATATGAACCTGGTGGTCGCTCAAGAGCTTCATGTCAATTTTCGATAACTTTTCCTTTGCTGCTCGAGCCAGTTTTTGAGCCTTTTCGGGGTCGTCGTTGACCAACTCATTCTTTAGACTGATGTAAGCCATGGCGAAATCCGTCAGCTGGTTTCTGAATGCCGCAGGCACACCCGAACCGGATTGACTCTCGGCTGTTTTCTGACCCGTTAGCATCACCATGTGGTCATGATTAAAAGCCGCCGCCTTACCATCAGACTGACGATTCATCATGCTGGGCTTACCTGCCAGCTGTGCGGCTGCGTCGATGCTGAATGTGCCATTGACTGCAATCTCCTCGCCGTTTTCGAGGCCTTCCTTCACTATATAACTATCGCCAAGGGCAGGCCCAAGCACCACCTCTCTGATGACAAAGCTAACTGACTGGTTGCTGGCCACTTTTACATACACCACCGACCGCTGGCCGGTCCACATCACTGCAGTTTTGGGAACGACGATATTTTCAGCCTTGCCGGGAAGGTTAGCCTCCAGCGTACCCGACACAAACATTTCCGGCTTCAGCTTCGATGCGCTGTTCTTCACTTCCACTCTTGCTTTTGCCACCCTCGTTTGAGCGTCAATGATGGGGTCGATGAAAGAGATGGCGCCGCTGAAGGTTTCGCCTGGCAAAGACGCAACAGTAAAAGGTACCTTGTCGCCTTTTTGGACCCAGGTCATATCCGATTCATAGACATCAAAAAGCACCCAAACGCTTGATAAATCGACTATTTCGTAGATCACCTGGCCCTGTGCGACGTGGTCATGCCGGTTCACTAGTTTGTTAGTCACATAGCCAGAGTTATCAGCAAGCAAAGGAAACGATTCTTTGACGACGCCGCTTTCAAGTATTTGATCGATCTGGCTATTGGTCAGCTTCCAATTTCTAAGCTTTTCTTTAGCTGCCTCCAGCAACTGCGGCTGGGTGGCCTTCATTTTCGATGCCTCCAAAAGCTCTTTTTGCGCATTCACAAGGTCAGGGGAGTACAAAAAGGCGATGGTTTGCCCTTTCCGTACATATTCTCCCGTAAAATTAATGAGTAGCTTTTCGATACGGCCAGGAATATGAGATGATTGCGAAAAAATCAGGCGCTCGTCGGCTTGTACTTTGCCAATGAGCTTCACCGATTTGATTGGCGCCACTGAGCCAACCACGGCTGTGCTCACATTGGCAAGCTGCATAGCCACTGGCGACATGCTGATGGCCATTGGATCAATGCCTTCGTCCATGCCACTTTCAAGTGGGATGAGGTCCATTCCGCAAATGGGGCATTGCCCAGGCTCATTTTGACGGATCTGGGGATGCATTGAGCATGTCCATATTGTCTCTTCTGCTAAACCATGCTGATGGTCTTCATTTGCTGATATTTGTTGAGAACCGCCAAAAATCAGCCATCCAATCAATAGCCCCATTACCAGGGTAACCAGGCCGGTTATTACTGTTTTTTTATCTATTGTCATTTCAATAAACTTTAGCTGTCACATAATACAATTTTGCGAGTGCCACCTGATAAGCTGTGGCTGCCTCGACTTTCATTTTCCGATACTGTAGCAATTGTTGCTCCGTGGCCAGCACCTCTTCGAAATCAGCTTCCGAATTGCTGTAGGCTGTGAAAAGAAGCTCCAGCATACGGTCAGTTTGAGTGGATTGACCTTCGTAAAGACCTATCAACTCCCTTTGTTGAGCAAGCTCAAACCTTGTGACTTCGTAGTCGGTAGCAAGGGCATTGACAGTGGCCTGCTTCTGAAAGGCATAACTTTCCTGCATCAGTTGTGCCTCTTTCACAGCCGCCCGGTATTTCTTTCTGAAAACCGGCAGGCTGACAGACACCATTGGCATGATGGCATCCTTGCCATTGTCGGTTGGTGGTGCAGCGCCTGCCGCCAAATCTGTTCTTTCCCCAACGATGATGTAATCGACACCGACGCCCAGTTTTGGAAGCCCCTGCTTACGGGCTGCATATTCCGCCGTCTGGCTCCCTTCAATCTTCAACTCCAGTTCGGCTATCCGTGGGTGGGTGGTGGGCAATGAATCGCCGGCATTTAGAGCATCGTCCACTGCCAGCGAATCGATAACAACTATGTCTTCACCTATATCCCGATTCAAAAGGTTGTTGAAGGCAGTCTTCAGCGAAGCCTCTTCCTTGTCAAGAATAGTCAACCTGGTGTTGGCACTTTGGAGCATGATGTCCACCCGGAGCACATCCACCATCGTACCGCTGCCGCTACTGAATTTTGCTGTCGCTATGGCCTTGTATGATTCCAGAAGCCGGATATTGTCTGCTTCGATGGTTTTGAAGGCGTTGAGCTCGTAAAGCGGATAATAAGCAGCGGCCACCTGATAATACAGCCTGTTTCGCTCGTCCAAAAATGCCTGGTACTTCGACTCAGCCATCAAGGCAGCGACATGGCCCTGCGCCTTCAGCGTGCCAAACCAGGGGAACATTTGAGAAAGACTGAACCTGGCTCTTTGGGGCCCCACACGTGTTTCAATCATTTGGCCAAAAGCACTGACTGTAAGATTCGGATCCTGCAAGCCACTTGCCTGCGACACCTGCTCGAGGGCTGCTTCAAATGCCTTGTGAGTTGCCTTCAGACCCGGATTGTTCTCTGCGGCCATTTGCTGGTACTCTTCAAGCGTTTGTGCTTGAATTGCCCCGGCAGCCAAAATCAAGATGATATAGATGATGCTTTTCATTTTGCCTCCCTGATTTGTTTTTTGATCACTGTTTCCCTCCAAAATGCCTGCAGCACCGGCACTACAAACATGGTCATGATTTGAATCGTCATGCCGCCGAATGTCGGGATGGCCATGGGCACCATGATGTCTGAGCCCTTACCAGTGGATGACAGGACAGGCAGCAGCGCAATAATGGCAACAGCCGCCGTCATCATGGCTGGCCGGACTCGCTTTTTGCCCGCTTCCAGCACCGCTTCACGAACTCCCTGAATGGTCGTTGGTTGCTTTTCCTCAAATACCTGATGGATATAGGTTCCCATAATCACGCCGTCGTCGGTGGCAATGCCAAACAGGGCAATGAAGCCCACCCAAACGGCCACACTCAGGTTGATCGTATGCATTTGGAACAGGTCTCTCAGGTTGACATCAGCCACGGAGAAGTTCAGGAACCACTCCTGGCCGTAGAGCCAAAGCATGATGAAGCCACCGGCGAAAGCTACAAACACCCCCGAAAAATGGATCGAGGAAGCAATGACAGTTTTGAACTGGAAGTAAAGCAGCAGGAAGATCACCAGCAAGCTAATGGGGATCACGATAGACAGTCGCTTCACAGCTCTTACCTGGTTTTCATAGCTTCCTGAAAATTTATAGCTGACACCGGCAGGTATTTTGAGAAGCCCGGCATCGATCTTTTCCTGAATGGCGGCTTGTGCACTATTTACAACTTCCACCTCGGCAAAGCCGTCCCTTTTGTCAAACAGCACATAGCCGACCAGAAAGGTTTCCTCGCTCTTGATCATTTGCGGGCCCCTCACATACTCCATCTCCACAAGTTGGCCCAATGGAATCTGAGCACCGGAAGGAGTGGGGATTAGGATCCGTCCCAATGTTTCGGGGTCGTCCCGAAGCTCTCTTGGATAGCGAACCCGCACCGGGAACCTTTCCCTTCCTTCCAGCGTCGTTGTGATTTTCATGCCGCCGATAGCCGTTTCGATGCTTTGCTGCACGTCTTCCACTGTCAGGCCATACCGGCCAATCACCTCCCTGTTGATATTCAGATGGAGGTAGGGCTTGCCTACAATCCTGTCAGCAAAAACAGCCTCCGCTTTTACTGAGGGAACTTCTTTTAAAATACCTTCCAGTTGCATGCCGAACGCCTCGATGGTTGGCAGGTCGGGGCCATAAACTTTGATGCCCATGGGTGCTCTCATGCCAGTTTGCAGCATGATCAGGCGTGTTTCAATCGGCTGGAGCTTCGGAGCGGATGTAACGCCAGGTATTTTCGTCACCTGCACAATTTCGTCCCATATATCGTCGGGAGACTGGATATGGGGGCGCCAGTTCCTGAAGTATTGACCGTCCTTGTCGCGAATGAGCTGGCTGCTTCTTGTTCCCAGCCGAAGGGCTTCCTCGTTGGATACCGCCTCTCCAGACGACAACATAAAATTGCCGTCGGTGTCAGTTTTGAACCTTGACCTATGGCCGTCTTCATCCACTACATACTCTGGCTTGTAATTGATGATGTTTTCGTACATCGAAATTGGAGCTGGATCGAGTGCTGACTCCGTTCTTCCCATCTTTCCTACCACCATATCTACCTCGGGAATCTGGCTCACCATCATGTCGAGCTGGCCAAGCACTCTTCGGTTTTGCTCCACACCGGCATGAGGCATGGAGGTGGGCATGAGCAAATAACTTCCTTCGTTGAGCGAAGGCATAAATTCTGAACCTATACCCGGGAATTTTTCAGCCAGCACCTTCCATGGCCGGGAGGCTCTCACCTTTTCGCCGGCTACACTGAAAACGGTGTCGAACCCGAGCCAAATCACAACGCCAAGCAAAATGGTAAACGCCGGAAGCAGCATGAACTTGCCCTTATTCACCAGGCACCATTTCAAGATCGGTTCATAAAAATGCACCACCGAAAGAAGTGCCAGCAAAATTGACCCTATCAACACAATGACAAAGAGGTAATTCAGCACCAGGGAGTTCCCCACACCCAGCGGCATCCATTCTTCAGCGAGAAAATAGGTAGCGATGAGCACTGCCAGTGCCAGGTTAAGGTAGCTGGTATATCGCCTGATCTGTTGAGGCCATTTGCTTTCCAATATGTTATTAATGCCGACGACGGTCAGTGCCAAAGGCAACCACATCTGAAAATAGACGGCCATCATAATGCCTGCTGCCACGAAGCTCCAATTCCATACCCGTCTTACTTTCTTCTTGTCGTAGTTGATGCCGAAAATGAAATAGGCGAGGGTAGGGAGCACCACAAGGCCAAGTACAAACGAGGCCAGCAGCGCATAGGTCTTTGTGAAGGCAAGTGGCTTGAACAGTTTTCCTTCAGCTGATTCCATGGCAAACACGGGAACGAAACTCACCACTGTGGTGGCAAGGGCAGTGGTGATGGCCGACGCCACTTCTACTGTGGCTTCATAAATCACCTTCAGCAGTGCTGTGCCGCTGGCGCCATGGTTTTCCGGCATTTCCAGGTGGCGAATGATGTTTTCCACGAAAACAATCCCAACGTCGACCATCACGCCAATAGCAATGGCAATGCCTGACAAGGCCACCACATTGGCATCAACGCCTGAGTACCGCATCACGATGAATGTGGCAAGCACACCCACGGGGAGCAAACTGGCAATGATAATCGAGGCCCGGAGATTGAGCAGGAGAATGAGCACCACGATCACACTGATGAGTACCTCGTGCGATAGGGCGGTTTCAAGCGTTCCGATGGTTTCATGAATGAGCTGAGTACGGTCGTAAAATGGCACGATGGTCAGCTGACTTTCGACGCCATTGGCCAGCGTCTTTTTGGGAAGGCCCGACGCTATCTCTGCTATTTTGGCTTTCAAATTGTTGATCACTTCCAGCGGATTCGAGCCATAACGAGCCACTACTACGCCGCCGACCACTTCTGCGCCTCCTTTGTCCAGCACCCCCCGCCGGGCAGCCGGGCCAAGGCTCACCCGGCCAATGTCGCTGATGCGAATGGGCACGTTGTCCTGTACTGCTACAACAGCCTTCTCAATATCTTCTACTGACTTAATATAGCCGAGCCCTCTTACCAGGTACTCCGCCTGGTTCATTTCAATGGTTTTGGCACCCACATCCCTGTTCGACTGCCGCACAGCCTGCATGACTGCCATCAAGGGAATGTTGTAGGCCTTCAGCGCATCGGGATTGACGTCGATTTGATACTCTTGCACAAAGCCGCCTATGGAAGCCACTTCTGATACGCCTTCGGCAGCATTGAGGCCATACTTCACATAGAAATCCTGCACGGTGCGAATCTCATGAAGGTCCCAGCCTCCTGTGGGGTTGCCTTCTTTGTCTCTGCCTTCGAGCGTATACCAAAATACCTGGCCAAGGGCTGTGGCATCCGGCCCCAGCATGGGTTGCACACCGTCGGGCAACAATCCGGATGGCAGTGAGCTTAGCTTTTCAAGAATCCTGGACCTGGACCAGTAAAACTCGATGTCTTCACTAAAAATGATGTTGACCATCGAAAATCCGAAAACTGAGGAGCTTCGGATCGACTTAACGCCGGGTATGCCCAGCAGGTAGGTGGTTAAGGGATATGAGATCTGGTCATCGATGTCCTGCGGCGACCTGCCCGCCCAGTCGGTGAAAACAATTTGTTGGTTTTCGCCGATGTCGGGGATGGCATCTACCGGCACAGGATCTCTGGGGAGAGCGTCTACTTTCCAATTGAATGGTGACGTAACAATGCCCCAACCCACCAGCACTATCAATATAAGGATAGTAACCAGCCTGTTATGTAGAAAAAAACGAATGATTTGATTTAGCATAAAGTAAATTCATTGGTCTGATGCAAATGGAAATTGAAGCATGGGAACATGCTTCGTGCAAAAGACCAATGGCTAAATCAAAAGGGCACCGAAGGAAATATAGGCGGGATACGAAGGCAAAGGTGGCCCCGTATCTGCAGCAAATGATAATGAATGAGTTGAATATGCTTCGTCGTAGGACAGAAAGTCCGGAAGCTCAATAGCATAAAGCACAAAAAGAGTGGGGGAGTCAAGCGCCAGTTTCTCAACCTTTACGAAGTTGCCATCCAGGCTCTGGTACTCTGTTGTGTTTTCACAGCAGTCGTTGGGTTCGTCGGCAGCATCCATGCAGCAGTGCTTGGTGGAGTGCCCCAGCTCAACGTTCTTCAGAAAAGGGCCACAATAATGCCTTGACACGACTACCCCTGCAATGGAGAGGAGCCAAGTGAAAACAAGCGCTATTTGTAGGATTCTTTTCAAACTGGGTCAAAAATCGACAAAACAAATAACGAAAGCAAACCCGCCTGGGTTTTATCAGTTGTGTAACGGAGTGCTACTTTTTCGAAAAGGCACTAAAAAATTCTCTTAACCTTATACTTTATCATTGATTGTTTATTTGATTTGTAATCAATTAGTTACAGTAAAATAATGCTATGCTTCGATCTGCAGCCTTTGTGTAAACCTTCACTTGATATTTTTTCCGGACCACACATATAACAGGTTTGTCGATAGCACATGGCTTCCTTTGATGTACAAACATTGATTAATCTGCAAAATTGCTCTTAAAAGCACTATATTAGCCTCTCAACGAAGGACTACACCTATCAAAAGCAAGCTGAAAGATGATCAAGAAAACATGCCTGTTGCTTTTTGCTGTATTGGTAGCCTCCGGCTATTTACAAGCCCAGACAGATAGCCTGCAACAGCTTTTTCAAGCAGCCAAAGAGCCAGGTGTGAAAGTTTCCCTGCTGATTACCATGGGGCAGCAAAGTGCTGAGACCGATTCTTCGGCTGCCTTAAATTACCTGAACAGAGCGCTTGAACTTGCGAAAGCGCACAACCTGACAAAAGAAAGTGGAGACGCCAATTTGGCGCTCGGAAAGTTTCACTATGAGCATTTCAGCTACGATTCGGCAAAAAAGTATGTTGATTTTTCCCTCGCAGCCTATCGTGAATCGCAAGACAAGGAAGGGGTTGCCAGGGCTAATTTGCAACTCTCTGAACTGTACGAAGAACAAGATCGAAGTGCAGAGGCCATTAAGGTGCTTTTTGAAAACCTTGCCTACTACGAAAGTATCAACGACTCCCTGGAGGCTGGTAAATTGCTCAACAGAATTGCCAACTCACAAAATTATCTCGGCTATCACGACGATGCTATCCTTCATTACACCCGTGCCATGGATATTTTCGAAACCATCGGGTATCAACGAGGAGTGGCCGTGGTGCTATCAAACATGGCTATCATTTATGGGGAAGAAGGAGATGCAAGAAAGTCCATTAAAAACTACCTGAGAACCATTGCCATCTATGAGGGGCTTGACAACGAACCGAACCTGCCAAGCGCTTATAACAACATAGGAAACGACTACACTGACCTGAAAATGCCGGACAGCGCTTTGTACTATTTTAACAAATCCCTGGCGCTATCTAAAACCAGGGGGGATCTTCGATCGATGGCCTTTAGCTATTTTCATCTCAACACTTTATACAACAGCATCGACATGCCGGAAAAGGGAGTCTATTACGGCAACAAGTCCCTTGAAATAGCCGAAAAAATAAACAATCACCAACTAAGGATTAACCTGAGCCACAGCCTGTCGGAAAGCTATGAAAAGCTTGGTAACTATCAGCAGGCACTGCGTTACCATAAGCAATATCAACAACTGGAAGACTCCGTTTACAATATTGAAAACAGCCAGGTCATTCATGATATGCAGGCCAAGTACGAAACCGAGAAAAAGGAAAAGGAGCTGGTTCTCAAACAGGCCGATATCGACAGACAGCAGGTATTGCTCACACAGGAAGCCAGGCTTCGCTCTGTTCTCATAGGCGGCATTGTCATTGTACTTTTATTAGCTGGCTTGATCTATCGGGGTGAACGTGCCAAAAGCAAAGCATACAATCAGTTGAGCATTCAGAACCAGGAAATCGAGACCAAAAACCAGGTAATTGAAGCAGCGCTGCTTGAAAAGGAGTCGCTGCTTAAAGAAATCCATCACAGGGTAAAGAACAACCTCCAGGTGATCAGCAGCATCCTGAACATGCAAAGCAGGTCTACGGCAAGCCCAGAAATGCTCACGGCCATTCAGGAAGGCCAAAGCAGGGTAAAAGCCATGGCCCTGATTCACCAAAAGCTGTATCAGACAGAAAAGCTCTCCGAAATAGACTTTAAAGAATACGCAGAAGAACTCACTGACCATTTGTCGTCGATCTTCCAGTCATCGGTAAACAGTGGCATTGTAAAAACCGTCACCTCCCCTGATATCAAGCTGGACATTGACCTGGCCATTCCTCTGGGTTTGATTCTTAACGAGCTGATTTCCAACGCTTATAAATATGCCTTTGAAGGAAAAACCGGAGGTGCCATCAGCGTAGAGCTGAAACGGGTAGGAGAGGATCAATTACAACTTGAAGTGGCTGATAATGGCAAAGGTCTTCCGGCTGATTTCAACCTGGAGAAGGCGAAATCTCTGGGACTGAAATTGGTGAACATACTTACACGGCAACTCAACGGTCAACTCACCGTGCACTCAGTTGGTGGCGCCCGTTTCTCCATTGTCATTCAAAATATGAAAGTGAGCGTATGATGGGTTCGTCAGTCAATGCGATGCGACGTAGTTGGAGGTTCTTTATTGCCTCTTTGCTCCTTACCTCTGTGAGTGCTATCGCCCAAAACGACAGGTTTGACGACCTGAGACAACAGTTCAAAACAGCACCCACGGATTCACTCAGGTTAGTTTTTCTTGATGAGCTGTCGTACAGTTTCGTGCAGCAAAATTTTGATTCTTCTGTCTACTATGCCGGTTTGCAAAAGGGGCTGGCACAAGCCGCCCATGATAGCGTGATGCTTGCCTACGCTTATAAAAACTACGGACGGGCTTTCGAAGAACAAGGAGAGCTAGACTCGGCAATACGCTATATTGAGAAAGCGCTAACGATAGAAAAAGCCAGCCATAACCAAAGCGGAATGGCAGGCTCCTACCATAATATAGGTCTGGTATACGACCGGCTGGGCAATATGAACCTTGCCATGGAGTACTATCTAAAGGCACTGGAGATAAAGGAGAAGTTAGGGAATCCAGTTGCACTTTCCTCCACTGTCAGTGCTATTGGGTTTGTTTACAAAGCTCAGGATCAGCATCAAAAGTCTCTGGAGCAGTTCCAAAAGGCACTCGATCTTCTCATTGAGGGCGGAGGTTCCAGTAACAGAATCAGAGGTGCTTACAACAATATTGGTCTGGCTTATATGAATTTAAAGGAGTATGATTCGGCACGGAGCTATTACCGCCGGTCAGTGGCTGGACTCAAAGAAGATGACAACCTCCGGGGCTTCGGTGCCTTCTACAATAACATGGGAGTTACCTACGACGAGAATCTTCAGTTCGACTCAGCACTCTATTATTACACACAATCTCTGCGTGTAAAGAGTCGGTCGGGCGATAAATATGGAGTGTCGAGCACCAACCACAACCTGGCTGTCAACTACCGGCGGGGTGGGTTTCCGGAAAAGGCCATTCCGCATGAGAGGGCTTCGATAGCATTGGCCAAGCAGTACAAATTTCTGGAATTACGCATGAAATCCACGGATGGGCTTCGTGAGTCATTTGCTGCCACTAATCAAATAGACTCAGCCTATTTTTACACGCTGGTTTGGAAGGAGCTTTCGGATTCTCTTCAGCGCATTGAAAGAGGAGAAACAGTGATGGAGCTTGAAGCCAAATATGAAAGTGAAAAGAAAGACAAGGAGCTGGCCCTGAATCAGGCGACGCTCGCTCAGCAGCAGTCGAGCCTCAGATCGGAGGCCCGGCTTAGGTACTTATTGCTTGGCGGCCTTGTGTTACTGACAGTCTTCCTGGTTTACGCTTATCGCTCCGAAAGAGTCAAGTCGAAATCCAACACTTTGCTTCAACAGAAAAACCAGGAGATTGAGGAAAAAAGCCTGGAGCTGGCCCGGTCGCTGGGAGAGAAGGAGGCGTTACTTAAAGAGATACACCACAGAGTGAAAAATAACCTTCAGGTAATCAGTAGTATCCTCAACATGCAGAGCAGGACAACGGCCAGCCCTGAGATGATTTCCGCCATTCAGGAAGGACAGAGTCGGGTAAAAGCCATGGCCCTTATTCATCAAAAGCTTTACCAAACGGAGAAACTTTCCGAGATAGATTTCCGGGAATACGCTGAGGAGTTGGTGCAATATCTCTCGACTGTTTTTAGCCAAAGTGGGCAAGCAGGAATTGTAAATAAGGTTACTGGCTCAAACATTAAACTAGATATTGATCTGGCTATACCATTGGGCCTTATACTCAACGAGTTAATTTCAAATGCCTACAAGTACGCTTTTGAAGGAATGCTCGGCGGAGAAATAAGCATAGAGCTGACAAGAACGGCGGATGGTCAGCTGCAACTTGCGGTGGGCGACAACGGAAACGGCTTGCCTCATGACTTCAGCATAGACAAGGTGAAATCACTGGGATTGAAACTGGTAAATATTCTTACTCGTCAGTTGAACGGACAGTTGTCTTTTCACTCGGTGAAAGGGGCTCATTTCTCCATTGTACTTCATGAGGATGGGCTTACCACTTAACAAATTTCACAAAGGAATAGGTGCTGCTTTTAGCTCCGACTGGCTACAGCGCTACGTTTATACTAAAACGTTTTGCTATTAAACCACCAATCGTTACCATTACAGCCCAAAGCGAGAGCTGCTATTTAGTAATGCGTATAAAGCAATTTTGCAGCATTGAAAAAACAACATTAAGCGGGGAGAAACATAGTTTTTTGACCTGAGGCATTCCCAAACGATTTTCATTTTTAAAAAAGCATTTACCGTTTAGTCTTTTTGGTCTATATTAGATTCTAGCCGTGTAGAGGGATTCGCCAAGCCGATGAGTAAAGTAAAAATTCTGATTGTAGAAGATGAGTTGATCATAGCCGAAGACATGCGTGAGCTGCTCGAGGGAATGGGTTATGAGGTGCCTTTTGTAGCAATGAACCTCAAAGAGGGGCTGGAGGCTTTGGACAAATATCAGCCAGACCTGGTCATGCTGGATATTATGATGGGAGGGAGACCTTCCGGTATTGAGCTTGCTCGCCATATACGAAGCAACTGCGACCTTCCCTTTATCTACTGCACGTCACACGCCGACAAGGCCACTGTGGAAGAGGCCAAGTCCACCAAGCCCAATGGCTACCTTGTGAAACCTTTTAATGCCGACGAGCTCTATTCATCAATAGAGATTGCCCTTGTCAATTTTGCCATACCAGTAAATTCAAATGCTGCACCGGAAGCCTCCCGGCAAACAGAAATGCTGGTAAAGGACGGCATGTTTGTTAAAAATGGGCAAATGTTTGTAAAGGTGAAATTTGACCAGATGCTTTGGCTGGAGCCAGATGGCAACTACACCAATATTGTTACAGGGGCATCAAAGTATGTTGTTCGGTCAAGCCTGAAGGATATTCTGGATCACCTGCCTAAAGATGCATTTTTCAGGGCGCACCGCTCTTATGTGATTAACCTGGAGCATGTGCAGGCCATCGACCTGCATCAGGTAAAAATCGCCGAACACCTGATCCCACTGGGAAAAGTATATCGTGACGAGTTGATACGCAGACTCAATCTGATGCAGTAAGGTGGTCAATTTGGTCTTTGAAACACCTTGCCCGGCAAATTAGCCACCCCGGTAAAGCCATATCTTTTTCTCAAAATCGTCCAAAAAAGAAAAATCCAAAATTTTCGTCCCCCGTTATCGGGTGTTCATCGATTATTTTCTGTCTTTTATCCCAAATAGTTGCCAAAATAAATATATGTTGATACTTTAGTTATGGTTCTACACAAACCATAATGCTCAAAGGTTAGGCTGGTAGGGAGGGAAAATACAGTCATAGAAGCTATCGACATGGATTTCCTTCCCTTTTTTTAACCAAACGCCAGCAACTGACTCATCCCTCACTTACGTCAGTAAACCCAACACACTCCTTACAAATAAATACCAAACCAGACACTTATTTTTATGAATAAGTCATTGATAGGCGGAAACATTTAGCCAATTCCAATTTTGCTTTGCTTTCTGACGGGTTTATCTGCTTTGTATTAATAACAAATCCTTAAAGACTTTTTGACCGTTTTATTGCTAATTTAAAAGTCAGAGAGGAAGCCGCAGCCAGGGGCCGAGGCATAAAAGCCTCTTAATCAGTGGTGTGTCTCATCGCCTGGCAGTCCACGCATAAAACATTGTCCATGAACAGAAGGAAGCTATTCAAAATTTTGGGAGCAGGAGTAGGCTCGTTGCCATTAATGGCTTATGGCAGAAACTACAACGAACAGTCGCCTCTCAAGCACCCGAATGACTTATTTGAACAATGGGAAGGGAAGTTCAGCGAAGCTGTCGTGAACGACGAAGCTTTCTGGCAAAGCTTCGCAGTAGATTTTTACGACATATCGCCCGACTTCATCAACCTGGAAAATGGGTACTTTGGCGTTCAGCCAATTCCTGTCAATGCTGCCTATCATCAGTTTGTCGACAAAGTCAACCGTGAGTCGTCCCGCTACATGCGAATGGACTACTGGAACGACTGGCAAATGGTGATGGACAGCCTCGCCGGTTTCACTGGTGCTTCCAAAGAAGAGTTGCTGGTCACCCGCAACGCCACGGAAGCTTTGAACATTCTGATCAACGGGTTTCCGTTCAAGGCAGGGGATGAAGTAATACTTCAACACCACGACTACCACAGCATGATTGAGGCCTTTCAAATGCTGGAAAAGCGGAAGGGTATAAAGCTCAAATTTATCGATGTGCCACTGTTGCCAAAAAGCGATGATGAAATAGTAAAATTGTACGAATCGGCGATTTCACCCGTAACAACCCTCGTGTTGGTTACACATTTGACCCACCTGACCGGACAGGTGCTGCCAGTGAAAAAGATCTGCGAAATGGCCCGCAACAAAGGCGTAGAGGTGATGGTAGATGCAGCACACAGCTTTGCTCACCTCAACTACAAGCTGGCCGACCTGGGCGCCGATATGGTTGGCGTCAACCTTCACAAGTGGTATGCCAACCCGCTTGGGGCTGGCTTGCTGTATGTGAAGAAGGAAAAAATTAACAAGCTGTCGCCCATGTTTGGCGATTTCACGCAAGCGGCTGACAGCATCAATAAACTGGGACACTTTGGTACGCTGGCCAGCCCGGCGCTGCTAACTATTCCCGTGGCAGGGAAATTCAATAACCTCGTGACGATCAAAGTTAAGCAAGCAAGGCTACACTACCTGAAAGCTTACTGGACCTCGAAAGCTGCTGCTATGAAAAGGGTAGAGGTGCACACGCCGCTGGCCCCTGGCCAGAGTGGTGCCATTGCTGCCTTCAGTGTTGCGGGCATAAGCGCCGACGATACAGTCAAAAGACTTTTGGATGAATATGGCGTATTTACAGTGAAGCGTCAACTAAAAGACCGGGAGGTAGTGAGAGTAACCCCCAATCTTTATAACAGCGTAGCCGACCTGAACAGGCTGCTGAAAGGCATCGAAGGACTTAGTCGGGGATAGTGTATTGTGTGCATTCATGAAGCACACAACAACTAACAAATTAGTTTTTAGGAATTGAGAACCTTATCGTGGTGCCTCGGCTTTGTTTGGAGATAATTTCGAACGTGCCGTGATGCAGCTTGATGAACTCTTTGACCAGCATGAGCCCCATGCCTGAGCCTTTTTCTTCGTTGGTGCCGGGGGTACTGGCCACATAGCCTTTATTGAGAATAATGTCGACCGTTTCGTTGTTCATGCCTACGCCAGAATCGGAGACTTCTACCACAGCGCTGTTTTCTTTACTTTCAGCATGGATATTGATGACGCCTCCTTCGGGTGTAAACTTGATGGCGTTGTTGATCAGGTTGCGTATCACCATTTCAATCATTGCCTTTCCTGCTTTCACCGGCAGGTGCTCATCGGAACTGGTGGTGATGGTGATCTTCTTCGCCTGGCTCGAGTCACTGAAAGTCTTTGTGAGGTCAAGCACACTTTCAGAGAGATCAAATTCCTGTTTATCAAGAGAAATGCCTTTCATTTGACTCTTCGACCAAAGCAGCAGGTTGTTGAGCAGTTCGTTGGTTTGCTCAAAGTTTGACTCGAGCTTCTTCAGCAAATCGTCCGATTCTTCAGGAGAGAAGATGTTGTGCCGGAAACCAATGATGGCGTTTTGCAGGTTGTTAAGGGGGCCACGCAGGTCGTGAGACAATACAGAGAAAATCTTATCTTTGGCCTGGTTGATTGTGGTGAGTTCTTCGTGCTGCGACTGGATGATGCCCATTTGCATGCGAAGGGCGTTGGTGCGTTCCGCAACCTGTTTTTCCAGGTCTTCGTTTTGTTTCCTGACCAGCTCAGACCGAGCCGCTTCAGTTTCGGCCAGCTCGTGTGATACCTTCAGCGACTTGCGAAAGTAATACACATAAAGCATCATGGTAGGGGCCAGCACCAGAAAAAGCGCCACTTGAACCAAATAGAGATTATTGATGGCCGCCTCAGACCGCTGAGCAGCTTGAAGTTTAATAGCATTCTCAAAATCATCAACGGCAATACTAAATTTTTCATACATTATCCAAAGTCCGTAACCCTGGTCAGCGCTAAGCTCTTTGATGAATGTGTTCATCTGGCCGTTAGTCACATTGTCCTTCATGCGCATTGACAGCGCTATATAGGCATCTAGCGAATCACGAAACTGGTAGAAGCTCGCCATGGGAAAGTTTTGAGTGAGCAAATCTTTCTCAACCAACTGAAACAAAGAATCTTTATCGGCAAGAGCCAGTTCCAGAGGCTGAAGGAAACGTTTTTCTGGAATGAGGGCGTAGCCACGAAGACCGATGTCGATGCCGTGAATAGTGCCCCAGAGAAGCTCCGACACGTTGCTGCGGATTTCTTCAGCGTGCTGGTGAATCTTCTGATTGCTATTGATGACTTGCTGGTTGTAGTACGTGTAGAAGATACTTAACGAAAGCAGGGCCGTAACAAGCGCAACAGGCAACCAGATGAGGTATGGTTTCTTATCTGCAGTCATAAGTAAAGTAGGTAGGTATAAATTTCAATAGCTGTCTCATACAAAGATAACGATCAAGTGTTTGATAAAAAATACGTCTCAGCGCCATATAGTAACCGGCAGGACAGCGTGTTATAGATGAACGAGATGCCTGATTCGATGAACAGCTGATTTGAAGTGAGGAAAGAATAGTGTAGTATTTGACAATTCTATTTAACATAATATAAATTATATAACAAACATGGTGATTTGCGCCCAGCTCTGCTGGTTATCATAAAATCAGTTATCGCTACGCAGTACGATAACGATCGGTTTTAGCACTGGCCGTGCACGATAAAGCAAATCACGAATCTCACAACGAATCATTTTTAGTAGAGGAACTTCAACCTACGCTACTGGCTGGCGCTGGCCGTGCCCTTTGCTCAGGCTATTAATAGTTTTTCTGCCAACGCCCTTTTTGCCCGCCGAAAATGGTTGGGTCACGCAGGCTGTGGCAACTGTCGACGCTAAGCAACAGCTCCGTACAGGAACACAGTTTCCTGCAAAGAACCTTCGTGAGATTTGCGTGTACGATATAAACCCAATGAGTTTTTCAAATATTGGATTGTCAGGCGGTCAGGTTTGATTTCAATTGTGCCTGACGAATGCTACCCATTTGTCAGGCGGTCAGGTTTGATTTCAATTGTGCCTGACGAATGCTACCCATTTGTCAGGCGGCTGAGTTTGATTTCAAATGTGCCTGGCGAATGCTACCCATTTGCCAGGCGGGCTGGGTTTGATTTCAAATGTGCCTGGCGAATGCTATGCATTTCTCAGCGCCTATAAGTGCAGCCAAACCACTTGCTTACCGACACTTTATTAGAAAGCATTATCAGACTATATTTATATATGAGCTCCGGGCGAATTAACATTTATCAGATGTATATGAATAACAATTACCAACTTGGTTTTTATGTTAGACGTGATTCATGGAAATCTGATAGAAAGGCAAAAGTTACCTGGATTAAGTTTGTGATTGAAGGTAAACCAATCAACAAAGGTAATCCTCCATATTTTGGTGGTTTTAAGAATCCCCCAGGTCACCCTAGAGCCGGTAAAATTATGGGCCCTAGACTTGTTAAGCTTGAAGCAGATTGGCTTGATGGAGGCCAAATGACAACCGATTCTGGAGGAAATTACTGTTGGATAAGAATTGAAAATTAACGTTTTACCGACTATTATTTATCTCGATATAAATGTTAAACCGGTTATATTAGATAGGTCGATAAGTTAGATTAAATACCTTAAACCTTTACAATGCCTGCTGTATTAAAACAATAAGAAATATTTACAAATAATTGCTTTAGGATTGATAAATGGGAATTGATGAAAAGATTCATGATAGTGTTGGTTGGTATGTCTACAATAGTAATAATCATATCACTCATTTCTTGTCGTAAAGAAAATAACCGAAAAGACCAAATGGAGATACCTCCAACTAATTTAAAGAAATCCTACAATCAATTATTTTTCCCACAAAAAGAATCAAAATTTAATTACGATAGTTTGATGACTAGTCTTAATAAAGAAAATTTATTATGTCATAGCTGCCTCGAATCATTGTTAAAAAAAGTATATCTCAGAGATCAAGAATTTAGAGATAGCCTTATGGCAATTGATAGAAAAGGAGATGAATGGAAATCAACGTCTTTTTGGAAGAAGATAATGCTAAATGACGAAATAAATAAAGAAATTGTTAAATACATCCTAATAAATAAAGGATATCCAGATACCCGGAAAATGGACTCCAAAGCACATGATGCGATTTGGTATACTTTGTTTCATAATTCTGATAGAGAGTTTTTAACAAAAAGCTTGTATTATCTAAAATTTGCCCATAATGATTCAATTATTTCATATCAAGACTATGCATTGTTAGTAGATCAAATATATGTAAGATGTGGCGAAAAGCAGATTTATGGAACCTATAATAGTTTCCGTAAGAGTGGAAATGGAATTATTTTTCCAGAGATAAGTCAAAGCATTGATTCAATTAATTATCACCGTGAATTAATTGGGCTAGTTAAAATTAAGTGATATTGTAAGAGTTGCTTAACCGCACACATTTCCCATTCCCTCAACCCTTCCCTCCTGCCCATCCCGATAGCCGTCGGAAGGCAAAAGATTGCTACCATACGTATCAAAATTCTTATGAGCGCATCTAAAAAGAAGGAAGGCCTGCGCCGACGAAAAAACTATTAACCCTACCCCTGAACTATTATCTTGCGAAAGTTGTCAAACCAAGGTCATTTATTATGAGGCGAAAAATCCCGGAATCAACGCTACCAAAACTCAATCGCTCGCAAATGATTACTTCCGAAGGCCTTCAAAAATTAAGGGAAGAACATGATCACTTGTGGCGAGTTGAACGTCCGGAAGTGACCGCTAAGGTTGCATGGGCCGCAAGTTTAGGAGATCGTTCAGAAAATGCCGATTACCATTACAACAAAAAACGTCTTCGGGAAATTGATAATCGACTTCGCTATTTGCGTAAGTGTATTGACGACTTTAAAATTATTGACTACCACCCCAACCAGGAAGGAAAAGTGAATTTTGGCGCCTGGGTAGAAATAAAAAACGAAGAGAAAGGTCTTCAAAACCGCCTTCGCATTGTGGGTTACGAAGAGTTAATAGGTAACAAAGAGTATATCTCTATGGACTCCCCAATGGCTAAAGCACTCCTTGGTAAAACTGTGGGAGATGAAGCTATAGTTAAAACCAAAATGGGTGATTTTGTATGGAAAATTCTTAAAATAGAGTATCAGAAGTAGTATAACCAAAATAGATCTCTGGAGCTGCTTTGCCAACGCCCGGGCTTACGCTGGCCGGGCCACGCTGGCCGTGCCCTTTGCCAATGGTATTAGTAGTTTTTCTGCCAACGCTCTTTTTCCCGCCGAAATGCCCGGGCCACGCTGGCTTAGCAACTGGCCGACACTAAGCAACAGATCCGTCGTGGAACAGTTGCCTGCAAATGAGCTTCGTGAGATTTGCGTGTACGATACGAAGATCTACAGCCAAACCACTTGCTTGCACGCTGCGCTTTCTGTCTCTTCGCTAAAACCACTCACTGAATGGTTTACTAACGCTCAGTCCGGCTCAAGCCGTGCGTTAAGGCGCTGGCGTAAACGACTGGGCTCTTACTTTTTTCAAAGATATCGGTCTTGCACGGCAACAAATCCGGAAACCGACCGAGTTTGCTTCCGTGAGACAATTGAATAAACCACGACACAATCTCTATTCACCAACCCCAACTCTGAACCCATCGGCATTAATTTTTATAGCAATGACGTCTGTTTGTAGCAAGTAGTCGATAGTTGGATCATCCATCTGACGTGTGCCGAGCATTACAATTTCTCCGCTCGGGGTGGCGAGCACCTCTCTAAATTGAGCGCTAGTGGCGTAAAAATATTTGTCCCAAACTAGTGCACCTTGGAGAGAAAATTTCACGCATCTCATGTTGTCAAAGAAAACGTATATGAAGCCGTTCAATTCTAAGACCCGAATACGGAAATCAAATCTTTCTCGATTGTATATAACATCCATGTTAATTTGTCGAGTCCAATTCACAACTCCTGATGCATCTACTCCAATGATGGCAATTTTATTTTCCTGCGATTTATAACTATTAATAATAAACTCTCCGTTACTGATGGAATTGAGCCCATTAACAGACACGAACGGTTGAAAATAATGAACGAATTCAAAGTCACCACCAATCTGACTAGCCATTATGAGTGACCTTGAATTGTCCTCATTCACATAGTAGGTGGCTACACGTTGTTCTCCAAGAAAGAAGTAGTTAAAAACAGTCATGTCATCAACGCCGACAAATTTTGTCTCACCCCCAACCAGTTGTCCGGTATTCATATTCAGGCTTCTTACTACAATATGTGACAGCGAATCGAACAACAAGAACGTATCATCGTCCTGTACAAGAATTTTGCGAGGAGACTTACCATAATTGAAACCGATTCTCCGTTCTAAGGAAAGGGTGGGACTGTATATGGCGAGTTGTTGGTTGTACCCCAAAACTAGTCTTCCAGATGTTGAGGCACCGAAGCCGTAGAATTCTGGATAGGTATCAAGGCTGATCTTACCATTAGTACCCTGTTGCTGCAATGATTCATTGATGGAAAGGACCTCGTAATCACGAGCACTATTCCCATAATAAGTACTCAAGAGTATATTATAGATTGTATCAGTTTTCCAACTAAAAAGGACCTTTTCTGCTCTACTCTGAGTGATATAGATCGGTGGAGCTATGGTAATGTTTAAGAGCGTATCGATTTTATACAAAATGCTGTCAATTGCTACATTAGCGTTTATTTGATATGTTCCGGGGCTGTCAAACGAGTACCGTTGACGGTTTAAACTCACCTCTTCCTGGTCGATAAAAAGATCCATCTTGCTAAAAGATTTTTGCCCCCCACCCTTTCCTTTTATTAGAAACTCCACCGGTACTCCGACGTAAAGTTCATTGTTACTATTATGAGGTTTTATTAAAAAATCATATGGTTCGATACCCGGATCGTCGTCTCCGCAAGAAAAAAATACTGCTATCAATATGATGTAGGTGAATAACCGTTTCATTGCCTGAGTTTGTAAAACTTGGTTGCCTCTGCCCTATTTCCGTAAGTAACGAGAAGGATATAAAGCCCATCGCACAGTTCACTAACATCGATTGAACCCAGAGTCAAATAACCGGAATCCACTTTTACACCGCTCGTAGATAAGATTGAATATTTGGTACCTGGCGCCAGGTTATTAACATAGAGAATTTGATGTGTGGGATTAGGAAAAATTTTCAGCCCAAGGTTCTGAGGGACACCTAGACTTGTTAATGTCGATTCCACTGTTAAGTCAAAATATTTTTCGAGCCAGCCACCACTGATGTGCTCAGCACGAATTTTTATCCTTAGTAGGCTCTCTGTCGTTAGTGCTTTTTTCAAAAAGAGCCTATCCCCATCAATAGTAAAATAATTATTATTTACTCCGTTGACTTCTTTAAGAGAGAAAGTGACTACGCTAGGGTCATAAGGGTCTGTGGTTGTGAAATAAGCAGCTTCCCGACCAATTTCCCATTGGCCCAATGAGTAATTGGATATATTAATATCGGTTAAAGGCAGATAGTCACAGTCGCATTCAATTGCTCCGATATCAATTACGCCATCAATCCGAGGGTTGCCTAGTGCATCCAATGGCAACAAGTACTTGGCATACTGGGAGTCTCCCTTGTCGATCGCAGGGCTATTAGTTGCTAGAGAAAAGCCGTCCAGAACTTCATTTATCCTAGGGTTTGAATTCAAATTGCCTTCGCCCCCTAAACCAATGTCTGAAGAATAGATATTATACTTGAAAACCCTTTCATCACTACTCTGCAGATCCTCGGATTTGGGCAGTGTGCCGTCTGAAGGGTAGTTGTTGTAAAATATATTGTTGACTATCGTGTATTTTTTAACTGCCCACATTTTAAACGCAGTCGAATTATTATCAATAAAACTGTTATTGGCAATTATCTGCACAGATGATTCGGTAAGCTCAATCCTAACAATCCCTTCATAGTCATTAGGGAAGAAATCATACGGATCATCATAGTGATTACTAAAAAAAACATTACCTGTTATAATATTATTTCCAAGTTCGAAATAGATCTGTCCACCGTTGTGCGTATATAAGTTGTTTCTAAAGAATATTGAAGAGGAAACTCCTGTCAGGGAAATAGCGCCAGAGTTCTTTGTAATGATGTTCTCCTCGAATGACGAGCTAGAGCTATAAATTAGTCCTACTAGAAGTGACCGAACCCTATTATTTTCAAAATGGGAGCCCTTTATTTGAAAGGAGGTTGAAGCCGAGTAAATTAGGTTACCAAAAATGTCATTATTGATAAACTCTGTTTCAAGAATAATGAGTGTGTCCGAGGCAGAAACATCGATGAGAGAGCCAGCTCCCTTGTTATCGTCAAATATTGATTTTTTTATTACAACTCCTCCAGCATTGCTCGACTCAATTGAGCAACCCTCTGATACCTGATTGAGGTCTCGTTTAAGGTTGAATCGACAATTTTCGAACGTCATAGCATTGGTACTTTCATTACGAAGTCGACCCACTAGGGTGTATCCATGATGTGAATGATGTGAATGGCCGAGCTTCTCAAAAATAGTATACTTTGCAGTGATCGCCCCGGTTTCATATGCGAATAACCCACCCCACCCGTATAAAGCTTTTCTCGGGCCTTGTGTCACCCACGAGGTGTCTGGAGCGGTTAATTTGACTGAGTCTTCAATCGAACCATTGATGAATAAGTTACCGTAAACATCTATAAAGTTTTGATCGTCAAACACCACTACCGTCCCAGAATTAATGGTGACAGTTACCCCTTGATCAATGATTAAATTCTGATTTACGTGGACTGTATCCGCTTCCCAAACTTCATCCGAAATGATATGGATTTGGCCACTGGCCAAATATGTCGAACTAATTAAAATTTTGAGGATAAAAAGAAACCGAGTGGCACATCGCAGCATAATATTCAGAAAAGGTAGGCAAAAATATCAAAAAGAGAATTATCCACAACCGGCAATATAATTTTCATTAGAAACGTACTCTTCCGCACTTGTTAATGCGAAAGGTGGCTTGTTAGATTTAACCAAAGAAAGCAGCAGTAAAAGGAGTTGACGCAATAGTAAATACCTTATATAACCCGCACGCATTTTCCATTCCCCCCTGCCCAAACTACGTGTGCCTAAGCTTAGGCAGTCAGGAATGGCAAAAAAGTGCTATCATTTATGTCAAAATTGAGATGTGTGCACCTAATAAGGAGAAAGGCCCACCTTAAAGAAAAAACTATCAATCCCGCCCGAAACCAAAGCTATATTTATATAACTAATATAATGATTTGCACCCAGGCAATTAATAGTTTTTCTGCCAACACTCTTTTGCCATCCGAATTAGCGTGCCCCCCGACTATTTTTCACCACCCTCACCTGATTTTGAATCTCGTTTTATTCGCTACATTTCGCTATGAAACGACCCTTCGTCATTTTGCTTCATGTGGGCTTTTGGGCCTGCTACTTCCTGCTGGTGTTTATTGCACTGGGCTTGTATTATCGGAGCCATCATGATGTGGGTCGCCTGATGAATGCGCTGTACAGTGTGCTGCTTTTTGCTGCTGTGCCGTCCGCCCTGTGCTTTTACTCCTACTACTATTTTCTGTTTCCCAGGTACCTCCAGAAGAAGAAAATTCTTCAAGCCATCTTTATCGGATTGCTGATCGCCATCCTGGCTGGCATAGTGGCCTATATTTTAATCCGCTTTTTTATTGAGACAGGCCGCATTTATGATATGGATGAGGGAGGACGGCATGGCAGATCCACGGCGCTTCAAACCATCGTGGTCATGACGGTCATTGGCCTGGTGAGCGGAGGCGTGGCCCTGGTGATGAAGGGATTTGTTACCTGGTTCAATGAGATAAAACTGAAGGAGGCTCTGCGGGAGAAAAACCACGAGATGGAGCTACAGCTGATTAAAAACCAGTTTGATCCCCATCTTTTCTTTAACACCATCAACAATATCGATTCGCTGATACTGAAAGACGCCGTGCTGGCCTCCGACTACCTGAACAAGCTGTCCGACATTATCCGATTTGTACTTTATGAAACCAGGGCTGATAAAATCCCACTATCGAAGGAAATCGAATACATGGAAAAGTACATTGCCCTGCAAAAAATAAGGACGGCCAATGAAACCTATGTCCACTTTTCGATAGCAGGCACGGTTGGCGATAAGGTGATTGCTCCCATGGTGTTTATTCCCTTTGTCGAAAACGCTTTTAAGCATACCACCAACAAAAAAGTGGAGAATGCCATTACCATACAGATCAGCATTGACGACGCCAACGTACGGCTGACCTGCAGCAATAAATACGATTCAAAAATGGCTCCTCAGGCACACGGGGGCCTTGGCAATGAGCTGATAAAGAAAAGGCTAAGCCTTATTTACCCTGGCAAGCATGAGTTGGTAGTGGATAACGACAATGAGCTATATTGTGTAAACCTGGCCATTCAACATGGATAAATATACCTGCGTGATCATTGAAGACGAGCCCCTTGCTTTGGAGAAAACAAAGGGCTTTGTAGAAAAAGTGCCCTTCCTGCATTTGAGCGCCACATTTGATAACGCCCTCACCGGCCTCGCCTATCTCAACAGCCACAAAGTGGATGTGCTTTTTCTGGATATCAATATGGACGAGCTATCCGGAATAGAGCTCCTGGAGAGCACAAAAATCAGCAGCCAGGTGATCATTACCACTGCCTACCAGGAGTATGCCCTGAAAGGTTATGAGCTGAAAATAACGGACTACTTGCTAAAGCCGTTTACGTTCAACCGGTTTATACAGGCCGTGAACAAAGCGCAGGAGAACCTCTCCTACCGCCATTCGGAACCGGCCCCGGAGTTTATGTTCGTGAAAACGGAAAACCGGCTTGAAAAAATCATGCTCAATGAAATAGTTTACATCGAAGGGATGCGTGACTACCGCAGGATCCATACGCCAACGAAGAAGATCATGACCCTGCAGAATTTCAGCGAGTTCGAAAAACTGATTCCGCCGGGCGTAATATGCCGGGTGCACAAGTCGTACATGGTGTCGTTGAGCAAAATTGTATCGGTAGAGCGTGGCCGCATCAGGATAGCCGACCAGCTGATACCGATTTCCGATACTTACAAGGACGTGTTTTACCACCTGATCCAAAGCAGGGCGTAGTTTCCCTATTTATTTCGCAGACTAAAAGCGGCACTATGCAGACATCTTTGCGGCTGTTGCATAATAAAATTTCAGGGCCCGTGCCGCTCATTTTCCTTTGTTAAAAATTAACCAAGGAACAATGAAAAAAACAATCAAGAAGGCCATCGTACTAGGTATGGTTGCCTTGTCCGGAAGCTCAATGGCTCAAACTATTGACAGTTCGTCGGCTCATATCACTTACAAAAAAGCGCCCGTCACGTACATGCATCCATTGCTTAATCTGGCAGCCACAAGCTTGAACCACGAAAAAGGCAATAAAGCTATTGGTGGCAATGAAAAGCCAGTCATGTCTCTCCAGGCGGGCCTGGCTTTTCAGGGTGGCATCTCTTCCCATTTTTCAATGGTGTCGGAGGTGTACTATATAGTGAAAGGCGGTGAGCTTGGATCGTACAACCCCCTGACCACTGAGAATGGAACGCTGCGGCTGCATGCAGTAGAGGCACCCGTGCTGGCCAGGTTTCATTTTGGTAAATTCCATGTCAATGCAGGCCCCTCGCTCGCCTACAACTTCGGCGGCAAGATTAAGTCGGATGGAACGTCAACCAAAGTGTCATTTGATGGTGACGAGGGACTTAAGCGGCTTGAGGCAGGCGTTCAGGTAGGTGGTGGACTCACCTTTCGCATCAAACAAAAGCAGTACGCTCTGGATGTGCGGTATGCTCATGGGCTGACCAACATTGCTCACAACGATCAACTGTACAACCGCAACCTTAACATCAGTGTGTATTTCATCCAGCCCTGGAAGTCAAATCCGCTTGCCAGATAACCGGCACCCAGTGC
Organism: Imperialibacter sp. EC-SDR9; assembly: GCF_902498805.1. Classification (GTDB taxonomy): domain Bacteria; phylum Bacteroidota; class Bacteroidia; order Cytophagales; family Cyclobacteriaceae; genus Imperialibacter. The sequence continues at coordinate 179,076 of NZ_LR701574.1, read as the reverse complement.
ATTGATCTGACTGTAACAAAATTCAAAACTGATGAAAGCATTAGATTCAAACAGAAAAGCTTCGCTGGCGGCGGGCATACTGTACCTGCTCACCTTCGTATCCGCCCCTACCCTGGCGCTTTACGGGTCGGTGCACGATGTAAACTACGTTGTCAGCTCATTTCCGGATACTTCCGTTCTCATCGGGGGTATCCTGGAGATCGTGGTGGCACTCACCGGCATTGGCACGGCAGTGGCACTTTATCCGGTATTGAAAAAGCAAAACGAGGGCATGGCACTGAGCCTTGTCGGCTTCAGGGTGCTGGAGGCGGCTACCATCTTTGTCGGGGTGATGTTCCTGCTTACGGTGGTGGCACTGCATCAGTCGGGTGCCGGGGCCGGGGCATTGGATATCAGCCGTACCCTTGTGACGATGTATGACCGCATGTTTCTGATAGGCCAGAGCTTCATGCCTGCCATCAACGATGTTGTGCTTGGCATCTTGCTCTTCAAGTCCCGCCTTGTGCCCAGAGGGCTGTCCATCATTGGGATCATTGGCGGGCCGGTGCTGCTGGCGGGCACCTTTTCGGTAATGTTCGGCCTGATCGGGCAACGGGATCCCCTGGCCGGGCTAAGCGCTGTGCTGGTGGCTGGCTTTGAGCTTTCGCTGGGGATTTACCTGATAAGTAAAGGGTTCAAACCGTCAGCTATAGCGAACCTTGCGCCACAGCCTTTAAAACCCCTGAGGTAATCAGCAGAAGGTTCAATAACCCGGGCAATGCAAAAATAATGTCGCATTGAGCTTTCAAAAAAAACGTGGGTTTCGACAGGCTACCGATGACGTGTTACTAAGCTTTCCAAAGAATGTGTGGATTTCGACACCGACCTGGAAGGGGCTCAATCTGATACATTCTTTTAACATTTCGAATCATGTCATCTCAATTTTTGCGGTGGCCCAATTGTTACCTCTCAACCTGACACATTTTTTTGAAGGCTCAACCTGGCATGAGTTCAGGGCTTTTGAAACAGGGCCATCCTTTTGCCCAGGGTTCCTTTTAAAAAAGACTAACACATAATTAAATTTTGACGAATGAAAGCTGTCGTTTATGACAAATATGGTTCACCCGATGTGCTTGAACTAAAAGAAGTGGATAAACCAACCCCAAAGGAAAATGAGGTTCTGATAAAGATTTACGCTACCACGGTCACGGCAGGCGATTGGCGCTTGCGAAAAGCAGACCCCTTCCTGGCCCGGCTTTTCAATGGGCTATTTAAACCCAGGCGGGTGAAAATACTGGGCTTTGAGTTGGCCGGGGTCGTTGAAGAAGCCGGAAACAAAGTGCGGGCCTTTAAAAAGGGAGACGCTGTTTTCGCCTCTTGTGGCCTGAGGTTTGGCGGTTATGCCGAGTACACCTGCCTACCCGCCAACCATTTGATGGCCATAAAACCCTCGAACATGACCTTTGAAGAAGCTGCTACGGTTCCTGTCGGCGGGTTGACGGCCCTGAGGTTTTTAAGGCAGGGAGGCATCAAACCTGGCGACAAAGTATTGATTTATGGTGCATCAGGCAGCGTAGGCACCTTTGGTGTGCAACTTGCCAGGGCTTTTGGGGCAGCGGTGATGGGGGTGTGCAGCACGGCAAACATCCCGCTGGTTGCCCAGCTGGGGGCTGAGTCCATTCTGGATTATACAAAAGATGAACACACAACGACGCCTGAACGCTTCGACATTGTTTTTGATGCCGTGGGAAAGGCGACTAAATCGCAGCTCCGGCATTTGCTGAAACCAGCCGGAAAGTACGTTTCCGTAGCCGGCAATGCGAAGGCAAAGGATGATGATCTGACAGTGCTGAAAAACCTCATTGAGGCCGGAAAGCTGATCACAGTCATTGATAAACGATACAGCCTGGAACAAATCAGGGAAGCGCATTCCTATGTGGAGTCATTTCGAAAAAAGGGAAATGTGGTGATCAATGTGATTGCTAACGAAGGGCGTGCGAGCTAGAAGAAAGAGCTTTTTTGACTGAAAAATGTCAGGCAACAGGTCCATAGTGGAGCTGTTGCCTGCAAACTACTCTGGTGAGAATTAAATGTGCGCCCGGTTGTCGGTTACTGTTTACCTATGTACTCTACGTTGTTATCGGGGTCTGAGATTCTCAATGACCTGAGCATCCACCCAATAAGGTTTTCCTACCCAATTGGTACTTCCATCTTCTCTAACCTCCCACTCTCCCCTCGAAAAAAATAGATATTTCCCATCGTATGTTACCGATGGGGAGCTTTCCTGGAGTTCTGTGTTTATCTTACTACCCATGTTTATTGCAGGTCGCCAGGAACCATCTTTCGCTCGAAAACTGATATAGATATCCGAGCCACCATACCCGTCTTCTCTTTCAACGTCCCACATTAAATAGGATTCATCCGGAGCAATGTAAGGATGCGCAATATCTATTCCTGTATTAATTTCTGTACCCATTTTGACCGGTGTTTCTTGTTTGCCGTTTATGAAACCAGAATAATAGATAGAGCCATTTACCCCACTATCATTCTTTTTATAAACAGCAAAATAATAGGTTCCTTGGGATGAAATCGACATACCATGTGCCTGATCTTTTAAGAATTCACCCAGACTTTTGAGTTCAGACCACCCTGTTGCAGTTCGTTCGCTATACTCCTTTCCAAGGTACATTGTATTGCCATCCTCAGAGAATCCTGGCCATTTTATATCAGTCTCTGTTTCGTTCCCCCATTTCCCATTTTCATATCGAATAACAAAAAATGTACGTTGTTCATATTTTCCATTTTTCCTGGTGAAATAGTATTCCTTCATATCTGGAGAATGCTTACCACCTTCAAAAAGTCCTTCTGGAGAAACAATGTCAGGAGCAAAAAGTACAGGAATTAGGCCCGGTGGCTTTTCTCCAAAATAGCGATCTTCTAAGGGCGGTTGGCTGGTATCGTTTTCAATTTTTTCTTGAGCAAGAGCTGCATTGATTGAAATGAAAAATGCCAACATTAGTAATTTGATTGCTTTCATCTGTATAAAATTTACTTTTTAGCGGCCAGATGGAATAGCCAAAACCTTTTGGAAGCGATAGTCGACTATTCTCCGACTTTATTCATCCGCTGGGTATGGACTTTCCTTATGGCTATTTCATGTTTGCTTCCTTTTTTTTGCTGAGTTGTTATTAGGGCCTGAGAGTCTCAATGATTTGTGCGTCAACCCAGTAGATGTCCGTATTTCTGCCGTCTACCTTTCTATTAAACAAAAGGTATTTGCCGTCAGGGGTAACGGTAGCATAGGCATCCCATTGAGCAGAGTTGACCTTGTCACCCATATTGATAGCAGGCCCCCACGAATCATCTTTTTGTCGGAAGCTGATGTAAAGGTCAGAGTCTCCATAGCCCCCTTCCCGCTCGCTATCCCAAATGAGGTAGCTTTCGTCCGGCGCAATAAATGGGTGAGCGGTCTTTTTGCCTGAGTTGACCACAGGCCCCATTCTCGCAGGCTCCTGGTGCTCGCCATCTTTGATGGTCGAAATGCGAATCGCATCATTGCTTTTGTAGTCATCAAAAACATAGGTGCCCTTTGCGGATGCCGACAGGCGCATAATCCCCCAGTCTTCCCGGTCAAACATGGGCCCAAGGCTTTTGCGCTCCGACCAACCGTCGTCCACACGATCTTTGTACCCTTTGGCCATGTACATGCGATTGCCATCGGGCGAGAAAACGATTTCACCTTTCCGCTTGAATTCAGTGTATTTCTTCCAGACATTGTTTTCCTGCCGGAAGCCAATAACGGTTGGGTGGAAATTGTCAGGGTTGTAGCTTGTGTATTCACCGAGGTCTCTCGTGAAGTAAAACTCTTTCATACCCGGGGCAAAGACGCCCTCTAGCTCCCAGCCTTCTTTGGAGATGATACCCGGAGCAAATGGTTCTGCCACCATGCCCGGAGGCTTTTGACCCATATAGGGCCCCTCCATGAGTGGGAAATCAGAGTTGCCTTCCATTTTTTCTTGAGCAAGCCCCGTACTGAGAGAGATCACATTCGCCAATAGGAACATTTTCGTGATCCGCATTCCTCTCCTATTGTTGATATGTTTGATATAGTTGAGTAAAATGGTCATAAGTTGAGATTGAGTTTTTGAAGGGTATACATCAAAATTCTTGTGAGAGTTGTTGATGTGCATCGTTTAATTTGCCAACTGCTCTGTGGGTTAATGAACTACTCAAAGAAGCCATTTTATAATGGTTTCTTTACGTCAGTAAAACCTTATCAAATGAATTTGAGATTGTTACGCTGTTTTCTTTTTGCATTGATACTTGTGACATCTTGCTCCCAAAGTCCCGTTTTCAAGAGGTACGAGACGGTATTCAAAATAGGAGATCAACAAGAGTGGGCTGCAAAAAACTGGAATGATGAGGGCTGGAAAAGTGGAAGGTTTGTAGTGGATGGCGGTCGGGTTTTCTGGTCCCGAACTAAAATTGACATTTTGAAGGCTCCGGAGTCATTGCATCCCTATGGCCTTCAGTTACATGCATATGGTGAGTATGAGGTTTTTTGGGATGGGGTAATGATTGGGAAAAATGGGAACCCCGGGCAGGAGGCTTTGCTTGGGCCTGAAGGTAAAATGTGGGCTACTTTTAGCATTCCTACTCACCTGACGGAAGCGGGAGAACATTTATTGGCCTTGCGATCGAGTCTCCATTATTTTTCGAATCACACAAGAATAGAAGAGCTGGGCATCGCTTATTATGATGATTTATTAACCGACAGGCTCATCGAATCTTCCTATATGCATCTTTTTGCAGGAGCCTTTCTCATCGCCTCTTTCTATTTTCTTTTTCTGTTCCTAAGTGACAAAAAGGAGTATGCAATGCTAATTTTTAGCATAAGCTGCTTTCTCTTTTTTCTCCTGATACTGGCGGAGTTCATTAAGGCCTATGTACCCATTCATTACAGTCTGCATGTCATACGTTTACAGATCATAGGCATTCTGATGCTCGGTATTTCTTTTTTGATTCCGCTCTATTTTTCCATGCAGTTTCCTTTCCCCAAGCGAAAATTGCTGCTGATCATTTACGCCGGAGTTCTATTGTTCATTTTCCTTTCAAAATATGATTATTTCGAATTGACGGCCAATAATATGACTTTAAGCATGTGGCTTTTTTCTTTTGGGATAGCGGTGTTTGGGGCTTACAGAAAAATGAAAGGCGCTCGTCTCGTGCTGCTGGCGCTACTATTATCCGTGCTTATAAGTTTTGTCGCTTCCTTTAACAAAAGCCTGTTCGCAGGTTTCAGTCTTATTCTCCTCAGCATGTTCTATTTGCTTTCTCTCAGAATCAAAGAACAGCGGCTGGCTTATGAAACTTCGCTTGTTCAATCCACACGCCTGCGTTTAGAACTGCTAAAAAAGAACATTCAACCTCATTTTCTAATGAATACTCTGACCTCATTAATAGATTGGGTAGAAGAATCTCCCAAAAAAGGAGTGTTGTTCATAGAAGCCCTAGCCAAAGAATTTGATCTATTTAATCAGATAGAAGATCAAACACTGATCCCTATTGCTCAAGAAATAGCGCTGTGTCGTACCCATCTTGAGATTATGGCGTACCGCAAAGAAGTCAACTATTTCTGGGAAGAAGAAGGCATAGACCTTGCACAAAAAATCCCACCTGCCATTCTTCACACGCTATTGGAAAATGGCATTACGCACAGCTTGCCTTTGGAAGACAATAGCATCAAATTTAAGTTGGTATTTGAATCGACTAGTCAGTACAGGTGTTTTACCTTTTTGACGTTTGCTGCTGGTGTGCGGCAACCATCGAGAGACAGAGATGAGGGCACAGGACTGAAATACATAAAGGCTCGCTTGACAGAAAGTTATCATTCGAATTGGGATTTCACCTCCGAACCGACAACCCATGGTTGGAAAAACGTCTTAAAAATATACGCTTAAGGAGATGAATGTTTTAATCGTTGAGGATGAGTCAAGAATTGCCAAAAGAATTGAAAGGATGACCCGTGACATTCTTGGCAACAACTTACACTCTCTCACCCATATTAACACACTCCATGAGGCATTAAGATTTATTGAAAATAGCTCATTGGATCTCGTTCTGCTGGATTTGAATCTTAATGGTGAAAGTGGTTTCGACCTACTGACAACAGCGGTTTCTGGCTCTTTTCACACCATAGTAGTTTCCGCCTACAAAGACCAGGCAATTACGGCTTTTGAATATGGGGTTTTAGATTTTGTACCTAAACCCTTTAACAGAGATCGGTTGGAGCAAGCCTTCAATCGGACTATCACTAAAGAAAAAACGAAAGCGAATAAGGTTAAATTTCTAGCTGTAAAAAAGAGACACAGGATACAGTTGATACCCGTTGAAGATTTACTTTTCATTAAAGGTGCAGGAGTCTATACCGAACTCTTTCTGACAGACGGAACAAAAGAACTGCATGATAAATCACTCGAAAAGCTGGAACAGCTATTATCGCCTACTTTTGAACGTGTCCACAAATCATACTTACTGAAGATGTCTGAGGTAAGGGAAATTATTGTGAAGCCTGGCAGCAAATATATGGCCGAGCTTAAAAATGGCGTACTTATCCCTGTTGGAAGAACTAAATACAAAGACATAAAGGCGAAGTGGCTTTAAACACCTGGTTGATACGGAAAGAAAAACCTCGAACCAATTCCCGTGACAACGACCGCAATTTTTTAGCATCCCTCCGCTCTGGGGACGGCATAAAGCACGTTGCCTGATACAGATAAATTGAAGACCTTTTCTCCGATAGAAGCACGCACCAGTTCCCATGTTTGCCCTTTGTCGGCTGAGCGAAAAATGCCACCAGGATGACCGCAAAAGAGATAGTCGCCCATCTGAACAATGGAGGTAATGGACAGGCTTGCCGGAAGGCCTGCATCAATGGCCTGCCAGGTTTCACCACCGTCGTACGACGTTCGCACTCTTCTGGTCTCCGACGCTGTGTTGTAAGTAATGGCAGCAAAGCCCCCATTGATAGCCTCAACAGCGATGCCGACACCACCCTCACTGATTACCAACTCCCAGTTTTCTCCACCATCGCTCGACCGGATGATCCCCTCCTGGGTGGTCGCCATCAGCACACCGTTTGACTCAACCAAATTCATTGCTCCGGTATGGACCTGGCTCCAGGTTTTACCGCTATCGGTGGACTTAAAAAGGCCTTTGTCGCTGCCAATGAAAACTGCTCCCCCATCGCTTTCAAATATGGTGCGTACCTGTTTCTCAGGAAAGTTGGTATACATAGGCCACCATATACTCGTTGCGTTTTTTCTTTTTAGAAATTGGCCATCCCAATAATTGTATGCATATATCCCAGTCTTACCAGGGGCAATGCTGCTGTGTTTGTCGGGGAAAATCTCTTTTTTCCAAAATGGAGCTGTCGAATTTGGGGCACTGTGGTAGAGCTCGTTCTCTGCACTCAAATAGAGCCCACCATCATTTCCAAAAAAGCCACCTCCCTGCACATTTTCGGGCAACCCTTCGCTGATGTCCTGCCATGTTTGTCCGCCATCGGTAGATTTAAAAACGATGTTGGCAACTACCGACTTGTTGCTATTTAGTTTTTTAGGGCTCTTTGTGACCGGGGTTGATAATGCAAAGTCCAATACCTCGTTGCAGGCAAAGGTGAGTGGGAAAAGGAGCAAAAGAGAAAGGCTGCGGGTTTTCATCTGTATAAAATTTAATTTTTAGCGGCCAGATGGAATAGCCTCTACCATTGAGGAATGGATATTTAGTCTCGTGACCGATTTATTCATTCCGCTGGGTATGGCTTTCCTTATGGCTATTTCATGACGATAAATTGCTTTGGTGAAACAATGTCGTGAAGGTATTGGGTGTCCATGACCTGGCAGCTTTTCAATTGTAAAACGTTTGTAAAATGATTGTAAAAGCTCCCCGTAATACTCAGATGTGAAGCGGGCGATGAATTGGAGCCATGGCAAGGTTTGCGTTAGTTGTGCGGTGCAGGCCATGAAGGTTCCCATTTTAGAATACCTCATCCAACCACCTTAATTTCTTTACATGTTCATTTTATATGTAAAGAAAATGGCACTTTTCTTTACATGTTTTGCTGACATGTAAAGAAAACATTATTTTTCTTTACATTTTGGCTACGCTCAGAAGCAGGTCAAACAAAGAAACATTGATGTAAAAGCTCTCTTTTCCAAACTTCTCTCGCTTCAGAATCTTTGTATACGGATTATACTCGTTTGCATAATTGTCAAGTTATCAAATAGCAGTAGTCGAAACTCTCCCCTAGAGCTTCTTTAAGAGCCTCTAACTTTACCACAATCTTATTCGAAGTAATCTGAATGGAAACCTTTTTGACGAACACAGCACCAGCTTTGTGACTTCCCTCAGTTACGTTCACTAAGATCATGTGTTCTTTATCCTCAGGAACCTTTACTAACATGTAATCAAAATGCTGATCATTTGGATGCATGTCTCCATGGTGCATCATCCTTATTTTTGTTCCTCGCCAGAATTCTACATTAGAGTTAATACTTTTTAGTGGGGTAAAATTCACAGCCATAAATCATAGTTACCGAACAATCAAGCCATCAAACCACCTCAATACTTCAACACCCAAACGCCTTCTCCAAATGCACTGAATGATGAGGTGGCAGCTACGGCTTCGTCCCAGGTAGGATAATCGTCCACAGAGACACGGTGAAATAGCTTGTTGGTGCCGGAAGGGTTAATTATTTTCAAGCTGTTTCCTTCCTTGGCCAATTTATTGGCATAGTCCATGGCCAGGTCGCCATCCACGCTGCTGGACACGACAACGTAGAAACGTCCCGTAGGTGAAGCAACAGTTTCAATCGTTCCGGGTGTTTGTTTGGCGGCTAATTCATCAAGTTTTGCTCTTACCAGCGCCAATTGATCCTTAGCATATTGCTGATCCGGCAAAAGAGCGGCAGCTTCAGCGTAAAGAGAATTCGCCGTTTCCCAATTCTCTTCTGCAAATGCCACATCGGCATTTTTTATCAACTCTTCGTATTTAACTTTCTTCTGAGCCTCCTGCTCCTGTCTTTTTTTCTCCGCCTCTTCTTTGGCTATTTGTTCCAAACGAGCCTTTTCTTTTGCCTCTTGCTGAGGCTTATACATAAACAGGTAATATCCGCCCGCCAATACCACCAGTACCAGCACCAGGATAATAATGACGCTTGCGGTCTTGCTGCTTCCGTTAGAATTTTCAGCCATTGGTCAATTAACTTTAGTTGAAGGTTATACAATGATAAAGAAATTGGCATTAAATCCATTAACTGTCATACGGGAGTTTCTGCATCCATATACTTTTCTCTCCCCCAATCTCGTCTCAAGAATTGGCTATTAACTGCTCCATCATGGTGTTGCTCAGTTTCATTTGATCTTTCAAGAGAAAGGCTTGTTAGCGTTCGTCCTCCCCTTACCTGAAATAGCAAAGCCTATTTGGCTTATCCTGTATGACAAATGGTTGTAGCACTATGTCCGTTTTCCAAACACTTAAAAAATTACTAACTTGATTGGTTAGCCGGTCTTAATTATTCGGTTTCAAGTCGGTTGAAGTTGCTTCCAGCGAGTCTTTCATTGCCAAAGAATCTTAACGCCGACAACCATGAACAAGGGATTTGATAGTGCTGTTCATCAAGAAGAATCACAGTTTCGGAAGATAACTTCAAGTATTCCTGTGGCCATTTTTCAAACCAATCGGCTGGGAGAATACACCAACGTTAACGATCAATGGATGAAGTATTCAGGACTGGGTTTTGATGAAGCGCTGGGTCAGGGCTGGATACAGTCACTTCACCCCGAAGACAAGGACAGGGTGCTGGCCGAATGGCAAAAAGCGCTGTCTACAGGAACGCAGTTCAGGACGGAACTAAGATTTAGGGATAAAAATGAAAAGGTAACCTGGCTTATCGCTGAGGCTGGCGCTTTGCACGACAAAAAAAAGAACGTTAGTGGGTTTGTCGGGACGGCAATCGATATTACGCAGCATAAAAAGGTAGAGCTATTTCTCGAAGCCCAAAAGAAAACCCTTGAAATGATAGCCAACGGGGATCGTTTGGAAGAAATTCTGAAAAACGTAACGCTAAACTATGAGGCCAGCATTCCCGAGGCCTTTTGCACCATTCTACTTCTCGACAAAGAAGGCAGGCATCTGAGGCACGGCGCTGCGCCGAGTTTGCCTGCCAGGTTTATCAAGGCCATCGATGGAGAGCCGATAGGGCCGGTGGCCGGTTCTTGCGGCACGGCCGCTCATCGAAAACAACAAGTTATTGTTTCCGACATTGCTCAGGATCCTCTTTGGGTCAACTATCGTGACATTGCCCTGGCCAATGGGCTAAAGGCCTGCTGGTCGACGCCCATCCTTGACCAGACGGCTAAAGTATTGGCCACTTTTGCTATCTACTATACTGAGCCAAGGCTTCCTTTACCCGATGACCTAGCAATGATTGCCCAGATGGCAAACCACGTAAAAATTGTGCTGATCAATCACTATCGTGAGATGACATTGAAAGAAACTGAAGAGAAATACAGCGCCACCCTCGAGCGTATTACCGATGGCTTTGTCGCTCTCGACAAAAACTTCTGCTACACATTCGTAAATAAAAAAGCCGCTGTTCTTTCGAATTCAACGCTTGGAGAAATGATCGGAAAAAATATTTGGGAGTTATTCCCAGGTGTGATAGGCACTGCTTTTCACAATACGTACAATCAGTCTGTCGAAGAGCAAAAGCAAATTAGTTTTGAACAGTATTATCCTGCTTTTGACATATGGATGATTATTGATTTTTATCCTTCCTCCAATGGAATGTCAATGTACATCAAAGATATTACAGACGTTAAAAAAGGAGAATTGGTAATTAAGGAAAAAGCGAATTTCATCGAAAGTATTATCAATGCGTCCCCTGACATTATTTATGTCTATGATATTGAAGAATTAAAGAATGTGTATATCAATGATGGTATCCAAACCAATCTTGGATACAGCGATGCTGAAATAAAAGAAATGGGCAGCGGGGTAATCCCCACCCTGATGCACCCCAAGGATTTTGAGAATTATCTGCAATACACCTACCCTCAGTATGCTAAGCTTAGCGATGGAGAACTACATGTTCATGAATACCGGATGAAAGACAAAACCGGTAATTGGCACTGGCTCCGATCCAAGGAATCTATTTTTTTAAGGCAGCCTGATGGCACCCCCAAGCAAATCTTTGGTATTTCGAACGATGTGACAGAGCAAAAAAGTGCCGAAAATGCACTGCGATTAAGTGAAGAGCGCTACAAGGCTTACGTGGAGCAAGCCGCCGATCCGTTATTTGTGCACGATTATTCCGGCCGTTTCGTCGAAGTCAATCCTCAGGCGTGTTTGAGTCTGGGGTATACCAAAGAAGAACTTTTGAGCTTGAATCTATTTGACATCGAACTTGATTTTGACCTTGCCAGCGCCCAGGCAGCCGGGAGCCGATTCAAGCCCGATGAACACTTCACACTAATGGGACACCAGAAACGTAAGGATGGGACGGTTTTTCCTGTAGAAGCATCTTTCGGCTGTTTCGATCTGGATGGAGAACGGCATTTCATTGTTCAGGCACGAGATATTTCTGAGCGAATCAAAGCGCAAGAAACTAGTGTAGCGAATGAACAGCAGCTCGAGTTGATTTACAATACCAGCACAGATGCCATTTTCCTTATCGAAGTGGAGGACGGACGCTTGTTCAAGTTCACGTCGGTCAACAACGGGTTTTTAGCTACTACCGGGCTTAACGAAGAGCAAATTTTGGGCAAATATATTGATGAAGTGATTCCTGAGCCTTCCCTCTCAGTTGTGATAAGAAATTACCAGAAAGCCATTGCCGGTAAAAAACAGATTCAGTGGGAGGAAACCAGCAAATACCCAGCTGGAACCAAAACAGGCATTGTTTCAGTCAACCCTATTTTTGACGACAAGGGTAAATGCACCAAGCTTGTAGGCGTTGTGCATGACATAACAGATCGCAAAAAGGCGGAAACGAAATTGCAAGAAAGTGAAAGCTATCTGCGAACAATACTAGATAATGAGCCAGAATGCGTAAAAGTGCTGAACCGTAGAGGGGAATTGCTATCTATGAACCCTGCTGGCCTCTCGATGATAGAAGCTGATAGTGAGTTGCAGGTTTTAGGTCGCCGTATGGTGGACTTGGTCGACGAGAAATACCGATCCGGCTTTAATCAATTGAGTAAGAACGTTTTTAGAGGCCGCTCCGGTGTTTTTGAATTTGAAAGCACAGGATTGCGTGGCGGGCACCGATGGTTAGCAACACATGCTGTTCCTCTTAAGGATATACAGGGAAATATAACGTCCCTGTTGGGTGTTACCAGAGACATAACTGAGCAAAAAAGATCGGAAATACTGGTTAGAGAAAGCGAAGAGAAATATCGTAACCTGGTGGAGCGGGCCGCTGATGGAATTATCCAGATAAATGAACAAGGGAAAATCATCCTTGCCAACGGTTTCCTTTGTCGCATGCTTCAATACACAGAATCCGAGCTTCTGAAATTATCTATAGAAGACACCTATGCCCACGAGGAAAAACACCTTGTCCGGCAGAGAATGGCAGAGGTGAAAAACAAAGGCTCGATTTTGTATGAAAGGAGAATGGTCAGAAAAGATGGCACTGAAATTCCCGTTGACGTCGTCCTCGCAAAAACAGGGCAACATGGCTTCCTGGCAATCATCCGAGATATTACCGAGCGCAAGAAATCTGAAGAAGCCGTACGCCAGTCGGAAGAAAGATTTAAGGCGGCGTTTAACGCCAGCCCAGACTCTATCACAATTGCTTCCATAAAAACGGGAAAGCTTGTGGAAGTCAATGACGGATTTATCGATCTATTTGGTTTTACCCGAGAAGAGTCAATCGGGAAAAATTCGTCAGAATTGGGTGTCAGAGATCTGGTAAACCGGGAAGAGGTTGCCCAATTCTTTGCGAAACAACAGGCTATTCGGAACGTGGAGGGTATTTTTTATATCAGGGCCCGTGAAAAACGGGTTTGCTTGTCTTCCATAGTGAAGTTGCGCTGGAAGGATGAGGATTGCCTGCTATCTATCATAAGAGACGTTACCGAAATAAAGAATACAGAAATTGAATTAAAAGAAGTGAACACGAAGCTTCGGGAGCTGGCCAGGCACCTTCAAAGCATCCGTGAAGAGGAGCGAACAAACATTGCCAGGGAAATTCACGACGAGCTGGGCCAACAGCTCACAGGCCTAAGAATGGATACTTCTTGGCTTGCCAAGAAGATTGAAAACAAAGAAAAGGGTGTGGGTGAAAAAATCAACGGCATGTTGGAACTGATAGATGAAACCGTGAAATCAGTGCGCAGGATCTCTACTGATTTACGTCCTGGCATTCTCGACGACTTTGGCCTCGTAGCAGCGCTCGAGTGGCAAAGTCATGAATTTGAAAAAAGATCCGGCATAGTTTCGGTGTTCCGATCAAGTGAAGTGGATTTGCAACTTGACAATGTCACCGTTACCGCTTTGTTTAGAGTTTATCAGGAATCACTGACCAACGTGGCGAGGCATTCAGGTGCGAGCAAAGTAGAATCTGAGTTGACCGTCAATGATGGCGAATTGATGCTGACAATCAGCGATAATGGCAAAGGGTTCAGCAAGCTGGAAATAAGTAAAAACCGAACACTCGGGCTCGTTGGCATGAGGGAGCGTGTGCTAATGATCGGCGGGAAGATCGAGATCGACAACCTGCCAGGCCAGGGAGTGAGGGTTCAGGTGACAGTACCACTTAAAACTGCGATATGACACATTTTTTAGTTTTGAATAATTTCCTTTTGGCGTGTTCCAATATTTGAATCGATGATTAGGATTCTGATTGCCGACGATCATTCAATGATACGCAGGGGCTTGAGAGAGATTCTCCTGGACGAATTTGGCGACGCCTCGATTACCGAAGCCAGCACAGGTACAGAGCTATTGAAGCTTGCGCAAAGCAGAGAATGGGATATATTAATAAGCGATATTTCGATGCCAGGGCAAAACGGCCTGGATATACTGAAACAATTAAAAGAGCAGTTCCCTAACAAACCTATACTGATCCTGAGCATGCATCCCGAAGATCAATATGCGATCAGGGCGTTACGAGCGGGCGCTGCGGGCTACCTTACCAAGGAAAGCGCCTCTAATGAGTTGGTTGCTGCGGTGCGAAAGGTACTGGCAGGCAAAAGGTATATCAGCGCTACTGTGGCCGAAAAACTAGCTGAAACGCTCGATAAAGATGCAGAAAAAGCCTTGCATGAAACCCTCTCCGACCGTGAATTTGCTGTGATGAAACTACTCGCTTCAGGAAGTTCAGTGTCTGAAGTCGCCAACACCCTCTCCCTTAGTGTCACCACCATTAGTACCTTCCGGGCCCGGATTTTGAAAAAGATGGGACTAAAAAGTAATGCCGACCTCACGCAATACGCTATCCACAATCAATTGATTTGACACTGGCTATTCCGGGGTAAACACAGGCTGAATAAACCGCATGGGAAATGATGACCTCAATTCATTCAGCCTAACTGCGGGCCCCAATTCACTTATCCTCTTGTAGAGGAAACTACTACACATTTTAATTTTTTGGTTTACACCAAATAGATAATAGCGTCTATTTACTGGAACTAAGGTCTTTTGTTCCTTTGACTAACCAAAATAATCAACCATTCAAATTCGATTCAATGAAAAAGGAAACACTGCGTTTGCTAATTGTTGATGACTCAGTTTTAGTTGTTGAGCGAATCAAAAATTTGTTGAGCGGTGTTGAAGGCATTTCGATTTTGGGCTATCCAGAATCGGCGAAGAAGGCACTTCAGTTAGTAAAAGATGCGAATCCTGACGTGATCCTGTTGGACATAAATCTGCCCGATGAAAGCGGTATCGACTTCTTAAAAATGATTAAAAAGAAGTTTCCAAAGATCTCCGTAATCATGCTAACTAACTTTTCGGGAGATCACTACAGGGAAGTATGCAAAAAGCACGGTGCCGACTATTTCTTCGACAAGTCTTTCGAATTTGAAGGAATAATACCAGCGTTAGCTGAATTAATGAAAAGAACAATTTTCTAATGGAATTGAAAGATGACGTCCTCAAGAAATACAAGATTTAGATTGTTCGCTAAAGTAGCAACGCTCTTTACAATTTTGCTCTCTGGCTTAGCACTGCTCGGTTGGTGGATAGATGTAGCAGAGCTAAGAAGTATTCCTGCAGAATTGACTTTTATGAAGTCCAATACTGCGCTCTCTTTTTTTGTGACTGGTATGTTGTTTCTCTATCTGTTGGTCGGCAAAGACTCAGCCAGAAGAAATATCATTGTGATGGCTGGAAGTGGGGTCATATTCCTGATTGCATTACTCACTCTGTGGGAGCATATATTCAATAGTAACCTTGGTATCGACAGTCTTTATTTAATAAAGAACGACCCATCTCCAGAGGCTGCATCCGACCGAATGTCGTTCATGGTAGCCTGTGGCTTGATGTTACTTTCTACGAGCATATTTTTCTACCAGCAAGGCATTAGTAAAAAGCACCTCCTTTCGGATTACCTGTTATTAGTTGTTCTTCTGGTATCACTCATACCCCTCCTGGCGTACTTGTTCGATATTCAAAACCTCAACACCCTGACGCAATTCACGCAGGTACCCATCAAAACTGCGATAATTTTTGCTACACTGTCATCGGCTATGCTACTCGCCAAGACTAACTATGGCATTATATCGGTATTCACACGAAACTCCAATGTTAGCAAAATATTCTTCAGGCAAATTGTTGCCATCACGGTTCTGGCACTATTGGTTGCGTTGCTTCGGCTGGAAAGTGAGGAGATTGCGACCCTACATGGTGAATTTGGGGTATTCCTTTTTGCTTTCGTTTTTATTTGTTGCACCCTTATTATTCTCCTTTCGGGTGCCCAGGCCTTGGTCAAGGCAGAATTGCTTCAGAAGAAATTAACCGAAGACTCACAGGAAAGCCTAAAGCTTTTTCACGGTTTCCTCGAGTCTGCACCTGATGGAATGCTGGGAGTAAACGAGAGTGGAAAGATTGTTTTTGTGAACAAAATGGCCGAGCATCTCTTTGGATATTCACCAGGGCAATTGTTGGAATCACCGATTGGAGAAATAATTCCCGAAGCGAGCAATACGTCCGACGAGTTTCAAAATATTTTTTCGAAGGGTTCCTTGTTGCCCCCCACAGGCGAATTGATCGGTCCTCTACATGCGAAAACCAAATCAGGAAGGTTAATAGCCGTCGAAGTTGGGTCAAGTCGGATGACAACAACTGATAAGGGGGTTATTGTGATTGCCAGCTTTAGAGATGTATCCAGACGCATGATGTTGGAGGAGGCTTTGAGGCACAGTGAGGAACATTTGCGCATCACTCTGGCCAGCATTGGTGAAGGGGTAATCAGCACAGATGCAATTGGAAAAATCGTTTTTATGAACCCGTTGGCACAGCGGCTTACGGGTTGGACAGACAAGGAAGCAATAGGAAAACAACTTGAAGAAGTATACGTGATCAAGGATGAAAGCAGCGGAACGCCGCTCGACAGCCCCCTTAGAAAAATAATAGAACTGGGCGAAGCGCTGGAATTAGAAAACCACACAATTCTTACCACCCGTGACCACCGGGAACTCATTATCAGCAATAACGGGGCGCCAATCCGTGATACAACGTCCAATATTACCGGCGCAGTGTTGATTTTTCGTGACACCACCGAAAAGTCCCTGGCGAACAGGGCTATAAAAAGATGGCAGGAGAGATTTAATACCATTTTCTTCAACAACCCGGCTTCGATGGTCATCTCAAGAATGAGAGATGGACAATTCATAGAAGTGAACAAAAGCTTTGAATCGCTGGTGGGTTACAGCCGCCTGGAGCTTATTGGCAAAACCTCCGTTGGGCTGGATATGGTAGTAGCTAACGAACGTGAAGAGATAGTGACCAAGCTGAAGTCTACGGGGAGATTAAAAAACGAGAAACTTACCCTTAGGGCAAAGGATGGAACACTAAGGCCGGTTATGTTTACAATGGAACAGCTAGAGCTGGACGGTGAGCCCTGCCTATTAACTACCTCGATTGACATTTCGGATTGGAATGAAGCAGAAAGGCGGTACCAAACAATATTTGAAAAATCGCACGAGGGAATTTATCGAAGCGATGCTGAAGGTCGCTTCCTTATTGTCAATCCTTCCATGGCGAGAATTTTTGGTTACAGTTCGCAAGAAGAAATGATTGGCTCTATTGAGAACATTGCAAGTCAAATCTATTTCGATCCAAGTGAAAGAAAACTGCTGACCAGAAAGTTGATCAAAGACAGGCAGGTGGCAGGGTTTGAGATGAGAGCTCTAAAGAAAAATAAGGAGTTGATTTGGGTGAAGGGAAACGTCCACAGGGTTGATGATGCAAATGGAAAGGCGAAGTATTTCGAAGGAACGCTGGAAGATGTTACCGACCGGAAAATTGCAGAGAAGAAATTCAAAATTCAGTTCGAAGAGTTGCAGAAAGTGAATAAAGAGCTTGATCGGTTCGTGTATAGGGCATCCCATGATTTGAGGGCACCGCTTGCTTCAATTCTGGGGATACTCAATCTGTGCGAACTGGAAAAGCTTTCATCTACAAACCGAAGCTATCTACACTTGATGCGAAGCAGCATTGGAAGATTGGACGGGTTTATCATGGACATTCTCAGCTATTCTCGTAACAGTCGGCTGGAAGTTAAATTTGAGGAAATCAATTTTCCAGAACTACTGACGGACGCCCAGGCCAACCTCAAATTTATGACAGGCAGCGGTAGTTTGTACGTGGAAATGGTAGTCGACGGGAAAATTGCCTTTTTTTCAGACAAGATTCGTTGTAGAATCATAATGGAGAATATGCTTTCGAATTCGATCAAATACCAGGATTTACACAAGCCGTTTAACAGGCTTTTGATAAAGATCCTAACAACGGAAACGAATATGCGAATTAGTTTTTCCGATAACGGAATAGGTATTTATCAACAACATCTTCCAAAAATATTTGACATGTTTTACCGGGCCACCGACACTGCATCGGGGTCTGGCCTCGGCCTTTATATTGTAAGGGAATGTGTAGAGAAACTGGGAGGTACTGTCACGGTAGAATCCGAGCCCGCTTTGTTTACAAAATTTGAAATAGAACTTCCAAATGGAAGGCCTTGAGATGCTAAACCGGGAAGCCAAACTCATTATCACATGGTGATTGATGATAAATGGGCTTGATATAATATCTGTTGCAATACTATCGTATTGGCATGCCGATCCCGTCTACCCACCACCGGCGGTCAAAGGCTCCATCAGGGGTTTGTTTGGCTCCTCATAAAACAAGATAGGTGCCTTTAGTTTTTTAATCGCTGCCTCCAGGTGGGTGAAGTTCGACTGTGGGATGTGTACCGGTATTCTGTAAAGCCTGCGATCGTTTTTCTCGAAAGGGCATTTCACCTTCGATTGATACAAATAAGGGATCAGGGTGGTGTTGCAGTTGAGCGCCAGTCGGTCGACGGTATAGGTCTCCAAAAGCTTCGTCAGAGTCAAATTGATCTTTTCAAAAAACTCAATTGTTTCAGCCAATCTCACCCTCGAACCAGCCCGGGATTTCCCTTTCTTTTTCAGGTACTTGATCTGGCTGAATCCTTGCTTTTTGCGGGTCATGTAGGCCCCAAACGAGGTATGATACACGTTCTCCACACCCTGCATCATGCTGATGGTGGCATAGCCCGACTCCACACTTACGTACAACACCTGTGCCTGGTCGGTAATGATAGTCAGGTACTCGTTCAGCGAAAAATGAAGTGGCAGTCGGATGCTTCCTAATGGGTTCAGGTCAGCATCTTTCAATACGATAGTGTGTTTTTTGAAATGATACTCGTGTGCCGGAAAATGCTGCTTGACCAGCTTGCAAAGCTGCCTGATGGGTAAGTGGTAAAGGTTGGCACTTAGCTGACTCATCGCTTGAGAAAGTAAATGATAATCATCTTAATATCAATGAGATATATTACGCTTGTTCGACCCTTGACATTGTTTACAATCACCTGACAGTCACATGAATGCATTTCGTCTGACTCTCAAGCAGCACATAACACTTGCCTTCCTCCTGCAGCTTGATCAATTCACGCAACAATAGATTTCTCAGGCGGTAGGAATACACCGGCGTGCTATTTCCCCTCTCAAAAAAGCGTGTTTGGGCAATGTCAAATGTTCGTCCATAGTAGTGCGATGAATTATTAGCCGTAGCGTTGAGGTTGTTTTTCCGCAGCGACTTTTGATCTTCAATCGTTCGTAATACTGATGTGACCGAAAACCGATAATCTGTCATTTCTAGTTCCCCGAGTCGGTCGCAAAACCTTTCCCCAATAAGAGTTAGGAATTCTTCAGCAGGCGGCTGCAGGTAAGCCAGTGAATTGGTTAGGTGGGGAATTTCATAGTACTTGTTATCGGTTATTTCGACAAGTTTGTAGCGGCTACTAAACGCTTTGGCGTCTGCTTTGTGCTCAGCTTTTGATACCAAAGGCTTTGCCAGTCCTTTAGCTTTGGCTACCTCAAGATGGTAATCGTTAACGTAACGGTGTACTGCCCTATTTTCTTCTTTTGAAAGCACCGCAACGGGCACCATGTCTTCGGTTTTGCCTTTTGCTGTTGGACTTAGCGCTTCGAACAGCATAAACAAAGCCCCCGTTACCACTCCCGTGGCTATGAGGACTTTACGAGTGCTATATCTGCTTCCCTTTTGATTGGTGTCAAGGTTCCCCGGGGGAAGCCGTGGAAAATTCCCATGTCTATTCATGTGCAAAGCATGATTTCTACTGCGAAGTGAACACTTTATGCCGACTTTTCAGCGAAAGGGAGAATATTTAAATCTCACCGGGATACTATTGAGGTTGGTGTGAAACGATCATTCGAAACTTTTCGATTCGAAGTCTTTACACATTCCTATTCTGATTGTCAAAGGAGCAAACTAACAATAAACCTCATGGACAATTTTCTTATTATCAATTTACAGGCAGTGATCGGTACAATAGGTATCATACTTGGCTTCAAATGGTGGATCCAACCACGGGTGTCGAAGCTTCCCCTCCAGGAGGCACTTTTGCCTTTCGTGTTTCTCAATGTATTCCGTTACCTGGGCTTGTCCTTTATGGCCAGGGAGCAATTTTACGGAGGATTCCCAAGCGACTTTCTGACCACTGTTGGGCTTTGGGACTTATCCACTGCTGTTGTGGCCATCATTGCGGCGATCGCCTTAAAAAACAAGTGGAGTTTTGCCATTCCGCTGGTATGGATCTTTAATGTCATCGGTTTTACCGACTTGATAACTGCCTTCCCTCAGTTCTTTGGCTTAAAACTTTACGACCACGACTTAGGTTTCATCTGGTTGATGTTTGTCACCTACGGGTTAACCACTTTCTTAAGCCACGTCTACATTTTCGTCCGCCTTATCAAAGCACTTAGAAACAAATAAAGGCCCTATCCATATGAAAAAGATACTCCCCTATATCGCCATTATTGGCGTGGCCGCCTTTCTCGGCAACATGATCAATATCGGTTTGAGCTACGCCGTTCGCTGGCAGTCGCTAGAACCTGTCGCATTTATGGAATCCTTCAAAGTCGATTTCCCCCTTTTATTAGGTCCTACAGCAGCTACATTGTTGCCTGCATTTATTGCCACTGTCTTTTTGGCGTTTTTCGATAAAGAAAACCAACAGGCCAGACGGTATTGGCGCTATGCATTTGTCGCTTTGTTGTTAATCAATATCCAAACCGCCGCTTATCACCTACCAATGAACCTTGACTTTATGGACTTAAAATATAGTGCAGCGGTAGCCACAAGTAAGCTCCAGGGATGGGTGTTTTTTCATTGGGTACGGGTGGGTGTCGCCATAGTGGCCGCCATATTTAGCATAAAAGCTTTTAAACAGTCTCTACTAAGCGCAGCCGACTGAGAGAATGTTTAAGAGATTGAAACATATGATTAATTAATCAGTTAAGAGGAATCTCATAACTCCAATAATATGAACCCATTATCCAACACCTATTCTTCCGATGCGTCCGACAAAGCGCTAATTGAGCAAACGCTGACAGGGAGCAAGAAAGCGTTGAATCAGCTCATCGAGCGGCACCAGCCCTACATTTACAATATTGCATGGAAAATGGTGGGCAACCCTGCCGATGCGGCCGACCTTAGTCAGGAGGTGTTGATCAAGATCGTTTCAAATTTGGGAAAGTTTGGGCACCAAAGCTCCTTCCGCACCTGGGCCTACCGTATCGTCGTAAATCACTTCCTGAACGACAAGAAGAAGCTGAACTCGAAGCTGCCCGGTTCCTTTGAGGAAATGGCGATCGGCCTGGAAATGGCCCCCGACGTGGAGCTAAGCCAGGAAGAAAAGGAGGAGAAGAAAGAAGCCATCCGAGAAGTGCGCCTCACCTGCCTGTCGGGCATGCTGCTCTGTCTCACCAAAGAACAGCGGATGATTTATCTCATTGGGGAAGTATTTGACGCTGACCATAATGTTGGCTCCGAGCTAATGGAGATGTCCAAGCCCAACTATCGGATGAAGCTCAGTAAGGCCCGGAAAGACCTGCACCAGTTCATGCAGCATAAGTGTGGGTTAGTCAATAAGACCAATCCCTGCCGGTGCCATAAAAAAGTA
The DNA here is from genome assembly GCF_902498805.1 of Imperialibacter sp. EC-SDR9. GTDB lineage: Bacteria > Bacteroidota > Bacteroidia > Cytophagales > Cyclobacteriaceae > Imperialibacter. The sequence continues at coordinate 157,360 of NZ_LR701574.1, read as the reverse complement.
ACCGTTTCTTTGGAAAGTGGTCTGATAGATGCTAGAAATTTGCTCTACAACCAGAAAGAATACTCCACTTTCCGGGAGCAATTAGGATCCGATGCCAGCTACCTTGTAGATGAAGCAGAAATGAAATACGCTGAGCTCCATCGTGACCATAGCTTCAAGACGATCTTTGAGAAGAAGAACTTCCTGATGGATATACTGGATGATGCAAACTGGAAAAGTCGGTTGAATTTGAATTGAAAGTTAAATGAGATCCCGAGGCGATGAAGTTAGTGTAATGAACTTCACCTGACGAATTTGAGTTGATAAAAGCTACGAAACCCGTAAGCTGTCGTCTCACCGTTCTTTTCCCTTAAAGGTGCTAAAAAAACATTTCAATTAGTGACTTCACTCTTCTATAATGGCCTTCACTCTACCGACTTCTCCCGTTTCCAATCGTACTTTGATACCATGAGGATGATGCGATGAGCTGGTCAATATTTGGGCCACATGGCCCCGTGTGAGTTCACCTGAGCGCTGATGATGCTTTTGTACGATGTCGACTTCCGTACCTATCTGGATCTGACTGCGTTGAGTTCCTTCAATCATGGTTTTAAATCTAAACGAAACTTCTGTCAAATCGTAGCACGATCCCTAACTCACTACCACCTTGTTGTGAGTGATACCTTCATAAAAATGATGAATATCAAACATCTGCTGAGCACCAAGCTTTTGACCGGCCTGGCTGAAGAGGTATAAACCTACTGCAAGCGCTGCTAGCACAGGAATGCCCCACAAAACCGAGGCATCTTTACCCAAACTCCAAAGACTGCCTCCCCACATGCCCAGAAAAAGCATCAAGATGCCAATGGCCACATAGCCGAAAAAGAAAAAAGCCCATATAGTCGGATTGGGCCCGTATAAGCCTCTTACAGTCACATCGTTGCCCTCCTGGTCAAATGACAGATGCAATTGTGGCGACCAAATATGCCGTTCGTCGGGGTTAATCTTGATGTACAGATGATCCGGAAAATTTGTGAAAGTGAACTGCTTGTTCTGTTCCAAGGCGGCACAAATAGCACTTTCCAGCTCGTCTTTTTGGACGGCTTCAACACGGTGTTTGAATCGGGGTCTTATCCTAAAACTTGACATAAAGGAAAGTTAAGAGGTAATCCCAATGTCCGCAATGACTTCCGTTAGTTAAATATTCGTCTAAACTTCATCGATAAACAACCGCAAAAGGCTGCGGAATTAAATAACACTGCTTCGACAACCGTCAAAGGTCCTTGATACAAATCTCACCCCACTTTCGACTCCGAATACAAATCATAGGCCGCTATCAATGATTCATTGCTGCTGGCCCCAGGGTATCTTTTATAATCGAGAATTTTCTCTCTCTCAGCCGTATACACAGGCAGGTATTTTGAATCCAGCTCGTCCCAAATGATCAGCATATAGGTGTAGCTGAGTTTGCTGTTTCGGCCTGCTTCCAGCCAGTCATTAAAAACCTGTTCGTCAAGTGTTGTGGGGAAACCTGAGCCGTGGAACATAGAGAAAGGAGAATGATTTGTGTGAATTTTCACGCAAGTTAAGGAGCCACCCTGGTTCACCAAAATAGCCCCTTTTTTTAAGCCCGTAAATTACACTGCCTGAAGCTTTTCCCACGGCCCGGTGATCGCCACCGTGTCCCCGTTTTCCTGCACATTCACAAAAAGTGTCTTCCCTGACGGTGAGAAAACAGCCCCGGCCAGCTCCGATTTAGAGCTTCGGTTGACAGCAAACAAGCGCAGCTCCCCTTCTTTGTTGATGAAGTGCATGCGGTTGAGCTCACCGTTGTCTTCACAAACCAAAACTTCTCCCCAGGGAGCAATGGTCACATTGTCGCACATGTGTAGCACCGTTTTGTCTTCTGATTCAGCGAACAATACTAGCTGCTCTTTTTCAATGTCATATCGAAATATTTGCCCGAAATTTTTGGGGCCACCATTGGTGCAGGCGAAGTAGATTTGGCCGTCGGCATGCCACATGCCCTCTCCCCGTGCAAAGCAGGCTGCTCCTGCTTCAAATCCCCTGATTCTCAGGTCGTCAAGTGGAGAATCGACCTCGTCCACATCCTGCCATACCACAGGATAGCCTACCCCCTGCTCTACGCCACGCTCCTTCCAGTTTCTGGTGTCCAGTTTGGGGCGGTTGTCTATGGCCAACGCCTGAAGCTTTCCGCCCTGATGCAGGTCTTCGGGGTTTTCAGGAACAAAACGGTAGATGAGGCTGTCAGATGCATCTTCAGTCTGGTAAATGATGCCTGTTTGCGGGTCTACAGCTACGGCCTCGTGATTGAAGCGCCCCATGGCTTTAATAGGTCGTGGTTCAATCAGCCCGGGAGCATCAGCAGGTACATCAAACACATAGCCATGGTCTTTTTCGATATTTTCGCCATCCGCTTTGGTTGTGTCTTCCTCACAGGTAAGCCAGCTGTTCCATGGTGTGACTCCCCCTGCACAGTTGCGATAGGTTCCCGCCAGACTCATGAACTCTTCTACTACCTCCCCTTTTTCTTCATCGTACACTAACGTGGTGGTGCCGCCCAGCCCCGGGAGCTCGCCTTTCCCCGCATCATACAGTTTGGATATATCGACCAACCCAAGCAACTCCCCTTCCAACCCAAAAGGGCTGTTTTCCAGTGGTGCTGGGCTATTCTCGTGATTACGGATAATGACAACTTTGCCATCAGCTCGTGCAAATGCGCCCATGCCATCTGCTCTGCCGGGAACCCGCAGGCCGTCGCTCATTGTGTTGCCCGCTTTAGAAATGATTTTGTAGGAGAAGCCTTCCGGCAAATCCAGGTATTTTTCCGGGTCGGATTTTAACGGCAGAACGTTTGATTCGGCGGTGTCCCGACCCTTTTGCACGCATCTGGACAATGACAGGAAACCAAGAGATACTACAGAGGTTTGGTAAAGGAAAGTGCGGCGTTTCACTGGCTTAAGAGTTTAGTTATTGGTTATAAAGTTAATAGGATTTGTTCACGAAGGGTATTTAAACATTCGTATTATGGCAGATCGCATGCTGATGACTTTGTCAATACAGGATTGCATCGCTGATAGCTGCCATTACCAAAAACAATCTCAAAATCTTTATTGGGACTGAGAGACTTGAGGTAGTAGTCGGTGGTAATTACCTGGGCTCCCGACCGCATGGCGGCTTCAAACCTGGTTTTGTCTCCCAGCCGTGCCTCTCTGGCGTCGGCATCGGAACGGGTGCGAACCATAAACCCCTGTTTTACCAGCCCGGCGATTTCTTTTTCCTGCTTTACGGGGTCGTTCATGATAAAAAATGCCGCATGCGAATTGTCGCTTTCAGTATTCGCAAACATTGGCCTGGCATAGGCCTCGTCGTTTTGCTGGTACACATCCGTTAGCTCCTTCCCCGCATCGAACACAAAGAGGATTTTGCCTCTGGCAGCCGACAGGTCCGGCCAGCCCTTGTCTACCACCGCATCCCGCAGTGTGGCTTGCTTTCCTCTCACCAGCTTCGGGGTGATCAGCTCTCTTCGTTCAAAAACCTCCCATATCTCCCGGTCCAATGCGTCTAGCACCCGCTTGTCGAAAGGAATCACTTTGGCAAAGCCAGGCCGGTCGAGCCCATCGCTTTTGGGGTTAATGGTAATGATGATCGGCAAATGATTGTTATGTGCCTTCGACCAGGTGAGAACATCAGAAAGGCAACCTTTGAAAGTGGCACAGTGGCTCCTGAAATCAATGTCCGGCACATGCAGTACCTTGAAACCAGGCTCCCTCATTGGCTCCGCATCATAAGGCTGTGCGTTTACTCCAGCAGTTGTGAGCATTTCCAATCCTTTTGGATTTGAAAACCGGCCACCCTCCGGATCAAATAACACATCTATTTCCAGACTTCTCAGGCCCAAATCCAATTGATCGGTCATCGGGATATGGGTGTAGGCCAACCCAATGGCCTCGGGGCGATCGGTCAGGATCATGTCCATCAGAGGCTGTTCAATCCCGATTTTGTAGCTGTTGTGACTGCCAATCACCTGGGTCTGATTCATTTTGAGTCCCTGACCGTTCACAGCAGTGAAGCAGACGCTGGTCAATATCGCTACAAAAAGATGCTTGTCTCTGGTTTTCATATAGTGGGAATGAGTTACAAAAGGTCGAAAGCTTTGGCCTTCGACCTTTTGTAGTATGCTCTTTAATTAGTTAGTAGTCAATTAGTATCCTTCATTTTGCACCAGGAATCCCTTTTCACTGGACGCACCGTCGATGGCTCTCTGTGGAATAGGGAATAATCTTTTGCGCACATCTGCATCATCTTTGCCTGTCCAGCTGTCCTCGTACTTACCGAAGCGTATCTGATAATTTCTTCTCAGACCTTCCCAGTAGAGCTCAAATCCAGTTTCACGGAATAATATTTCTGTATCAATAGAAGTCAATGCTGCCGGCGTTTGCTCAGGACGGGCAGTCCTGGAAGTTCTGAGGGTATTGACATCAGCCAAAGCTCCTGCATTGTCGCCTTTTCTCAATTTTGCTTCCGCACGCATCAAGTATATTTCGCCCAAACGAATCAAAACGATGTCTACGCTACTGTAAGAGCAGCAGTTGGGAGCAGTGTGGCTAAACTGGTATTTTGAAAACCTGTATCCGGTGTTGTGCAAACTACCCTGCTCAGTGAAATCAACATTGAGATTATGATCCACATATCGGATATTGGCACCACTTGTCCTTCTATTGATGACGGGATAAATCCTTACCGAACCATCATCACAAGTCATGATTTGACCCGTGGCATCTTTTCGGGGACCCCAGATAATACCACGAAGTATTCCCCTGTCAATTTCAAAATCCTGAGCTGGCACACAGTAGTAATGGTCTGCATCATTTTCGGGCGTCACACCGGAAAGGTCTGCCAGTTCATCTGGAATCATGGTGTTTTTCATATAAAAACGGGCATCGGCGTCAGCAGGGTCTACGCTGCCGTATGCATCCACCCAGTGCTGGTAAAAGTCAGGGGTGGCAGCCACGGCATCCGTTCCTCTGGTGCTTGGAAATTCAGGTCTTGGCACCTGATCACCAGATATTGGCCAATAGGCCCAGCGGCCATGCTCAGTAGCCAGTACGCCTCTTTGGTCCAGGGCAAAAATAAGCTCAGACTTGGTGTGGTTATCGTCGCTGAATAAATCGAAGTATTCAGCTGACAAGGAATGAGAACCAGCAATGATGCTGTTGGTGTATTGAATCACCTTGTCCATGTCTTCACTTCGGAAGTCGGGAGTACCGTAAGGATCGCGATAAACCGCAGCGTTCAGATACAAGCGAGCCAACAAGGCGCTGGCGGCGTCTTTGTTCAGCCGCCCGGCTCCAGCGTCATTGTTCATGACGTCCACTACCGACAAAAGCTTGCCTTCAATATAGTCGATGGCTTCCTGTCCTCTCAGGAGTACTGATACCCCGGAAGAACTCTCCTTCTTGAAAACCAACCCCCAGTTGTCTAGTGCCAGCATATTGAGGTATGCATGCATGGCAATCATTTCATAAAGCGGCCCTTGCGCATCTGCATTTCCTTTTTCTACTTCTTCCCTCAGCCTTTCCTCGGCCACAACGGCTCTCGAAAGCGTCAGGGTAATATATGTCCAGGAATCTGCCACCAGTGAGTTGCCGGGAGTCATCAAATGCTGGTGAACGGCGATGAATTTGCCGCCATCAAACCAGTCGGTACCACCACGGTATGGCAAGATGGCTTCGTCGGAAGCAACTTCCTGAAGCCCGAAGTTGACGGTATGTAGCCAAACCTGACGAAGAAGGCCATATACTGGTGCAATGGATCCGCTAATGACTTCTGCCTCGCCTGTTCCAGTCAGCGACTCGTCCAAAATGTCTTCTTCGAGATCGGTACAACCAACGAATGTGAGTAGCACTACAATGATCGGCAGTACTTTACTAAATCTTATATTTAAAAAGTTCATATGATTTCTATTTTCTAAAGTAATACTAAGAGAACTGAGTGTTTTCCTTTTAGAACGTGGCATTGACGCTTATCAAAAACGTTCTTGCCTTTGGATAAGTGAAACGATCTATTCCAAAGGTTTGAATACCACCTGTAGTTGATCCTGTGTTGATTTCAGGGTCAAATCCAGAGTAATCTGTGATCACGAACAGGTTTTGACCGGTTACCGATACACGGATGTTCTGGAACGCACCTCCCAAGCCGATCTTGTCTGAAGTCAGGTTGTAGCCAAGTGTAGCATTGTTCAGTCTCATGAAGGAACCATTCTCCAAATACCGTGTAGATACAGTGTTGGCATTTGAAATTGCCTCGTTAGGGTATTGAATTACAAAGTCAGTGGCATTGTTCGACTTGGTCAGTTGCGCCTTGGTAAACAGCGTCATGGCAGTGTGGTTGTATATTTTGCTGCCGGCAATTCCGTTAAAGTTGAAGCCCAGATCGAAACTGTTATACCTGAAATTCAGGTGATAGGCATACAGCAGTTTTGGAATAGCACTGCCCACAACGGTGCGGTCATTGTCCAATATAGCGCCATCTCCGTTAACGTCTCTAAACATGTTGAGTCCATCGGCCCCAATGCCGTCAAATTGGAACATGTAGAAAGATCCTATCGGCTCATCGTTGATATAACCATTAATGGTTGCACCAGTTTGTCCAGAACCCTGAGCGGCACCAGTGGTCAATACAGCGTAAGGAGAGTCTTTTACCGTGTTCTGGATGGATGTCAGGTTACCTCCGATGTTGTAGGAGAAGCCGCCTTGTCCTTTGCCATTGTATTCCAATGCCAGCTCGATACCATTGTTCTGGATCTTCATGTCCTGGATATTAGTCCAGTAGGTGGACGTTGGCTGCACGGGGTCAGCAGGCGTAACTTCCAGCAAAATATTGGACGACTCTTTATTGAAATAATCCAGGCTACCGGTGATCTGATTGTCAAAGATGCCAAAGTCAACGCCGACGTTCAGCTGGGTAGATACTTCCCACTGCAGATCTGGGTTTGCCAGGCGAGTGAAAACAATTCCGTAAGGATAGCTGTCAATTGAATTGCCATCAGGGTCCAGCGGGTACGTGCTAAGGCTTTCAGCGCCTGTTATCAACCTGTCTTCCGAATAGCTTGCCTTGGTGATCTTAGAAGGGATTTCCTGGTTACCGGTTTGTCCCCAGCTTGTACGCAACTTCAGGTTATAGAAAAATGAATTGTCCATGAAGTCCTCATTGCTGATGTTCCAGCCCAGGGCAACAGACGGGAAATACCCATACTTGTTGTTCACTCCAAACTTTGAAGACCCGTCAGCACGAAGCGTGGCAGTAAACAAATATTTTTCGTCAAAAGTATAATTAACCCTTCCGAAGAATGACTGCAACTCGTTTCTAATGGCAGACGACCCTACAGAAGTGGGATATTCAGCTGTGCTGGTTTGATCCTGGTATTTTGGTTCGATATTATTATTGGCAAACCCACGGTAGTCGAATGTCCTGTTCTCTAACAGGAATTCCTGGTAAGAGTGACCACCAAGTACGGTAAGATTGTGTACATCCTTGATCCAGTTGTAGGTGATCGTGTTTTCGACCAGACTATTGGTATTGTTACCTATAAGTGTGGACAGTGATCCGTCTGAAATATTCGACTCATTGATCACATCAGGAAAAGGCTCATACTGAGCATCCCTGGTGGTGGCAGAGTAGTCAACCCCAAGATTCAACTTATAAACAAAGCCATCAAACAGTTCAATTGACGGGGAAATACTCGCCAGGATGCGGTTGTTAACAGCCAGGTCACTGTAGATGTCATATCTGGTGAGTGGGTTCAAAGCATTTGTTGTCAACAATGTAGGCTCACCATCGGTATAGGCCGGAATGGTTGGGTTCAGGCTAATCATGTCTGCAATGGTAGATGTAATGCTCGGGCGCAGGTTTTCTGTGTGCGACGCAGTAAGATTATAGTCTACCTTCAGCCTTCCATTGAGTGCCTTTTGGTTCATATTCAGTTTCCCGGAATAACGTTCCAGGTTGCTATTCTTCAAAATACCTTCCTGATCCTGAACACCAACTGAAGCGTAGTACGAGAACTTCTCAGAAGCGGCCCCGCCAACGGAAAGGTCGAATTGCTTCGACAGGGCGGTTTGGGTCAATTCATCCTGCCAATCAGTATTTCCACCGAAGTCTTCCAGCGTTCCACCTTCACCCGTCACATTCTGCCCAAACTCGTCGGCACTAAACACATCAATTTTCTTAGACATCTTAGACCAGGCAGTAGAAGCTGAAAAGTTCATTTCTGTTTTTCCAGCCTTTCCTTTTTTGGTAGTGATAACTACCACGCCATTTGACGCTCTGGAACCATATACAGCGGTGGCACTGGCATCTTTCAAGACATCGATGCTTTCAATGTCGTTGGGATTAAGGAAGTTGAGGGGGTTGGTATCAAAACCTTGAGAGCTGTTATCAAGCAGGAAACCATCCACCACGTAAAGCGGTTGCGTTCCAGACCGCAAGCTGCCAATTCCCCGGATGATCACATTCTGTGCAGCACCAGGTTCACCACTGGCAGTTGTTATGTTTACACCAGCAACTTTCCCCTGAAGCAATTCCCCTGGGTTAGTTACAACTCCACGGTTAAAATTTTCACTCTTCAAGGAACCAATGGCTCCGGTTATGTCGGATCTTTTCTGCGTACCGTAACCTACCACGACCAGCTCGGCCAATGTTTCAGAGCTCCCGGCAAGTGATACCGAAATCTCCGACTGACCACCAACCGTAACTTCCTTTGTTTCAGCGCCAACGAAGCTAAATACCAGGACGGCGTTGGCCGACGATACATTTAGTCGGTAGTTGCCATTTACGTCACTCACAGTTCCGTTGATGGTGCCTTTTTCCAGAATGTTCACTCCGGGCATTGCAGCACCTTCTTCGTCGGTAACCGTTCCGGATACTATTATTCCAGCCTGGTACATGCTGTTTTTTGCCAACAACTCTTGTGATGGCAGGCTGCCCAAAAACAACAAACCTGCTATCATTGAGGACTTAAAGCCCAATGTTAGCAGGCGGCGCCCCGTGTGGAGCATCTGGTACAAATTTTTCATAGAAACACTTTTAAATATTATGGATTACTAAATTTTCCTCCGGCCTTGTTCAGCCGAAATAAAATTCAAAATAAAGGGAGATCGGAAAGACGAAATGAAACTCTCTGTTAAGCTTAGGTTAGTGAGTTACTAAGGTTTTGGACGTTACTTAATGTAGATTTCACCTATGGCCCAAATCGCACTTCAATTTGCTGACCACCCACTTTTTGGCCGCCTTGGCTGAAGACACATTAAGGCCTGAAAAACAAAATGTTATTGTAAGTCATAAGCCTTAATGCTTTAACTAAAAAAGCCGACCCGATTTGAATAGCACTTAACGGTTGCTTAACCTATGAACAATAGGATCAACGATGTGCATCACCACCAACCGCCCTTCATCCTATAGAGCAAGCCATAACCTGAGTCCTTTCAATTTCAGTAGCGATGAAATAGATTGAAAATATCAATCAATCCAAAACCATCTGACATGACTCAAAATGCTTTACTATTAATGAAACGCTTTCTGGGAGCAGTCCTTCTGGCAGCATTTTTAATCCCCTCCTATGCTCAATCACAGGACATTCCCACGCCGGAACAGTTTTTCGGCTTTCAAATGGGTGCTGATCGAAAGCTGGCACACTGGAGCGATCTGGTGAAATATTATAACCAGCTAGGCGAAGCCAGTCCACGCATGAAGGTGGTGAACATGGGAAAAACGACCCTGGGCAATCCATTCCTGGCCTTGTACATCTCATCGCCAGAAAACCTGGCGAAACTGGATGAGTACAAGGCGATGAATGCCAAACTCAGTGACCCAAGAGGCGTGCCGCAAAGCGAAATCGACCAGATCATTGTCAACGGAAAGGCTGTAGTGGTGCAGTCGTTCGGGCTTCACTCCAGCGAGGTGGCAGCTTCGCAAACGGCGGCAGAGTTTACCTATGACATGCTCACCCGCACCGACACAGAAATGATGACAATCCTTGATAATGTGATCTCTATCGTCATTCCCTGCTTCAATCCTGACGGTGAAATCATGATCACCGAATGGTATAGAAAGTATGTGGGCACAGAATACGAGGGTAACAGTATGCCCTACCTCTACCACCACTACATCGGCCACGACAACAACCGGGATGCCTACATGCAAAACACCATTGAATCTGTGTACGGTGCAGACATTATTTTCAGACAATGGATGCCGCAAGCTTATGTAGATCATCATCAGATGGGTGCTTACGGTGCCAGGATTTATGTGCCACCCTATGCTGAACCTATTCGCCCGGATGGTGATCCACTGGTATGGAGGGAAATGTCGTGGTATGGGGCACACATTGCTTACAAAGAAGAAGAGAACAACAAGTCGGGTGTGGTGAATGCGGCGATTTACTCCGGCTGGGGCCATTTTGGGTTTCACTGGATCACACCTTTCCACAATATCGCAGGCATGCTGACAGAATCGGCCAGCGCCAGGTTGGCCACACCGCTTTATGTACATCCTGATCAGCTCGAAGGCAGCATTCATGGCATGCCGAAGTACGAGGCCCAGACCTCCTTCCCTAACCCATGGCCAGGCGGATGGTGGCGGGTGCGTGACATTGTGGAGCAGCAAAAGATTGCCGCACTGGCCATTGCGGACATTGCAGGTCGCAACAGAGAAACCGTATTGAAAAATGCCTACCTGAAAGCTTCCAGACAAACGCAACGTGGTGCCGAAGGTGAAGTAAAAGCCTACATCATTCCGGCGGAGCAGCACGATGCACTCACGGCCAACAAGCTGGTAAATGTGCTACTGGGTCAGGGTGTGGAAGTAAAGAGAATTGACTCGCAGTTGATTCACGAGGGTAAAGTGTATGGCGCCGGTTCTTACGTGGTCAGCATGGCACAGCCCAAGCAAGGCGTGGTTCGCTGGTTGCTGGGCCGTACGCTCTACCCTGACAACGAGTACACCCGTGACCGCAACAACGACCCCATCAGACCCTACGATATGTCGACAGACAACGTAGCCGAATATATGGGTGTGCGGGTTGATCCGGTGGGCACTCCTTTAACTGGTAACTACCCCAGGGTAACGGAAAAGGTGGTGCCTAAAGGCACGGTGTATAAAGGAAGCAAGGGCTACGTGTTGTCGGGCGCTAACAACGATAGTTTTACAGCGCTTAACTTGCTGTGGGACAATAAAGTAAAAGTAAGCAGGGTGGCCAAAGCAGGCAGCGGGGTTCAACCTGGCGACTTCGTGGTGGCTTCAGTGTCTGCCGATGTGGCCGAAAAAATCGCTACGGAAACCGGCGTGGACTTTAAGCCGCTGGAAGCAGATGTGGCTGCCATTACCCAGCCGATGACACGCCAGCGTATTGCACTATTTCAGCGCTATATGGGTGGTAACATGGATGAAGGCTGGACGAGGCTACTGCTGGAGAATTTCAAATTTCCTTATACCACTTTGATGGACAAGGAAATCCTGGCCGGCGAGCTTAACAAGAAATATGATGTGATTGTGTTGCCCGACGATGGCCTGGGTGCCATGACAGGTGAAGGTGGCGGTGGCCGCAACCGTGCTGAAGACTTTCCGCCCGAATACAGAAGTGGTTTTGGGCAAAAAGGCGTGGATGCACTCAAGGCCTTTGTTGAAACCGGAGGAACACTGGTAACGTTTGGTAGTGCCGGTGACTTGCCTATCGAAAAATTCAAGCTACCGATTCGCAATGTGGTAAAAGACGTAGCCAGTCAGGAGTTTTGGTCGCCGGGCTCTACCCTTCGAATGAACTTCGACAATTCGAATCCACTGGCCTACGGCATGCCTGACTCAGGTCATGGATTGTTTGTTGGCAACAACGATGTGTATGAGGTAGTGCGCTCCGACGTAGGGCATACGATAGACCGCATCATCACTTACCCAAAAAGGGACATTTTGCAAAGTGGCTGGTTGCTTGGCGAGGATGTTATTGCTGAAAAGGCAGCGATGGTGTCCGTCGGCTTGGGCCAGGGAAAAGTAGTGATGATCGGCTTCCGTCCTCAGCTTAGAGTACAGACTCATGGGACATTTAAACTAGTGTTTAACTCATTGGTTTTAAGTAAGTAATAGCACTTAAATTAAAGTGAAAATTTGAGACGTAAGGCAATGGCTTTACGTCTTTTTTGTGCCTATTTAGGTCTGTCGGTCACTACATTTTAGCTGGCCTTGTAAAGTTCTTTCGAAAACCGGAACGACACGATATTTCAGGGCTAAGCACTATCTTTGACCCCGACTGGATCGTCCATCGCACAATGAACACCACCTTCCACCACTCCCATTACCTCGATTTCCATACCCACAGTATGCGGCAGACAGACCGTGCCAATGTGATGGAAATTGTGTCGTTGCACCTGGGAAAGGAGAAGGCACATAAATACTTCACCGTAGGTCTACATCCCTGGTGGATAGAGCAGCCAGTAACGCTAGCGCAAAGAAAGGAGCTGGAATTGCAACTTTCTGACCCAATGTGCCTGGCCATGGGCGAAATGGGCCTGGATAATCTCAAAGGCCCGGCGATAGGGGTTCAAATGGATATCCTCAGAAGCCAGCTGAAGATCGCAGATGAAATGAAGAAGCCAGTCATTATTCACTGTGTGCGGGCATTTGGTCAGCTCAGCGAGATCAAAAAAGAGTTTCCAGGTATTGAGAAATGGTGCGTGCATGGCTATGGCCGTCATGCCACACTGGCCAAGCAGCTGATCGATCAGGGTTTTTACCTGTCGCTGATGCCTGGTCTCCCTCGGGCTAAATACGTTGAGTTGTTTAAGTCTTTACCCCACGATCGCCTATTTTTGGAGACGGACAGCATGTTAGATATGAGTATCCTGAAAGTATATGAAATGATCGCTGGCCTGGCAGGAATGAACGTGCCACAACTACAGCATCAAATGAACAGTAACGCAAGTAAGTTTTTCGGAAGATGAGTGATTGGTTGGAAAGAACCGAGCTATTGATAGGCAAGGATGCCCTGGATAAGCTTAGAAATGCACACGTGCTGGTGGTTGGACTGGGCGGTGTGGGCAGTTATGCGGCCGAAACACTTGTGCGGGCTGGCCTGGGAAAGATCACGATCATTGATGGAGACGAGGTTGACCCTACCAACAAAAACCGGCAGCTCCAGGCCCTGGACTCAACAGTCGGCAAACAGAAAGCCTACGTATTGCGTGACCGTTTCCTGGACATTAACCCTCAGTTGAAAATTGAGGTAGTGGATAACTTCATGGAGCCTGATGTTATGCATGCCTTTCTGCTACAGAACCATTTTCACTTTGCCATGGACTGTATCGACAGCATCGTGCCCAAGATGTCGATGATATTGACTTTGAAACGGATGAAAGTCAAATTCATTTCGTCGATGGGTGCCGGCGGCAAGCTGGATCCATCCAAAATACGGTTGGCCGATATCAGCAAGACCCGGGAGTGCAAGTTTGCCCAGCAGGTGCGGAAGAACCTGAAAGGCAAAGGCGTAACCAAAGGTGTTTTATGTGTTTATTCTGAAGAGGTGCAGCCTGCGCATTCTCTTAAGCTTACCGATGGCTCTAAATACAAGAAGTCGTTTTACGGCACCATTTCCTATATGCCCGCTATGTTCGGCATGACCATGGCCGCTGAAGTGATCAGGAGGCTGACGGTTTAGGGGGCGACGATGAATAAAGAGGTCGCTCTGTCCGCTTGCACAGAGCGACCTCTTTACTCCAGAAGTCCCCCGATCTTCGTACCTTAGCTCACCTAAGAGCAACGATAAAAAATGAAAGTACTATTCATCGGAGGCACCGGAAACATCAGCACTGCCACCAGCCGTCTGGCTGTTGAAAAAGGCATCGATCTTTATGTACTCAACCGGGGCAAAAGTCCGCTCACAGTCGAGGGTAGCAAATCTATTATCGGCGACATTAATGCGCCAGAACAACTGGTGTCGGTGCTGGCAGGCCATCAATGGGATGTAGTCGTGAACTGGATCGCTTTCACAAAAGAAGAAATAGAACGAGACATCAAGCTGTTCGCAGGCAAAACCAGGCAGTATATCTTCATCAGCTCGGCTTCGGCCTATCAGAAGCCAGCCACGCACTATCTGATCACAGAATCCACCCCGCTCTTTAATCCATTCTGGCAGTATTCCAGGGACAAAATAGCCTGCGAAGATGCCCTCACGCTGGCTTATCGGGAGCAGGGATTCCCTATCACCATTGTACGCCCATCGCATACCTACGACACCGTGATACCAGTGGCGCTGGGCGGCTGGACGGAGTACAATATCGTGGACAGGCTTCGCAAAGGAAAAAAGATCGTTGTACATGGCGACGGCACCTCCCTGTGGACGCTTACTCATTCCGACGACTTTGCTCTCGGCTTCGTTGGTCTGCTGGGCCACCCAAAAGCCGTTGGTCATGCGTTTCATATTACGTCCGACGATGTGCTGAGCTGGAACCAGGTTTACGAAGGACTGGCAGATGCCGTTGGCGTTGCGCCGAACTTTGTCCACATTCCGTCCGACTTTATCTGCCAGCACTGGCCCGATCAAACCGGCAATCTGCTGGGCGACAAAGCTCACAGTGCTGTGTTCGACAACACAAAGATCAAAACCTTTGTGCCGGCGTTTAAGGCCACCATTCCCTTCCATCAGGGTATTCGCCGCACACTGGCATGGTTGGAAGGAGATGCCTCAAGGAAGGTAATCAACCCGGACACTGAAAAGGAACTGGATAAGCTTATCGAAAAGTATGAAAGGCAGCGCTGATTGGAGCCGACGATAATAAGTAACGCCACTGCCGGTCACAACATAAGTTTGGCCCGTCAAAAACACGGCTTTTCGCTACAGTTTCTTTTGTACATTAATGCCGCAAAACGACCAAAATGAAAGAATTGATAAGACAGCTGGTACCCGGCCTTAAGGCGCTGACAGCCGGAACAAAAACAACAGGCTATATTCCGGTAGCAGGAACGCCGATAGAGATGCCTTTTACATTGATTTGCGGGGTTAGTGAGGGGAAAGGCATCCTGATAACCGGAGGTGTGCATGGCGGTGAGTACCCCTGTATAGAAACGGCCATACAACTGGCCAAAGAGCTTGATCCAGAGGAAGTCGCTGGCACGGTGCTTATCATTCACCCGGTCAATACCGCTGCTTTCCTGGCCCGAATGCAGTATTACGGGCCATACGACGGTAAAAACCTGAATAGGGTGTTTCCAGGCAAAGCCACCGGCACCGTCAGTGAGCGAATAGCCTACGTTGTACATCAGCTTCAAAAAGAAGCAGACTTTTTCATTGACCTCCATGGTGGCGATATCCATGAGTCGCTGGTTCCTTTCGTTATCTATTCCAACGTCGGTAGCAAAGAAGTGGCCGAACAATCCCGGCAAGCAGCTGCCCTACTGGGCTTCCCCTACGTGGTGGGCTCAGTATCTGAAAATGGTTCCATTGGTGGTGCTGCCACAGTTGGCACACCGGGCTTTCTGGCGGAGCTTGGGCAATGCGGGCGATGGAATCAGGACGAAGTAGAACAATACAAAGCGGCTGTCAAAAACGTGCTTCGTTCATGGGCTACGATACCCGGGCAGGTTCAAACGCATCAGGTGGAGTATCTGGAAAAAATGCTGGTAGCCACTGCTCTCCATGAGGGGTGTTGGTACCCTGAAGTGAAACTCGAAGCCAAGGTGACAAAGGGGCAGAAATTGGGCGAAATACGGGACTTTTTCGGCACCAAACTCAGCGAGTATCATGCAGAAGGTGACGGTATCGTCCTGTACCTGGTCACTTCTCTTGCTATCACAGCCAATGATCCCCTGTATGCTATTGGTGTTCAGGCCGCAAAATAGCACTGTGGCTGGAAACTCCGTATCAGAACCTCCAGCCAGCTATTTTGGTACGGCAAAGCCATAAAACGATGCCGGCTTGCCACCACACTACTATCGTATTACACTACCAAATTCTGATTCTCTCCTCTACCGGCTTATAGTTCTTATCGCCGGGCTGCACGTTGAAAGCTTCATAAAAAGGCGTGAAGTTCATAAGCGGCCCGTTCACTCGCCACATCGCCGGAGAATGGGGATTGGTATTGACGTAGGTGCGTAAAAATTCGTCACGTGTTTTCACTCTCCAGATCCTGGCGATAGACAAAAAGAAGCGCTGATCCGGGGTGAAACCGTCAATTTTCGTCGTGTCCTGGCCCTGCACTGTCAGTTTAAAGGCGTCGTATGCAATGGCTATACCGCCGTTGTCAGCTGTGTTTTCCCCCACAGTCATCGCACCCTTGATATGCACGCTATCCAGCACGGTAAATGAGCTGTAGCGATCAATTACCTGCTGGGTCTTTGCTCTGAATTTCTCAAAGTCCTCATCCGTCCACCAGTTTTTAACGTTGCCATCTTTGTCGTATTGCGCACCCTGATCGTCAAAAGCGTGGGTCAGCTCGTGACCTATCACCATACCAATGCCGCCGTAGTTGATAGCATCGTCGGCATTCACGTCGAAATAAGGATATTGCAGAATGCCTGCGGGGAACACTATTTCGTTGAATGAAGGCCTATAATAGGCAGTAACTGTGGAAGGTGACGGCCCCCATTCGTGCCTGTACGGGGCCTTGTTTAGTTTCCCCAATTGATATTGATAGTCATCCTTTCTCAAAGCAAGGACGTTCTCAAAGTATTTGCCCTTGTCCATTTGAACATCATACTCTCTCCAAATATCCGGGTAGCCCAGCTTTTTGGTGATCGCATTCAGCTTTTCTTTGGCCTTCACTTTCGTGCTGTCGCTCATCCAGTCGAGCTGAGTGATCCGGTTTTCGAATGCTTTCTGGAGGTTGTCCACCAACTCCGAAACTCTTTTCTTCGCATCCTCTCCAAAATACCTCTTCACATACAATTGGCCCAGCGCAAAACCCATTTGCCTGTCGACCACGTTGGCGATTACCTGTGCCCGGGGCTTTTCAGTGGCCTGGCCCGACAATGCTTTGTTGTAATCAAAAGACGCATCTTCAAAAGCCTTACTCAATATCTGATCGTAGGAGGTGATAGAGCTAGCCTTCAGGTACACCTTCCAGTCGTTGATCGACACAGTGCCCAGCATAGCATTCAGCTTTTCAAAATAGACGGGTTGCCTGATATCTACTGAGTCGGTATCCAAACCAAGGCGCCCAAGCAAGGCCACCCACCCGATATTAGGTTGCTGCTTTTGCAACGCCGCCACCGCCATTTTGTGGTAATTTTCTTTCACATTTCTGCGTTCTACCCTCGTTTTGTGCGATGTAGCCAGCTGCTTTTCAATATCGTAAACAAGGTCAGCCTTTTTGGCCGCTGCGTCTGGAGCGTCGCCCGTCAGCTCAAACAAGGTGGCTATATAGCCTCTGTAGGCACTCTGAATACCGAGCGACGAGGAATCGGTCTTGAAATAATAGTCTCTATCTGGTAAGCCGATGCCTGACTGGCCAAAGTGGGCAATATTGATGCTGCTGTTGGCGTCGTCAGGAGAAATACCAAAGCTGATGATGGAATTATCGTCTACTTTTGCTTCCTCAGCCACGAATGTCATGAGTGAGGCCAGATCCGTAATGGCATCGATGCTGGCAAGCACTGGCTTAATCGGTTCATATCCCCGCCGGTTGATAGCAGCAGTGTCCATGCCGGAGGCGAAAAAGTCTCCAACTTGTTGTTCAATGCTACCAGCAGGGTTTTCACTTTCCGACACTTCTTCCAGAATACTTTGCAGTAGTTTTTTCTGAGGAATATTCAGGAAGCTATAGGAGCCCACACCTGATTGATCGTCAGCAATTCTTGCCGTGTCGTACCAAATGCCGTTCACATAGTTGAAGAAGTTGTCGCCTGGCTTGATGGAAGGATCAAGTCCTGCCACATCCACATATTGTCTTTGTGGCGCACTTTGCTCTTGCTCTTTACAAGCAAACACCAAAAGGGCCAATGCAACGAAGTAAAGTATTCTGTTCATAGGTTTGGTTAGTTTTTCGGAAGTTAGAAAGAATTCAAAATGGTGCATCGCACTATTCCGTTAGCGGAAAGCATAGCAGGAACTTCGCATGATGACCAAACTCAATATACACCGGTCATTGTTTTTCCCGCCGGGCTTGCAACACAGGCAATACAAACCTTCAGATACTCATAATTATTTCAGTAATTTCAGCCCATGTCTGCAAATGATATTGTGTTGGTCATTGTGAGCGGCCTGGGCGTCATACACGGCCTGTTTCTTTCCATATTCTTGTGGATTTACAGCAAAGGAAACAGCTTGTCTAACAAGCTACTGAGCGTGTTACTGATCGTCCTTTCGTTCAGAATCGGCAAGTCCGTTTTTCTGGAGTTTGCCGAACATCTCGATGTCAAGCTAATCTTTGTTGGATTAGGAACAATTATGGCCATAGGCCCGCTTTTCTATCTGTTTGCACAATCTTGCGTTCGAAAAACAAAGTCACTCGATAAATTGAAGTGGGTACATTTCGTGCCAGCTTTGGTTGGTGCTTGGTTTGGTTTATGGTTGGACGAACCCGATTTAGAAACTATCCCCAAGTGGGTATTCGCAATACTTTTTTTAACCTACTATCTGCATTTTATCATCTACCTTGTTGTTGGCTACAGCTACATCCGAAGGCATCGATTTGAACTCAATCAGGATGTGTGGAAACTTCTTCTCTTGCTGCTTTATGCCTTGTTAGCCATTTGGACTGTGTACGTGTTGAACCTTTTTGATGAGACCGTCCCCTATATTGTTGGACCCGTACTGTACTCTTTTGTGGCCTACGTAGTTAGCTTTGAGGTGATCCGCAAAGGGTATATAACGAAGATTCACCAGACAAAATACAGGACCACACCAGCGTCGGAAGAGCAAATAGACCAACTATTCGAACGGGTGCTGAAAATCGTTGCGGAAGACTCGCAGTATAAAAACCCTGATCTTTCTTTGAACTCACTGAGCAAGGCCGTTCATGCGAGTCCTCAAATGCTGTCTATGGCCATTAACCAAAAGAGTGGGAAGAACTTCAATAGTTTTGTGAACACGTATAGGATTCAGGAAGCCAGCCGACTGTTGCAGAACTCCCGATACGACAACCTGACCGTTGCCGCCATTGCTTTTGAAGTAGGTTTCAATAGTATTTCAAGCTTTAACACGGCCTTCAAGACCCAAACAGGACAAACCCCTCAAACGTACCGCAAGCAGTTACCGAAATGATAGTTTAATCTATCGAAATGACCATTTCGAAAGCTATTAATGAAGCATAGGCTCACATTTGCCTCAAACAAATATGAAAATGCTATGTCAAAGAAGAAAGCAATTATCAAATGGACAGCTGTCGCATTCGTAGGTTTGATTATCTCTGTTGTTTCGTTCGGCTATTGGTTTTTGAGCCTCATCCCGCCTCCAGTGGTAGCGAAAGCCACCCTGCGGCAGACGGTAACCGACGACCTCCCCTATTTGGCTGAAAACACCATTTCGGGTAGAGGAAAAATTCTGGCCGTTGTCACCAGCACTGCGGAGATGGGCGACAGCGAAAAAACAACAGGTTATGAATTAACAGAGCTAGCAAGGGCGTACTATGTTTTTCATGCCAATGGGTTCGAAGTCGACGTTGCTAGTCCGTTGGGTGGCACGCCACCCGTGGTAATAGATGCCGACGACATGAGGGAGTATGACTACGCATTTCTAAATGACAATGTAGCGCAACAAAAGATAGCCAACAGTTTGGCGATGCAAGACGTAAAGCCAGACGACTATCAGGCCGTATTCTTTGTGGGTGGCAAAGGTGCCATGTTCGATTTCCCACAGAATACACATGTCCAATCTCTTGTCCGGGGGTATTATGAATCAGGAAAAGTGATTGGCGCCGTTTGCCATGGACCTGCAGCCCTGGTTAACGTTAAGCTGGCCAGCGGTGCGCTATTAGTTGCCAACAAAACAATAAGCAGTTTTACCAATGAGGAAGAGCTTTTGTTGATACCGAATGCCATGGATGTTTTCCCATTCCTTCTTCAAGATAAGCTGATGGAGAAAGGGGCCTATTTTAATGAGGGCAACATGTACCTGAATCAGGTTAGCATCGACGGGAATTTGGTAACCGGACAAAACCCCTGGTCTACCTGGAGCACAGCGGAAAGCGTTGTGGAACAACTTGGCTACACACCTAAGCGCAGGGAAATAACTACGGAAGAGAATACCGTCGCCATTTTACAAGCTTATGAAACCGGGGGCTACAACAAGGCGAAGGAAATACTGAGCAACCACTGTAATTCCAATCCCAATGCCATTGATAGAGAGCTCCTCGCTGTGCATAGTTTAGTGGCGGCAATGCAGTTCGAGCTTCTTAAGGCAATCGAGCTAGTACAACTTCTGTCATTTAGTAATGATGCTGTAATCAACAAATCAATATAAACTAACAGGCGCTTGCCAAAACCGTCAATTCCCTATACTATTCAAAATCAAGCGGAAAAATTGCTACTGAAGAGTGGTTTAAACATTTTTCTCTTGCTTATTCATTAGCTCATTTGCGCTTATAGTAGTATATTCAGTGTCATAACGTCTGCAATTATAGTGTCCTTCTTAAGTTGCCGTCCGGGACATCATGGGTTTTCTGTGCTTTGAAGCCCTGACTTGTGGATCTTTAACCAACTAGCGGAAAGAAAATGCTAACAGGGATGGTGAGCGCTCTCTTTAGGGTGAAAGATACGGTGCCAGTGAAATTCTCTCAGGCGGCGTCAGGGGTACGGCCTTCCACCAGACGCACCATTCCGATCAAACTCATTAATCCAGCACACCTCATTGAATAGCCGGTCCCTCATATCGACAGCTGAGGCAGGGTCGCTTGATGATGAAGTGCTTTGGGGACAATTCAAGGCGGGTAACGAACTGGCATTTTCTGTGCTGTACAAGCGGCATGTGAACAGGCTCTTCAACTATGGGATGCACAACTGTCGTGACAGAGAGTTGGTCAAAGACTGCCTCCAGGAGCTTTTCGCCAGGCTGTGGAGCAAAAGAGAGACCCTGGGAGTAGCTGGTTCAGTGAATTACTACCTGTTCAAATCCTTCCGCCGACTTCTCATCAGTCGGATCATGGCCAACCGGAAATTTACTCTCCCGTTTCAAGGCGACCCCGACAGCATGTTTGAATTCATTCCATCCACCGAGGAATCGATGATTGCCGGGGAAACCAAAAAGCAGCAACTCGAACTGCTAAAGCTAAGCTTTGATGCCCTGACGAAACGGCAACGGGAAGCCATTTTTCTCAAGTTTTTCAACGAGTTGAGCTATCATGAAGTCTCCTCGATTATGGAGGTGCATGTGGATTCCGTCTACAACCTGACATCAAAAGCACTAACGGTGTTGAAGAAAAAACTGAAGGATAATCCCTCCTTGTGACCTCCTTTCGGGCTTTTCTTGCGTGACAAAAAAATATTTCAAAAAAAGTGATGAGAAACAGGCGATGCTCTTCTCTTCTAAGTATTAAATAAGTTTCTAGTGAAAGACTATTACCACTTTTCGGCGAACGACTTTGCAATGGACGATTCCTTTCGAACCTGGGTTTGGAAACCCAGCGACGAAAGCAATGCCTTTTGGAGGGAATGGATCGCAAAACATCCGGACAAAGCCGCCGATGTTGAAGAAGCTATTGCACTGCTGAAAAAGCTCGACTTTCCGGCGTATGCGCTTTCTGATTCGGAAGTATCAGGACTTTGGAACAATATAAAAAGCGATCCTCATCATGCTGCAGGAGCCATCCAGGCCGAACCACGCCGTCGACGATGGTTGTGGTCTGCTGCGGCTGTGGTGGCCCTGGTAGCCATCGGGTTGTCGGTATTTTTTATTGTCAATCGGAACGCCACCTTTCGCTACGAGACTGCTTACGGTGAAACCAAGGAAATACTACTCCCAGATAACTCTTCAGTGGTTCTGAATGCTAATTCGAGCATTGAGTTCCGAAACGACTGGAGCAAAAAAGGGCTAAGAGAAGTTTGGCTGGACGGGGAAGCTTTTTTCGAAGTGGTGCATACCCTTAACCACCAGCCATTCAGGGTGAAAGTGGCAGATGGGGTCGCAGTAGAAGTGCTTGGAACCAGCTTCAACGTATATCATCGCAAAGCCGACACCAAGGTAGTCCTGAACACAGGCCAGATCGCTCTTAGTTTTCCAGGCAAAAACAAAGAGGAAAAGATATTAATGCAGCCAGGTGAATTGGTCGAATACAAAAACAAGCAATTCAGCAAGCGACAGGTAAACACCGAAGTATATGCTGCCTGGACCGACAAAAAAGTGATCCTTGATAAAACGTCTTTGAGAGAAATGATAGAAATGGCCAACAACAACTTTGGAGTGACCATACGTGTTGACGCCGATGCAATGCTGGATCAAACGGTATCGGGGTCGATGCCTGTGGGAGATTCAGAAAGTTTTGTCCTTCAGGTAGCTAAGGTTTTTCAGCTAAAAGCAGAAAAAAAGAAGGATTACTACCTTTTAAAGGATTGATAATACTTACGTAAAAAATAATGATAACACCTACTTTAAACTATTATGAGAAAGCTTTATCTGATTGTTTTTATTACCTGTTTGGTGGCACATCAGGCAGTCTCACAGTACGAAAACGTACTTGCGTCAGCTTTTAGGCCGCAATCGATTGCGGACACCGAGTCTGAGTCCATTTTACTAGAAAAGGGCTTGGAGCAGCTGGAAAGGAAGTTCAATGTGTCAATTGCCTACCGGGATGAATGGGTAAAAGACAAGAAAGTGCAGGCACCGTCCTCCGACATACGAAGCGTAGAGGAAGCGCTTGGTGAATTGTTGAGTGAAACAGAGCTTTACTATGAAAAAGCAGGCTCAGGTTTTTACGTTATCTCCTTAAAGAGCCTCAGGAATGCCGGGCTATCAGAGTCAGCCTCAACGTCGAAGGCACCTGATCTTTCAGCCGGTGTAACCTCTCCAGCAACCAACCTCGATTTTAAGGTCTTCGGAAAATCAAACCGCAAACAGAAACGGGAAAGCCAGCCTGATTTCACAGTAAGTGGCACCGTAAAGGATGAAAATGGAAATGGGTTTCCGGGTGTGAACGTCATCCTGAAAGGGTCTTCAAGTGGAACATCTACTGATGCAAGCGGAAAGTATTCACTTTCAGTGCCCGACGAAAATACTGTATTGGTTTTTTCTGCCATCGGTTATGCTACACAAGAAGTGACCGTGGGTGCAAGAAGTGTGATCGACATTTCCCTGCAACTGGACGTTAAGTCGCTGGAGACAGTGGTAGTGACTGCCCTTGGCTTGGAAAGATCGGCCAAAAGCCTCGGGTATGCTACATCAACAATAAACTCTGATGAGCTTTCAATCAACAGAACGCCCAACATGATGAATGCGCTGACGGGCAAAATCGCTGGTGTAAGCATCTCTGGCCTTGGAACCGGCCCTGCGGGCACGTCAAAGATCCGCATCCGTGGCCAGTCTTCTATTTCCGGTCAAAACAACCCTCTCATCGTTGTTAATGGCGTACCCATCGACAATACAAACTTTGGCAGCAACCCTGGTAATTCCGGGTCTGACAGCTCAATTGGCGTGAGAGGCGGCGGAAACACTTCCGATGGTGGAGACGGGCTCTCCAGCATCAACCCTGATGACATAGAAAGCATGACCGTGTTGAAAGGAGCGGCAGCGTCAGCCCTTTATGGTTCTCGTGCAAAGGATGGGGTTATCATGATCACGACCAAATCAAGGGGAACTGCCAAAGGTCTAGGCGTTACCTACAACATGAACTACACCAACGACACACCTCTCGACTTCACCGACTACCAATACGAATATGGTCAGGGTGAAAACGGTGTACGTCCTACAACAGCCAACCCCACGTCGGGCCAGTGGTCGTTCGGTGAGAAATTTCAGCCAGGCATGACACATGTGTTGTTTGACGGGCTGACAGTGCCTTATGAGCCTCAAAGAGGAATGCTTAAAGACTTTTACCGAAATGGTCAAAACCTGACCAACACGGTATCTCTGGCTGCGAACTCTGATAAAGGCGGCCTCAACCTGTCGTTTGCGAACATGAACAGCCAGGGAATAGTACCCAACAACACCTACGAAAGAAAAACGATTAATCTTGGCTTTGGCTACGACCTGTCCGATAAACTAAGCTTCAAGGGAAATATCAACTACTCCAACGAGTACAACAAAAACCCACCAAACGTCGGCCAGCAAGACAACACCATTCCCACCTCTCTGATGGCGATGTCCAATTCAATGCCTCTGGATGTGTTGAAGGCAAATAGCCACGATGCGGATGGGAATGAGTTCGTTTACTCACGCTTTAGAAACAGAACAAATCCATATTTCGTTTTGTCGGATCAGTTTCAGAATATCCGTCGTGACAGAATATTTGGCAATATTTCCGTCAAATATGACATTACGAACTGGCTCTTTGTGCAGGGGCGTGTAGGTCAGGACTACTGGTCTCGTGACCAGGAATACAACAACTTCCCCACAGGGCAGGCATCACGTGCTACGGCGCCGGCTGGCTTCGTCAATGGTCTGTATACGCAGGATTCTCGGAGGTTTAGAGAGATCAATTCCGACTTCCTGATTTCTGGAACCAAAGAATTTGGTGACATCGGGGTTAACATCACTGCTGGTGGCAACCAGATGTACAGAAGGTCAGATCTTAATAGCGTGCAGGTGACCGATTTCGTTGTGAGAGATCTCTACACGGTTCAAAACGGAAGAGCCAAGGATCCACTTTACGACTTGTCTGAGAGAGGCGTGAATTCGCTGTACGGGTCTGCCGAGGTGAACTACAAGCGCTTTGTTTACCTGAACGCAACGCTTCGTAACGACTGGTTTTCCACGCTGTCTGAAGAGAACCGAAGCATTATTTACCCATCAGTATCAGCTAGCTATGTGTTTTCTGAGTCCTTTGACGCACCTAGCTGGCTAAACTTTGGCAAGTTTAGAGCTGCTTACGCAAGGGTGGGTAGCGACACCGACGTGCCCCCCTACTCCAATGTCCTGTTTTATGGCGTTAATTCCAATTTAGCACTCAACCCGTCGGGGTCAGGTCAGCCCGTTGGTGGTTCAAACGGCAGCACAGTGCCTAACCCGAACCTAAGGCCAATGGAAATTGCCGAAACCGAGCTGGGTATTGAGCTGAAAATGTTCAACAATCGGGTTGGGTTAGATTTAGCGGTTTACAAAAAAATAACTACTGACCAGATCGTTTCTGCTCAAATATCTGATGCTTCTGGTTTTGTCGATTCACGTATCAATAGCGGCCAAAGCCAAAACAAGGGTATTGAAATGTTGCTCAATTTCAGTCCTGTCCGAACAAGTGACTTCTCCTGGGACTTTACCTTTAATGGTGCCTACAATATTACCAAGGTACTCAGTCTCCTAACGGATACGCCGGGAGAACGAATCACCGTGGGTACCCACGTGTTTAATGGAGAATTGAGGCAAATAGTGGGCGAGGAAATGGGGCAGATTGCCGGCTTCGGCTACAGAAGGGATGACAGCGGTCGTCAAATATTTGGAACGAATGGTCTGCCTTTGAGAACCCTGGAGTTGGTTAATTTTGGCAGCGCACTTCCAAAGTGGGTTGGCGGCTTTAACAATGCCTTTAATTACAAAGGCGTAAGCGTATCCTTCCTCATCGATTTCAAGTTGGGAAACAAGATGCTATCTGGCACCAACTTCAATGCCTACCGTCATGGACTTCACAAAGCTACGCTTGAAGGCAGAGAGAACGGAGTTGTGGGCGATGGCGTTGACATCGACGGTAACGTGAACGCTGTGGTGGCGCCTGTTCAGTCCTATTGGGAAATAGTGAGGTCTCAGGCACTTATTGAGCCTGTGGTGTACAACGGAGGCTACTGGAAGGTGCGCCAAATAACTGCAGGTTATGACTTTACCAGGTTCTTTGAGCCCAGCTCATTTATTAAAGGTTTGCGACTCAACCTTGTTGCCAACAACGTGTTTCTGCTGAAAAAATGGGTGGACAACATTGACCCCGAAAGCTTTGGTTACAGTTCCGACAATTTGGTTGGTATGGAATCGCCAGGTCTTCTCACTACCCGAAGCATGGGTTTCAACCTAAATGTTAAATTTTAATCAGCCCTATCATGAAAAACATAAATAGACTCTTTCTAATTGTTCTTTCGTTTGTCTTCATCACCTCGTGTGACAAGGATTTTGACGAAATGAACGAGAGCAAAACGGCTGCAACGGCCATCGACCCTGCTTTTATACTGAACAGGGCCGTTCTTAACTCTTCCTTTCAAACCGCACAGCTTGTGTATGAAATTGGAATTGTACAGCAAATAGTGACGCCCAACTCTGGTGTGCTTACCGGGGCCAATTACAATCAGGACAACCGGGCATCCACCCAGGGAAACTGGCAAAACTATTACCGAAATGTCATTCGAAACACCAAGGACGTAATTGCGCAAGCCAGTGGAGATCCTGCAAGAATCAACCTCGTAAGCATGGCAAGAATTCTGCAAGCCAACGCCTTCATGGTACTCACCGACACATACGGTAACATCCCCTACTCTGAAGGAGGAGATGGCTACAACACGCAGATTTTCTTCCCGGCGTATGATACCCAGGAGTCGATCTATCCGAAAATAATTCAAGAACTCCAGGAGGCATCTGCTGCGCTGACCGCTAGCGGCAGAGTGGAAAGAGCGGATGTGCTTTTTGGCGGAGACGTGGAAAAATGGAGAAAATTTGGCTATTCTTTGATGCTTCGAGCTGGAATGAGACTTAGTGAAGTTTCACCCGCAACAGCGCAATCCACTGTAGCAGCAGCTTTCAACGGCGGGGTAATACTCACCAATGACAACAATGCATTTATCAGGCATGACGCCAACTATGCCAACCCTATGGGGAATACGCTGAACTCTACCGAAGCAGCCAATTTCTACCTGGCAAAACCATTTGTTGATGCATTGCAGTCTACAAATGATCCTCGCCTGTCGGCCATAGCCATACGTTACGTAGGTGCCACCTCTGGGCCCACACAAGTGGTTGAAGTGGGCTCAAAAGCAGCGGCCGACCAAATCGGCATGCCATTGGGTCATGACAACGGAACAGTGACAGGTGCCGCAGAAGACGACGGGCTAGCCAGTTTTTATGACTACAGCCAGGTTGACCGTCGCAGGATGGCCAAATTGGCCTCTCCAGCGTTTTTGGTAACAGCAGCACAGACTAACCTGTTGCTCGCAGAAGCGAGGTTCAGGGGCTGGATTACCTCTGGCACCGCAGCCCAGTACTTTGCAGCGGGCATTAGTGCACACATGGATCAGCTGGCTACTTTTGATGCCGCTTCAGCTGTAGCTGCAACCGATAGAGACACCTACTTGGCTGCAAATCCATTAGGTGCTGGTACAGAACTGGAACAAATCAACACGCAATATTGGATTGCTTCGTTCCTGAACGGGCCAGAGGCATTTGCCAACTTCAGGCGGAGCAGTTTCCCAGCGTTGTCACCGAATCCTTTTCCGGGAAGGGAAGTAACATTCATCAACCGCCTCACATACCCCAACTCTGAAATTTCAGTGAACACTGAGCAGGTCAATGCAGCCATTGCCGCACAGGGGGCCGATGACCTTGAAACCAGGGTATGGTGGGATAAATAAAAATAGCCGGGCTGTAAGAGGTTGATTGTAAACACCTCTTACAACCCAACTATTTTGACTCGTTTGTAAGCGCCAAAACTAAGAGTGGCAAAACAAAATATATGGCACCCCTCACAATCTTGTAAAATAGTTGCTGGAGTCAGCAAGAACAGATGCAGTTTAGTAAGTTCCTAAAGAACATTACCGGGTACTGCCATGCATTCAATGCCCAATGAATTGCTTCAAAAGATCATCCAAATAACAAAACAACCCCATGAAAAACATATTACAAGAAATCATCCA
This sequence comes from Imperialibacter sp. EC-SDR9, assembly GCF_902498805.1. Taxonomy (GTDB): domain Bacteria; phylum Bacteroidota; class Bacteroidia; order Cytophagales; family Cyclobacteriaceae; genus Imperialibacter. Next base: position 129,406 of record NZ_LR701574.1, on the reverse strand, counting down.
AAAGAATAAGCAGCGGGAGAGCGATGCTGCGCTGTTGCGCCAGACTGAAATTGACAATGCGGAAACGCCCGATAACAGACGCAGCTTTCTAAAAAAAACTGCTCTGGGAGGTTTGTCGCTCGCTGGTTTGATGAGCCTGTCGTTTGAAGACAGCATGGCGCAAACGACCTCCAAAGTTCAGAAGGCGTCTGCTCCCTCCGATCTAAAAATTACCGACATGCGCTATTGCCTTACAGGCGTTATGGGAGGCACGGCTATCATCCGCATCGACACCAATCAGGGCATTTACGGCCTTGGCGAAGTGCGAGATGCGGCAGACCCCCGCTATGCTTTGATGCTCAAGAGCAGGATACTGGGAGAAAACCCGTGCAATGTAGAAAGGGTGTTTAAGATCATTAAGCAGTTTGGAGGACAAGGACGTCAGGCAGGCGGCGTGTGTGCAGTAGAAATGGCGCTTTGGGATTTGTGTGGCAAGGCCTACAATGTGCCCGCCTGGCAGCTACTTGGCGGCAGGTATCGGGATACCGTTCGAATCTATGCCGACACGCCGGAGTCACCCGACCTGGAAGTTTTCAAGGAAAAAGTAAAGTACCGTACCGTCGACCAGGGCTATACCTGGCTGAAAATGGATGTTTCCATTAATGTGTTGAGAGATATTCCAGGAACATTGGTTAACCAGGCGTTTTGGAGATCGAATGGTTCTCAATTTTCAGGTGACTTTATGTCGTACGCAAATGCAAAGCACCCATTTACCGGCATCCAGGTAACGGAAAAGGGATTTGAAATATTGGCCCAACGAGTGGCGGACGTCCGTGCCGTGGTGGGAGACGAAATTCCAATGTCTACCGATCATTACGGGCATTTTGACCTCAACAATATGATTCGTTTGGGTAAGTCTCTCGAAAAATACCGTCTTGCCTGGCTTGAAGATATGGTGCCCTGGCAATACACCGAGCAACACAAAACAATTACCGACGCATTGGAAACGCCAACTACCACTGGTGAAGACATTTATCTACTGGAAAACTGCAAGCCACTGATCGACGTCCATGCCGTAGACATCATACATCCCGACCTCGCCTCTTCCGGTGGACTTCTCGAAACTAAGCGCATCGGCGATTATGCCGAGGAAAAAGGCATCTCGATGGCCATGCACCAGGCCGGTACACCTGTGTCTTTTATGGCCAACGTGCATTGCGCTGCTGCCACTCAGAACTTTTTGGCACTGGAGCACCATTCCGTTGATCTGCCGTGGTGGGAAGGCATGGTAAAAACCACAGACGGAAGAAAGCTGATTGACAAAGGCTTTGCCCCGGTTCCCCTCAGTGCACCAGGGCTGGGGATTGAGTTAGTAGATGATGTGGTGAAACAACACCTTGATGCCCGTGATACCTCCTACTTTGCTCCGACCAAGGAATGGGATGCCAAGCGTTCTCATGACAGGACTTGGAGTTAAGCATCAGATCAGGCAAAAGGGATAAAGTCGTTATTTTTATAGTAAAAGAAAAACTGCACAGCGATCCTGTGCAGTTTTCTTTTACGAGACCTTTGGGCTCGTGGCCTACGCAGAAGCCACCAACTCTTTTTCAATGACCTCTTTCAACGTATGCTTGGGTAAAGCACCAGCCTGCATCATAGGCTGTTTTGTCATGGGTATAAAGAGCATGCTGGGAATGCTTCGTATTTGGAAAACCGCTGCCAGCTCCTGCTCCACCTCAGTGTCAACTTTATAGATAATCACTTCAGGGTGCTCGTTGGAAAGTTCTTCAAGCACCGGTGCTACCATTTTGCAGGGCCCACACCAGTCGGCGTAGAAGTCAATAATTGCAGGCTTTTCACCCTTGAATTTCCACTCTTTTTCGGTGGTATAGTCAAAAACATCGTCTTTGAATTGCTGCGCAGTCAGTTTTACAGTTGCCATGGTTGCTTGTTTTAAGTTTCTACAAAAGTACTAGTTCTTCTAATTGAATTTTGTGACACATGTCACGTAAGCCGAAGAAGCAGAATCAACATCATAAAACCTGTTTCCGTTCATCAAGGGGCTAAGGCTCGAAGCATAGCATATAACGACTTTGCGGTTTGCTCCAGCAAACTTGCGCCTCCTATGCGTGATATAATATTCAATTAAAACGACCAACAAGATCTTCACTAACTTGTCAGGCTTGCCGGCTTTGCATGCGATCCGGTCTTCCTGTCTTCGCTCTCCGATCTCCCGTCTCCCGACTCCTTTCTGAACATCCGAGCGTCTGAATATCCGAATGTCTTCTTTCTCCCGACTCCTTTCTGAACATCCAAGCGTCTGAACATCCGAATGTCTTCTTTCTCCCGACTCCGGTGTTCGCTCTCCCGTCTCCCGACTCCTATCTGGACATCCGAGCGTCTGAATATCCGAATGTCTTCTTTCTCCCACTTCCCACCTTTTTTAAAAAACTCCCCCTCCTTTTGCATTTCCAAAAAACCTTTTCTACCATTGTACCGTACTAGTGACGTAATACAGTAAATCACATACAATGATTGACATCAAGAAACTTAACTTTAACTATGGCAACAAGCGCCGACCGCTGTTTCGGGAGCTCGATTGCCAGATCAACGCAGGCAGCATCGTTGGCTTGCTGGGCAAGAACGGCGCCGGCAAAACCACGCTATTGAAGCTGATGATCGGATTGCTGTTCCCCGACGGCGGCACAGTGAACGTGAACAATTACGAGCCTGGGAAGCGACAACCCTCCTTTCTTGAGGACATGTTTTTCGTATCGGAGGAGTTCTACCTACCAGGAATCTCCATTGCCAATTTCATCAAAGCCAATGCGGATTTCTACCCCAGGTTTGATGGCGCACTGCTCCAAAGGCTGCTGAAAGACTTTGAGCTTCCTGAAACCGAAAGCTTACAGAAGCTCTCCTACGGCCAAAAAAAGAAGTTTCTGATCTGCTTCGCACTTTCTACAAAATGCAGGCTGCTGGTGCTGGACGAACCTACCAACGGGCTCGACATACCCTCTAAAGCCATCTTTCGCAGGATACTGGCGGGAGCTTTGGATGAAGACCAGCTCGTCATTATTTCCACCCACCAGGTAAAAGACGTGGAAAACCTGATTGACCGCATCATCATGCTCGACAGTGGAAAGTTTATCATGCAGAAAGACCTTTTCGATATTTCCGCCAAACTTCACTTTTCCACCGGCTCAACAGCTGAAGGAGACGACATCCTGTATAGTGAAATGGTGCCCGGAGGCTATAAGGTGATCACACCTCAGGTGAATGGCGGCTCGTCTGTAGACATTGAATTATTGTTTAACGCCATTTTGAATGGCAATGAAAAATTGAAAAGCTATGTCCAGTAATATATTTAACAGCCGTCGTTTCCTGCTGCTGTGCAGGCAGCACTTTGTTCATAACAACAAACTGCTGGGCTTTTCCGCAGGGGCTTATGTTGGTGTGGTGTTTATCCTGCTGTCGTTCGTTCAGGCCAGCGAGGGGCTTCGACCTCATGATCTGGACAATTTCAGGGGATTCCTTATTGGGTTCGTGATTGTGTTTGGGCTACTCTATGTGGGCTATTCATTTCCCGCTTTTCGTTCGAAAGAAAGCACTATGAACTACCTGTTGGTGCCTGCATCGCTGGCGGAAAAATTCGTGTTCGAATTGGTCACCAGAATCGGACTCATGTTGCTGGCACTTCCGTTGTTGTTTTGGATCACTTTTAACCTACAGGGATACTTCTTCACGCTGTTCACTGAATTTTCCTTCGACCCTATCGGCATTCAACAACTGGTTGCAGTGGAAATGCCAAATGGGATTGACTCTGTCGGTTGGTTCAGTACAATGATCACTGGCCTGGCGCTGTTGCTTTTTGTGGTTCCATTCACCGGTGCTGCCATATTTTCGAAGCAGCCCCTGGTCAAAACACTTTTTTCGGTGGCTGTCATCGTCATTTTCTACTCTACGGTCATTTATCTGGTGGCAGAACCGTTGGGTCTCAATCAATATCACCCTGATCCTGAAGAAGGGATGTGGCTCGTGCCAACAAGTGAGCGTGCTGCTTTTCGCTTCTTCGCTTTGGCGGTGATCATTGCCAATGCGGTCATGCTATTTGTGGCCTACAGGAAACTTAAAGAAAGGGAGGTGTAGTATGGAATTTCAAAACGGTAAAAGCATTTTTCTGCAGATCGCAGACACCATCACCGACAAGGTGGTGAGTGGTGAGTTTCCTGCTGGGGAGAAGATTCCCTCCGTGCGGGAGCTGGCGGCAGAAATGGGGGTCAATCCCAATACGATCATGAGAACTTATAGTGAATTACAAGCCATGGACATCATCGAAAATCAAAGAGGTATCGGGTACTTTGTGAACAAAGACGCTCAAAAGACTATTCTCGAAAGTAAGAAGCAGGAGTTCTTCAGCAAGGTACTGCCCGACTTCCTGCGCCATGCGGCCATGCTTGGCATTACGTCAAGCGAATTGAAAAAACACATTGAAACTTTAAAATGACCACCATGAAGCTCAGCAATAAGATACTTATCGGGTTCTTCGGATTCATCCTCATTTATATGATGGCAGCATTCACCGAGGTGAGGCTCCGGGGATACAAAAGAGATTTGAGTGGTACGGAAGTGCAAGTTGAAAAAGCACCCCTTGGCAACGTCGGGTACATTGTGCTGTCAGACTCGGAACTCAGGGTAACCATAAGCTCGTCGAACGAGCCGCACATAGAAGTAAAAAGCATTGATGGTAGTTTTCTATCGAGTCTCAATTACGAGATGACAGGAGACACTTTGCACCTCAAAATCAACGAAATTATCAGTGGCAAGCCGGTTCAGGTGACTGTCTATGTGGCCGAAAATACATTCAGAGGGTTGCAAGCCACCAGGGCATCTGCCAGTATAACGAAGTTCAGTCAGCCGACGCTGTCAATTACTCAGTCCGGCGGCAGCATCAGAATGGATGGAGATGTCAATGTAACGAGCCTGAGCATAGCAGCGTCAGACAATGCAAACCTTGATGCCAGTGGTTTAAGTGTAAACCTACTATCAGTGCAGATGGATCACTCGAAAGTGATGATCTGGTCACCGGTTGTGCAGCTTCGTGGCAGCATACTTAATGATTCTTTTTTAAGGCTTGACGGGGTCGACGACATACAATTCACTAAAGACAAAAGCAGCAAAATACAAATCCAAGACTAAGGGCGGACTGTGTATCACGATTTGAATTCGTATTCCAGACAACCAAGCTTGTAATCTCAGAAAGAAAACAAGCACCTATTGTTACGTGAGTTTGACATAAGAATGTAACATAACATTACCGAGGTGCGTCATTGCGGAAATTTTCTTCAGATATTTTTCTCATCTGAAGAAAATTATCCGCAATCTCCGCCGCAAGACATATGAGATTCCGGATAAATATTGGCCCATTTTGATTTTAGGCCAATATTTTCCGGAATGACGACATTCTTATGTCGAGCTCACGTTATTGTAAGCAAACTGTAGCTGATGAACATTGAAATAAGAGGGCTTTCAAAAATATATCCCAACGGTCACGCAGCCATTCGCAACGTCGACCTCGACATCGGCAGCGGCATGTTTGGCCTGCTGGGGCCCAATGGCGCCGGCAAGTCAAGCTTCATGCGCACCCTGGTGACCTTGCAAAGCGCCACCTCTGGCTCTATTCTCATTGAAGGAATGGACATCAACGAGCACCGCCAAAAGATCAGGGCAATGATTGGCTACCTTCCACAGGATTTTACCTTTTTTTCCAAACTGAAGACTTGGGAATTTCTTGACTACGCTGCCCGACTGGCGACAAACCTGAAGAAGAAAGACAGGCTCATCAAAGTGGATTACCTACTCGATCAGGTGGGTTTGCTCGACGTGAGGGAGCGCATGGCCAACAAGCTCTCTGGCGGTATGAAACGACGGTTGGGCATTGCCCAGGCTTTGATTGGCGACCCCAAACTGCTGGTGATTGACGAACCCACCACAGGCCTTGATCCGGAAGAGCGGATCCGCTTCAGGAATATCCTGTCCGATCTCAGTCAGAAAGACGTTACCATCATCCTTTCCACCCACATTGTGGGTGACATCAGCAGTACCTGTCACAACATGGCTATGCTCAACAAGGGAGAAGTAGCTTTCAAAGGCTCGCCGGAGGGCATGATCGATCAGGTGCGTGGGCACGTTTGGCAGGTAACGCTTGGGGATGAAGAGTTTACAGCATTGAAAAACAAGTATTCGGTAGTCTCCACAATTCCCGTGGAAGGCCTGTGGGAAGCGCAACTTATTGCCACAAATCAGCCCCATCCGGAGGCAAAAAATGTAAATCCTAACCTGGAACACGCCTACGTCTATTTTATGGAAAATCAATTGGGCGTTTCGCTGGTATGAGTGCTGTATCGAACATACTGACCATCGCCCGCTACGAATCGAAAGTGGTTTGGCGCAACTGGTTTTTCCGGATTGTGTCGCTGGCTGGTATTGGCTTCGTGGTCATTTTTAACCTGGCGATTTTCTCAGAAATTGACCAGCCCCGGCGGTTTGAGCTTTCCAATAGCTGGATGATGCCCTACACCACCATGGTCATGATCAGCATTGCGCAGGCAGCCGCTGTGGTCTTCCTGGCTACTGGTTTGATCAAGAAGGACAAGAAACTCGACACCAACGAGGTATTCTTCGCCCGCCCGATCTCTAACCTCGATTACGTGCTGGGCAAAGCACTGGCCCTGTTCAACCTGTTCTTTTGGCTGAACCTGCTGCTTCTGTGTATTCCGCTGATTGTCAACCTGACCAACCCTAACACTGCCTTCAATCCGCTGGCCTTCGTCATTTATCCCTTGCTGATAAGTTTGCCATCCGTCATTTTCACAACGGGCATCGCCTTTTTGTTTGTGACCTTACTGCGCAACCAGCCCATCACCATTGTGCTGCTGCTGGGCCTTTCGGCTGTAGAGCTTATCTATTACTTCGACAAGTTCTCCTACATCCTCGACTTCATGGCCTTCCGGCTGCCTATGTTAGCGTCAGAGATGACCGGCTTTGCCCACCTTAATTTCGCCTTATGGCAGCGGGCATTCTACCTGGTGGCCGGGTTGGCTTTTCTGTTCCTTACGGCCTTCTTCCTTGACCGCCTCGCCAGCCACAAAAGGGTGAAGCTGCTCACTGGGCTGGTTGGAATGGTATTGGTTGCTGCCGCTGCCGTCATCATGATTAGGCTGGTTGCCCTGCGGGAAACGCCCATAGCGCTGCGGCAAGAGATGATTGCTGTTAATGGACAGTGGGCTGAGGTGCCGAACGTGGACATTCTCGCCCACCTCATTCACCTTGAGCAGGTTGAAAACAAACTCATATCCACTTCCGCCTTAACGGTAAAGAATAACCGTAGTGAGCCCCTGGCAGGCTTCTATTTCACACTGAACCCGGGCCTCGACATCAGCAGCTTGACCGTGAATGATACCAAAGTGGACTTTGAACGGCATTTGCAGGTGGTTTCAATCAATAATGCCATAACACTTCAACCAGGCGAAAAAGCAGATGTAGAAATCAGCTACGAGGGTGCTATCTGGGAGTCGGTGGCCCACCTTGAAGTGGATCAGGAGCGGTACGAGTTCCCAAGGGACTACCTGATGTTTGCCCTGCCAAAAAAATACGCCTATTTGCAGCCAGACTATGTGCTGCTGACCTCTGACGTGCTTTGGTACCCCGACACACAGATTGGCTACAGCCGGGAGTCACCCAGAAAGGAAAGAACGTCGTTTATCGACTTTCAGCTGGAGGTAAAGGTAAAAGAAAGCCAAACCGCCGTCTCCCAGGGCGAGATTATCACAGACGGGAACGTCTTCCGTTTTCAGCCCGAATATCCACTTCCGAAGATATCGCTGGCCATTGGCGCCTACGAGAAAAAAGAAATCACGGTCGACAGCGTGACTTACGCAGTCTATCAATACCCCGACGACAACTACACCTCGGAGTACCTCGGGCAATTGACCGACACCCTTGGCCTGCTCATCAGGGATATTGTGAATGAGTACGAGGATGGCCAGAAGCTCACCTACCCTTTTCGCAGATTGCAGTTTGTGGAAACGCCCTTATTGTTCGCTGCCTACAATAAAATATACGAAAACCAGCAAGCCTATCTGCAACCAGAAACGGTATACTGGCCGGAAGAAGGCGGAGATATCCGGGAGTTTGATTTCAGAAGGCAGCTGAAGGACATGGACGAGCAAGCCAAACGGGACAACCAGGTGCTGAGCGACAAGGAAAAGCAGGCCAACGTTTTCAAAGACCTGATCAAGAAGGTTTTCACCAAACAGTCGGGAACCGTATGGTTTTATGGTAATCGTGATGAAGATCAGCCTGACTACTCGCTCTTTCCCCAGCTATATAGCTACAATTCCGGTGTAGTGAGTCGTGACTGGCCCCTGCTCAATCGCAGTATTTCAAGCTTTCTGAGAAAAGACCTTCAGACGGAGAATGACTATTCCAGAAACATGAATGGGATCTCCTTTGAAGAAGAATGTAACGAGCTGCTGCGAACGACAATGATCAACGAAATCCTGACCAGCGAAACAAATTTCAACAAAATCAATAAGTCCGTCTCGCTGAAAGGCCAGTACCTGTTTGCCTACCTGGGGCAATTGCTGGGGCAAGATGAATTCAAGGGTTTTGTTCAAAACTGGATCAACGGCCACCAGCGCCAGCTCACCAGCTACGGTGATTTTCGGGCGGCGCTGCAGCAACACTTTGGCCTCGACATTGACCCGGTAATCAGACAGGTGTATTTCAGCACCGCACAACCAGCGTTTGAAATAGACAATGTACAAAAGTTTGAAGTGCTCGATGGCGACAGAAAGCGCTATCAGGTGCTGCTTGATATTAAAAACACCGGCGACAATGATGGAGTGATTGAGGTGAAATTCAATGCTGATGACGGTGGAAACGACAATCAATTTTCCCGGCGAAGAGAGGCCCAGCAAGTAAAAGAGGAAGTGCCTGGCTACCTTTCAGTGATCAAACTGGGCGAAACAAAACAGCTGGGATTTGTGCTGGATGAGAAGCCAGAAAAGATAACCATCAATACACTTATTTCGAGGAATATTCCTTCGGTGATCACCATGTCAACGGGCACTTTTAGTCCCCGTAAGCTGACCACGCTCTTCGAAGGGGAAAAGGTGCTACCGCCCACCGAAGCCACCAGCCAAAGCGAAGTGATTGTCGACAATGAAGATCCAGGGTTCAGCACGTTCAGCCCTGTAGAGCCGACCTACCTGAGGGCCTATCTCGATAGTAAAAGCCCTTCTGATCAAAAGTACTTCGGTAGCTGGCACCGCTCCCGCTCAAAGTGGAGAGCCACCACAGGCTCCAATTTCTACGGTAAGTCCATCTTGTCGGCTCACTTTACAAGAGCGGGCGGCGGCGACAAACTGGCCACCTGGGAGGTCACACTGCAGGACGAAGGCTTCTACGACGTCTACGTGTACATGATGGGCAAAAACCAAAATGAGTTCAACGGACGGGACGACAATAACCAGCAATTCAACTACGATTATACAATCCACCATAGCGACGGCACCGACGATATCAAATTCAATATTTCCAAAGCAGAGTTTGGCTGGAACTACCTGGGCTCCTACTACTTCGGTCGTACTGGTGGGAAGGTAGTACTCACCAACGAGAGCGACTTTGGAACTGTGTATGCCGACGCCGTGAAATGGGTGAAACAATAAACGATATGAGCTTTAACAGACAAACAAAAGCGAATCCTATGAGACCAAATGCTTTCCAGCGGCCCCTCCTGATACTTGGAGCCATAGTGGCGGTAATCGTGCTGAGTCTGCTGTCGGCACAGAGGGCCTTTGCCCAGCGGGTGCTTACCCTCGACGAAGCGATTGAGATAGCCCAGACCAGCAGCCCGGATATCAAGAAATCCAGGCTCAACCTGTTCAGCAACCGAAAAAGCCTGGATGCTCAGCGACTGGCGATGAAGTCGAGGTTTGGCCTGGACGTGACGCCGTTCGACTATAACAGAACCAGGCTGTTCAACGACCTGGTCTCCCGCTGGAACACCAACGAGGACTATAACTCCTTCGCCAACTTCTCGGTTTCTCAGCCCATCTCTGCTACTGATGGCACGGTCTCCTTGATCAATAGGTTTGGATACAGGGATAACTACTCTGAATTTCAAGATGTTAGAACGAAGACCTATAGCAATAATTTATACCTGCAGGTAGACCAGCCCATTTTCACCTACAACCGAAACAAGCTGCAAACACGGGAATTGGAACTCAACCTGGAGAACGCACAGATCAGCAATGCTCTTCAGTTGCTTACGCTGGAGCGAAACGTCACCCAGACCTTCTATTCCTTCTACCAAAGTCAGAACAGCCTGGAGATTTCCAAAGCAGAACTTGAAAACCAGGAGATCAGCTACGAAATCACCAAAAACAAAGTAGACGCCGACCTGCTCGCCATGGAAGAGCTGTACCAGGCCGAGCTCAACCTGGCCACCTCCCGGTCCACCCTGGAAAACAACCAGGTAACGCTTGACAATGCTGCGGACGACCTAAAGCTCCTGCTGGGCATCGGCCTTGACGAAGAGATTGCCGTGCAGGTCGACATCAAGTTCGTGACCCGGGAAGTTGACCTCAACCAGGCCATTGAGATGGGCCTGCGCAATCGGGTCGAGCTGAGGCAGCGTGCGATAGATATTGAACGCTCACAATTTGAGCTGACCAGAACCAAATCGCTTAACGAGTTCAAAGGAGCAGTGGCACTCTCTATGGGGATCTTTGGTGACAACATCAATGCCCCGCAGGTATACGATTCGCCTACTGTCAACCCAAGGGTGGCAATCTCATTCTCTATTCCAATTTGGGACTGGGGCGAAAACAAGGCACGCATGGAGGCCAGCAACGCCAACCTGGAGATCACCAAAGTAGACCTGCAAAACCAGAAGAATGATATCATTATCAATATCAGGAAGACATACCGGAGCCTGCAGAACCTGGAGAACCAAATCGAAATAGCACAGCAAAACGTAAAGAATGCGCAGTTGACCTACGAGATCAATCTGGAGCGGTACCGAAATGGTGACCTGACCAGCATCGACCTCAACCGCTTCCAGAGCCAGCTGTCGGACAAGAAAAGTGCGCTGGCCAGTGCGCTGATCAACTATAAAATTGAGTTGCTGAACATGAAGATCCTGTCGCTCTACGATTTTGAGAATCAGCAACCAGTAATTCCTAATTCTAATTAAGAACCACAAGTGACCATGCAACAGATAGAATATAAAAACGGATTTCAAGATAGGAACGGAATGGTCGACGGGGCCTTCCATACACCCACCGTCCGCCGTCATCCTGAGCCATTTCAGCCCCGGATACTGCGGTTGGGGAAATGGCGTGAGGATCCCCCGGCAGGAGATTCCTACCCCCCGGGACGGGCCTTTGCTGCCCGCTACCCTATGCTAAAGGCCCTGAATGACGGTGGGGTATGGAAGGCCCCCACTGCCATCATCAAGCGGAAGTACTTAAAAAATGCCATCCTCGCACTTGCCATGCTCGTCACCTTCGCATCCTGCAACAACGAGGAATCGAATATCCAGACCGAGATAAAAATTCCCGTTTCTGTGACCATCATCAAGCCTGAGTCAATATCCAGGTTTATCGAAACCACAGGCACTGTCTACTCTTCCAAGGAAGGCGCCATCAAGTCGGAGCTCACTGGCATTTACCGGTTGCAAACCAATCCGGCCACCAGAAGGCCATTTGCGCTGGGCGACATGGTAAGGGCGGGTCAGGTCATCATCAGGCTGGAGGACAAGGAGTTTGAAAACAACCTGCAGCTCGACGGAAAGAAGCTCAGCCTGGAGGTGTCAGAAAACAATCTCAATAAGCAGAAGTCGCTATTTGAAAAGGGCGGCGTGACCCAAACAGAACTCAACCAGGCGTCAATTGACTATGTAAATTCGAAATACGCCTACGAAAATGCGGAGATCCAGAAAGCCAAAATGTTCGTAAAAGCGCCATTTACCGGGGTGATTGTATCGATTCCCTACCATACCGATGGCGTCCGCATCGATCAGGGCCAGGAGCTCTTCAAGGTAATGGAGTACGAACACCTGCTCATGGATGTGAAGCTGCCCGAAAAACACCTGCCAGAGGTAACGCTCAATCAGCGGGTGCAGATCACCAACTACAACCTGGCCACCGACACCATCATTGGAAAGATCAGCCAAATCTCGCCAGTCATCGACACAGAAACCAGGACCTTCCAAAGCGTATTGCAGATCAATAACGACAAGAAGCTGCTCCGCCCTGGCATGTTCATCAAAGCAGCCATTCTTTCTGAGCAGCGTGACAGCACCATCGTCATCCCCAAGGAAACCATCATCTCCCGCCAGGATGGCAAAGTGGTGTTCACGGTAGAGAATGGTATTGCGACAGAAAAGAAGATCACCACAGGACTTGAAAACCAGGATGTGATTGAAGTGATCAGCGGATTGAAAGTCAACGACCGCCTGGTGGTCACCGGCTTTGAAACGCTGAGGAATAAGAGCAAGGTAAGTGTGATTCAGTAGGAAGTGAGGAGACCGAAGACGGAAGACCGAAGTGAGAAGACCGAAGTTGGAAGACGGAATGAGGCGTCGGTACGGTAGCGATGGAAAGTGCGAAGGAAACCGTCAGCCGCCCGAAAGGTTGGAAGTTGGAAGACCGAAGACGGAAGACGGAAGACCGAAGACGGAAGTCGGAAGTCGGAATATTAGGCGTCGGTACGGCAGCGATGGAAAGTGCGAAGGAAACCGTCAGCCGCCGGGTCGGGTAGCAAAAGCCCGGGAAAGAAGGAAGTAACCAATAACTATTAACATTTAACGAATAACCCCAAAAGCGTGAAAAAGATAGTCTCTATGGCCGTGTCCTACCCGATCACCATCCTCATGATGGTGATGGCGGTCATCCTTCTTGGATCCATTTCCTTCGATAAGCTGGGGATAGAGCTGTTCCCTGACCTGAAGAACCCCACCCTCTTTGTGGAGCTCAAAGCGGGCATCCGCCCGCCGTCAGAGATCGAAAAACAATTCGTGGAAAACATCGAATCCATCGCCATCCGCCAGAGTGGTGCGGTGGAAGTGAGCTCCATCAGCCAGACAGGCTACGGCAGAGTAACTGTGCACTACGACTGGGGCAAAGACATGGACGAGGCTTTCCTCGACCTGCAGAAGTCGCTGTCGAGCTATTCGCTGAACGACGACATCGACGAATTTGCCATTTCCCAGTTCGACCCCAACGCCACACCGGTCATGATCCTGGGCATCTACAACCCTGCCTCCAACGACTTTGATGCGCTCCGCAGAGTAGCCGAAACCAATTTCCGTAATGAATTGATCCGCCTGCCGGGCATTGCCGAAGTGCGCCTTTCCGGAGAGCAGGAAAAAGAAATTGTGCTCGAAACAGACCCTCATCAGCTGGCTTCTTTTGGGCTTACAGTGAATGACCTTGTAGCCAAAATCCAAAGCTATAACCGCAACGTTTCCGGTGGCTTTATTGAAGAGCTGGGCAGAAAATACATCATCAAAGGCCTGGGCATTATAGAGCAACCCGAAGACCTGGAAAATCTTGTGGTGGGCTACACGACCGCAGGAACTTCCACACCGGCAGCCAGCACAACACCCGTAACAACTACTTCAACTGAAGCACCACAAACACCTAGTAATCAGTCAGTAAACAGTAATCAAATTCCAGTACTGCTTCGGGAAGTCGCCACCCTCAAAATCATGGACAAAGAAGCCGGCAGCATCGTGCGGGTGAACCAGCGCAGAAGCCTGGGCATGTCCATTTATAAGGAAACAAGGTACAACACGGTGAACGCTGTGAACGAGCTGACCGGGGTGCTGGAAGACCTCAAGACGTCCGTCCCTGGCTATGAGTTTGTGATCATCCAGAACCAGGGAAGATTCATACAGGGAGCCATCGACGAAGTAAAAGAATCGGGCTTGTACGGTGCCCTGTTTGCCATGCTGGTGCTTTTCGTATTCCTCCGCCGGATCGGCTCCACGCTGGTCATCAGCATTGCCATTCCTATCTCCATCATTGCCACTTTTAACCTGATGTATTTCAATGGGCTTACCCTGAATGTGATGACGCTGGGTGGCTTGGCCCTCGGTGCGGGCATGCTGGTCGACAATGCCATTGTGGTGGTGGAAGCCATCTTCCGCAAACGGGAAGAAGGGTTCAGTGTCATAGACGCCGCCATTGCTGGTACCGCCGAGGTAAGCGGAGCCATTACCGCCTCTACCCTCACCACCATCATCGTGTTCTTGCCCATCGTTTACTTGCAAGGCCCGTCCGGTGAGCTGTTCCGTGACCAGGCATGGACGGTGGCTTTTTCTCTGCTTTCTTCGCTGGCTGTGGCCATCCTGGTGATTCCCACCCTGTTTGCCAGGGTTTTCAAAAATGACAAGACCGTGCTGGAAGTGCAACCCCTGAAGTTTACCCGCTACCGCAGCTTCCTCGATGGCGTCCTTAAATACCGTGTCGCCTTCATCATCGCCTCCCTTGTGCTGATGGTGGGGTCGTTTCAGCTAGTATCAGTCATTGGCAGCGAATACATGCCGCAGTCGGGCACACGGGCCATCTCGGTAGACCTCAAGCTGGCCAACGGCACCGCACTGGCCCGCACGTCATCAACGGTCGGACAGATCGAGGCCCAGCTGTTCCAGCTTTTTGAGGGCCAGCTTGACAAAGTGTATGCGCACATTGGGCCGGAGCAAAGTCAGTCGGGCATCGAAAACGAGAATGTGTACGAAGAAAACACCGCCAACCTGAAGCTGATCTTCAATGAAAGTACGGAGCTGGCCATTGCGGCCATCACCGACAGGTTGTCCACCTATTTCGAAAGTATACCTGGACTGGAAGCCACCTTTTCCAACGATGAAAGCGCTTTGAACGCCGTGCTTGGCGATGAGCAAATGCCTTTGGCTGTAGAAATCAGTGGCACCGACTTCAAAACCCTCGGTTCGTTGTCAGACTCCGTGATAGCAGTGATGACCCGGAACCCCGACATCTACGAACCCATGTCGAACCTCGAGCAGGGCGTGCCGCAGATCCAGGTGGATGTCGACAAGTACAGGGCTGGCCTCTTTAAGCTGTCCATTGAAGACGTGGTCACCCAAATCAAAGACCAGCTGGAAGGCAAGCATGCCGGCACCATTGAGCGGAGCGGTGAAATGCAGGACATTGAGATCAAAGTCCCTGAGGTATCACTGGCCGACCTCGACAATATGCGGATCAAAAACGGGGAGCAGGAAATTCCATTAGGTGAGATTTCCCGCATCACCACAGAGTTTGCCACCAACTCCATTTACCGCAAAAACCAAAACCGGGTGGTGCTCATCAGCGCCAGGGTGAACCAGGAAAAGCCTTACGACAAAGTGGTGAAGTCGTTGGAGGATGGCCTTTCAGGATTGGCAGTGCCACCGCAGTACAAAATCAAAGTAGCTGGTCAGGAGCTGAAGCGCAAAGAATCGATGCAGAACCTCACTTTCTCTCTCATCCTGTCCATTGTGCTGGTGTACATGGTGCTGGCCTCCCAGTTTGAATCGCTGCTTCACCCCTTCACCATTTTGCTCACCATTCCGCTGGCCGGTGTTGGGGCACTCCTCTCCTTCTTTATCCTGGGGATGCCCCTGAACATGATGGCTTTTATCGGCATCATTATGCTGGCGGGTATTGCCGTGAACGATGCGATCATCCTGGTCGACAGTATCAATAAAAACAAGCGGGATGGCATGCCCATTCGGGACGCTATTCTCGATGCAGGCCAGCGACGGTTCCGGCCCATTATCATGACCAGCCTCACCACTATCCTGGCCCTCCTGCCTTTAACCTTCGGGTTTGGAGAGAGCGCCGCCCTCAGGGCACCTATGGCAGTGGCCGTCATCGGTGGATTGGTAACGTCCACTGTGCTCACGCTGATTGTAATCCCGTGCTTTTATGAAAGCATTGAAAATATGGTCGAACGATTGGCCAATGTAAAACGCCGCCTTACCAAAGCCTCTCATGCCTAACAACGGACTTTTACATACCATCATCAAGCGAAAAGTACTGGTATCGATGCTCTTCATCGGGTTTTCGGTGATGGGCTATATCTCGTACAACAAGCTGCCGGTGGAGCTGTTCCCTAATGTGGAGCTGCCCATACTTATCGTGCAGGTGAGTTCAGCCTCGGAGGTAGACCCCAAATACATGGAAAGCCAGGCCATCATTCCGCTGGAAGGCGTGATTGGCACGCTGGAAGGCATTGACGAAATCAGCGCCACAGCCGATAGTCGCCAGGGAATGATCTTTATCTCCTTTGTGCAGGGCACCAATACCAAATACGCCTACCTCAAGCTGGAGCAAAAGGTAGCCAGCATTAAAGCCAGTCTCACGCCGGAGTTTGTGGTCAACATCATCAAGGTGGATACCGACCAGTTCTCGAACGCCTTTATGGACGTGCAGGTGCTGGGCAGCGGTGGTGTGGACAGGGTGCGGAACGTCACCGACCAGTACATCACCGATCGCCTCAATGAGATCGACGGCGTGGGTGGCGTGGAAGTGTTTGGGGGCAGACAAAAGACCGTGGAGATCATCATGGACAACGCTGTGTGCGAAGCCCATGGCATCACGCCCAATACCATCAGCGGCGTACTGTCGCAAAACTCCAACAAGAGCGCCTTTGTGGGGCAGGTAGAACTCAACGGCCAGCAGGTGTTTGTAAACGTAACGGCCGAGCTCAAAGACATCAAAAACATCGAAAGCCTGGTGGTATCCGACAAAGGGCCTTTGCTGCTCAGCGATGTAGCCCAGGTCTTCTTTGGTGTAAAAGAGCAAACCACCCTCAGCCGGGTCAATGGCAAGGACGCTGTGTCCATCCGCCTCTCCAAAGACCGGCAGGCCAACCTGATTGCCCTGTCCGACAAGACACTGGCCGCTATCGATGAGCTCAACGAAGAGCTGGAGCCCATGGATGTGCAGATAGTGGTGCAGAACAACCAGGCCGAGGCGATGAGCAAAAACATCGACCAGATCCAGCAACTGGCTATCACGGGCGGACTGCTGGCCATCTTCGTGCTGTGGGTGTTCCTGCGCAGGCTCAAGTTCATCCTCAGCATTGCCCTGGCCATTCCCATTTCGGTGTACACGGCCTTCAACTTCTTCTACGCCTACGATATTTCCATCAACAGTCTCACGCTGATTGGCATGGCCCTGGCCATCGGCATGCTGCTCGACAACAGCGTGGTAGTGATTGAAAACATCTACCGCCACGTGGTGAACAAAAAGCCAGCGGAAGAAGCGGTAGTGACAGGCACCAAAGAAGTGATGCGGTCGGTCATAGCGGCTACGCTCACCACCGTCACGGTGTTCCTGCCCTTTATTTTCTCTACCAACTTCCTGGCGACCACCATTGGCACGCAAATAGGCGTGTCCATCATTTCCACCCTGCTGGTATCGCTGGTGGTGGCGCTGGTGCTCATTCCCATGCTGGCCCATGCCGCCATCGACAAGACCGACGAATCAAAGGCTCCATTAATTAAGAACGCCTCCATCCGTCAGCGCACCATACAAATGTACATGGTCATCCTGAAGTCGTGCTTCAGAAGGCCCGCCTTCACCATCATTGGCGGCATTGTGCTGTTCTTCATCACCATTGGCCTCAGCCTGCTGATCAGCGTGGCCAGCCTCAATGAAGTGGAAACCGAGAACATGAACATGTTCGTGACCATGCCTCAGGGTGCCACGCTGGCTTCTACCGATTTGCTCACCCAAAAGGTCGAAGAAAAGGTGATGGCCATTCCGGTGGTGGACAAGCTCATCAGCCAGGTGTCGGAAGGCAGTTCCGTGCTGACCGTGCAGGTAGTGGAAGGCTTCAATAAGCTGGACACCATCTCTGCTGCCGACCTGAGAAACAGGCTCAGTGCCATAGCCAAAGACTTCGAAGACCTCGACATCTCCCTCGATGCGCCACCTGCTTCCGCAGGCCAGGACGGTGGTGGCTTCTCCCCTTCCGACGACTTTGAGCGCATGCTGGGCATTGGCAGCGCTTCCGAGCAGGTCATCATCAAGGGAAGCGACTTTGAGGCTATGCAATCCATTGCCAACGACATCAACACCTTCGTTGCAGGGCTGCAGTCGGTGGAGCGCAGCACGGTGAATGTGAGCCCCGAGCGGCCTGAAGCCCATATTTTGTTCGACCAGCGCCGCATGAGTGCCAACAGCATCACCCAGCAGGATGTGTCGACCGGTCTCAACGACTTCCAGCCCTCCTTTGCCTCCGGCTCCAACTTTGTGAGCGGCGACGAAGAGTTTGAAATCACCATCCGCACGCAGGACCAGGTGGAACTGGCGGCCAAAGACATGAACGACCTGCGGGAAATGGACGTCACCAATGCGGCAGGCGCTACGCATACCCTGTCAGACATTGGCTCGGTGATTTACTCGGCGGGTGAAAGCCGGATTAGGCGCCTGAACCAGGAGAAACGCATTGAGATCACCTACAGCTTTATCGACGAAGTGGTGGCCTCCGAGTCGCTGCTGGAAGCCTCCCGCCTGGAAATCGACCAGATTGTGGCCGGCATCAATATCCCCTCCGGCATTGTGGTGGACGTGGTGCACGACGAAGGGCTGTTCGACGAGTTTTACTTCCTCATTGCTGCTGCCATCGTCATCATCTTCATGATCCTGGCCGCTGTGTTTGAATCGCTCTATCTGCCCGTGGTGATCATGTTCTCCATTCCGCTGGCTGCCATTGGGGCCTTTATCGGGCTCACCTTTACTGGTAACTCCCTGCTCAACGCCAATACCCTCATCGGCTTCCTCATCCTGCTGGGCGTGGTGGTGAACAACGGCATTATCCTCATCGACTATTCGCATTTGCTCCGCCGCCAGGGCTACAACAAGTACAGGGCTCTGATCATGAGTGGCATTTCCCGCATCAGGCCCATCCTTATCACGTCCATCACCACCATTGTGGCCATGCTGCCATTGGCCCTGGGTGAAGCGGAATATGTGGTCAGCATTGGGCAGCCCTTTGCCATCACCGTGATGGGCGGCCTGGCCTTTGCCACCATCCTCACGCTGATTTACATCCCTACCATGAGTGCCGGCTTTGAAAGTGTGCTCGACTGGTTCCGTGGACTCAAGCCGGTGATAAAATTCACACAGATCGGGCTGATGACCTTGATTGCCGTCCTCATATTTACCCAAATAGAAGGCTTCCTCTGGCAGTCCATCTGGTTCCTATCTGCCCTGATCCTTGTGCCGGGCGGTACCCATTTTATCATGACCTCTTTGCGCCAGGCCAATGCCAAAATGGTAAGCAAGGACGAGAAAATGCATATTGAGATCCAAAACCTCACCAAGGTGTATGGCAGGCCCGGCCGCTGGCTGCGGGAATGGAAAGGCAACAAGCGCCTGTTTGACGAGCGGGGCGAAGAAATCATCACAGGCAAGAGCATTCTGCAAAACCTGATCTGGCAAATGGCGCTGATGGGCTTCCTCGTCTATTTTATCTACTTCTTCCTCGACAAAGCCTTCTGGCAGCTGGTATTTATGATCGGCCTGCATGCCCTGCTCCTTTCCATCTTCCACGACGTGGAGCAATGGGCCGACGACAAGCGACCACGGCTGTTCAGCTTCCTGAGCGGACTCCTCTACTGGGTCTTTCCTATCGTCAGTGCCGTGTACCTCTATGCCGATATCCAGGTAAAGGGCTTAGGCATTGTGCTGATTCTGCTTTGGTTCATTGGCCTGTTCCTGATGCGCATGGCCAATAAGCTGGCTAAGAAAATAGTAGACCCGCAGCAGATTACCGGTCGCTTCAAGAGCCTCCGGCGCTTATACTGGCAGCTGATCCTGGCTATTCCGTTTGTGAAGCCCAAAAAGTCACAGTTCAAAGCGCTGAAGGGCGTGAGCCTCACCATTGAGCAGGGCATGTTTGGCTTGCTGGGCCCCAATGGTGCCGGCAAAACCACCCTCATGCGGATATTGTGCGGCATCATGGACCAGAGCTATGGCAAAATCTGGATCAACGGCCACGACACCACCCTGAAGCGGGAAGAACTCCAGGGCCTTATCGGCTACCTGCCCCAGGCCTTTGGCACGTATGAGAACATGACGCCCTACCAGTTCCTCGACTACCAGGCCATCCTGCGGAAGATCAGCAACAAAAAGGAAAGAGAAGACAGGGTGCAATACGTGCTCAAAGCCGTGCACATGGACGAGCACCAGCACAAAAAGATTGGCTCCTTTTCCGGCGGTATGAAGCAGCGCATTGGCATTGCCCAGATTTTGCTCCACCTGCCCAAAATACTGGTGGTAGATGAGCCGACAGCCGGTTTGGATCCTCTGGAGCGCATCCGCTTCCGCAACCTGCTGGTGGAGCTCAGCCGGGAGCGCATTGTGGTGTTTTCCACCCACATCATTGAGGACATTGCCAGCAGCTGTAACCACCTGGCCGTGCTTATCTCCGGCAATATCGAGTACAACGGTAGCCCTACCTCCATGGCTGAGCTGGCCAAAGGCAAGGTATGGGAGTTCCACCTCTCGCCTGAGCAGTTTGAAGAAGAAAAAGGCCACTACGTGATTGTGCACCATATGCGGGAGGGCGACAAGATCAGGGTGAAATGCCTGGCGGGTGAGCAGCCCCGGGCCGATGCCACGCCGGTGCGGGCCAACCTCGAAGATGCCTACCTGTGGTTAATGAAAAGTAAAAACAACAAGAAGAATGAAGAGCTACCTGTTTCTGCTGTATAGACTGATCACCTACAATATCAAGGTGATCTTCGCCAACAAGTTTGTCTACTTTGTGGTGGCGGCCTTCCTGTTTTTTGGGTTTATCGTGCTCATTGCCATCTTCGACGACCCCAACTTCAACGAGGCCGTGATTTACGGCTTCCTGGTGTTCCCCGGCCTGCTGCTCATCTTCTACCCCATGGCCTACGGCATTCAAAACGACGACGACTCCAAAATGCTGGAGACCATCTTTGGCATCCCCAACTACCGCTACAAGGTATGGCTGGTGCGCTTTGTGATCACTGCCGGCGTGGCAGCAGCTATTCTGGTGGTGCTGGCAGCGCTGGCCAACTTCACCCTGCTCCGCTTCGACATACTACCAATGCTGGGCCAGGTCATGTTCCCCATTGTGTTCCTTTCGTCGGTGGCCTTTGTGGTGTCTACCCTCATCCGCAATGGTAACGGCACCGCCATCGTGATTGTGATCATTGCTTTTATGTTCTTTGTGTTTGCCAACCCGCTGCAAAGCAGCCCCTACAACGTGTTCCTCAACCCCTTCAGCGAACCCCGTGACATGAGCGAGTTCATCTGGCTCACCATCATCTTCCGCAACCGCCTCTACCTGCTGGTAGCCACCAGCCTGTGCCTGCTGTATGGGATGTATAATTTGCAGTACAGGGAGAGGTTTATTTGACTGATGTTGGCATCATCTTCATCGATTACTACAAAGTCGCCGTTATGTATTGAGGCGGAATATATGTCCAAGACCTACACGAAAATACTACTGAGCTAGTGGTGGGCTTTTGGTTAATTTGAACTCGGGGAAATTTTCCCTATACAATGCATAGATTAATTCTTCCAGTTTTTCTCCGAAGGCTTCAAATCCCTCAATATCATCAGCGTAGGGATGGTGACGTAGATGTGTAAAATCAAACGGTATTTTATCGATCTCTTGAGTAATCAAAATTGCTGGTTTCCCAATTGTATGAACCAACCCTAATTCGTACATAACATTTGGATTGCGACCTGTCACGTCTGCTATTATAAAAGCACTTTGATTGATTTTCGCCCAAATGTCTTCTATCACTATTGGCCCTGTTAGGTTGTCAGCTCTAAGGCATTGAAGGCCGAAAGATTCAACCATTGGCTTAATCAATTTTCTATACACTCTATTTGACCAGCCTTGCGTGAATGGCATCAATACGAAACACAATGAAAGATCGATGTGCTCTATTTTCGATTGAAAAATTGGACTAAAATTAATGGAGGTTTTTTGAGATTCATTATTTGGCTGATTGCCAAAACTGGAATCACCACGAAAAATTCTATCGAACGTTTTTAGGTTTTGTGTTGGTTTCGGGAAATGGCCATTGCCCGCAGTCTCTTCCCTCTTTTCGTTTTGGAAGTAGTTATGTATCAGCTTTTCGATGCCGTCGAAGGATATATATTGATCGAAAATCCTATTATCGTCATCATGATTGAAACTAACTGACCGATAACCGCCAGTATTTATCGAGCCAGAGGACCCTGTCCAGAAGCTCCCAAATCGGTTTATCGAATCCAAGATCACTTGGATTTCAAAAGGTTCTAGCTTTGTACTACTTATAATTTCGGAAATTTGGAATTCGGTATGTGTGGGATCGGAAATTACAGCCTCTCTAATATATCGGATAACGTTATTTGCTTTATCAAGAATCTTCGCCTCTGGATCAACCACATTTATTCCGAGTAAAGTAAGTCTTTCTCCTTTATAATCAACTAAGTGCCTATTGATATTTTGTGGGTTAAAATCCAACGGGACTTTTTTCAATAAATTTACTCTAAGAACCTTATAATCAGGTGTTAATGATCCTTTATAGAGCTTATAAAGCTCGTTCAGCCACAGTCTCTGGCTTTTGTCCAATTCAAAGTTTGGAAGCTTTGTGTTTGTATCCATGCTAAATCCAACTTGTCGGTATTAAATATGCATCGTGGTCATTCCCACGCCATCTCTTGAGCATTTTTATATTGTCAAAATCGGACCAAGCGTACTCTCCCACGTGTTCAATTACGATGATCTGTAGATCAGAATTATTTCTCTTTATGGCCTCGGAGATTGCTTGGAATATACGTTTTACACGAACGACATCTTCCTCTCTTTCGACCTGTTCTCGGTCTGTCTTCGCAAATGACCTATCCGGAAAATATACCTGACTTGGTTGGTCAAATATTAAAAACGAGGGTACTGGAGATCGGCCCTGTCTTTGTTTTAGGAGGTACTGATGGATACCAACGAGTGTAGAGATGTGATAAGCCATATAATTGGCGCCACTCCCGATTTCATAAAGAGCATTTTCTCTACCATCTTTGGAAATGAAGCTAAGGGTAAGGTTATCTTCGTCAAACTTTATAGCATCTTGATAGTACTCTGCCTGAAAAATGGAAGCATAGAATTTAATATTGTCGGATATAAGCCTTCTTGCCCTATCTAGCCGTTTTTTGACTTGACTCTCGTTTGAGGATTCTTCTATTTCAAGTATTCGCTCCTCCAACCTTTCAATTCTGATAGTTATTTCAGAATTGTCGTTAAATGCCTCATAGTTCTTAATTTCGGCTTGTAGATTTCCGGCGAACCGATAGATGCTGTACAAATTTTGTAAACTATTGTTAGTTGTTTCGTCTTTGCTTCTTAAGCCCTCTACTTCTCGTCTAAGTAAATTTATCGAGTTTTCGGCTGCACTGATCTCTCTTCTCAGCCTTTCAGCTTCATTGGAAAGAGTTATGTAGTTATCGTTTATAGTAGCGCCTCTGGCAATGACGTTTTGATTGGCGTCCACAAGTCTAGCGATACGGTCTTTGACAATAAGATTTTCCGACCCACAAAATGGACAGTTATCGGTCTGTGACAAATGTTCATTAAACCAACCCACTGATTTCATCCTCCCGAGTTGGCTTATTACACTGTTCTTATAAGCCAAATTCGACTCTTCCAGCTTCCTAACCAATTCATATCGATGTTTTAGTTGGTATAATTCATGAGAAAGCTCGATTTCTTGTTTTTCTAGTTGTGTAACTCGATTGGAAACTCGGTTAGATATTCCTTCCTTGATAACGGGTATTTTTTCATCAAAACCAATTTCAACTTGTTTGAGATAATTGATGTATACTTCCGACATCCAATCATCTTCTGGAAAAGGTGCATTTAATAGCCCGAACTCGATAGCCTTGACGTAGTTTGACTTCAATTCAGCTAGCCATTGAGTAACGATTTTCCTCCTTTTTTCTAATTCACTTTTTAGACTTCGAAGCTGTCTATTTAGATCTTTTAGTTCCTCCTTTTCCTTTAGGTAGCTGTCTGTAACAGCGCCAAGGACATATGGGAATATGGTTCGTAGCTTCTCTCTATGAACAAAGCTATCGGTCTTATAGAATAGAGTTGATTGGTTTGCGACGATGTGTTGAGGCTGAAAATTAAATGATACTAGATCTCTAAAACTTGCCCGTGAGTTAAATCCAGTTGATTCACTTTCTTCGTCAAATCCTAGATTAGTCAATCCAGCAATGCTATCAAGTCTAGCTTTGACCTGTTGCGTGTTTACATTGCTATCAAAAGTATAAGGTATGTCAACTTGCGATGATTCTCGCATGTACATTTCATTTGATACAGTTTGATTGCCAGGCTCTTTTCGAGCAAGAAGTAGCTTTTTACCTTCTGATAGTTCAACTATGACACCGAACCAAGCTGTTTTGTCCCGGATGACGTTTGTTGGTATTCTACAGACACCAGAACCAAGGCAATAGTCAATAATAGAAATAATAGCGGACTTTCCTCTTGAGCTCCCGCCAGTAATCACATTTACCCTAAATAGATCAAACTCAATATTAACGAGGTTGTTATCCTTGTTCTTTGGCCATAGAATGACATTTTTGATTTTGAAGTGCATTAGAAAACAACGTTGAAGTGAATCATTATTTCGCTGATATCAAGCTGCCCGAACCATGCTCCGATCCGTCTTGAGGCTTGAATAATTTGATCATATTCTTTTCCATAGCTCAATTCTATATTCAGAGGCGTCTTTCGCTTTGGGATGATCAATGAGTCACGTTCGTCATATTGAACTAAATCAACCGCACTTGCCAAATATAAAGATTTTAAAGTCAGCCCAACCAATCCCTCCATCCTGTCTTGCAGGCCGGAGTATAGATCTCTAGTATCAGAAATTGTCCTCAAAAGGCTGCCCTCTCTAAAGTTTCTATTACAAATTTCGCCCCGTGCCCTAGCGTTAAATACTATGGGCAGAACAGGTAGCGCAAGAATCACTGGCGAATATTCATGCGTTTCACTGTATTCGTTATAAAATCGGGAATACTCCCAAATAGCATGGGCACCTAAAGCCTCATTTTGTACCGTTTCGAAACTGTTCATTTTAAGGCTTCAATTTGGGCCAGTAGTTCGCTCCAGTTTGGATGCCATCCGATTTCTAGTCGGTTGGCTAGAAAGTGATATGCGCCTTCGTGAGTATAGGTCTGTTGCGGCTCTTGCCCATTCAGTTTTCCTTTATACGATATAGTACTATAGTAAATGTCATAACCGACATCTTCGAGTCGATCCTTACCGGAACCTAATCTCTTTTTTGGTTTGAAGACCGAAAACCATTTTTGCTTCAAATCATCATAGTAATTCTGGAATGCGGAGGGCAAAATTTCTCCCTCAACCGCAAAGCGACTTTTTTCAGCCTCAGCTCTCAAGAAATTATTGATCGCATTCAATATCTCCTGATCCTCTCCCTCAATTAGTCTCAATTGCTCAACAAACAAGCTTTGCCTTTCGCTTTCAATTGCGGCGTCCGAAATAGGTATTGATTCGACCGTTTTTTCGATAAAACTCTTGTTGTGATATAAAACGATCAGTCTGTTAGTCTCATTGACTATACTATCTCTTTCAATAACAAAATCCTCCCCCAATCGCCACTTAGTCATAATCTGTTCAGTTACAAATCCAATCAATGCTCTAAACACTGCTTCAATTGGTACATTCTTACCGATCGAAAGGTTTAAGCGAAGAAACTCTTTAAGTTGTTTTGTATTAGCAGTTTCGGTTTGGTCGTGAATCTCAACTTTTTTAAGCAAGGATTCTAAATCTTTTCGTGGACAAAGGAGAACAGTGTCGGTAAACTCCTTAATACTAGTCGATGGACTGTTTGCGATATCTAATAACTCGTCAACACATGTTTCAAAAATTATGGGATCAGATTTGCTGTCTACGATTCTCTTTATCAATCGACTAGATGACATCGATTTGCTCGAAACTAAAGAATAATAGTCCTTTGAATGATCATACTCAGAATCCATTACTTGCGAGACCCAGATGCTCAATGATTTCCAGAGATCTACGCTTCTATTTGAGTAGGGAATCTTATCCGAAAGAGAATGTTTAGCCTGTTCTAGAATCTTTTTTGGATTAGATGAACCGGAAAATTGAGCAACTACATCATCTTCAGTTTCCAATGCTACCAATCTAACATCCGATTTACTTACCCAATATAAGACCCTCTCTATTTGATAGAGATAACCAGCAAACGAGCCTGCGGCAGAATGCTCACTCATAGCAGTAATATTTTATTACAATTTATTCTTTAATTCATTAAGGGACAACAATATGACATTGTTGAGTTTTATGAGGTGCAACAAAAACTTGCAACATATACTATTAAAGCCTTCATACTTTTAGAAAGAAACACATTAGTAAATTCGCTGTGAACACATTCGTCTGGCGGTCAAAGCTTGCAAAAATTGTCCTCGTGGGCAATAATGAGGAAGTTAAATCTACTTTGCTGCGCCATGTTGGGCACCTGCTATCACCAAATGACTGCCAAATCGAACTAGTGTTGGTTGAACTTATATTCTATTGATCCAATGTCGCTGCACAGCCTCCCCCCTGGTGTCTATATCAAAAAGAAATGCGCTGCCAGACATATTAGTCTGCTCATGTGGAGCCGGGTAATAACGCTCGATCTCTGGTCTGCTTGCCAGGTTACCTTGAAGTTTGTTGGGGTTTGAGTCAAACCCTGGAGCTTCGGAGAGCAGTGTCAAATCTTACTATTGTCCTCCAAATTAAGTCACAAAAAAAAGGCCCGAAGGCCTTTTTCATCATCTTAACCGGCAGTGAAACTGCTCACTTCCGGGGCTTTTTACGTCGGGTCTTTAAAAGTTGGCGTTGAGTTTTGGTTTTCCGGCCAACTTTTCCGGAAAGTTGGCCATCATTTTTCAACTCTTCACCAACTTTTTCAGGCCCCAAATCAGGGAGTGCTACCGTTGTTGGGTTCGGCTGGCATGGTGCCGTTGTTGATCCGCTTAAAGTCAGCTGCTTGAAGCGTTCTCATAAAGATTTTACCCGGCTTGAACCTTACGGTGGTTGCCAGGATATTACTCTTTTTGAACTCTTCGGGGGTGGCGGCTCCTTGTGATTTTACACTGGTGTAAAAGGTACCCAAGTCCCCCAGCCTGACAATCTTGCCATCGGCAAGCATTTTGGGAATCATGGTAAGCAAAGCTTCTACCACAGCCATGCTGTCGGTAGGTGTTACAGTAGATCTTTCAGCGATTTCCTGCGAAATACCCCGCTGGTTAACTTCTCCTGTGGCGTTCACTACGGCATAGAACTTTGCCGGTGCACTCTGGTCAATGGGATTCTTCCTTCCCACAATGTTAATTGCAATGCTCATAAGTATTTTGTTTAGTTAAAAAATTATTACTTACTGTAATTCAGAATTTTACATTAAAAAAACAAACTATTTGTTTAATTATTTTTACGTAACAACATACTATTTAAGTGCTTAATATTGGATAAATACAAAAGCCATTTGAAAGTTCTCATTGAAGAAGTATCAATTTGTCTTTGAAAAGTTCTATTTCCGGTGTTTTCAGAAAAAATGTGGGGTTTTGGGACTTAAGGGGTGGTTGTGGTGGTTTTTTGGGAGGTTGCCAGGCATGTTGGCTGGCACTGTGAACAAAGAGCCTTGTCGCTTCGAAGATTAAAGGGGTTACACTTGCAGGGTGGTGAGAGTAACCCCTTTAATTATAGCATTTGGCTCCGTGAGGGTGCTGCGGGCGGGGGAAGCTTATGGCGCTAAACAGCAAAGCACCCTAAAACCGCCGTCATTTCGTAGCGAAGCGGTGCCGACGTGGAACGGAATCCCCAAGACCTGGCAGTGCGGTTATCCGGCCTTCTGCCATTACCCGGGGGATCCCGTTCCGGCGTCGGGTTCCACGCCGGCTCGCTCGTTCCTCGCAATCGGGATGACGTTGTTGTGGGGGCAGTTGCTGGATGTGGGAATAGCACCTGATTACTAATTGCCTGTCAGCTGTGCCACGAAAAACCTGCGCTGGCTGGGCTCCCAAACTTTTGTAGTCTGGGCAGCGCTGGCCAGCTGGCACCATGAAAAAGACCTTTATCGCTCCGGTCATTAAAGGGGTTACACTTGCAGAGTGGCGAGAGTAACCCCTTTAATCAAACCATTTGGCTTCGGGAGGGTGCTGCGGGCGGGGGAAGCTTATGGCGCTAAACAGCAAAGCATCCCAAAAGCACCGTCATCGTAGCGAAGCGGGATGACGTTGTTGTGGGCACAGTTGCTGGGCGCAATCGTGGAGAAATTTGGAAAGTTATCTACGAGATTGAACTCTTTTTGGTCACGATTCTATCATCTTGGTAAGAAAAAAGGAATAGCCTACCTGGGCTTGGTTAAACCCTGTTCTCCAGAAGCCATTTTCCCAAAAATATCGATACCTGAAAAATATTTTCCCGTTGATTTCACCTGCAGGATTCCACTGAGCATTTAACTCAATTCTGTAATAGGTGCTTTCGCTTAATGGCGCTGTTCTACGATCACTATTTTCGAAATCCTCATATTTCCCAACCTGCTGAAATCGGTCATCTCGCAAGTACATACTATTTAAGGACCAGTTAAAATCAAATTGAAAATCTTCAACTGTTTGTAAGTGCCAATTTGCACGAATCCACATCGCTCTGAATGTATCAACTCCAAATTCGTCAACTTTACCAGACATCTTTGGAGTGCCTTGATCCGCCACCCTTGTGGAGTCCAGAATATCGACTCGACCATAACGGAAACCGTGATCGAACGAAAAAGTGGATTTAACGTCAGGTATATCCCATAGAAACGAATTGAAATCAAACCCGACAGAAAGGTTTTCATGACTTCTTAAGTCTAAAGTAGAAACATATTTAACAGGCTCGTAGCCACCATTTATGAAGTCATCTCTGTATCGAAGCTGCAAAGTCTTATTATCGGCTTCTATTTTAGAGATTGTAAGGTTAGGCGTTACCTGAGAGAATAAACCGAAATTTACTATGGTCCAATTAAATATTCTCCGTGGGAACCTACCAGTCATAATATTGAGCTGCTTAGATATTTCAGTTTGAAGAATGCCATTTTCGCTTCCTTTCTGAAACCCAACAAAGTCCGAATACACACGAGCTTCAAATAGTCTTGACCTCTCTGTTTTATGGAGCGTTAAAGTAGATATCTTTTGTTTATCGAACGTAACTATGTGTACTGAATTTCGAGGGCTATAGTCTCTTCGACCCACTTGATGCTCTTGGATATAATTGTTTATAAACTGATTCGTTCTTAGTTGAAAACGATCACTTTCTCCTTTGGCGTTCTGAAACAGGTTCGAATATGCCTGCAGGTTCCAGTTTTCATTATGCATGATGTTTTGAAAATCCGATTTCCTGGAAAACCCAAAAGGATAGGAATTATCAAATTTAAGTCGTCTACCAATTAAATTATGTATTGACTCAACTTGGCCGGTGACACGAATATTTTCTATGAATCCATCTTTAAACTCTAGCTGGATGGAATCAATCAAAAATTTATGCGTAAACTTTAATTGTTCCTGTTGTTTGAGGTTGGCTATGTGTCGCTCAAGTTTTTGTTCAATCTCTTTTTTTTCCTTTTCGAATGGAGCTAATTGTTGCCGCTGCTCACTAAGTTGTGAATTGTTATGTTTTAAATCATCTGACAACACTTTTAAAATAGAGTCTGCCACCTCAATTGAATCGTAAAGGGCATCAACTCCACGCATGGAATTAAAAACATCGTCTAAGGCTTTCTCTTTATTTTTAAGAATCAGAATCTCATTGCTGATTTCTTTAAACCGATCGTCAAGCATCGTTTGAAGAAGATTTTTCGTATCTGGCCCATAAATGCCATCTGCTACTAGTTTGCTACTTAGACTTTGCACTTGTGCTACTAGGGTTTTTATTTCATTGTCATAAATTCCATCAATTGGCGCCGTTTCGTCGTACAATTTGAGAACTCGTAGAACATTTTGAAGTTGTTTGACCCTGGATAAATATAGTGCCGTTGTATCAAGGTTAATTAACGGTTCTTTCGCCTCTGGTAATGTCACTAACAACATCCCCTCAAGCTCAATAAGGCTACTCTTTACCTGTCTTTGTTCATCAATTAATTGACCTACATTGCTATTCGAGTATATGTCACTCTTCAGCATTATTTCCATACGCCTCCTATCCTGAAGCACCTTATTTCTGAGTTTACTCTCTTGAGCTAAAAGCTCACTTTTCTCAACACTTAATAAGGTAATAGTAGATTTTATATTTTTGATGGCATCATCAAGTGTTTGCTTTTTAGAGTTTAAGCTATCAACTAATAATGCTTCCTTTTGAATCGAAGACTCTACAGAACGTGTCAGCAATTCCTTTTTGAAATTCACAATTAATTCTACTGCCTTGCTCCGGCTCACACTTCCCTTCCAGCTTGGCAGATTATCAGGGTCTTCTGTGTTAATCTGATATCTTGGCCAAAAAATAAACAAATGCTTGACGCCTATATTTGTGCTTTTTTTTAATAGAAGTCGAGCATCACGTCTGTAATTCTTCTGATCCTGACTAGTGAATTGTCTTGTGATATATACCTCACTATTTAGCACCAAATCACCGGCTTTTGGGTTATCACCAATGTTAATTGCTTTTGATGCTGCTATAAACATGAAAAACAACTTCCTGGCTTCTGCTTCCTTATCTAGCTTTGAAAGGGCGTTACCATTTTCTAGCTTGTTATAAGTAGCAATAAAACTGCTAGCGAAAGTCTCTGGAGTAATTGTTTCCAAAACAAAAACTTCTTCGGCATCTCTTACGGTTACGCTAAATTTATATTTCAACTCCTGATCAAACTTAAACCCAGTGATCTTATAACTCGCACTATCAAAAAAATTGAAGGTAGGAAGTTCAACGGGCGTTTGTGTTAACCCACTATGAGAGGCAGCAACCAAGAGTGAAATGGCAAATAATATCTTTTTCATTGCTCTATGTTTAGCTTAATAAATAGTGAGTCCATATTGTGCAGTAGTAAAATTGTGTCCTTTTCGACACCTGGTAGCGACGTCTCACCCGATAGACGATAATCATTGCCACTTTTTCTATGAAGAATTACATTGGCTATGCCACTGGAAACTATAAACCCATTCAATGAGTCAAAGTCATTTTCAAAGCCTTCGAGAGAAAAAAAAGCTTTGTTCTGGTAATTGATAAGCCCGTTCATGATTCCGTAATAGCTTCCAGAATCAGTCTTTAACAAGTATTCTCCAGTATAAAGATTGCCAGCACTAGAGTCGCTCACGGCGAGAACTTCTACAGATATCCGTTCTTTTTGAAACAGATTGAAGGGAATTTTATCAAGAAAAATTGAGTCTGAAAGCTGCTGTGAGGAGATCTTGTATTCTCGATACACATTTCTAATCATTAATTTACCCTCAGTACTTTGGTAGCTCAATACAAAATTTAGATTGGAGATATCAGCAGAGCTGTGATTAGTGATGATGAGGTATTTTTTTTCGATTCCGTTTCTTTTGTTTAGGTAAAAATCGAATGCTCCTACCGGGGTGAGAAAGATTTGAAAGGAAGAAGTCTTCTTGTCCGGGTCATACTTGTTTTCAAATGGCTCAACGCAGCCTTCGATACCTAACAGACAAAAGAAAAAAATAAGGGATTTAATAGAGCGGAACGAGTACTTCTTATACTCGAATCCCCTGGATAAAAAAATTGTGGCCATAGTGCGATGCATAAAAATTATACCGAAATATCACTATATATATTCTACTATGAAATACCTATTTATAAGTATATGACATATATTTAGTATACTATGTATCTTTTAATAGAATTTAACATCACCACACATACACGTAATTACACGTCCATTTAATACCCTTTCAATGAACTATTCCGCAGCAAGCTGACAGGGTTCATTCCTTCAAAATATTTTCAAGTGCTTCCTCAAGCAGAGGGTATTGAAACTCGAATCCAAACTGGCGCCAGCGTCCGCTGGTGGCGGGATCAAAAAGAAGTGACCCGTTCGGCATGTTTGGCTGCCCATATAGCCCTTGTCGCTCTGGTCATTAAAGGGGTTACACTTGCAGAGTGGTGAGAGTAAGACCTTTAATTATAGCATTTGGCTCCGGAAGGGTGCTGCTACTTCCCTACTCTTACTTCATTGGTAAAGAGGTAATCGCCATTTGTTCGGACATGCAGGGCGTAGGTGCCACGAGCGTGGAAAGTGTGGGTGAATTAAGTCATCTTTTTAGGGCGCTATACCAAAACAAAGTGATTGCGAGGCCAGTCTACTGAAACAGAAACTGTTCGATAAGTTTTAAGCGCTAAAATGTCTATTTTGCACTACTTTTTCGTTAAATACCTGTCGTAATGGAAAAAATGACGGTAGCAAAATATATAGCTTTTATCATTCTAATAGTTGGCTTGTTGGCCTGCGACAAAGAAGAGTCTGTCGGCTCCGAATGCGACCATCTTTTTTCCTCGCTTACCGTGAAGCAAGACACACTACTGACAATCAGCTTTGGTGACAGTGTGCAACTAACCCAGATCTCCGATGTTTACCTCAAATTCGACAAGATCTCTGACAATTGTTCTTTAGACACCTGTGGCTACTGTGATTCGGAGTCTACAGTCCATTTGTCTCTTGTCACTACAGCATGCAGCGTCGACATCCCCTACTTTAGCTTTTATAAATGCGAGGAAAAGCACCCCTTGATTTCTTCCTCCCACCCTGTTTGCAATTTGCCAGACATGGACTATTCATTGGCTCACAATGAATTTGAAGTGTATGGCCAACTTATATTCACTATCGTGGATGTGAATATTTATGCCAGGGATTATAAGGAGCTAGTCAAGTACAATACGGAATGGCTGGAGGATTACACGATTACTGTGAGTGTGAAAAACAGGTGTGGTTAGTATTATCATTCCCCAGCTGGCTCCGGGCCGAGGTCATGAATCAAGACCTCACAGAATTGTTTTATCAAATTATTTCGGTGACCCGAGCTACCTTTGTCTGAGAAATCTGTGGCCAATTCTGATGGTTCCGAATAGAACCATCAACAAACTTCTGGTACACTGCACCTATTTTTTTGAAGTTTTTGCTGGTAAGATGCAATTCATCTACCCAATCTTTTTGGTTTGGTGCAACTCCCCGGCAATCAATGTGGTAGACATTTTGAAACTCTTTGGCAACGCTTTTGAACATTTGGTTGACTTCAAAAATCATAGAAACCAATATAGCCCGATGCTTGTCTTCTGGTATACCTTTAATTGACAGTGGCCTTTTCAGCCACCGTCCACTATTCACCAGTCTCTGCTCAATAAAATGGCCCAAATTGAACAAATTTGTTGACTTCCATCTCGGAAATGGCGCATCATAACCATGGGTCAGGATCAGCATTTCATTGTATTTGCCGGAATTTATGATGCTCTGAAAAATGGACAGATACATCACCATTAGCGTGTTGATGAAGGCATAGAACTCTTTTCGAATAAATGGTTGGGCTTCTATAATGTAGCGTCGTTCGGTGTCACTGAGATCAGTCAACGCCATAAGTTGATCTATTGATGTGTACTTGAAGGGTTGCGGCCGCCTGTCTACCATTGTTGCTAGTCTATTCCCGCCAACAAGGTCATTTCCTCCACCACTTACAAGAAAAATATCCGGATCATGCACGGGTAACTCGCTTACATAATCCTCCTGATAAATAATATTTGTAATCCAATCGCCTCCATAGGCTATGCTATATATAGCATTGGTGTCATAATTGTTCAGAGAATCGATTATGTCGTCAATCAATAGAGGGAATTGAAACCAGGAGTCTCCTTCAGCAAGGATCACTTTCCCTTTGGGATCTTTCCTGAGTCCACCTTTTATTCTTCGATAGTATTCCTTGATCCTTTTATCGGTGCTTTTTTTGTTTTGTTTGCCCAGGAAGCCCTTCGTTGCGTCCGACAGCTCTAACAAAATTCGATCATTGATATCATACACCCGCAGGATCATTTCCCTGATATGAAGCATTTTTTTCTTATCCTTAAGGATATGGTCACGCAGCTGGCGTGCATCAACTAGGGAAAAGCTAACCGGGTTATCAAGTGCTTTTGACTTAAGTGTTTCGAGGTCGCTCATTTTGAATGTATCTAATAAGAGAGATGGTTTACTAAGGTACAACTCACTAATAGTCAATACAATACTAACTTTTCAGTATTTAACAAGCCTTACACACACCCAACTGCCCCCCTGGCGCTAGTGTCCGCCGGTGTCGGGATCAAAAAGAAGTCACCCGTTCTGGAAGCTGGCACCATGAAAAAGACCTTTATCGCTCCGGTCATTAAAGGGGTTACACTTGCAGAGTGGCTAGAGTAACCCCTTTAATTACATTCGGCTCTGAAACGGTGTTATTACTTCCCTGCCCGCACCGGTGGTAAAGTCGAACCAACACCGCTCTTTCCTTTGAACATTGACACGCACAAGCAAGTTAAATGATACGAAGAGGCATGCAAGGCTGAGGTAATCACGGTAACTTTATGCCATAAGGCCCTATGATATGGACTATCGAAAATTGAAAATGATCGAGTGTGATGGCTTCATGATTGCTGCCACCGCCGAAACCAACATGCAGGGCGACTCCCACCCTATTTACTACCCTGCCAATGTGCTGGTGTTTGTTGAGCAAGGCAGGCTGGACTTGAAAATCGAAAATCACACCTATACAATCCGTGCCGGAGAGTTTGCGCTCATTCGCAAACATACCAAGGGCGTGTTTGTGAAATCATGGCAAGAAAGTGAAGCCTGCTTTCGGGAACATATTTTTTTACTTTACGACAGCTTTATCAGGGAGGCCATCCGAGAGTTTGAGGTGCCTAAAGACTATTTACCCTATGCCCTACCGCTGATTCAGCTAAAGCAATCGCCGGTACTCACCGGACTTATGAAATCCATAGAAGTGTATATCACCGGCCAGGCGCCTGTTAATCGCCAGCTCATCAGGATCAAAACCATGGAGGCCCTTTATGCACTGTCTCACCAAAGACCGGATTTGATTCACGTGTTCAACGATTTTTCAACCAGCCAGCGGGCCGACCTTGTCGAGTTCATGAACTATAATTATCCCAGAAATCTCACACTCAGGCAGTTTGCAGAGCTCTCAGGCAGAAGTCTGTCCACTTTTAACCGGGATTTCCGCATGGCGATCAACCAAACACCCAGGCAATGGATCAGGGAGCAAAGGCTGGAGCTGGCCCGCCAGCTGATGATTCAAAACAAGCTTTCGGCCAGCGATGTGTTCATGGAGGTGGGATTTGAAGATCTTTCCCACTTCAGCCGATCGTTCAAAGCTTATTTTGGATTGAACCCTTCCGAACTGAATGCCAGGGCATCACGCTAGTTTCTGGGTGTTGACATAAACAGGCAAGTAAAAAGATATTTTTAAGCAAACAAAGGCGGTAGATAAAACGGAAATTGACAAATGAAAAGTAACTCATTGTTTTAACCAGCTACCACGAGCCATTGCTACCAAACCATTACACATGAAAAAAGCCTTCATCATCCCCATACTGAT
This sequence comes from Imperialibacter sp. EC-SDR9, assembly GCF_902498805.1. Lineage (GTDB taxonomy): Bacteria > Bacteroidota > Bacteroidia > Cytophagales > Cyclobacteriaceae > Imperialibacter. Next base: position 93,734 of record NZ_LR701574.1, on the reverse strand, counting down.
CACTTTCGTCGTTTCGGTGGGATGGGTCAATCGTCACCACAGCACCAATGAGCCCTGGGTCGCCTCTACTGAACAGGAGAGCCAGAAAATAGCATCTACAGAGGAGAGCCTGATTGCTTTCAATACGATGATGGATGTGGTTACTCATCAGCGGTGTATGAATTGCCATCCATCGGACAATGTACCCAAGCAGGGACTTGACAGCCATGCCCATAATTTTGGTATTACCCGGGCAAACGCTGGCAATGCTACCAATTGCAATACCTGTCATCAAAAGGAAAACAATGCCTATTCTGGCGTACCCGGTGCTCCGGAATGGGGCCTGGCTCCCCATAAAATGCGATGGGAAGGCCTTTCCCGCATTGAGATTGCACAATCAATGATGAATCGGGCTAACAATGGCAACCGTACGCCTGACGACATCATGCATCACCTTACAGAACACGAATTGGTGCTGTGGGCATGGGAGCCCGGCGTGGATGCAGCGGGCAATCCCCGGGAGAAACCCCCCGTGCCCAAAGCCGACTACATTGCTGCGGTAAAGAAATGGATATCGCTGGGTGCTGTAATACCAGAAAGCGAATAGGGCACACTCAACTAACTAACAATCATGAAGCTATCACTCAATATCAATAATAGGCCCGGCACCGTCGATGTAGATGGGGACATGCCCCTGTTGTGGGTCATCCGGGACGTACTGGATTTGAAAGGAACAAAATTTGGCTGCGGCAAAGCAGCCTGTGGGGCTTGCACAATCCTGGTCGACGGCGATGCGGTGCGGTCATGTTCCTATCCCGCAAAAATGGCAGAGGGTAAACAAATCACCACCATCGAAGGCCTGGGCACGTCCGAAAGCCCTCATCCTGTGCAACAAGCCTGGATCGAAGAAATAGTGCCTCAGTGTGGCTACTGTCAGCCCGGATTTATGATGGCCACTGCTGCTTTGCTCAACAAGCACCCGAACCCCAGCGATGACGATATCGACCAGAACATTGTGAACGTTTGCCGCTGCGGCACCTATTACCGTATGCGGAAAGCGATCAAAAAAGCGGCGCAAATTCAAGCTGGTTCCACTATCCAATCATAAGACTATGGCAAAAGTATCGAGGAGAAAATTCATTGTAAGGTCACTGATTGGAGGGGCTGGCGTACTTGTAGGTGCCACCTATCTGGCCAGAAATCCACTTCGTCGCCAGCTCTACGATTTGTTGGACGATCCATCTATGCTGGCGTACAGCGGAGACACCAGTCAGCCTTTCATGTGGTTCGAGGTGACGAAAGCTAACCAGGTCATTCTGCATAGTCCAAAAGTGGAAATGGGCCAGGGAACCTTCACCAGCATGGTGCAGATCGCCTGCGACGAGCTGGAGCTGGACATCAGCCAGATGCAGATTGTGCATGCTACCTCGGCAACGGGAAATATCGACGGTTTGAGTACGGGAGGAAGCACCTCGGTTGCAGGACTGTGGCAACCCTTGCGTGAACTCTCCGCCACACTGCGGGAAATGCTAAAGGCCGAAGGGGCAAAAAAGCTGAGCGTGGCTGTCGATCAGGTACGGGCCTCAGCAGGAACCATCATTGGCCCCATGGGCAGTTTAAGCTACGGAGAAGTGGTGGAAGGTGTGACCGAATGGGAAGTCCCGGACGCACCGCCACTAAAAGACTTGAAAGACTACAAGTACATTGGAAAGCCCGTCAGCCGGGTTGATCTTGTAGACAAAGTGATGGGCACACCGATGTTTGGCATGGATGCGCAGATGCCCGATATGCTATATGGCTCTGTGGTGCGGCCATCAAAGATTGGTGCCAAATTCAAAGGTGCTGACGTGTCCAAAGCAGCGGGCAGGCCCGGTGTGGTAAAGGTGGTGCAGGAAGACGACTTTGTGGGCGTGGTGGCCACCTCAATGACGGAGGCTGAAAACGCCAAGAAGGCCATTTTAGCAGAATGGGAAACGGACAGAGAATGGAACACCAAAGACATTGAGGACATGCTGCTCGTTGGCAAAGGCAAGGCCATGGTGATTCAAAAAGAGGGAGATGCCGAAGGCGAACTTGCCGATGAAAATACCAGTAGCGTGTTGCGCTCCGAATACAAGTCCCCCATTGGCGCCCACGCTCAAATAGAGCCTAATGGTGCGGTGGCCTATGTAGAAGCTGACAAGGCTACTGTAATGATTTCCACGCAGGTAGTTGGGATAACCCGCTCCGAAGTGGCGAAACGACTTGGGCTGGAAGACGCACAAGTGAATATTATCCCTACTTATTTGGGAGGCGGCTTTGGTCGCCGCTTGCATACACCTAATGCAATTCAGGCAGCTGTGCTTTCCAAGGCAGTCGGCAAGCCGGTCAAGTGCTTTTTTAGCCGCCAGGAAGAGTTTCAAAACGATACTTTCCGTCCGCCTACTCACCATGTGATGAAAGGAAAACTTGACGAAAACGGCAAGATTGTGGCTATAGAGCATCAATTCTCGAGTGGTGACGTCATGTTTGGTTCAGCCCTGTTGCCTCCGGTGGTTGGTACCATTCTGGGCGCAGATGGTGGAGCCATCCGGGGTGGCTCTTTCCACTACCGCAACATACCAAGTTTCCGTGCTGTGTCGTGGCGTGTACAACTCCCCTTCTCCACCAGCTGGTGGAGGAGTCTGGGCCTGCTGGCCAACACCTTTGCCATTGAAAGCTTTATGGATGAGCTGGCAGAGCTGGCGGGCAAAGACCCGATAGTCTTCAGGCTCGATCACATTAGCGACGACGTGGCTGGCAACCGGCTCAAACAAGTCATTAAAACTGCTAGCACAAAGTCAGGCTATCAAAATACCGCTGTGAACAATCGGGCCATGGGATTTGCCTGTTCTACCGACGCCGGCACCCCCTGCGCCCATGTGGCCGAGGTGTCGTTAACGGATGGCACTATCCGGGTGCATAAAGTAACTTGTGTGATGGACCCGGGTTTTGCTGTTAATCCGGATCAGGTCAAAGCGCAATGCGAGGGCAGTATCATCATGGGCATAAGTGCATCGCTGTTTGAGCGTATGTATGTGGAAAAAAGTGAGCTAAAGCCTATCATTTATGGCCCTTACCGCATGGCCCTCATGAGGGACGCTCCCCGGGAAATCGACGTGGAAATCATCAACGGCACGGGGGTGCCTGGTGCAGTAGGCGAACCACCTCTTGGACCCATAGCAGCAGCCATTGCCAATGCAGCATACAGAATCACCGGCAAGCGTGTGAGAGAGTTGCCGATGAGTGTGGTTTGATAGTTGGCTTGGGTTAATCGGGCACAATAATCAATCAGCCCTTCTATGTCTATTCTCTCTCAACTGTCTCAATACCCAGTCTGAAATAGTTATTACTGGCGGAAGAAGTAACACTGCCGAGCTTTTAATACTAACACTCGCCTACAGGAGACTCTAAGGAAAGTAATATGCCTTACCTGCGCCGCCCTATGGCCTTCCTGCGATATCGACCCCTGAACCCAGTCCTATAGGGACGACATAGCGGTAAGCTCCGCCAATAGAATTCAACTCCCCCCGTAAGTGCCGACATATAAGCGCTGGTTTTTGGCCTGCCAAAGACAAATGGAGGAGCCTTGGCTGTCCACCCAAGCTCCGATTGAGCAAATCCAGTCGACGCTTCCCACACACCGAGTCGCAAAATGAAGGCTGGCACCGTGAAAAAAAACCTTTGTCGCTTCGAAAATTAAAGGGGTTACACTTTCATGGCGGCGAGAGTAACCCCTTTAATTACATTCGGCTCTGCAAGGGTACTACTACTTCCCTACTTTCACTTCATAGCATCACACCAGACTGCTGCCTTTCTGCCACCACCCCGGCGGCTGACGACGGCAACTCAGTGTCTTTGTCCGGCTCAGTGCCATCACCTATGGATATCTCTCTCGTTCCTCGGTTTGATATGACGCCGGTGTGGAAGAGGTGGCTGTAATCAGAGAATAAGACCCAACCTCTGATCGGTTACTCCCACGGTGATAACTAATCCGATTGTATTCCTAACCGTTCTTTACTGGCATAGCCTTCAAAAATTTGTTACCTTCCTTTTATGAAACAGCTCACCTGTTCCATATTTTTTCTGTTACTGCTTTCTGCATGGAGCCTTCAAGGTCAGGTAGTAGACGCCACCCGGCTGGAATATGATGAAGACGCTCTTCAGGCCCGGCAGCTGGGCATGACAGTGTCGTCGGATAAAAAGCTGGCGGCCTTTCTGCTGAGCAACGGAGAGCTCAGCGTACTAGATCTGCTACATACCACCTTCGTTAAAACTTTCAAAATAGAGATTGGAGATGTTAAAGAGATCGTTTTCACACAAGACCAGCAAAGCATCCTGGTTGTGGAAGAAAGCAGTTTTCGACTGGTAGACCTCGAAACCGGTGAAACCACCCTTACACAGACTACCAAAGATTTTATCAAAACTACGGATATAGGGATTGTGAGTAATCACTTTGCTATCGTATCTGACAAAAAGGTCTTCATTTGGGACGCCACTACCAAAAGCCTGACCACCACCATTGCCCTCGACAAAAGAATCCCTATCGCTTCGTTCAGTCCTTTTGAAAAGAAAATACTGATTACGCCTGCCATTAGTGCCTTCAAGAAGCGCTACTCCCTCGAATACGTGTATGAAACCGGTACACTGCTACGGAAATACGAAGGCATCTACCTGGGAGACTACGACCACCTTGAAAAAGGCCAGGTTATCGGATGGAAGAACAGGCCGGTAGAAACAGCCATCTCTGTTCCGGTGCTGAGGCATGCGCCTCCCGGCAACCCCGACGCTGGTACCGAGCTATTTATTCTTGGCGTAGTGGATGGCAAGTCCAACGAACAGCGGGACGACATTGGTTTCTACCTGACTTTTCTTAGGGTTAAAGACAAGGTGTTGGGCACAGTCGGCTTCCGTGGCTTCAGTGTTTTCGACATCCACGGCAGCGGTAAGGTGTTTACCACCAAAGTGAGCCTGAACGAAAGAAACCGCAAGCTCAACCTCAAAACATACATTGCGCATCCACATTACGCCCTTAGCGACGACAAGGTGCTCGTCAATGCCTACGGTGATAATATTAATCAGATATACAGCGCCTCACAGAATGCCATCGTCGGTTACATCTTTGTGGATGCCGGAGGCAGCCTGGCGGTAGTGGCCAGAGATGGCCGGTTCGACGGCACTGCCGATGCATCGGAGAAGCTGTACTGGGCGGCCAGGAAATCACTTACCCGGACAAAGCTGGAGAGCACTTTCAATCAACAGTTCAGTCCCGGCTTGCTGGCTGAGCTGATGACGGGTGAAGCCGCCATCCCTGAAGTGGACCTGGAAGCACAGATGGCAAGCGTGCCTTCACTCAGGATCAAGTCTTTCAATGGCACAGCCATTTCGGAAACCCAGGAAATGCCGAAGGTGAAGTCGGCCACCCGGGCTTCGTCCATCACCCTTGAAGTAACCGAAAACGTTGAAAATGCCAGTCAGCTCAAGCTGTTTCACAATAACAAGCTGGTGGGCAGCACTGAGCCCGTCAAAGGGACAGCAGATTTTGATGTGAACCTGACTACTACATTTGGGGAGGAAAACTACTTCTATGCGGTGGCAGCAACGGCTGATGGCCTGGAGTCGGAAAAGAAAAAACTCGTGGTGCGCTATCAGGGCAAAAGTGATGATCCACCAAAACTATACCTGCTCACCGTTGGGGTTGACAGCTACCTGAACCCGAAATACAACCTCAATTATGCCACTGCCGATGCTGATGCCTTCGCACAAACGATGGAGCAAGGCGCCTCCGGTGTATTCAGCGAGGTGGAAACCATCACTATTCGCAATGGTGACTTTACCCGGGAAGGCGTGATGAAAGCGCTGGAAAGTATTGGTCAATCGGCACACGAACAGGATCTTTTTGTGTTCTACTATGCCGGCCACGGTGTGATGTCGGAAGGCGGCACACGTCCGTCCGACTTTTTCCTGGTGCCGCACAACATTACCCACCTGTATGGCAAAGACGAAGAGCTGTTTGAACAGGCCTTATCTGCTAACGAGCTCAAAGACATTGCTCAGACCATTAACGCCCAAAAGCAGGTCTATATCCTCGACGCATGCCAGTCGGCTGCCGCCCTGGGTGCCGTCGCAGCGAGGGGTGCGGCGGAGGAAAGGGCTATTGCCCGGCTGGCCAGGAGCACTGGCACGTTCTGGTTGATGGCGGCAGGTTCGGAGCAATTTGCCACTGAGTTCGAATCGCTGGGGCATGGGGTGTTTACCTATGCGTTGCTGGAAGGACTGGCAGGCGCTGCCGACGGCACCAATGCCGACCAGCAGATAACCATCAAGGAACTGAGTGCGTGGGTAGAATCACGGGTACCAGAGCTATCGCAAACCCACAAGGGAAAGCCACAATTCCCTTCAGGCTATTCCTATGGCAACGATTTTCCGCTGGTGGTGTATGACAAGTAGAGTGCCTGGCTTCTGCTGGCCCTAAATGGATATCGTCACTATGGATAAAGACCTTTGTCGCTCTGATCATTAAAGGGGTTACACTTGCAGAGTGGTGAGAGTAACCCCTTTAATTACATTCGGCTCTGAGAGGTTGCTCTTCTTTAAATAGCTGCCTTTCTGCCATCACTCCGGCGGCTGACGGCCGCTGCTCAATGGCCTTCCCCGCCGTACCAACGCCTGACAACCTAGTTAGTCCAGTAGGGACGACATAACGGTCAGCTCAACCGATAGCAACCACATCTACAGCGAGTGCCGTAGGTACGGCATATAGGTGCTGGTTTTCAGCCTGCCAAGGCAAATTTGGGAGCTGAAAAAAATTTATGAGCCATGGCTGTCTACCCAAGCTCAGACTCAGCAAAGCCAGTCCTGTTTCCCTTCATCCAGGTCTCTACGTTAAAAAAGGTGAAAATACGAGGAATACCGTAGGGTGAGCTGAGTGGCTGCAAGTGGCCAATTGTCGGGTGTGAAGCATTAAAAAAGATGGTTTGTGAAGTATCGTTAATGACGTAGTTTCAATGGTTTCCATCTGCTGATCCGCTGCGATTAATGATGGATATTAGCAGGGTTTGAAGTGGGCTTTGTAAACGGCACCAACCTTATCAGCGCTCATCGGCCCTACATCTTTACAAAATCTTTATGCGCCAGTAGCTACCTTTGTAACAAAAAAGCTGGACATACTAATAACAAGAAACTATAGTAAAAGAAATCAATACCTGATAAGCGTTTTACTTATTGTATTGACCGCCGCTGCGTGTTTTTTGTTGACTGATTTTATCGGCTACAGCGCTGTGGCACTGATACTTTTGCTGGCTGTTTCACTTAATGCTATTTTGTTCGACATCCTTCCGGTGATGCTTTCGGCCCTGCTGAGTGCGTTGATTTGGAATTTTTTCTTTATCCCACCCACGCTCACCTTCCATATCGGAACAGCCGAAGATGGCCTGATGTTTCTGATGTATTTTGTCATTGCCTCCATCAATGCTGTGCTCACTTACAAATTCAGGGAGTTTGAGCAGAAGGAAAGAGATGAAGAAGAAAAGGCAAAGGCTATAAAGCTTTATAACACGATACTCAACTCATTGTCCCACGAATTGAGAACACCCATTTCCACCATTATCGGCGCCGTCGACACAATAAAAGACGGTCAAATCGACCTTTCGGAAGCCAACAAACAAGCACTGTATGCAGCGATTGAAACGGCGGGCATCCGGCTGAACAGGCAGGTTGAAAACCTTCTGAGTATGAGCAGACTTGAAGCTGGGTTTATTCAGCCCAAAGCTGACTGGTGCGATATGAATGAGCTGGTGTTTTCCGCCATCAAAGACAACACCGATGATACCGGGCAGCATAAAATTGAATTCACCCCCGACAATGACTTGCCCTTGTTTAAAGTAGACAGCGGACTGATTGAGCAAATACTTCACAATCTCATTCACAATGCATTGCACCACACACCCAACGATTCCACTATTAGCCTTGGTGTGACTCACAGCGAAACGCACTGCGTCATTCATGTGTCAGACAACGGAAATGGCTTTCCTGAAAATGAAATTGATTTTGTATTTGATAAATTTTACCGGCTTCGAAATGCGGCATCAGGCGGCACGGGACTGGGCCTGCCCATTGTAAAAGGTTTTACAGAAGCCATGAACGGACAGGTGCTGCTGGAAAATCTGCCTGAGGGCGGAGCGAAATTCACCATCGAGATTCCCTGTGAGTTTTCCCAAAATACCGACATGGACAATGAATAAGGCTGAGATACTGATCATCGACGACGAAGCGCCAATCAGGAAATTGCTGCAAATTAATTTGGAAGGCAACGGCTATAAGATCGTGCAAGCAGCTACCGGGCAGGAAGGGCTGATGTTATCGGCCGCCCATCCGCCAGACCTGATTTTGCTGGATATTGGTTTGCCTGACAAAAGCGGGCACCAGGTGCTGAAGGAGCTTAGAGAATGGTACGACAAACCTATTATCATCCTTTCGGTTCAGAACAACGAAACCGATATTGTTTCCGCCCTTGATACCGGAGCCACCGACTACCTGAGCAAGCCGTTCCGAACCGGTGAGCTGCTGGCCAGGATTCGCTCTGCCATCAGGCGAAGCCAAAACACCGAAAACAATGCCGTGATTATTTGTGGCGACATTGAGGTTGACCTGGTTGCCCGGCTGGTGAAAAGAAATGGAACCATCGTCAAGCTCACCTCTACCGAATACAATTTGCTGTCGTTGTTTGCAAAGAATGAAGGGAAAGTGTTGACACACCAATATCTCCTGAAAGAAATTTGGGGATATACCTATCAAACAGAAACCCAATACCTGAGGGTGTTTGTTGGCACACTTCGCAAAAAGATTGAGCAGAATCCAAACAACCCTCAGCACATCATTACCGAAAGCGGCGTTGGCTATCGGTTTCAATAGCCTTTATGAAATCTTTATGCCAGGCTGCTAAACCTTGATTTTTCACATACCCCTCCCGCCCGACCTTTGTAGTAGCAGGTAGCTACAGGGTCAAATGAACTTTTTCTACGACGAAGACAATCACAAATTTTACGATTCCATTCACGATTGGTACAGGGAAATCAGGCACTTGATTTGGCCTGCTATCATTGCAGTGGGCGTTGCAATTGCTCTTTATACCTGCGCAAAACATTTTCATTCATAAACAGACATGCATAGGCTAATTAAAAAATACCGGAAATTTCAGCTGACGCTTTCACCACAACAAAACCTGCTGTATGGTTTTTTGAGCTATACTTTTATGGGCTGGCTTCTGTTGTGTGTGCCGTTCGTCCACAAACAAGCGGTATCGGCTTTGGATAGTTTATTTATTGCCACTTCTGCCATTTCAACGACAGGCCTGGTAACAGTGAGCGTGTTTGACACCTACAATTGGTTGGGGCAGTTCATCGTCATGACCTTGTTCCAAATCGGCGGCATCGGTTACATGACATTCACCTCTTTTGTGCTTCTTTCCAAAAAGAACCCACTGTCGCACTGGCACCAGCGGGTGCTGAATGCCGAGTTTGCCATGCCAAAAGGCTTTGATATCAGGGATTTTTTAAAGTCCATTATCATTTTCACGGTTGTTATTGAAACCATTGGGGCATTGTGTTTTTACATAGCGTTCATCCGGGCTGGTGTGGAACCCAATTTCGCCGTATGGAGCAGCATCTATCACAGTGTTTCGGCATTTTGCACCGCTGGCTTCGGCCTGTACAACGACAGTTTTGAGCAATTTGCCGGTAACACGTTCCTTAATATACTCATTTCCGTTTTGGCTATCTGTGGCTCGCTGGGCTTCATTGTGGTCACCGATTTTTGGAACAGGCTTTCAGGAAAAACAAAAGCAATAACATTCACGACCAAAACGATATTTGGCGTCACCATTTTGCTTCTCGTACTGGGTACTGTTATGATTTACTATTTTGAACCATCGATTAGCCATTTGGGAGAGGATCAACTAATGGCCTCCTTTTTCCAGTCCATGACGGCGCTTACAACAGTAGGCTTCAATACTGTTCCTATTGGAAATTTTTGTTTGGGCGTTTTGCTGGTAACCACTTTTCTGATGTATGTGGGCGCTTCGCCTTCAGGAACAGGTGGGGGCATGAAGTCGACAACGCTCACCGCCCTGGTGGCCATTATGTGGAACAGGATCAGAAACCACAAACAGGTTACTTTTTTCGGGAGAGTGATTCCACTGGAAAGGTTGTATGTGGCCACTTCTGTTTTTATGCTATACGCTATGGTGCTGTTTATGTCAACATTTCTATTGGCTATGACTGAAGATTTTCCGCTGCACCAAATCTTGTTTGAAACCACATCGGCTATTGGGACCGTGGGTTTGAGCACGGGCATCACAGGCGGCCTTACCTCATGGGGTAAAGTGGTAATTATTTTTACGATGTTCGTGGGGCGTCTGGGCGTACTAACGTTCGGGCTGGCTATTCTGGCTAGAAAAAGCGAAATAACCACAAAAACCGGCGAAGCCGACCTGGCTCTTTAGACTGAGTTGGCTGGTGGATGCTGGTCACTACTCACCAAGCCTTATTTCGAAACTAACAAGGTAATCACCATAGCTTCTCACATACCCAGCAAGGTGCCAGGGCGGAAAAGTGCCAGTGATGTTGAGCAGTCCATCTGCCTTTCAGATGTGATCAACTCGGTCGTTTCCTTGTGTGGGAGGAGCCTACGGCACAAACTCATCTACCCTTCCGACCTTCGAAACCAGCTCATCAAAGTCGAAAATATCCTTATCGAATAAATGGGATGGTGAAACGTTCTTCAACGCTGTGAGCATGATCTCCGTGCGGTCGGGGAATTGCTGCTCCCATTGCTTCATCATTTGCTTGATCACCTTGCGCTGCATATTGGGCTGAGAGCCGCACAGGTTGCAGGGAATGATCGGAAACTGCTTTAGTTCAGCATACTGGATGATATCTTCCTCTTTGCAATAGGCCAGCGGGCGTATCACCACATGCTTACCGTCGTCGGTACGGTACTTCGCTGGCATGGCTTCGAGCTTGCCGCTGAAAAACATATTGAGGAAAAAAGTTTCCAGTACATCCTCCCTGTGATGTCCCAGTGCAATTTTTGTAGCACCTAGCTCCTCAGCTATGGTATAAAGAATACCTCTCCTGAGCCTGGAACAAAGGCTGCACATGGTTTTTCCTTCCGGCACCTTATCAACCACCACCGAATAGGTATCTCTTTCTACAATACGAAACTCAACACCAAGGTCACTTAGATAGTTGGGCAACACTTCCTCAGGAAAGCCAGGTTGCTTTTGATCGAGGTTCACGGCTATGATATCGAAGTCGTACTGCCTCGACTTTTGAACGTGCAGCAGCATGTCGAGCATGGTGTAGCTGTCTTTGCCACCGGAAAGACACACCATTACCTTATCGCCCGCCTCGATAATACCGAAGTCTTCCTGCACGGCCCACACCTTCTTGTGCAAACGCCTGATTAGTTTTTCTTGTTCTAGCTCTGACAACATGCTGCCTTCAAATTGCTTTTTCCTGCACAAAATTAAACCCTGAATTCTGGATTACAGCGACCGTCAATCTTTTATTTAGCCAATGGGTGCTTTAAATAAATCATAACAAGGGGCAAAATCATGAAGGGTAACTCAATAAGAGCCGTTTTGAAGTCACGCTGCTGCAGGCAGAGGGCCACAATTAACAAAAGACTAGCAGCCGTGATAAAATTACCCAGAAAGAAGGTTCTGGGAAACAGAATCAATACTGTGGCAAAAATACCCACAGCACCAAAAATGATAATGGCATGCTTACTCATGCCCCATTTGCCAAACATCTCAAGCATTTTGGGATCGGCACTTACCATTCCCCAGCCATGCTTGAAACCCATGTAGACGGAGAAAAGGATGAGAATTGAATTGATGATTTTCAGTACCATGATGTTTTTATGAACAAGATAAACTATTTCTCAGGCTTTCGATGTTTAGTTTCCACACAGAAATGGAACTAAGCACCGCAATCAAACTGATAGAGAATGGCGTGTCCAACACCGGGGATGCCCAATCCTGGCTTGATTTGGGTGCTGGCAATGGCCTGTTCACAAGAGCGCTGGCATCAATGCTGCCTTCTGGCAGTGTTGTTACTGCTATTGATAAAAGCAGTTCATTCTCCCCAACCAAAAACGACCTCCAGGGCACCACCCGTATCGAAACCAGGGTTGCAGATTTCACCACATTGCGCTCAGAAGATTTGAACGTGAATGGCCTTTTGATGGCAAACTCTCTCCATTATGTGAAGGATCAGGAAGACTTTCTTAAGAAAGTGCTGGACAGCCTGCTGCCAGGCGGCAGGCTGATCGTGGTAGAATATGACACGGACAGAGGAAATACGTGGGTGCCCTATCCGCTAAGTTTCAATTCGCTGAGTAATTTGTTAGCCAAAACATCGGCGGGATTTGCTACCAGGCTGGCCACCACTCCTTCACAGTTTCAGAGAGGCGGTATTTACAGTGTGCTCATCAGGCCTGCAAGGTAGCAGGTCTCCTGGCCAACGCCACACCAACGGCAACAAGCCAAACCACAAAAGCCCCGATAAAAATGCGAAGGCCCTGCAAATCGGTAAAAACGAAACCGAAAAGCGTCATGGCAATGGCCAGGATGCCAACCACCAATCCGAGAAATCCTAGCCACTTTTTTAACAACCCCGTTCTCACGATGGCCCACGACCAAAGTATGGCGGCGCCAGACAAAGCCAGGATAAAGACGAGGTCAAAAGCTTTATTGAGTGAATAATTGTAGATCAGCACAGCTCTGATCATGTCATTGTTTTCGCTGGTGATCTCACCCATTCGCTCCAGGAAAAATGGTACTGCGAGGCCATTCAATGTCGCTGCCATCATCACAGCTACAGCACTAAAGGCAAAGAGCACTGCACCTCCATAGGACAAGACAATGTCGGATTTGAGCTTGATTGCGAGTCCTACCATGCCATAGGACAGCACAATGATTGACAGAATTGCCAGAGAGTGGCTGGCGATGGTGATGTCAGACATTTGTCTGATGTGGGCTGCATCGCCGCCTGTAGGATGCAACACCATTGTGAGCACCATGAATACTGAGCCGATGATAATGGCCACTCCGCTTGATTTCTCCAGTCTTCTGTCCATCTTTCGTTATTTTGAATGATGAACAATAATAAAGGATTTGCAAATGGAACCACTTGATCGCAATCAAGAAGTGCATTACTTAATGCGGGAGCGGACTCTGCTTAGCGTTTCAGGTGTGATCTGGAGATACGATGCAATGTGTTTCAGGGGAAATACCTGAAAGAGCAATGGCCTGTTGGCGAGTAACTCCAGGTATCTTTCGTCGATCGATTTGGTACTTAACTTGCCCTCCACCCCAATGAAGTTGTGCTCAAGAAGCTTCCCGAGCACAAAGAAAACTGGAGAAATGCCTATAAGTTCATGAATTGCCCTGACACCAAGGCCAAACACCATCGAGTCTTCAAAAGCCGCAATGCTGGCCAGCGCTGGTTTTCTGGAAACAAAACTAAGGTTATCAATTACCCAGTCGCCAGGCAAATAGAGACCGTCGATAGTATCTGTGTCATCCTGCTGCCGGTATTGAACCAGGCTTCCCCTGTCAAGAAAGTGAACGCCTCCGCAAATCTGTCCCGCTTTTAGTAAGAATTCCCCCTTCTTCAGCGGAGTGGTATCAACACGAACTGTGATCAGGTCGAGCTCATGCGCCGAAAAAGGATGTAACTGAAGCAGTGATTTGGTTATGCTTGCAAACATTGGCTGGCAGAATTTGAGCTTTGGTTGTTGCTGCCGCCAAGTTTGCTAATCTCGTTCTTCTCTCCAAATCTCGCCGCCTTAAAGTCCGTGTTCGGCCAGCTTTCTTATTGTTTCCAAATCGGCTTGGCGAATCGGCATATAGTGCCATGAACAAAACGAAATACAGCCACCTTTCATACTACCAATTGGCTTCCAAAAAGCAGCCACCCGCCCATGCTCATTCACTGCCAGCGGCACAATGCCCTCGCCACCCAAGATCGAAGAGCCCAAAGAGGCAAACGACTCAGGGAGCCCCCAATTGTGGCCTTCTGGCGTTGCCCTTGCGTGGTAAACACCAAAGTCCATATTGACATCAAAATTTATTCCCAATAAATCGACGGAGTACTGGGCATTGGATGCCACAATATTGAAATCCTTGTTGGTCACCCAATAGTTAGGGAAATAACCAAGCCAGACTACCCTGCCGCCTGTCTCCATATATTGGTTCAACAGGCTTCCCCCTGCTTCTTTTCCTACCACCGCCCTAGGCATATATTGATGGGCAAATATGATGCTGCTCTGCCTTTTATCGGCAATCCGATCTCTCATGAACGTGGTAAGCGTAGCGGTATCCAGCCGGGCATAGCCCAAGGGCTCCAGGTATGGTGAAATCATTTCTGAGCTTATCATCTCTTTTTGCGCCCTCAGTTCAGGGTAATAGACAGCAAGCATTCTTTCGTCTCCTTCTTCAAAGGCATACAGGGAACCATCGTCGCTCCCAACATAGAGGGTTCCTTCTTCAATAATGGGAGACGACATCACAGCACCTTCAGTCTGGTACTTCCACACCACCCTCCCGGTTGCTTTTTCAAATGCATAAACCAACCCGGTAAACGAGCCGATATACACATGCTTTTCGTCCACCACTGGTGTGGAGTAGAAATAGGATCCTCCATCGAATTTCCACAGTTCCTTCCCACTTGTCATATCCACTGCGGAAACAGCGAGCGCATCGGACCACCCAACATATACCGTATTTCCATCAATTGTTGGCGAGCTCCCGACCCAGGAGGATCCGTAAGTAAACCTCCATTTTTTTTTCAGCGACCTGGCATCAATACTATACAAGCCACCATCTCTTGCACCAAAGACCACCTGATTGTCCTTCATGGCTGGCCTGGAGATCAGCGATGTTCTGTCCCAACCATACACTTTGTTGTAGTAACTTACGCCCTCCGTCTCATATTTCCCTTCCTCTTCACCACTTGTGGCATTCACCACATAAAGAAATCCATTGAAGTCAGGTACATATACTTTATTCCCGCTCACAAGTGGTGTAGCTCTTATCTTATCAGCTGTAGAGAATTTCCAGGCAAGTTTTCCACTCTGCAAATTGAGCGCATAGAGATTGTTGTCTCCTGAACCAATCAACACATTGCTGCCGTGAGCAACCGGCGACGCATCGTAATAGTCCCAGCCCCAGGTGTGTGGAACAGGCTTTTCCATTTGAAATGACCATGAAAGCTTTCCGGTACCGGCATCAATAGCATACACCTTGTTGTCTCTCGCCTGGAAAATGGCCTTTCCGCCCACCAAAAGAGGCTGCGAAACAATGGCTCCTTCTGTCTGGAAGCGCCAGATTTCTTTAGCCGACACTTTTTCGAGACAGTATAAGGTACCCGCCGAGTTTCCGAAGTAAAGCTTGCCATTGCTAACTGAAACTGTGCCTCTGATGGGAGCACCTGTTTCAAACCTCCATTTGATTTGCGGATGGTTGAGTGAGCCATTGGCAATGATTAGGTTGGGAAGTGCTGCGAGCGCCAGCAGAATAAGTAATATTCTTTGCATACTTTTGAGTTTTGGTTTCAACAAATCAATCGAAAAGAATGACAGACTGTCGAAAAACGCCCGGACTTGTCTGTTCAAACCTGCTCAAGTCGGTTCAACTATTTTTTCTAACCCTATTCAGCTAAATTTTGGGCATGGAGTCAGACGATATCAATATAAAAGGATGTCTTGTTGAAATAGAGAGGCAGCTCAACTGGGGGCCTGGCGAAGCGTGGACTACCAACGATTTCAAGGCACTTAGTGACAAGGTCCATGCTGCCACTGGCACCAACCTTAGCGTGGCTACGTTGAAGCGCTTGTGGGGCACTATCGACTACCAAAGCAAGCCAACAGCTACCACACTCAATGCACTTGCTCAGTACCTTGGTCATGAGAACTGGAAGGCCTATCAATACGCCAGCAGCCTGCCGAAAGAAGACATCCAAAAAAAGCATGCTTCAGCCCCGGCGAAAAAAAAGCGTCCCATTGGCATTATCGTTTCACTTCTCATCATACTTCCATTGGGGGCATGGCTGCTGTTTTATATTTCGAACAAAGACCAGGAAGAGGTAAAGCCTCTGCCTGATGCCAGTCTGTTCAGCTTCAGCAGTAAGCAGGCAGTGTCAGAAGGTGTGCCCAATTCTGTGATTTTCGATTACGATGCATCGCCCGCCAGCGCCACCGACACGGTCTTTATCCAACAAAGCTGGGACGAAAGGCTTCGCCAGCAGGTACCCCACGATAAAAAGGTGCACACCTCTATCTACTACTACCCTGGCTACTTCCAGGCAAAGCTGGTAGTCAACGACAGTATTGTGAAACAGCACCCCGTTTATATCACCTCAATGGGTTGGCTACCTTTGGTGGAGCAGGAAAAGGTGCCGGTGTATTTCAAAGTGGAAGATGTGATCAAAGGCAATGGGGCTTTGTCGCTTCCAATTGAAAAGCTGACCAGTAACAATATTCACCTGCAACCAGAAACGCCCTGGACATCCTATTTCTATGTCAGGCCATTTGACAGAGTGAAGTCCGACAATTTGGTGTTCGAAACAGAAATACGGAATGATTTCAGAGAAGGCGCAGGCATTTGTCAGCATACTGAGATTCATCTCCTGCTGGCAGGAGGGGCACTGATTGTTCCACTTGCCATCAAGGGCTGTATTTCCGGCCTGGCGCTGTACGACGTGGATGGAAAAGTGGAAGACCCCACACCCCTGGGAGTAAATTTCTCAGATTGGGTAAAGGTGAGGTATGAGGTGAACGATATGACCGGACGGCTCTTTATCAACGATGAATTGGCATACGACAGCCTGAACCTACATTTTGGGCCGGTCGAGGTAGTTGGTTTGAAATTCCGGTTTCAGGGAACCGGGAGCATCAA
The DNA here is from genome assembly GCF_902498805.1 of Imperialibacter sp. EC-SDR9. Classification (GTDB taxonomy): domain Bacteria; phylum Bacteroidota; class Bacteroidia; order Cytophagales; family Cyclobacteriaceae; genus Imperialibacter. The sequence goes on along the minus strand of NZ_LR701574.1, from coordinate 76,777 downwards.
TTACGTAAAGCTTTGGGGAAAAGATAAGGAGCTGGTGTTTGAAGAAAACTTCTAGCTGCCTTGCTCTTTTCCCCAAACATTGAACTAGCTCTCCGAAATCACAATTACTCTGTCCTTCCAGCTAAACTCTATCAGGTCTGACTTTTTCGGGTTGACCACCACTCCATAGCCCATCTCCACATTTTTTGCATCCGCCATCCGGCGGTAGCCGATAGCAATTTCATTTTGGCGGGCAGCTGACTCCAACACCGTGTAAAAATTGGTCGTCACCATGCTGTTTGCCTCCAGGGAGATATAGTCCGTAATTGGCTTGATATATATTTCAGCCCCGTCGGCGTCCAGTAGCTCTTCAAAGACACGCATCAGGTACTTGTTCTCCGCCACCTGGGTCATGAGCAAACTGAGTAGCTTATCACTCACAATGAAGTCGTCGGCACTGGTTACATCGGCCAGCTGGCGATTGCGGATATCCATCATCTCCGAAACCAGATTCACTTTTGCCGGTGCACTTTCCAGTATATTCCTGAGATGCAGAAGCGTAATAAGTGTTTGTGCGTCTGCCTCCTGCAGAGGAAAGTCGTCCTGATAGCATAGCATGATAATGTAATTGTACTGCTGGCAATTGAGCTTTTCAAGCTCTGTTCTGTCAGTCGTGTCGCTGTGCTGAAATTCCAACCGGATATTCACTAAAGCAGCCTGAAGCTTAGCCAGGCGTTCTTCGCTAAGCTTAAATTTTGAAATAATATGAACAGTGGATCCTTCATCCACATAATTATCCAATTCCCTGATCACAAGGCTAGCTTTGTGATTCCAGCCAATAACGAGAATAGACTCCACGACGCTTGGTTTTCTTTCTCTCCTCACTATCTGCTGCTCATCAATCACAAACGGCTTGCCCGAAACAACCATGGTGTCGTCATCCTCGGTAATACCAATGAGCTTATCTCCCTTTTGAATGAGTTTGTTCATCGGTGGGTTGATCAGTATCTCGACTTCGTCGGCCGACTGCATGCCAATGATAGCCGAGTCTTCATAGCTAAAAATGGCCTCTCTGAAGGTTTTGCCTATGAGTTTTGGCTCCTCCATAAAATAGATCTCGTCCCCTCCGAAATCCATCAACTCTGTGTAAACAACAGAAAGCCCCGATTGCAAACTAGTTTGCACCATCACCTTCGATACAAATTCATCCGAAAGAATCAGCTCTACTTCCTCCTTCCCTACCATCTTGGCCACCTCATAATTCTCGGTGTGCTTTATCTCAGCGGTGATGTGGTAGGGAGTTTCCCTTCTGGTATCGCTCGAGGTAATTGCCAGAATTGTCTTAATAATCTGGCTGTCTGAATTCTCATTCTCCTTGTCAAGAATAATGATTGACTTTGATCCTGAGGGATTGCCGATGTCCAGGTCATGCAGGTCAATCGGATCCCCGGTTCGACAAACAATCTTGGTGTTTTTATGGTCGGGTATTTTATCACGAATCTTGTCCTCCATCTCGATCTTGTCCTTGTCAGCCAAAATCACAATAAGAGGATGCTTCTGGTTTTCATTGGCTATTATCAGTTCAGAAACAATAGTGTAGATTTTCGAGGACCAGCCAAGAATCAACACATGGCCCTCGTCAACAATACGGGACCTTCCTTTGCGCAGTCGATCAATTTTGTCCATGATTCCATTTGAAATCAAACCAATCAGTGTACTGAGCGCTATGATGCCGTAACCCGTGACCACAAACATCCAGAACTTGTAAATCCAGTCGCCCTCATGCTCTGCCAATGTGCCAGGATCAAGCGTATGCATCAAGCCGAACCATAGTATATTGATATAGCCGTCGGGCAGGGCTTCATCGGGATGAATGTTAGCAAAAAAGAGAATGCAGGTAAAAACAGAAAGTATAACTGTAGAGAAAATAGTGAGATACGTTATGAGGGCCACCGGACCGGCCGACATCAAATTATCGAACTTATAATTTAGTTTTTCCCGAAAAGGGTAATTTTTCATTTGAAGAAACTTTTTGACAGAATTTGCCTTAGAAAAACATTTTTGTCTGCACTCTACTACTCCGAAATTCGCCACAAAGGAAAAATATCGATGGACTATACCAGCAACACAAATAACCTATCAGGCTACCGGTTAGTCTCAATATGGCATCTTGGCTACAGGAGCAGGTCACCAAAATTCCTCAAGTTCAATATGATGCAAAAATGCAAGAGCTAAAAGCTGAACTCAGGAAACTTTGGCGTCAGGCGCTGATCCTGGGAGGTGGAGAGCTGATCTCCAGAAAGTTTTGAGGTATGTGAAGAGAAGGATTTTTGAAGGTATGAACGACGATTACAAAGTCGCTGTCGAACGCTGTTGGTATGGGAGTTGACTGCTGACAGTAGACTACCTGGTGAACGACCAGGTTCCCATTTTCGCCATCCTGTTCATCGTGCTCCTGCATGGCATTTTCGATACCGAGCACTGACTCCAGAGCAAATTCCAGTATACTCTCAATATCGTTGTGGGTCAAATCCTCGGCCACATGATCAGGCTGAGCGTCCCTGCCATCGATGCTATAGTTCAGCAAATAGAGGGCGAGGAAGTAAGCGAGGAATTTGCGTGTGAATATGTAGTCCCTGACTTTCATTTTTGACTAAAATGTAAATATAGGGGATTTAGCATTGGTTAAAGAAATGGAATACCAATCTTATATTTTGTCTTCCCGAAAGGCATGAAGGGCGTTTTCGAAACTTTAACGCATGAAGTGGCCTCTCACTCCAAAAAGAGATTACTTATTCTGAGGATAGTTTTCTCGAAAGGTCACTTTTGAAAACTGGCAGATTTAGCCACCTCAATATCTCTTTCCACTTCCGGAATAAGGCTTCTCCATGAAAAGTAATCTTTCCTTTCATCCTGAAAGCCAAAAACACCGCCGACAATGTAGGGCACTTCGATGTAGTTTTTGGAGGTTACCTCCGAAAGGTCTTTCCAGGTAACAAGAGCCTCTTCCAGAGCGCTGACGGCCTGCTGTTTTTGGGAGGTGTCTCCGGTTTTTCTAAAAAGCCCAAGATAAACCCCCGCTTCTAGCTTCCTGGCGAAATAGCGGCTCAACAGTGACCAGGCCCGCAAATCATCTATTTCCTGATTGTATTCGCTGGTGTAAACTGACCCATTTGCAGCCAAAGACCTTATCAGCATGTCCGCCTCCGTCGCATTCGCAGTCAATTCGTTTGCTAAGTCCAATGGCGTCTTTTTGTTCTCGGCCACTTTTTCCTTTTCAGCCTGAATAGCCACATAATCCTTGATAGAAAGGTAGCCTGGATCCAGCACTTTACGATCCATTAGCTCTTCCAATGAAATAAAGAAGGAGGCTTTATCATCAAAACCATACCCCGGAGGCGTCACCGGCGACATAAAGCCTTCTGCGTAAAGTGTGTAGTCCCAGGTAGAGCCAAAGAACGAAGCCAGCCTTAAAGGCATCTTACTCACCAGCTTATACGCATGCAGCATCTGCCGCCCTTGATCCATCCGGTATTTTCGATTGAACTGTTCTTCAAATACCGTATCAGGCGTGTTGATATCGTACAGCAGCCTGCCCCAAAGACTGTAAAACAACCACTGCCGCTCGAAGGCGTAGTTCCAGGTGCGCCCAATTTCGGGTTTGGTGAAGTATTCGAAAGCAGGTATATAACCCTCAGAACCAATATAATACCCGTTCATGAAGTCGGCTGTATTGGTTTTGATGTGGCTACGGATAAAGTCTGGCTCGCCCCACCGGAGAATAAAGAAGTCCTCGTTGCGCACCATCCACTCTATTTTGTAGTTCTCAGGGGCCGGATTCCAATAGCCGGTATTCACGGCGCCTGACTCGCTGGCGTGGGTGATCAAAAGCTTTGGCGTTGAATGCCCGTGGCTCCAGTTGAACTTCACTTCTACCTGCACAGGATCCTGAAAATCAGCAGCATCCAGTATCCTTCTCATTTCATTGCTTGAGCCCGACAACACGGCCCTGTGCAGAAACTTCACCGGCCTGTTTGCCGCTTTCATGCCTGCTACAAACGTCTCTGCAATCCAGTCCTCCCGCTCTGCTGCTGTCATTTTTGTCATCCAGTCGGCCAGGGTTACACCGAGGCCTGACAGGTCGTCGTAGGTATCAATGACAGCGGTCACCGCCTCTCTTGTATAGTCCCTCACCACTTGCGAAGTATCGTTGAGGGTTTTCACGCCGTGGTGTTTGGCAAAAGACTCAGGCACCACAATATTCCAGTTGACAATAAATACCTCAACCCCTCTTTCTTTGGCCATACGGAACAGCCCTTTCCAGAACACCTGCCAGTCGGCCATTTCCTGATCGGTAAAAGGACTGGCTTCCGGATAGTTGGGCAACTTCACCATGTATTGAAAAGGGTGCATGTTGTACAAAGCCAGCTGATTGAAGCGGTTGTCCATCATCATATCGAGGAATGCCTCCCAAAACTTCAAATCCCGGCACGTGCTCAGGTGGTAGTCCATGCTGAGGCTTTCTCTGTAGGCATCCCAGGGCAGGTTGAACTTGATAGCCCGGACTTCCATGGATGGGTTGACCTGCCTTCCATTTATTTGGTCTGGTTTCCGACCGTTGGCAATTTCCTCGGTAAAAGCCAGGAGGCCGTACCGGGCACCCGAGAAGTCATTGGCTGAAATGATCGTCTGATTCCCACTCCAGTCTATCCGGTAGCCTTCCATTTTTAGGGTGGCATGGCCTCCAAACTCAATGATTATATCATAGTCGTCGACTCCATTGGCGGCAAGCACGTCTTTGGTCTTCACAATCAAGCGCTCCATTCCGGGAATTTCCGCCGGGTAATTGATGGTTTGGGCAGCTGCGTAAAACATCGCCAGCTGAAGGCAGAATAACAGAGTACAATTTCTCAGCATACCTGAAACTAACAAAAAAACGCCATGATTGAAGCATCATAGCGTTTTACAATTGCTTAATGATTAGAATGTCATTCCCCCGAACCGCCAAACTTCTTTTTGACTGCCTCGGCCTTAGCTTTTAGCTCAGTCATTTTGATTTTGTCGGTAACAATAGCCTTGGCCGAACCATCAAGCAATGCGGTGGCCTTCTTCACTCCCTCAGCGCATTTTGGAGCCTTGGTGCCGCACTGCGAGCTGGCCTTCGAAGCGCTCGTTCCCTCACTGGAAAGTTGCTTCGAGTCCGCATCCAGGGATTTGTAGGAGCCTTCGAGGTCTTTGAACCTGGTGAGCAGGCCATCGATAGCACTCTCGTCCTCCTCCTTTGACGCTTTATCAACATCTCCATCCAGCTTTGCCAGGGTCGAAGACAGCCCCTTTTGTTTGCCAGCAAACTCAGTAACGGAGGCAATGTATTTGTCGATAGTAGCATTGCCGAATTTTTCGGTTTTAGTACCATCATCCTGCCCAATGGCCAGGTGGGCAGTGAGGGACAATAAAATAACAGAAAAAAATGTTTTCATAGTTTTAAAAATCATTGGTTGATGAAAGCTACGCAAAAGCCTCAGAATATCTTGCGTCAGTGAAAAGAAAATATATGTGCTTTCGCCTGAATAACTTTTCGTTACTTTTCTACGACAACTGCCTCATATTGCCCAACCTTATCCAATTTAAAAGTAATGTAGCCACTGTTCATGCTGTATTCTACCGGTTGCCGACCTGCCATGGTAAAAATGCGTCCCGGTTGAAAGTCGCAGCGTATCCTGAATTCCAAATCCCTTACCTCCAAAGGCTCAAAAAACGTATTGCCACTAAACCCTGTAATATTCACCAGATGCAAAATGACGCCGTCTTCGTCCTGGCTACCAAAGTTTTCAGGTGTATTCTCCACATATTTTTGCAACACGGCTTCTACTCTCGGGTGAGCATTGGTCGTTAGCAAATCACTGATGTTAGGCTCCAGGTAATTGATCATATCAAGCAGTATTTGCTTATGCTCCTCATAGCCATGTATATAATACAGTCTGCCCAGGTTGATGGGCATCAAAACAGCTTTGCTTGCTGGATGATGTTTCACAGCAACGGCCTTGTAGCCTGTGGGCTCATGGCCACCTATTTTCTCCGGAGGGCCAGGCCTGCCGGGTGTATAAATGGGCAAATAAGTCTCGTCGGCCTGGTCAAAATTATAAAAGCCCAGATTAAACTTAAACATAATAAGACTCTGTAAATCAAAGCTTTTAAAGATTGACTTGTTGTCAGGGGCCAGGTAATATCCCGCTCCATCATGATTTGGCTGAATAGCCTTTGCACCAAACAGTTCAAGCAACGCATCCGGGTTGCCGCTCAACGACTGATTGGTAGCAATCAGGTGTGTGCCGCCTGCAACTGCTGCCTTAATTACAGCTAGAGCCTGCTCATCCAGGTTTACAATTTCCGGTAGAATGATCACTTTGTAGCCTTTCATCTTATCTCCCAGCTTCGACAATTGGGCATCTTCTATGAGGTCAAATTGAAGGTGAGCCTCCTTCAGCATTAGCTGAATGCCTCTGTATTCTTGCATAGGCTTTCCACCAGGCCAATAGCCCGGCGATACTAGGGCGATTTCGGCCGGGGAAACATAATGGCCATAGTATTTTTCGAAAGCCTTGTGGTGAGCATATACCTCCCTGAATACGGCATAGCTTCTTTCGTCTTCATTCCCCTGAAAGTCGCCCATAATGCTCATGTCGAGCCCTGAGCCGTTGGCTATGTTTTGATACAGCCTGATGGCCGACTCCTCAGGTTCCACGGCGTTGTACCTCGACTGAAAAGAAATCTGTTGGATACTTGCGTTGCTTACGATGTGGTCAGGGTAGCTGTTTTCTACATTGTTGACATTGTCAGAGGCCGAATAGGGCCAGTAAGGCAGGCCACTTGGGTGCGACTCATGTCTGATGATGTCAACATAATTCCCCATATACGTGCAAATGGCGATCTGCTCATTTTTTGCCTTGACCACGTTGTGTAGTCGCTTCATCAGGTCGTCCACAGTGAATTTCTTGAACTCCTGGTATTTTTGAAACGCCGGATCTTTGTCGTCCTCGACCAACGGCAGCTTCATGCCGCTGTACGCCATAAACCGCTCTTTATCGTAGGGATTTTGGTCTATGCCGTGATAAACACCTTCATAAGCATTTCGTGTTTGATAACCCGGCATGTTAATAAAAATGCCATCGATAGGATACATATCTATCACTTCACCCACTATGTCGAACAGGACTTGCTGCTCATACGGGGCATTGATGGAAATCACATACATATCGTCGTTCCTGATCCGCTCTCCTTTTGGCGACAAATAAAACCAATCAGGATGCCTGTAAAAAATGCTCTCGTGCGCCCGGCTGAAATCAAACCTGACAATCACTCGGATATCGTTATCATGGCATTTACTGATTACGTCACCCAGCATATTTTCATTCATAAAAGGGTTCGTGTACTGGTCTTCCAGTTTGGTGGGGTAAAAGGCCATAATGCCACCGGCATTGATGATCAACGTATTCACTGAGAAGCCTTTGAGGTCATTGATAAGAGAGTCAACATTAAGATCAGCCTCATAGGCAGGGAGATTGGTCTGCATAGTGCGAAGGTTATTCGCCTTCCACCAGGGAATTGAGTCGGGCCAGGTGGTTGTCTCCTGCGCTTCTTTTGTTACCTGCCTGCTACAGGAAAGTGTGAGCGCCAGGGAAAAAAAGCATGCTACATAGATGGCATTCTTCATTTGAAAAAGGGGTTTCTTAAAAGTAGGGCAATATAGCTCTTTGTGGGGAAGTGATTCAATTGATACTTGCCTGTGGACTTTTTAGCATTAAACAATGTTGCCTAATCGCTAAATTGGGCCTGCTTTTTTGAGTAGTTTATCGATTCATACCACAAACCCATCGAAAAAATGTCAGCTTATTAAAAACGATTGCTTATTTTACCATTGAGCAAATACCTGACCTAGTGACTTATCTTTTGAAATTGGCTTCTCACGCCCGAACTTTCCTTCTGCTACTTGCCTTCGCACTTGTTTTCCCTTTTGCCGCATTGGCACAAAACCCGGGCGGTGTTTCCACTGGCCTCAATCTTTGGCTTAAAGCCGATGCCAGCGTCTATTTCGATGGAGGAACAACCCTGGCCACCAATGGCCAAACCACCACTCAATGGAATGATCAGTCGCCTTCATCTAACAATCTCAGTCAATCCACACTAGCCAATAGGCCCATATACCGAACACGGGTTGCCAACTTCAACCCAGTACTCACCTTCTCCAAAAACCAATTTCTTGATGTGACAGCAACATTCGGCATTGGCTCTACGAGCGACTATACCTACTTCATCGTTTTTGAACCCAATAGCATTACGACGGGAGGAACCACTGATGGAAGTGGCGACTACATCATTGACAGGACTACCGGTACAAATGATTTAACCAGCCTCAAATTCATTGCAGGCCCCAACCTGCTTTATCAAACCCGTTATAACAACGGGAGCGGCCTTGGCGGCCCTACCAGGTCGGTGTCGGCAGGAAACAGGTACATTGCCGAATACCATAGAGACTACAATGTTGAATTTGGCTTAAGCCTCAATGGCGGCACTAAAACCACCATTGCCAGCAACACGAATGCCCTCACTCCGCCGGACATGCGGCTTGGGCGACATGCCACAACCACCAACGGTGGGCTGGATGGCGATATTGCAGAAGTAATAGTGTATTCGCAGTATCCGTCAGCTACAGATTTTCTGAAAATCAACAGCTACCTGGCCATTAAATACGGCATTGGGCTGGATCAGACAACTCCTCAGAACTACATTGCGTCGAACGGAACAACAATATTCGACGCCGTGTCGGCTTACTCGGCTTATAGCAGTGGCGTCGCTGGGATCGGCAGAGATGACGCTTCGGGCTTGAGCCAGACGAGGTCTATCAACGACGGCGATCAACTGATTGTAGAAAAAGGAGGAATCTTTTCCAGCGACTTTGATTTTCTCGTGTGGGGAAATGACGGTGCCCCCACTACAACAACCCTGACCAATATCCACCCCAGCTACAGCTACAGAATCGAAAGAATCTGGCGAGCTGACCTGACAGGCACACCGGGCGCTGTTTCAGTCAGGTTCCTTTTAACAGGTGGCATTGGAAATTCGGGAGATGAAACAGATTACGCACTGCTCATTAAGAATTCAGATACCGATTTTAGTACTGGCGTTACCCCACATACTACAGGTGCAGTCATATCAGGTGATACGCTCACCTTCACTGGCGTTACCTTTAGCGAGGGCGATTACTTTACCCTGGCCACTAATCTTGTCACCCCTAACCCAGGTGGCCCTGTAGGAGCCCTGAAACTTTGGCTGAGTGTTACCAACAACACCAACTGCATCTCCGACGGCTGCACCATTACCTCATGGGGAGATAGAAGCCTGAACAGCTATTCGGTTTCTGTTGTCAATAACCCCATTTACAGTGCTGACCAAATCAATTTCAACCCAGCGATTGAAACCTCCAACGACTACTTCAATGTTTCCGGAGTGAACCTCGATTTCACGCAGGGCTTTGAAATGTTCTGGGTCGGCCGGTTCGACGATGGCGACGGGGCCATCTTCGCCTGGAACGTCGGCACCGATAATCATGCCTTGCTCATGGATCATCTCGGCCCATATGGCACACTTTTGGGCGCAGGTGGCAGCTGGATCGGTCTTGCCGACCCTACGGCCTATTATGGTGAAAAACTGGCCGACAACGATCCCGTAATAGGTAGAATCGATCATTTGGGCAATGGAAGTGCTGTGAGTATCCATAGTAATGGCGGTAGTGCGCTGTTATCTGGAAATGCGACCTACAGCAACTCAGGAGCTAACAACTTCCGAATAGGAGCCAGAAGCAGTGGTACACAATTTTACAATGGGCTGATTAGTGAGGTGTTAGTGTACAACTCCACTATGACCGAAGAGGAAAAAGCCCAGATAGAGTCGATGCTGGCGGTGAAATATGGAATAACAAGGACGGGCGTGGATGATGGAGCAACTGCACTGATAGACGAACGTGACTACATAGCTAACAATGGCACCGTTATTTGGGACTACTCCAGCAACAATGCCTATCACAACAATGTGGCAGGAATAGGAAGGGATTATCCGGCAGGGCTGAATCAAACTAAATCCAAAAGCGAAAGTGCGGGAAGTGTTTTGACGATGGACAATGGTGGCGGATTCAGCGCTAATTATGACTACCTCGTATGGGGCAACGATAACGCAGCCCTGGAAAGCACCGGCTCCACCGACTTGCCTTCGGGAATAGTGTCGAGACTGGAGAGAGTTTGGCTTGCTCAAAAAACCGGAACCATCGGAACCGTGAATCTTGAATTTGATATGATCAGCGTGGAAGGCTCGGCTGGCCCTGGCACAAATGACCTTTCATATACTGCCTTACTGGTTGACGATGATGGCGACTTTACAAATGCTTCAATCGTCTATCCTTTTTCCTACGATAATACGGCACAAACAGTGTCCTTTGATAATGACTTCAGTGCGGGATCGGAATTCTATTTCACAGTGGGTAGCACAGATTTGAGTGAGGCTCCTCTACCTATAGAGTTGTTAAGCTTTGTAATAAAAGAAGAGAATGGCAACGTGAAGCTGGAGTGGGAAACGGCCACAGAAACGAATAACGACTTTTTCTCTGTGGAGCGGTCTGCCGACGGTTTAGCCTATAAAGAAATAAAACGAGTGAACGGTGCTGGCAACTCCGAAAAGGTGCTAAACTACCTGTATTACGACACAAATCCGCTGCCAGGCACCTCCTACTATCGGCTAAAACAAACAGACTTTGATGGCACTTTTACCTATTCAGAGGTCAGAAAAGCTACCTTTGAAAATAAGCTCCAGTCGGTCACCATTTTCCCGAACCCTGCAAGAGATGAAGTCCATATACGTGGGTTAAAAAGTATTGATAAGACACAAGCGAAAGTCTTCCGGCTGTCCGGAGAGCTGTTGGCTATTCCGTTCTCCATCCAGGGCGACGATCTTGTGGCTGATGTTAGAAAGCTGCCGCCGGGCATCTTCGTCCTTTATATTACTTCGCCTGAAAATAACAGAGTCTTCAAACTGATTAAAAAGTAGCACCACCGCTTAATTCTCTGATTGTCGATTGGTTCTTTCTACGGGAAAGCTCCGCTCATCTTTTCCCGTCTCCCGGTCTTCCAAAAATGGCTTTTCCATCTCTTCGATTTCGCTATCTTTCAATTTGCCTTAGCAACCATAGAAAACAACTTAACCATGAAAAGACTAGCGTTCCCTTTACTGCTATTGACTTTTGCAGTGACCGCCCTCGCACAACGAAAAGCCCAGACAACCCAACCTCCAAAAACCATTGACCAAAAGTATTTCTCGGAAATGAAATACAGGTCAGTTGGCCCCTCCAGAGGCGGAAGAGCTACTGCAGTAGCTGGCATACCTCAAAATCCTTTCACCTTCTACATGGGATCGCAAGGGGGCGGCGTTTGGAAAACGGACGACGCAGGCTGGAACTGGGAAAACATTACCGATGGCCAGTTTCAGGTGGGCTCTATTGGTGCTATTACCGTGGCTCCTTCCGACCCAAATGTGATCTACGTCGGCACAGGCTCTGCCTGTCTCAGAGGCAATGTTTCGCCTGGCATCGGTGTGTACAAAACCATGGACGAAGGGAAAACCTGGGATTTTATTGGGTTGCCCAATGCCGGGCAGATCGGCAAAATTATCATACATCCCTCTAACCCGGACGTGGCCATGGTAGCGGCGCTTGGCAACGCCTTTGGTCCTAACCCAGACCGGGGCGTATATAAAACGACTGATGGCGGGAAAAACTGGGAGAAAACCCTTTTCGTCAGCGACAGCACAGGTGCAATTGACATTGAAATGAATCCCGCCAACCCTCGCATCATGTATGCGGCGATGTGGCGGGCCGACCGCAAGCCATGGGCCATGACCGACGGCGGTATGGAAGGCGGCATCTGGAAGTCCAAAGACATGGGCGAGACCTGGGAAAAGCTGGAAGGCGGACTGCCAACTGGCCTTCTTGGCCGTATTGGACTGGCCATTTCACCTGCTCAACCTGATCGTGTTTGGGCACTGATACAAACGGCCGACGAAAGCAAAGGCGGGGTGTACCGAACCGATGATGCCGGTAATTCCTGGAAGAAAATCAATCGGGATCATGAACTTCGCCAACGAGGCTGGTACTATACCCATATCACCGCCGACCCTAAAGATCCCAATACGGTTTACGTCAACAACGTGGGCTTCTACAAATCGATTGACGGTGGCAAAACATTCGATACCCGCATAAGAGTGCCGCATGGCGATAACCACGGCCTCTGGATCAATCCCGACAATACGGACATCATGATCCATTGCAACGATGGTGGTGCTACAGTTTCCATCAACGGAGGCAAAAGCTGGTCGCACCAGCAAAACCAACCTACTTCAGAGTTCTACAGGGTAACTGTCGATAATCAGTTTCCCTACCGCCTGTACGCCGGCCAGCAGGACAACACCACCATCTCCGTTCCCTCCTACTCATCCGGCTCCCTCACTGATACCGAAGAGTGGTTCGGTGTTGGCGGCGGCGAATCAGCTGATGTGGCAGTCGATCCAACAAACCCAGACATCATCTACGCAACAAGCTATAGCGGCGAGATCACTTTCTACAACAAAAAGACCGGCGAAATGCGCCAGGTAACGGCCTACCCTCACTACACGGAAGGTACAGAGCAAAGAAAGCTCAAATACCGCTGGCAGTGGAATTTTCCTGTGCTGATTTCAAAATTTAACACAAACGTCATTTACGACGGCTCCAACTATGTGCACAAATCAACCAACAAAGGGCAGTCGTGGGATGTGATAAGCCCGGATCTTACCACTAAGTTCGCTGAAACGTTGGGTATCCCTGGTGGCCCTATTCAGCACGACGGCACTGGCGTGGAGGTGTACTCAAGCATTTTTGCACTGGAGGAGTCACCCTTCAATGAAGGCGAGCTGTGGGCTGGTTCAGACGATGGGCTGGTGCACATCACCAGAGACGGCGGCAAGTCGTGGAAAAACATCACCCCTCCGGGCATGCCTGCTATGGGCACTGTGAACAAGATTGAGTTGTCGTCTCATCAGGCCGGGCGGGCGTTTGTGGCTGTGTACAAATACCGCAGGAAGGATTTCAGTCCTTACATTTTCATGACAAACGATTTTGGCGCTACCTGGTCGACACTGACCAATGGCAAAAACGGCATACCTGCCAATCACTTCGTGCGTGCCGTTGCTGAAGACCCTGACAGAAAAGGGCTCCTCTACGCCGGCACAGAATTCGGTATGTACATGTCCTTCGATGAGGGTAAAAACTGGCAGCCGTTTCAGCTTAATTTACCCGTAACGCCCATTACCGATATGGAGGTGCATGAGAAAGACCTTGTCATCAGCACCCAGGGCCGGGCTTTCTGGATACTGGACGACCTGACGCCACTACATCAGCTCAACGATGCCCTGATGGCAAAGGATGCCTTCCTTTATAAGCCGAGAGACACCTACCGAACCAATGTAGGAGGCTGGAACGGGCGGTCAGCAGATATCAACTTCTTTGTGAGTAATACCGACGACAAAGTCACTTTAGAAATAATGGATGCCAAAGGTGTCACGCCGGTAGTTTACTCAAGCAAGCCCGACAAGGCTAAGGGAGAAAAAGAGCTCGAAATAAAAGAAGGCATGAACAGCCTGTCGTGGAACCTGATGTACCCCGGCCCGAAAATGGCTGACAACTTTATGGCGATGGTGTTCAGCGCCAACAGAACGCCAGGCCCAAAAGCTGTGCCTGGCACCTACTCCGTGAAACTAAAGGCTGGAGACTATTCCCAAACCGAGACCTTTGAGTTAAAGGCAGACCCTCGCTGGCCTCACATTACAACAGCCGACTACCAGGCCCAATTTGATCTCGCTTCCGAAATGACCGACTACATCACCAAAAGCCAGGATTTGATCAGAAACATGAGGGCGATCAGGGAGCAGGCAAAGGCTATTGCAGAAAGGTCGGAAAAAGCTGGCTATTCGTCCGAAATTAAAGATAAGGCAGCAGCGCTGAATAAGAAGCTGACCGAAGCAGAAGATGCTATCTTCCAAAATCAGATTGAAACCAGCCAGGACGAAATTAATTTTGAGAGGAAGTTCACTAACCACATCGCCAGGCTTTACGGTGTGGTGATTGACGATCACAATAAACCAACGGCAGGCATGCTCGAGCGCTACGACGATCTCAAAAAACAGTTTATTGAACTGAGAAAGCCGTATGATGAAGTATTGACGACTGACTTCCCTGCTTTCAATAAGTTGCTGGAAAAAGAAAACGTGCCCAGAATAATTACAGAGAAATAGAAACAAAAAAGCCTGGACGATACCAGGCTTTTTTTATGTTTTATCCTTTCGGTTCGTCTTTATTGACTCTCAGTTCCCGGCCGTCGATAACAAGCCCCTTGAAGCTGTTCGCCACTTTGCCGGCGCTCTTGGCGTCCACTTCGAAAAACGAATGGCTCTTGTTGAGTTGGATCTGCCCAATATCGTCCTTTCTTAGTTTCGTCTGGTCACAAATGAATTTGAGCAATTCTCCCTTATTCACCTGATCCATGCTTCCGATGTTGATGAAAAAGCGATCCATACCCTTACCTGCTGGTCCCGAACCAGTTTCACTATTTGTCCGTTCCCGTCTCTCCGACCTCACTGGCCGGTCGTTGCTCTCAGATCTCACAGGCCTGTCACTTCTTTCAGGTCTCGAAGGCCTTTCAGGTCTGGCTGGCTTGTCAAAGCCACGATCAGGGCGGTCGCTTCGCCTGTCGGGACGCTCGTCTCTGCGGTCGCTTCTTCTTTCGCTGCCGAAATCGTTACGATCTCTCCTGCCATCTCTTTCACGGCGGTCACCCCGGCGTTCCATGCCCCGGTCATTGCCACGCTCATTACCCCGATCACCGGTACGATCGTCGTTCAGGTTCTTGTCCGATACTTCTTTATAGCCAATGAGCTCCATTTGTCTGGACAATAGCTTGGCAAGCAAGGTTTCCTGGTTCATCTCAGCAAACATGGCTACCACCTTTTCGTGAATTTTGATGTCGAGGCTTTCGTTTACCTCAGTTTCCATTACTTTGTCAGCCCAGTGCTCAAGCCTGCTATTCAATATCTGGCTGACTGCCGGCACCTGCACCTTTTTCATCCCAATGCCCAGCTTCTTTTCAATGAAGCGAATCTTACGGATGTCATGGTGCGTGATCAACGCAAGAGAAATACCAGTTTTACCCGCCCTTGCTGTTCTACCACTCCGGTGAGTATAATATTCCGAATCATCGGGAAGCGAATAATGAATCACATGGCTCAAATCGCTGACATCAATGCCCCTGGCAGCCACATCAGTAGCTATCAACAAGCGTACGGCATGGGCTTTGAATTTCTTCATTACCTGATCACGCTGTTGTTGTGATAGGTCACCGTGAATTGCTTCGGCGTGGTAGCCACTTTGTGTAAGCTCAACTGCCAGGTTCTGAGTATCAATTTTAGTACGGCAAAAAACGATACCCAGCATATCCGGCTGAAAATCGATAAATCGGCGTAGTACTTCAGCTTTGTCAGACGCCCTGATCACCGCATACTGATGTTCGATATTGGTATTCACCACGTTACCCGACTGCACCGAAACCTCTACCGGATCCTTCATGAACTTCTTGATCAGCGATCTGATTTCACGAGGCATGGTAGCCGAAAAAAGCCAGGTGGCTTTCTCTTCAGGCGTATGAGACAAAATGGCGTCAATGTCTTCCTTAAAGCCCATGTTGAGCATTTCGTCCGCTTCATCAAGGACAACAATGTCAATGGTCTCAATTTTCACCACCTTTCTGTCAATAAGGTCGATGAGTCTGCCGGGAGTTGCCACAATGATCTGCACTCCGGCTTTTATGGCTTTTATCTGAGGGCCAATTGGCGCTCCACCATAGACTGTCTGAATACGTAAATTGGGATAATACTTGGCAAATGCTACAAGCTGTGCCGCAATCTGCTGACACAACTCACGTGTGGGCGCTATTATCAACGCCTGTGTGGTAAGATCACTACTATCCACATGATCCAACAGCGGCAAACCAAAAGCCGCAGTTTTTCCTGTTCCCGTTTGAGCAAGGCCAATAAAATCGATAGGCTCACTTATTAATAACGGAATGGACTGTTGTTGGATGGGAGAAGGAGATTCAAACCCCAATTCGGGAAGAACCCTTAGCAAGGGCTCTGATAACCCAAGCTCAGAAAATATACTCATTAAAACTTAATATAGATTAAGCTGCAAAGGTACAGCAAATTATTTGGAGTTGTGCTATTGAGTATAGCTCGTAGCAAATATTATTCTGGGATCCGCACCATTTAGAATAAAGCGGAACGCTCTGCCACACTGGTGTGTATCCAAATCCTGGGAGTGCTTACTAAAATATATAGTACTTGTGAATGAAATAGCTAAAATAAATAGTAATTTCACCAAGCATCTAAACGTCGTCATCTTGTACCTGAACGTCCACTCCTACTATAGCTTCAAATACGGCACTATGAGCCCCAACGAGCTCCTTGAAGAAGCCAGAACAAAGGGTGTGTTCACACTGTGCCTGACCGACATCAATTCAACGGCTGGGTGTCTTGAGTTTGTGAGGGAGGCCTCCAAATATGGCATCAGGCCCATTCTGGGGGTTGACTTCAGAAATCACCTTCAGCAGCTCTACGTTGCCATCGCCAGGAACAATGATGGCTTTCAGGAAATAAACGAACACCTTTCAAAGCACCTCAGAGAAGGCTCACCCCCCATTCCCCGAGGTGCGCCTCAAACGTGGCAAAATGTCACCGTCATCTATCCGTGGGAGATTTATAGAAAAAGCCTTCACAACTTGCTTCCTCATGAATGGGTCGGCATCAAACCGCATGAAGTTACCTATCTGCACCTACAGAAAGAGGCACTTCCAAAAGACAAGCTCATCGCATTGCCAACTTCCACATTCAGACACAAGAGAGACTACAACACACATCGGCTTTTAAGAGCCATTGCTGAAAATGCCCTTCTGAGCAAGCTCGAACCCTGGCAAGTGGCCGGAGATGTCGACCGTTTTTACTCACCTGCTGAGCTGGCAACCATCTACAAAGAAACTCCACAACTGCTGCTCAATGCTAAACGAATAGCCGGTGAATCCGGGATATTTTTTGATTTCAGTGACGGCCGACCCCACCAAAACCTAAAAACCTACACCGGCTCCGACGCAAACGACTTTCAGCTCATTTCCAAACTTTGCCAGGACGGTGTCTCCTATCGCTATGGAAAACCCACCCGACAAATTCAGGAGCGCATCAACAAAGAGCTGGAAACTATCCGTGCAAAGGGATTTGTAGCCTACTTTCTTATCAACTGGGACATTCTCCGGTACGCCCGCAGCAAAGACTACTTCTACGTCGGGCGGGGCAGCGGTGCCAACAGCATTGTGGCCTATCTGCTTCACATAACCGACGTGGATCCGATTGAGCTTGATCTCTACTTCGAGCGCTTCATTAACCTTTACAGAACAAATCCTCCAGACTTCGACATCGACTTTTCGTGGAGAGACAGAGAGGATATCACTCAGTACATTTTCAACCGTTTTCCAAACACCGCTCTACTGGCTACCTACAGCACATTCCAATACAAATCGGTGGCCAGGGAGTTAGGAAAGGTGTTTGGGCTTCCCTCCATCGAAATTGAGGAGATGAATACCAGCCGAAAAAGTGGGAAAGTGCCCGATACGCTGGTCCAGAAAATCATGAGCTATAGTCAGCTGATCCACGATTTTCCCAGCCACCTGAGTATCCACGCCGGGGGCATTCTTATCGGTGAAAAACCGATGACGTATTTCACCGCTACTCACCTGCCCCCCAAAGGATTTCCCACCACCATGTTCGACATGGTGCTTGCCGAAGACGTTGGTCTATACAAGTTCGATATCCTAAGCCAGCGTGGCCTGGGCAAAATAAAAGAAGCGATCAATATTATTAGCGAAAACCACCCGACTGATCCAAAAATCGATATTCACGATATCAAAAGATTCAAGCGGGATGAAAGGGTGAAAGAGCTTCTTAGAGAGGGCAAAGCCATCGGCTGCTTTTACGTAGAATCGCCCGCTATGCGGATGCTGCTCAAAAAACTAAAAGTAGAAGACTACCTCGGGTTGGTGGCCGCCAGTTCCATCATACGACCAGGCGTGGCACGGTCGGGCATGATGAGGGAGTACATTCTCCGCTTCCGGTTTCCAGAGCGAAGAAAAGAGGCCCACCCGGTGATGATGGACATTATGCCTGAAACCTACGGTATTATGGTTTATCAGGAAGATGTGATAAAAGTGGCACATATGTTCGCAGGACTGTCGCTGGCCGAGGCAGATGTATTGCGCCGGGGCATGTCCGGCAAGTTTCGATCAAGGGAAGAGTTTCAGGAGGTGAGGGAACGGTTCTTTAACAATTGTTCCGCAAAAGGCTACGAAAGAAAATTGACCGAAGAAGTGTGGCATCAGATTGAGAGCTTCGCCGGCTACGCTTTTTCAAAAGGGCATTCGGCTTCATACGCTGTAGAAAGCTACCAAAGCTTGTTTCTGAAAGCATATTACCCCCTGGAATACATGGTAGCCACTCTCAACAACGGTGGCGGATTCTACAGGCCGGAGCTCTATGCCCACGAAGCCAAAATGCATGGAGCCGTTATCGAAGCTCCCTGCGTGAATCAAAGCGAAAGCCAAACGACGATCAAAGAAAAGACCGTCACCATCGGGCTTAGCTCAGTGAAAGACCTGGAAGTGAACACCATCGAGAGGGTGCTGGGTAGTCGGGCCAAAAAAGGAGCCTTTCTATGTCTGGAAGACCTTGTCAGCAGAACAGGCATTTCGCTGGATCAGCTTGCACTTCTGCTACGAGTTGGCGCCCTTCGCTATACTGGAAAGACTAAACAGCGGCTGCTTTGGGAGTCGCACTATATGTTTGGTAAAATGGGCGGCGGCAAAAGCAAAATGCAAGAGCAGCAGTTGTTCGGACTTCCATCAATCAAAGACTTCGAGCTTCCTGCCTTAACTGTTGACCCCCTGGACAATGCATTTGACGAGCTGGATCTACTCGGCTACCCCCTCTGCGACCCATTTTTGTTATTGCGAGATATTCCCTTTCAGCCGGTCATGGCGTCGCAATTTCCAAACTTTCTCGGG
Organism: Imperialibacter sp. EC-SDR9; assembly: GCF_902498805.1. GTDB lineage: Bacteria > Bacteroidota > Bacteroidia > Cytophagales > Cyclobacteriaceae > Imperialibacter. Next base: position 57,563 of record NZ_LR701574.1, on the reverse strand, counting down.
AAGACCGTCACAATGCTGGGCTACCTTATAGCTACAAAAAACACCAGTACTCTCAAGGGGGACGCTATGCACTTTGGCACGTTCATCGATCAGGAAGGCAACTTCATTGACACCACGCACTTTCCACAGGTTGCCAGGAAGTATCCCTTCCGTGGCAAAGGGTTCTACAGATTGACAGGAAAAGTAGTTGACGAATTTGGCTTCTATAGTCTGGAGGTGACGGAAATGGAAAAGGAAGCTTTGCTTTCCAGTATCAAAATGGAAAGTGCATAAAAAAGCCCTGCCGGTATCTCCAGCGGGGCCTTTTTCGACCGAAGTCAAACAATATTAGTTACAGCCAGCAGCATCTTGTGCATCAGCAATTTCTTCTGCCTTCGCATTCTTCTTCAATTGTGTGTACACCGACATTAGGGGCCCCATTACTGAACAGTCTTCAGGCTCAGAAACGTGGGCCGCCTCAAGATAAGGCAATGATTTGGCCAATACCTTATCACCTTCTTCCACCAGCTTACCGCCTTCTTTCTGATAGGTTTTCAAATCCATGGCTCTCGCCTTGTCGTAGTATACTTTGGCTCTGTTCACCCAGATAACGCCGAGGTTGAAGTTCCCAACATAGTTACCAGGCTCGATAGCCAGTGCTTTTTCATAATTTGTCTGAGCTTTAGCTATCAAATCCTGCGTTTCAGCAGCATTTCCCGCTTCCTCAGTGCCCACGCTCAAGTTATCATAAAGAACAGCCAAATTAAGGTAAAGCGAAGCATTGTCTGGCTCCTTTTCAATAGCACCTTTCAGCTTCTCAATGGCCTCGGGGCCTTTTTTCATAGCGATAAGAATGTTGATTTCTTCACGCATGAAGTCCGCATTCTCAGGATAAGCCACCTTCGCTTTTTCAAGAAGTGCCAAAGCCGCAGCATCATTTTTCTTTTCGCTTCTCTCAAGGTACACCATGGTTGAATAGATGTCCTCATTGGCGTCGCCCTGCTCGATCAGTTTGTAATACACAGTCATGGCTTCATCTGTCAACTCAGCCTGTTGAGCCGCCACACCTGCATAAAACAGCGTCAGTGAATCGGTTGGCTTGATAAGAGATGCCTTGTAAAAGTTCTCATACGCACCTTTGTAGTCCTCTTCTCCATAAACTTCTCCGCCTGTATTCAGGTACTTGCTCCAAAAGTCCTCTATTTCGTATTCAGCAAAGTTGTAGTTCACCGAACCTTCCGACTCCATAGCCAATGCTTTTTTGAGTGCTCCCGAAGCCTCAGCAATGGCCTCCTCTGTCCCCATAAGTCCACTGACTGCTGGATCTTCACTCGTTGCTATGGCCTTATAAATTTTCCCTTTTGTAAGAAAGGTCTTACTCTTACTTGCATTCTTTTCAATAGTAACAGCAACATCTATCTCGGCTTTGGCGCCAGCAACATCTCCTTTATTAAGGAGACTTTCAGCCTTCACCACATTGCCTTTTTGAGCATAACTCGCCGTGAACAAAAGCACACCAGCGAGAAGTAACAGCATGTTTTTCATAGTGATAATCTTCTTTTGCAGTTTTAGTTTATTTCCTTTGGTTGGTTCGATTGAACAAATTTACAAATCATTTAGAATTATTCGTCTTGTGGCTCATCGTTATTAGCGTTTTCAGCCTCTGACGCTTCAGAACTTGTGTTTTCGCCGTCGACTTCACCACCCTCTTCCGCTATTTCATCTTCCTCAATGGCTTCAATTTTCTCTACCGAAGCAATCGCATCAGTATCGTTGAGCTTAATAAGTCTCACTCCCTGGGTGTTTCGTCCCATCACTCTCAGCACCTCTACCGAAATCCTGATGGTGATACCCGAACGGTTCACAATCATCAGGTCATCGCTATCCACAACCTCTTTAATAGCCACCAGCGAACCAGTCTTTTCTGTGATGTTGATGGTTTTAACACCTTTTCCTCCACGCTTGGTAATGCGGTAGTCTTCGATTGAAGAACGCTTACCATAGCCCTTTTCAGAAACCACCAACAGGTTGGTGTCCTCCCTTGATACAGCAACCATGCCAACTACTACATCGTCGACTCCTTCTCTGGTAACGCCTTTCACTCCAGTCGCATTCCGTCCCATTGCTCTCACATCTGATTCGTGGAAATGGATTGCCTTTCCTTTGCTCTTGGCGATCACTATATGGTTGTCGCCATTGGTAAGGCTCACGCTTAGCAACTGGTCTCCCTCCACCACGTTGATGGCGTTGATACCGTTTGTTCTTGGCCTTGAGTACGCTTCAAGCGAGGTTTTCTTGATGGTACCTAACTTAGTACACATCATGATGTAGTTATTATTTATATAATCCGCATCAGAAAGATTCTTCACGTTAATAACGGTCCTTACGGAATCACTTGGCTCAATATTAATAAGGTTCTGTATCGCCCTTCCTTTGGTTACTTTACCACCTTCAGGAATTTCATACACTTTCAACCAAAACACTCGTCCCAGCGCCGTGAAAATCAGCAGGTAGTTGTGAGCTGTAGCTACAAAAAGGTGCTCAGGGAAATCATCGTCCTTCATAGTCACTCCTCTCGAGCCAACTCCACCTCTACCCTGTGTCCGGTACTCAACAAGGGGTGTACGCTTGATATAGCCCTGATGTGAAATGGTAATGACCATTTCATCGTCGGCGATCATATCCTCCATGGTGAATTCATCCCCAACCATTTCAATGGCCGTGCGACGCTCATCACCATATCTATCCTTCATTTCGAGGAGCTCGTCTTTGATAATGCCCATACGAAGCTCTTCTTTCTCCAGAATTTCCTTCAGCCTGTCGATCAGCGCCATTACTTCATCGTACTCCTTCTGGATTTTCTCACGCTCCATGCCTGTAAGGCGCTGAAGTCTCATTTCCAGAATGGCCTTGGCTTGTATTTCGCTCAGGCCAAACTTCTCCATCAACCCCGTTTTCGCCGTGTCAGGATCCCTTGATGAGCGAATCAGGTTGATTACTTCGTCCAGATTGTCCAAAGCAATAAGGTAACCCAGCAAGATATGGGCACGCTTTTCAGCCTCATCCAGCTCAAACTGTGTTCTTCGGATCACCACCTCATGCCTGTGTTCAACAAAATAGTGAATCAGGTCTTTGAGGTTGAGCGTTTGCGGACGTCCTTTAACAAGCGCCACATTGTTTACTCCAAATGAAGTCTGAAGCTGAGTATATTTGTACAGCTTGTTGAGTACGATATTGGCAACCGCATCTCTTTTTAGCTCATAAACGATCCTGAAGCCGTCCCTGTCCGATTCGTCACGGATGTCAGATATACCTTCTATCTTCTTTTCGTTTACCAATGCGGCAGTTTTTTCAATCATCGAGGCCTTGTTGACCTGGTAAGGAATTTCCGTAACGATGATTTGCTCTCTGCCAGACGGCATTGCCTCGATTTCAGCTTTGGCACGCATCACCACTCTGCCCCGGCCTGTTTCAAGCGCAGCTCTTACTCCTGAGTAGCCATATATGATGCCCCCGGTTGGGAAATCAGGTGCCTTTACGTACTTGATCAGCTCCTCAACAGTAATCTCTTTGTTGTCGATATAGGCAATAGTGCCATCCACCACCTCACTCAGGTTGTGAGGGGCCATATTGGTAGCCATACCTACGGCAATCCCGCTACTTCCATTCACCAGCAGGTTAGGAAACTTACCGGGTAGCACAGTAGGCTCTTCCAGCGAGTCGTCAAAATTGGGCTGAAAATCAACCGTATTCTTGTTGATGTCTGCAAGCAGTTCTTCTGCAATTCTTTTCAGTCGTGCTTCAGTGTAACGCATGGCCGCCGGTGAATCGCCATCGACACTACCAAAGTTACCCTGACCATCGACCAGCGGATAGCGCAATGACCAATCCTGAGCCATACGTACCATGGTATCGTACACCGACGAGTCACCATGAGGGTGATACTTACCCAGTACCTCACCTACTATTCTCGCCGACTTCTTATATGCCTTGTTGTAGTTCACACCAAGATCAAGCATGCCGAAAAGCACCCTTCTGTGAACCGGTTTAAGACCATCCCTAACGTCGGGAAGTGCCCTGGAAATAATCACCGACATGGAGTAGTCGATGTAGGCACCCCGCATCTCATCTTCAATATTAATTGGGATGATATTTGACTTGTCTTCTTCTGCCATAAATTATGTTCAAACGCTCCGAAAAAACAGAGCGCAAGTTAGTTAAAATTATTGTTGACGACTAAAAAAAATGCAATGGATAAGTGATCATTTTCATGACCTAATAAGGCTCAATTTTATTGCGGTTTTTCCACTTGTAGCGGAAGAGTTTTCTATGGTTTTGCCCCATTTTTGGATTCTGATGTTTTGTGATGGGCTGGCCTCTTACAATTTCGTTGTTGCCATTGTGTGCATGCTTCAACTGAATGGCACAGGAAGGCAAAGGGCAACGCCGGATATCAGGAATATTGATAGAAACACCAGCTTGAATAAAGAACGTTTGCTGCTTATGTGGAATAGCAATACCGGCTTCTTCGAGGTTGGTATTGAATGTGTGGTAGTCAAAAGAGGGCTTCACAATTACCCTGAAATACTCAGAAAGGTTCTTTTCAATTGAAACCCCCAAATTAAAGAAAGCCCCCCGCTGTATCACAGCATAGTCATAAATGGGCTGCTCACCTTTTATTTTACCTCCCCCACGCAAAACGCCTATTTGTGCTTCACCGGCAAAAGAATAGCTCCAGAAATCGTAGAACTTGTAGCCCACCGTGACAAAATACCTTTGGAAGAACACCGGAGACACCTCCGGTTCGAAAGGCCGGATCGTTTCTTTAAAAGCGGTCGGCTTAAAAGAGGTGAAATACTGCCTTTCAAATGTTGCCCCCGCTCCTGCCCGGAAATTCTGATAGTTGAAATGTACAACCACTCCTATGGGGATACTGTGCGACAATGACCTAAACTTCAATGGCATGGTGTCGGTTGCCATACTGAACTCTCTCCTTAGCTCGGGATTGAATACAGGCTCGTCTAAAGGCCTGTATGGCACTTCAAAATAATTTGTCAGATCCAGGGTGTCTCCGTAGGTGCTTCTGTTGAACCAGTTGCTATTGCCTGCTATTACTCCTGTTGGGGCAGGCTCTCCATCAACAATAGGAACGATGATTTGATTGCTTTGCGACTGATAGAAATAAACATTGTTAAGCTCATGGCTGTACATGGCCAGGCCATAACCAGTTGTTCCGGTGATAGAAAACTGATTGAGCATCACCCTCACAGGGTTTCTGTAAAGGTCGCTCGACTTTCGGCGTGGTGGAGGTACAAATCCAGGTTTTTGCCCAAGCGCAGTCTCGGCGCAAAGTATCCATACACCAAAAAGAATAAAAATAAGCTTAAATAACTTCAACCTGTTTAATTTTCCAGCCTTGAAATTAATCAATTTTTAGGAAAAAGCCCCAACTATTGATATTCAACTACAGTTACGACAAAGATTAATGGCGTGTAGGGTGGGATAACTGCCCCGTAGTCAGGAATAATCTGCTTTTCAATCAGTAAATCCTGAAAACCAGCACTATGCGGCACCGTCTGAACGCTCGCTCCATAGGCCATTTCAGACGGGATGAGCAGCTGAGCTTCCTCGCCAAGCCGCATATTGTTCAGCCCTGCTTCCAAACCTGTAATGACTTCATCAGCCCCCATATTCACTTCAAAACCTGATTCGCTGCCGAAAGAGTCGCCGCTAAAGAATTTTCCGGCCCAATTAATCGCTACAGTGCCGCTCGAGGGCACCTCGGCAGCCTGTTTATCTCTTTTTGTCTTGATGATAGAAAGCCCTGAACCAAGATTAATGACAGTATCAGGGTTATTACTGATTTCAAAATCGCTGATGTAGTTGTTGATCAACTGCAGTTCTTTTTGTCTGATTTGATTAGTGCTTTCCTCAGCCACTACTTCTATTTCGATGATGGCAATAGAATTGGCGGGCAGGTCGCCCGACACCTCCAGAGCACCGTAAGCTTTATGCGAAGGAAATATAAAAACATAGCTATCACCGGTGCCGAGTATCTGAAGGGCTTCGTCGAGCCCCGGAGGATAGATTGTTTTGGTATCTCTTTGTGCCTTAATTGGCTCTCCGCTGCTGGCTGTGTGGGAAGCCACAACAACGCCATCTATGTTTTTTACTGTATAGTAAAACGAAATAATATTGGATGAATTGGGAATAGCGTTTCCCTCTACCACAGGAAAATAATAGAAATCCTGATCCGACTTTGTGGCACTGTCTATCTCATTTTCTACCAAATAGTTCTGAATAGTCAAATCCTGGTCTTCAGGAAGCGGTAGCGGCTCATCCTTGTCCTTGCAGCCTGCCAGTCCCATCAACAGCCACACGCCCGCCGCCAACACACAAAGTTTATTCATGGAAATCTTTCTTATGCTAACGAAATGCTATCAGAAATAGTACCAACAATCCAGGGCCCTTTACCCCTTTACCTTGAATGTCAGACAAAACTGCTGAAAAACAGGAATTCTGTGCAAGTCAAGCTTCTGTCCAATATCCAGAAGCCGCTCGTAATCGGTTTTATTCATGGATCTTCGCTGAATAATATGCTCGTCGTCCTGAAGGAAAAAGGAGGAGATAAACCGAATGAGTATATACGGTGTATTCAGCACATTCCTTTTGTACTGGTCGTAGTCGCCGTCGACAACAGCAGCCTCTTTTGTCTTTAGCTTGTCGATATCGAAGGAACTGTTCATCGCTATCTTGAGCACGTCAAAGAACTTCTCCTCCCACTTGGTGTAGTTGTCGAGCAAAAATTTCATGGCATACACAGTGGGGTCCTTTTTGAGAAAATAGCCGCCTTTTGACGCCTTCCTGGCCTTTTTATTCAACGCCAGCTCTTCAAACAGGCTCACACTTCCATTGGCCAGCGCCACCCCCACTGTTGGGGCCAGCATGATAAGCCCGAAGAAATCATGATCACCTATCTCAAGGTAAGGCGCATCAGTCCTGATAAAGTCTTTTTTTAACTTCTGAGTGGCTTCAAGGATGGCCGGAATCTCCATCATTGTCTCAATTTCGAATTCTGTCAACATGAGGTTAGGCGGATATTAAGTGATCCTTTAAATATAGCACTTACTAATTATAAATCACCAGTTGATTTTCAGTAAGCATAAAAAAAGGGCTGATAACAGCCCTTAAGTTTTCATGTTTGACTAGTTACTCCCGCCGGCGTCGGTTTCGCTATCGCCTTCGTCAGTACTTTGCATACTGGCAAGTAGTTCGTCGTATTTTGTTTTAAGTTCAGTGTCGCTTTTCATTGCGTTCCTGACCTTGTTATACAACGCCGCACCCAAATCATCTTTTATCAAGTTCGGATATACTTCCTTAAACTCCGCCACCATGTTATCATACTCATCAAGAATTCCCTGATATGCCGCTTTCTCCTCGTCTGTGGCACTAATTTCAGCTAGCTTTGCATCGTCGCCCCAGGCTTTTTTCAATTCCAGAAACCTTCGGCCCTCGTCCATCAGCTCATTATTCTTGATTACCTCATTGTATCTAACCTGCAGGTCCTCCTTCATTGAGTCAATTTTATTCATCACAGTAGCGTACTGCGTCAGTTCTTCATCGGTTACAGCATCGGCATCTTGTGCAAAAGAGCTTTGAAGGGAAAGGCTAGCTACAAAAGCTAACATCAACATTAACTTCGCTTTCTTCGTCATCGCTTTGAACATTGTATTTATTGGTTTTTGTTAAAACTATAATTTTTTCCAACCTCCAAAAAAGGGAAATCTTGCTTAAATACCAACTCCTAAAGGTATTTATACCCTTATACGACTATGAATGGCGAATGAATGGTGCTAAACTACCAGGTACGGTAAGGATTGGCGGCAGGTATGTCTTCCAACGACTGAAAAACATGAAAGACGGTTTTTCCTTTACGAACGTCGAAAGTAAACTCTTGCTGCTGCGTCCTACCTGTTGCAGAAGCCAGGTTCAATTGCACTTTTTGCTCGCCTTCTGGCAAGGGCACTCTTGAGTAGTAAATAGTGTGTGGGATCGTTTGCCAGTTGCGGGTATCAGCCTTTTCAGTTAGCGCATTAAAAAGTCCGATAGCGGCGCCCAGATCCTGATTCTCGCCTCTTACCGAATATTCCGCAGCCTTTTTTAGCGCAACCCTCAACAGTGACTTACCAAACTCTGCCAGCATGCGTTCCTGCAAGCATTTAAACGCAATGGCGTTGACATCCTCGGCTGCTTCCAGGTTATACTTTTTCCCATTGGCTGACAACGTGGCGCTGTTAAAAAGCACCGGGCGTTCCACATACTTGGGAAATGCTACTCTGAAAAACTCCAGAGCTGCGAGCCCTTGTTTCTTATCTTCTTCGTTGCTTTCCAGGAAGAAAGGGAAGTTAAAGCCGTAATCGCTGTTTGCAAATGTAACCAAACCGCCCTGACCATGAATAACAGAAAAGTTGATCGACCACTCCGCTTTCACCGGCCCCAGTCCATTGTTCCAAAAGAAAACAAGTTCTCCCCCATTCCTTGGCGAAGGCGTAAATTTCATGCCAAATACTTCTTCATAGCGGCGAACTTCGTCACTGAAACCATTCAAATACGCTGTTCTGAGCAGGTCTTCCTTCAGTTGATCGGGAGCACTCATGCCAAATAATTTCTTGTAATCGCCTTCGTAGGTTTCGTAGGCGTTTCTGTAAGCGACGAAAGCGTTGTTAACATCTCCAGATGCCTCATAGATAATGCCCATCAGGTTGTTCACAAACGCATCCTTCTTGTATTTATCTGGGTTCTTATACTTGTCTGAAAGTGTCCCCAACCGGATGTTTAACCTGCGGCACTCCACTAATGCTGATTCATAGTCGCCTAGCTTCAAATAGTTAATAGCCTTGTAATACAGCAGCAACAAATGTTCGTGATCTTCCCCTTTGTACTCTGTCATCGTAGGGTTGGTAAGTAACGAGGCTGCTTCATTGAGGTAATTCATCCGATAGTCCTCACCGAAAATATAGGCTTGCTCAAAGGCTTCGTTGCTGATTTCGTAGTTGCCGAGCAGTGATTGAACGATGCCCTGGTTCAAAAAATACAGGAACCTGGCCTTTCCCTCGGCTGCCTTTTTGTTCTTTTCCAACACTCTTGCTGCCTGCTCCAGGTCACCAGCCTCGAAACTCTGGTTGAACTCATAGTTCATTTGGTAATAGGTTGCACAGGAAGCCAGCAGCAGGCCGCTAAGCAATAAGATTTTGATCGGAAAACGCACAGATATTGTTTTTGAAGAGCTTTTTGAGACTGAGCAGCAAGCAACCGGTACTGTGGAGATATTACTCACCGGCAACCGGATGCTTGTTACCTTATTCTGTTTCGATATTTGAATAGCGTCAGATTAGTTCCTTATGAACTTCTTGATCTCCTTGTCTCCTATCCAAACTTTCTCGTTGGTTTGAAGATTGGCAAGTTCAAGGTCAACTTTGTACAGCACCACTTTTTCTTTATTGTAAGAGTCAACGATAGAATTGATCGTGCCAAACAGCATGAAGTCAGCTCCCAACTCAGCGCCCCACTTCTTCTGGGTTTCTGGCGAAGCAAATTCCTGCTGATCAGCTCTTTCTTCACGCATTTTCTCACGGAAAACAGAATTTTGTACTACTCTGACCATGCCTGAGTTGATGAACTCTCTTTCGATGTCCTTGATAAAAGTTTCAGATTCAATATGCTCGTGGCTTTTGTTGGTAACCAGCCCAACAATTACCACCGGTTTGGCATTCTTTGCTCTGCTAAAGTCTTCTCTCCATGGACGATTGAGCACATCACGAATCATTTCCTCCGCCACAAGTTTGGAATCGGTGTCGTTCCAGCGGCCACTAAGGTCAATTTGCTGATCGGGACTTACCCTGGTAACGGTGCGTTGCGAGCACCCAGCGGCGATGAATAAAACGGCTAAAGAAAAAACAGAAGCTTTAACTATTGATTGCATTCTCATAATTGTTTGTTTGTCTTGTATCACTTATAAAAATAGGCAGAATACCTCAGAATCTACCTGAAAGCTTCACATTCAAAAACCTTGCCGATAATGAATTTGGCACGGCAAATTGTTGATTAAAGACGTCTTTCACCCAGGTGTACGAAATTGTGTTTTCAGCACCGAGCAAATTGAGGATTTCGGCGGTCAGCCAGATGGACTTCAACCCTCCGAAAATTTTACCATCGTTCTTTTTCGAAAACACCTTTGTGAAACCAACGTCAACCCTGTAATACTCATCTCCTTTGAAAAAGTTGCGATATGCTGGATTATTTGGAGCACTAAAGGGCAAACCACTGCCATAGAGGGCACTGACGTAAATTCTTACGCTAGGGTCATTGGGCAAGTAATCCTGAAAGAAGATACCGAGCGTGACACGCTGGTCTGACGGACGGCGAATAAAGCCGAGGGTGTCACCTTCTATGTCCTCAATGGTTCGAAGCAAACCGAGGCTAAACCATGATTCTGTGCCCGGAATAAACTCGCCGTTTACTCTGAAATCAACACCGTAAGCCCACCCTCTGGCCAGGTTGTCGCCAAAGTAACGAAGACGCACATTGTCGATGTCGTAAGGAACCAGGCGATCCAGGTATTTGACATAGGCCTCAGAAAAGAAGACAAAGTCTCTTCCGTTCATTCGGAATGAATAGTCCATGCCAGCCAGGGCATGGTACGACACTTGAGCCTTCAGGTCACGGTTAATAACACCCTGCCTGTTCCGCATTTCCCTGTAAAAAGGTGGCTGCTGATAAACACCTCCTGCCGCTTTAAAGGCTATTTTGCGTGACCAGGTCGGCGTAAACACATATTGCATCCTCGGGCTCACGAGCATCTGTCCGTTTACCGTCCAGTAGGCTGTACGAACACCTGCATTCAGAATATGGATCGAATCTCTCGAAAAGACTGTATGCTGCAAATACGCCGTCACATGGTACCCGTCTACAAGGTTTTCTGCCCAAACCCTGTCGGTGGTGCTGGCATAACCGGAAGAATCCTGAAAGATGTACTCATTCAGCACGTCTTCTATTCTTTCCTTTCTGGCACCAATGCCAGCTTCTGTTAGCTGGAGGTCGTTCCAGCGAGCTGAAAACCGGCTTTCAGTATTCAAAAGCGTCGCCTGCAGCTTGTTGCGGCCGTAGTGGTAATTGCTGCCAACGCCAAGAATCACCACGCAGTCCTTGAACTGGTCGCTAGCCGGGTTGTTGTTCACATCGCAGAGCCTATACGCTCCTTCCACTTCAAAGTATTCTCTCTCAGCAGTATAAACACCTGAAGCAATCACATCCAGATTGAACTTATCATCCCAGGTGTTGCTCCACTTTACGCCCGTTTGATAAATGTCGTAGTCAAGTACCTCTTTACCATCGAAAGCGGCTACCATGCGGAATGACCTGCCAAACGTGCCGAATTCGACTTCCTGTGATTCTGGCTTTGTGAAGTACCTGTTTTGGGCGTAGGAAGCAAGGATTGAAATCTTTTGCTTGTGTGCTTCTGTTTGTTTGCCCAGCTTGATGGAAACAAGAGACTGGAAATCAGCGAAACGAGGCAAGTATTGGCCTTTCACGGAAATCGTGTTGAGCAAATACCGGGAGTTTTTGTAACGAACGCCAGCAGTGTAGTTTACCCGGTCATTTTTGCTCACGCCCTCCACATGGGCTGAGCCACCCAATAGCCCCAGATTGACCGATCCAGCTTGCTCAACGGGGTTTTTATAGCCAACATTAAGCACGGATGACAGCTTATCTCCGTACTTCGACTGCCAGCCACCGGATGAGAAGGTAATTCCCGACACCATGTCGAGGTTGACAAAACCCAGTCCCTCCTGCTGGCCTGCCCTTACCAAAAAAGGTCTGTAGACCGGAATATCATTCACGTACACCAGGTTCTCGTCGAAGTTACCACCTCGGACGGAATAACTGGAAGACAGTTCATTGCTGGCTACCACGCCAGGAAGCGTGGCCAATATCCTCGAAATATCTGCTGTGGCTGCAGGGAAATTTGCCAACTCTTTGCTCGATACACGAAATTCTCCAGCCCTTGGAGGGCCCAGCTCTCTTTTGCCTACCACAGTTACCTGGGCCAGAAGCGTTTTATCTTCATTCAACGTGGCCTGGATAACCAAACTATCGCCTGCGGCAAGGGACACTGGTTTTTGAACTGCCTTATAGCCTACAAAGCTTATTTCAAGCTGATAATTGCCAGGCTCCAGGCATAACAGGAACGTGCCGTCTTTTTCAGCACTGGTTCCTTTAGAAAGGGATGGAACAGATATAGTAGCGCCTTGTAGCGGCACATTCAGGGAATCGAGCACAATGCCCTGGATGCAGGCTTGTTGTGCCCAGATGGCAAAAGAAAAAGCTAAAAAAGTAATGGTAAGTAAGCTCCTGCGCATCAAACGAATTTTTCCTCGCTGGTCACAGTTTTAAGTTGGGCGATTGTTGCCAATGGATCAGATGCACTGAAAACGAAGTTGCCAGCCACCAGAATGTCTGCTCCCGCCTGGCAAAGCTCCTTTGCATTGTTCATGTTTACACCACCATCTATTTCGATCATGGTATGCGTACCGGCGTTGAGAACCATCTCTTTGGCATCTCTCACCTTTTGGAAAGTTCGTTCAATAAACTTCTGACCTCCAAAGCCGGGGTTCACCGACATTAGCAAGATAATATCGGTCAGCTCCATGATATCTTTCAGCACATTTACGGGAGTATGCGGGTTGAGCGCCACACCTGCCTTGCAGCCCAGCTCACGAATTTCCTGTAACACCCTGTGAAGGTTTGGGCAGGCTTCATGATGCACGGAAATCACCTCGGCACCGGTCTCTACACACTGTTTGAAATAACGAGAGGGCTGCTCGATCATTAAATGAAAATCGAGAGGCTTTTTCGTGTGCTTATTGATGGCTGCTGTGACCGGAAACCCGAAGGAGATATTAGGTACAAAGGTACCGTCCATGATGTCGATGTGCAGCCAATCGGCTTTGCTGCTGTTGAGCATTTGCACATCTCGCTGAAGGTTACCAAAGTCGGCGGCAAGTATGGAGGGGGCAATAAGTGGAAAGTTCATGAATAGGTTTTCTTAGTATCTGAGCAGTTTTACCTGCTTCTCAAATGTGCTTGACGACAACCGTAAAAAATAAACTCCGGGAGTTGTGCCCGAAAATTCAAATATAACAACGTCGTTGATGTCGTAGCTATTGTATTCTTTTTGGGCAATCATCTTCCCATTGGCATCGAACATCTGCACAGAGAGGCTATTGATAGCCAGTTCATTATTGATTTTTATACTCAGCCTGTTCTCCGTAAACGGATTGGGGTATACCTTCACCTTGTCGTTGATCACATCATCCACTGAAAGGATTTTTCCGCCCGTTGCTTTGACGAAATCAGGTATACCGTAGCCAAACAAGGTATCAGGATTGGTTGACCTGTTGGCTGAGTTCAGAATATCGTTAAAGAGCTCTTCCCTTGTTTTTTCCGGCTCTGCCTGTATCAATCCGGCCACAAAACCGGCGACCATAGGAGCCGAATAGCTGGTGCCATTCGCAGTGATCAGCGAGCCGCTCTCTGCCCCCACTGTAGCGAAAACCCCCAGCGCCACAACATCCGGCTTGATGCGACCGTCGGCCGTGGGGCCGATAGAACTGAAACTCGCCAGCTTGCCGCTGTTGTCAACTGCCCCAACCGACAATACCTTGGGACTGTCGGCTGGCGCTGTGGCCTTTTTCCAGCTATTACTTCCTTCGTTGCCTACGCTGGCCACTACAAAAATGCCCTTGTCGGCAGCGAGGTTGGCAGCTTGAGTGATGATAGCCGTTTTGCCATCCATTTGTGCCTTTGTGTAGTTCATTTGCGAATCGCTGAACACATTATAGCCCACCGAAGTATGAATGATGTCAGCGCCGAGGCTATCGGCCTTTTCAGCGCCAAAAAGCCAGTTGTATTCCTCGATCCGATACTCGCTTTTCACATCTTCCGTCACGAAAAGGGCAAAATCTGCTGCGGGAGCTGTGCCCAAAATCAGTGTGGTGTCCTTGCCTTCTATCTGGACCATTTTAGCCCCAATGGTAGAAAATACCCTGGTGCCATGATCATCAAATGTGTATACCTGTTGCCCGTTCGTGACGAAGTCGTATGTCTGTATTATTCGGTTACTGCTGCGAACGTCCTCAAAAAACGGAACGGCATCAACGCCTCCAAAACCTCCGTCAAATATGGCAATCAGCACGCCCTGCCCGTAGAATCCCTGCCTGTGCATGTGTTGAATCGAAAGAAGACTGTTTTGAAATTCCGTGGTGGCGAGTACCCTGCCTGTAGCGCTTTTGCTTTTGAACCGGCCGTTTGCGGTTTCCTCTTTCGTCAAACGAGCACCTGGTGCCACCAGCTCAACCCGTGAAACGAAGGGCAACGCATCTACCGTAAGCACCTTGTTGACGTTGCATTGGATCAACGCCAGGTTCATCCATTTGGAGGTATGGTACACTTCAACGCCGGTTGCGGCCAGTTGATCGAGGTAAGTCTGGCTAACCGGCAAGTCGCTTTCGCCAACCTCAACCCCTTCCTTTTCCCTTCTCAGAATCGCTTTCTCTGAAAGAAAATCTTCCGGCCGGTCCACCGTGTATTCACTACCTGCTTTGTCTGTAAATTGAACAACATACCGGTTGACCTGAGCTTTCAGCGAAAGCCCGGACAGTAGTAAAATCAAAATAGTCAGAGCTCCTCTACTCTTTACCATGTGCAACAAGTTCCATATATAATTTCCGGCCAGAATCTATGATCTTCTGACCAAAGCACTCCTCTGTACTGCAGTAATTTAGCTGAATAAATTCTTTTTTCACCAATCCAATCTCCTTGGCAAAGTACTCTCTTCTCACATCCTGGAAGACAATAGTGTCCAGCACTTCTCGCTGAAGGATTGTGAGCGTGTTTTCGAATGTGGTGTCTCCCACCTCAAGGGCCGCCCCAAGCCCACTCACCTGATAGGACTCTTCTCCCCTGTTGTTCAATGCATTACCATTCCACTCTTTGCCTTCAGCCAATGGAAAAGTCAGCTTGATAAAGGGTACATTATTTTCAATACGAACCGCCTGAGTAGGAGAAAGTCTTGCCGTCCAGACAGAGTCGAGTTGCCAGTCAACTTCGGCTGTTTCCCGGCTAAACCGCTCCAGCCTGTAGCTCAGGCTGCCTGATAAATCGGTGAAAGTGTCCGCTACCACTTCCCTGAGAAAGTAGTGGGAAGGCATGGAGTCGAGCAGGTTGTAGGTAGTAAGTTCGACCTCATATTCCCAGAAAAGGCCCTTTTCCATTGGGAAAAAGTCGGCACCCAGCCTGGAAGTGTCTGGCACAATGGTTTCCTCCTGACAGCTCATTGAAGCGATCAGGAGAACCCATAGTGTCGGTATTTTAAACAGCCTTGGCATGTTGTCTGAAACTTGACTGAATCCAGCCACCACCTATTACGTCGTCGCCTTCGTAGAAAACCGCCGCCTGCCCTGGGGCAATAGCGTTGACTCCGTTGCCGAAGAACACCTTCATGGTGTCGCCTACCTGCTCAATGACGGCTGGTGCACCGTCGTCATTGTAACGCACTTTGGTAATAGTATCCAAACGCTGGCCGGTAAGGTCAGTGTATTTCATCATGTTGAGGCCTTTCACGTACATGCCGTCTCTGGACAGTTCGTCAAAGGTGCCCAGCACGACTCTGTTCTTCTCTTTTTGAATTTCGGTCACATAAACCGGATACCCCAAAGTAATACCCAGGCCTTTCCTCTGACCGATGGTGTAGAAAGGATAGCCCTTGTGCTTACCCAGCACCGTGCCGTCTTCCAGCACAAACTCACCACCGTCGACTTGCTCCTCAAGGCCTTCCACCCTCCTTTTTAGGAAGCCACGGTAGTCATTGTCGGGGATAAAGCAGATTTCGTATGACTCAGATTTGTTCACAAGGTCTATAAAACCTCTTTCACTGGCCATTTCCCTTATTTCAGGCTTGCGCAGGTGCCCAAGTGGAAACATCGTGCGGCTCAGGCTCTCCTGTCCCACTCCCCACAAAGCATATGACTGGTCTTTGTTTTCGTCCTTTCCTTTGGAAATAATATAACGATCATTCTCCTGCCTCACCTTTGCGTAGTGGCCGGTGGCGATAAACTGGCAATCCAGCTTGTCGGCTCGTCTCAGCAGCGCCTCCCATTTGATGTGCGTGTTGCACAATACGCATGGATTGGGTGTGCGACCTGCCAGGTATTCGGTGGTGAAATTGTCGATCACATAGTCGCCAAACTCACTGCGGATGTCCAGGATGTAGTGAGGGAAACCCAGGTTGACGGCAATATTACGTGCGTCGTTGATGGAATCGAGGCTGCAACAGCCTGTCTCCTTTTTGGAGCTGCCTGCGGACGCATAGTCCCAGGTTTTCATTGTCATTCCGATGACTTCATAGCCTTGCTCATGAAGCATCACGGCTGCCAGGGAGCTGTCAATACCACCGCTCATGGCCACCAGTACTCTTCCGTGTTTACTCATTAAGTGTGTCTTTCGCCAGGTTCAAAGCCTGACTTTTACATCGATTAAGTCTCTGAGGACGTCCCTCAAAAAGACGAAGCGAACGGAAATGGTTCGCTTGTGGCACAAAATTACGATAAGTTTTTGGGAAAAACTTTATGTTCTTCGCTCTGCATCATTTTTAATAAATTAGTTACTTCACATTTCTCACTTCACCATGCAGATTTTCTGAAACAGCAGCTAATATGGATCCCAAGTTGTTAGGCACAAAATATGATAAAATTGCCCAATGGTGGCATGAAGGGCACCTTACCTCGCACTATGGTGTGGAACAAATCAAGAGGGCCATCAGCTATTGCCAAAACAAAGGAAGTGCTCTCGACGTGGGCTGCGGCAGTGGCGGAAGAATAACGAAAGAATTGATTGCCAGCGGATTCAGTATAACCGGGCTAGACGTGTCGACCCGAATGATTGAAATTGCCAGGGCCAATCACCCGGAGGTTAATTTTATTAACGATGACATTTGCAAGTGGCAGTCGCCCTCCAAATTCGACTTTATTGTTGCCTGGGACAGCATATTTCACCTGCCGTTCAAATCACAGGCGCTCGTAATCTCCAAACTTTGCGGGATGTTGAACCACGATGGTATACTTATCTATTCATTTGGTAACGACTATGGCGAGCACGAAAACCAATGGAGAAACGACACTTTCTACTACAGCACAATAGGTATCACTGAAAACTTAAGAGTGATCGCCGAAAGCGGTTGCCTATGTATGCATCTGGAGTTGGATCAACATCCCCAGAAGCATGTTTACTTGATTGCCCAAAGAACATTAAACCACTCATAATGAACCCCTTAAAGGACATCATCACCCAAATTGAACTCCATTCCGTTGAAGGCATCAAAAAGTGCTTTCAAGAAGGAGTCAACCCAAATGACCTTTTCCAGGATGAATCGCTTATCTACGAGCTCACCAGTGAGTATACCAGAAGTCCCCGGTTCAAAGCTTGCGTAAAGGCTTTTGTTGATGCGGGGCTGGAGTTTGAAGACAAGGTCTTGTTGGCCGTGCTCTTAGATGATGTAGAGGCACTTGCCAACCAGTTAAAGACCAATCCTGCATTGATTTCCCAGCAGTATAGTTTGAGATGCGCCTATACGCCCCTTTTTGAAGTAACCCTTCTTCATATCTGCGCAGAGTTCAATCATGTGGCATGTGCAACAGTGTTGATTGAGAATGGAGCTGATATCAACGCAAAAGCCGGAGTGGATACGCACGGTTTTGGCGGGCAGACTCCCATATTCCACACAGTGAATCAAAACAATAATCAGTCAGTTGATATGCTCAACTTTTGCCTGGATAATGGCGCTGACCTGCAAATTACTGTGTCTGGCATTATTTGGGGGAGAGGTTACCCCTGGGAAACCCTCATTCCCTCTGTCAATCCGATCAGCTACGCTATGATGGGCCTCCTTCCTCAAATGCACAGAAACGAGGCCACTACTGCGGCCATTGTGACCAGGCTACTCCAAAAGGCTCACGGCATCGACTATAAACCTTTGAATGTGCCCAACGCCTACTTGAGGGGAAGTTGAATGAATGTTCTTTGTGATGAATGTCGCCAGCGATACAAATCACTTTCTTCTTTCACCTTCAAATTGGCTGACTGCTTATTATAGGCTAGTTTGACTTCGTAAACAAAATACGGATCGCTCAAAACACGGGCACTTCCTTGAGTACCTACCAATGGCGAAATATTTTCTATCGATAGTTTTCATTTGCCTCGCCTCACTAAGCTGGGCCCAAGGTTGCAGCGATGCAGGCTTCTGTACCATGGGAGCCATGAGACCAGATCAGGGCTACAATAGAAGGATTCAGATAAAGCTCAGATCTGTCGAGCTAACCCACTACGTTGGTTTCACCAAATTTGGCGATGTGATCTACAACTACGTTCCGGAGGTCAATATCGGAATGAATGGCAGAACTACCCTTCAAATGAAACTACCTTACGTGCGGGTCGACGGCGCCCTTGCCACCACTGCCGGCCTTGGGGACTTAAGCCTGAGTTTAACCAGAAATATTGTTGAGAAGGAAGGCTATCAGGTAAATGCCACCATCGGCACAAAGCTTCCCACTGGTAACTCAAATATAAAAACAGCGGAAGGACTATCGCTCCCGATGTACAACCAAACCGGACTCGGCAGCTACGATGCTATCGCTGGTATTTCCTTTATCAACTCAAAATGGTTGATAGCCACCGGCATCCAAAAGCCGTTTGGAGAAAACAGCAATGAGTTTCTGTGGAGCGATTGGGATGGAAGCCCGCTTGAAAGCAAAGCCAACGAATACACACAAGCCAGAGCCCTGGTGAGAGGGACAGATGTCATGTTTAGGGTAGAGCGCAATTTCCGGTTCACCAATTTCAATTTCAGCACAGGCTTGTTACCTATTTACAGGCTCACAGCCGATGTCATCAGATTACCAAAGCTCGACTCAGAAGGAAACTTCATCAAATACTACGATCATATAGTGACTGAATCGACAGGTCTGGCCCTGACTCTGATAATCAGCGGAGGATACGAATTCAACAGCAGGCTGGGTATAAAAGTGATCAACGGCTTCAGGTTGAAACAAAGATTCAAAAACGCCGATGGATTGTCGAGGGAGCTTGTCAATAATATTTCCCTGGTCTACAAATTTTGATTGAACGTCGTCTACTATCTGGCAAACAAGCCCTTACCAGTCACGGAAACGGCTTTCAATGCACTCCAATCTATCTCAAGAACCCGTGTTACTCTCATTTTTCTTTTAGAAGATCAAGTCAAAAGCGTTACATTTGAACTTTGGTCAATCCGATAATACGGATATTTTTTTCATATTAGTTCACCGAAGCGATTCGTAGAAATAACCATTTATTCTATGAAGTACAAACTTTTATTTTTTTCCTTACTTATCACCCGCTTAAGTTGGTCACAGGGCTGTAGCGACGCTGGCTTTTGTACCATGGGTGCTATGAAACCTGATCAAGGCTACAATAGCCGTATTCAGGTTAAACTGCGGTCGATAGAGTTCACCCACTATGTCGGTCTGACAAGGTTCAAAGACGTGGTCTACAACTATGTGGCCGATGTGAATGTAGGTCTCAACAGCAAAACTACTGTTCAATTGAAAGTGCCTTATGTTTTCGTCGACGGTGCGCTGGCCAATACCAACGGAATTGGCGATTTGAGTGTCAGCTTAACCCGGAACATCGTCAACAGGGAAGCGTTTCAGGTAAACGCAACAGTGGGCTCCAAAATCCCCACGGGGGATGCCAATATTAAAAATGCCGAGGGGCAATCGTTGCCTATGTATAACCAAACAGGACTTGGTACCTACGACGCTGTGGCTGGTATTTCCTTCATTACATCCAAATGGCTGCTGGCAACTGGTATTCAACGGCCTTTTGGTGATATCAATAGCACCTTTCTCTGGAGCGATTGGATTGGTGATCCGCTGGAAAAAAAAGCACTGGAATACACGCAAGCCAGGTCTTTAGTGAGAGGAACGGATATCATGTTCAGGGTGGAGCGCAACTTCAGGTTTACAAATTTCAACTTCAGCACAGGGCTTTTGCCAATTTACAGGATCAATAAAGACGTAATTAACATACCAGTGCTGGAAGGTGATCAGGTGGTTGGCTACAAAGACAAAATCATTGATGGTTCGGAGGGTCTTGCGCTAACGCTGCTGATCAGCGGAGGCTATCAATTCAACACAAGACTTGGCCTCAAAGTAATCAATGGTTTCCGGCTGGTGAAACGACCTACTAACCCTGACGGGCTGTCGAGAGAGTTTGTCAACAATGTTTCATTCATTTATAAATTCTAAATGAAACAAATCAACCTATTTTTCTGGCTTTTTCTGTCTATCTCCATTACTAGCCAGGCACAGGAGTCTTTGCTGGAGCAAGCAGAAAACGAGCAAATCAAGGCTAACTACGCTGAGGCCTACGATCATTTCGAAGAAGCCTCCGCCAGTTTTCTCAAAGCCAACCAAAAAGAACAGGCTGCACTTTGCCAGCTTCGCATGGCGGAATGCCAACTGGCCATGGGCGAGCCACAGTGGGCTCAGGCCATTGTTCAGAGCGACGAGTTGGCGGAGATTATTAAGGGGTCTGGCGACCTCAGCGCCATCTCCCTGAATATCCTCGGCGATATTTACCTCAGATCAGGAAGAAACGACCTTGCGCTGGAAGAGCTTCTTAAGGCGGAAAAGTTACTGCCTGCCAAT
The DNA here is from genome assembly GCF_902498805.1 of Imperialibacter sp. EC-SDR9. Lineage (GTDB taxonomy): Bacteria > Bacteroidota > Bacteroidia > Cytophagales > Cyclobacteriaceae > Imperialibacter. The sequence continues at coordinate 36,783 of NZ_LR701574.1, read as the reverse complement.
AGCCTTGAGCAAGCAAAATGCTACAACGACCTGGGTGTGGTGTACTGGAACAACGGCAACCGGGAACTGGCCCTGCAATACCACGAAAAGGCACTAAGCATTCGTCAATCGGCGGGCGCAGGCAAGGCTGTGTTGCTTGCAGATTCCTACAACAACATCGGGCTTATTTATTTGCAAGACCTGCCCTCCTTCGCTGTCGACTATTTTAACAAGGCACTGGCCATTTACAAAGACAATCTAGGTGACAACCACCCCAAAGTAGCCAGCGGATACAGTAACCTGGCTTTCGCCACTGCTAACCAGGGAAGCTACGACAAGGCCATAGCTTACCTCGATCAGGTAATGACTATTTGGAATGCCACCTACTCTGGTGACCACCCCAATAAGGCCTTTACCACCAGCAACAAAGGCCGTGTGACTGAGATGAAGGGAGCACTTGAAGAGGCACTGGCATTCCAGGGAGCAGCGCTGCAGATGTACCAACATCTCTATGGGGAGAAACATCCGGAAATAGCTAACACCTATTTTCTTATCGGCTCAATTTACCAAAAGCAGAATAAGTTTGAGTTGGCTGTGGAAAGCTTTCAAAAGTCCATTTATGCGAATCTCTACTCCCAGGATTATCAGACCATTTACGACCTGCCTGAGCTGAGAGACTACTATAACGCCGACATCCTTCTTTCGTCACTGCAGTCAAAGGCCAAGAATATGGAGGCGCTCCATTTCGAAAAAACGCTGAAGCTCCGGGACATTGACGGAGCCCTTGCTGCCTACGTTGCCTGTGATGAATTGATCACCGGCATTCGACAGATTCGGTTAAACGAGGCTGACAAGCTCCGCCTTGGTGCGGTTGCCTATGAAGTGTATGAAAATGGCATTAGTACTGCGCTCTACCTGAGCGAAAGAACATTTAAGAAACAATACTACCAAAAGCTTGCCTTCAATTTCTGCGAAAGAAGCAAGTCGGCGGTACTTCTCGACGCCATCAACGATGCCAAAGCGAAGCACTTCGCTGGCATCCCTGACGAGGAGCTAGCGCTGGAAGACAGCCTGAAGGATCAAATTATTTTTATTGAACAAAAGCTTGCAGGAGGCTCTATTTCCGCTGAAAAAGAAGAAGAGCTGGAGGCAGAACTATTCACCTTTGAGTCCGCCCTGAGAAGCTTTATTGAAAAGCTGGAAGATCAGTACCCGGAATACTTCAAGCTCAAATACAGCAATACCCTGGCATCAGTTGAAACACTACAACCACTTTTGAGTGAGAATCAAGGTATCCTCTCCTATTTCATAGGCGAAGAGAATGTGTATGTCTTTCTGGTAACTAGCAACCGGCTTAATGCCACCACAATCAAGAAAGACCCTGATTTCGCCAGGAACATTATTGGCCTGAGGAACGCCATTAAGTACAGGCAGCAGGAGGTGTTCCAAAAGGCATCTGAAGCGCTGTACGAACAACTTATACCCAAACTGTCGGCCTCCATCAGCTCGCTTGTTGTACTTCCCGATGGCCCGATTAGCGCTGTACCTTTCGAGTCGCTGGTGACAGGTCGAAGCAAAGACGGCAGCATCAACTACCTCATAAGTGAAAAAGTCATTTCGTATGACTACTCAGCTACACTCCTTGCGGAACGAATCGCCAGTAAGTCATCCAGCACCGGGAATGGTATTTTACTATCAGCACCGCTTTCCTTCGAAAAGAACGAAGTGGTCATGCAGACGCTGCCAGACACGGAAAAAGAAGTGAAGGAGATCAAGTTTCTATTTACCGGATCCGATCAGAAGGCAAACCTTATGTTGAGTGCTTCCGCTTCGGAGAGCTTCATTAAGTCGGATGAACTGGGGCAGTACAAGTTTTTGCACTTCGCCACCCATGGCATGGTGAATGAAGCAAAGCCGGAGCTTTCCAGGATATTTCTTTCGCCAGGAAACAATGAAGACGGCAGCCTGTACTCCGGAGAGATTTACAGCCTCGGTATCAATGCCGATTTGGTCAACCTGTCTGCTTGCGAAACGGGTCTTGGCAAGGTTACCCGTGGTGAAGGCATTATTGGCTTGAGCAGAGCACTGATGTACGCCGGAGCCAAAAACCTGATCGTTTCCCTGTGGCAGGTGGCCGATGCATCAACCGCATCCCTGATGATCGAGTTTTATAAGCAACACCTTTATCATTCTGACAATAACCTGTTTGCCGACGACCTTCGAAAGGCAAAATTAAGCCTGCTCAACTCTGAAAATTACAAGGATCCGTACTACTGGGCTCCTTTTATTTTGGTAGGTTTGTGACGATTATAGCTGTTACTTTGTTCCAATTGGTAGTGAATTGCTAATTTTGTGATAGCAGAGAATCAATACTATCCGGCGCCATGAAATCGCTCGAAGACATCAAACTTACTCTTGGGAAAAATAAGCAATACTTGTTCAACAAGTACCCCATTCAATCGATGGCGGTCTTTGGTTCTTATTCAAGAAATGAACAGGTAGCTGACAGTGACCTTGATGTATTAGTCGAATTCAACGATAAAATTGGCATAAGATTTATTGACCTGGCCAATGAAATAGAGGAATTGATAGGCTTTACAGTTGATGTGGTGTCAAGAAACGGAATAAAAGAAAAGTACTTCGAAAAAATCAAACCTGAGTTGATCTATGTCTAGCCGTGATCTTCTCTTTCTCCTGGAAGATATTCTGGAATCGGCTTTAAAAATCAAAAAGTATACCGAGGGCTTGTCATATGAAACCTTCATTAATGTTGACAAAACAATAGACGCTGTGACTCGTAATTTCGAGATCATCGGCGAGGCGTCGAGTCGAATTGACAAAGACTTTAAGATAAACAACCCACATATCGAATGGGATAGGTTAAGAGGCTTCCGCAATCGTATTGTTCATGAATACTTGGGGTAGACTATGAAATTGTTTGGTCGATCATTGAGCAACATCTACAGGTGCTAATCGATAGCATAGAGGGTCTTATTAACGAAACCAGAAACGACACGAAGTAAAAAAGGAAGCATCTTAATGGCATTAAAAGCAATAGTAAAAGTAGGAAGTGTTACCAATCTGAGTGATGCAAGGTATTGTGCTGGCATGGGTGTGGATATGCTCGGCTTTGATATCAACCCGGCAAGCCCAGAATACGTCAATCCGCTAAAGTTTCAGGAAATAACCGGTTGGGTGGCTGGCGTAAAGCTGGTGGGTGAAGCGCATGGGCTTTCAGAAGAAAACATCAGGGCACAACTGGTTCAATATGAGCTCGATTGTCTGGAAATAAGTGATTTACCCCTGTTGGAATCACTGAAGCACACAGACTTAACTTTTATCATAAAGGCCACCACAGAAGCAAGCCTTAATACGGCCATGACTTTGGCCAAAAACACCCCGGCAGTAGCGTATATTTTTGCTGAGCTTAATAACCAATTAAGCGTCAAGCAAGTCGTTAGTGCAAATTCAGAGGTACCTTTGCTGGTAGGCTACGACGTCAGCCCCGAACAGGTAGAAAGACTTTTAGCTTCAGATAACGTGAACGGATTTGCACTAAAAGGAAGCCAGGAAGTTAAGCCGGGCTTCAAGGACTATGACGAGCTGGCTGACATGCTGGAAGCCCTCGAAGCAGACGACTGACAAGACCGGGCTGACTAGGCAAACCGAAACTTCATGTACTTGATGGTTTCCCCCTTTTCGGTGAAAATCAACTCGTACTTGGTTTTGATCCCGTAGTGCTCTTCCCAAAGGTCGGACTGATAGAGATCAAAAGTGTACTCCATATCAACGGTAGTGTACTTCTCTTTCAACAAGTCTAATGTGTACTGAAAGAGTGGCGTGCTGTCGGTTTTAAAATATACCCAACCGTCTTTCTTCAACATGCTTTTGTACATATCAAGAAACCTGGGCGAAGTAAGACGACGCTTCACATCTCGGTCTTTCGGCCTGGGGTCTGGAAAAGTAATCCAAATGGCAGACACCTCCCCTGCTTCAAAAAAATTGTCTATCATTTGAATTTGCGTGCGCAGAAACCCCACATTGGTAAGCCCGAGTGCCTGTGCCCGCTGGCTTCCCTTCCAAATTCTATCTCCTTTTATATCAACACCAATAAAGTTCTTGTCGCTGAACCGTTCCGCCAATCCAACAGAATATTCTCCCCTGCCACAGCCAAGCTCTACCACAAGCGGCAAGTCGTTATCAAAAAATTCGTCATTCCACCGTCCCTTAATCGCCTCAAAAAGCGGCTTCCCTTCTTCAAGCACATTCCTGCTTTCACGGTTCTGCTTGTACCTATCGGTCTTGTTTCTCACTACTACAACTGATCTATTTCTGCTACTACAAAAGTACTTCCGCCTACAAAAATGACATCCTTCTCTCCAGCTTTTTTGTTGGCCTTGCCAATTCCTTCATTTACGTCACTAACCACCTCTCCTGAATATCCCTCCGCTCTTGCTTCCTCATAAAGCCGTTCAGCGGGCAGCGCTCTGGGAATGCTGGCCGCAGTGAAATAGTAGTAGGCATCCCTCGGCAATACACTCCACAGCTTCGACCTGTCCTTATCGCTCACGACCCCGATAACGATGTACAGTTGCCCATGGATGTTCTCGCTGAGCTGTCCGAACAACTCCCTCATGCCCTCTTCATTGTGGCCCACATCGCATATTATCAGCGGCTGCTTTTGCAACACCTGCCAGCGACCTTTCAGGCCAGTCAGCCCCTTCACATTGCTGAGTCCTTTTGCTACTGCTTCATCGGAAATGTCATATCCTCTCGTGCGCAGCACATCGACGACACTGAGAATTCCCGGTAGGTTTTTGAGGTAATACTGACCTGTTAGGTCAAGGTTCAATGTCATCGGGTCAGACCCACCAGTTTTAGCTACCGAAACCACTCTTGAAAACAAGCTATACTCCTTGCTTTCAACCCTATAGCCGTCCCTGGCAATGACGACCGGGCTGTTTTCCTTTTTCGCCTTCTCAATAAACACCGCATCCAACGACCCGTAATAACCTCCGACCACCACGGGTGTGCTTTTCTTAATAATTCCTGCCTTTTCTCCTGCTATTTCTTCCAAAGTGTCACCCAGCAGGTCCATGTGGTCATAGCTAATAGAGGTAATCAGCGACACCAGTGGATTGATCACATTCGTTGAGTCGAGTCGCCCACCAAGGCCCACCTCTATCACAGCTATATCGACCTGCTCAGACGCAAAGTGGTCGAAGGCCATGGCCACTGTGGTTTCAAAAAAGCTCGGTTTTACTTTTTCTAGCACCGGCTTCATTCTTTCCACGAAAGCCATCACTTTGTCCTGGGGCATCTCCTCTCCACTGACCCGGATCCGTTCTGTGAAGTTCTTTAAATGAGGGGACGTATACAGACCAGTTTTGTAGCCTGCAGCCTGCAAAATGGCAGCAATAGAATGAGCGCTTGTTCCCTTTCCGTTCGTGCCGGCAATATGGACTGATTTGAATTTGTTGTGGGGATTGTCAAGCGCATTACACAACGCCAAAGTATTGGTGAGATCCTTTTTGATGGCCACTTTCCCCACCCGCTGAAACATCGGAAGACTACCGTAGAGGTAGTCCAGCGTTGCCTGGTACGTCATCGGCTAATTAGCGGGATTTGATAATAAATGTGATTCTTCCTGTCGATCTCGGTGGAGCGGGACTGTTCGGTGGGTTCCTTTTGAAGTAGAGGCCTTCGACCTCTCTCCTATACACTGCCTCAACAGCGGCACTTACCCCTCTCTCCAGGGTTTTGATTCCTATCACTTCGCCATTGTCGTCAACAGTGATTTCAAAGACTATACGTCCGCTTTCGTTGGAGGTATCATTTGGTTTGGGGATCTCCTCCCACGCCCAACCTGCCATATCAAGAGCAGCGCCACCTCCGCCACCCGGTGTTCCATACAGCGCACGGGCATCGACAGTTCCTTCTTTGCTTCCTTTATCACCTGTAGCAGCAGTGTTATCGCCCTGACTATTGGAGGCTACTACTTTATCGGAGGCAACACCTCCTGATGGTTTCTCAGCAGGCTTTTCTGTGGGCTCTTTCTTCGTTTCTACCGGAGTGGGTTTCGTTTCTGCCACTACGGGCTTGGTTTCCTTTTTCACCTCCTTAGGCTTCTCTTCTTCTTTCTTAGGCGTGGTAACCGGCGTTTTCACAGGTTCTTCCTTCCGCACATCAGGGCTGGCTACATTTTGTGTAACTACAGCTTCCTCTAGTGCGTTCGTAAATTCTTCTACGACTTCAGGCTCTGATGTCTCCTCTACTGGTTCCGTTACTTCAGTCTCGTTGGTCTCCTCAGGAACATCTTCATTGACCTCTTCAGCATCTGACGTGCTTTCGCTTTGCTCCACGGTAGATTCCGGCTGAACAGCACCAGACCCCTGGCTATCAAGGCCAAAGTTTAATTCTATGCCGTACTCGGGAATAGGTGGATTCGGTTCTTTCCAAGCTAAAAGAAAGGCGAAAATCAATAAAAGCAGTGCATGGACGCCCAGAGAGACCGCCGTGCCTATTCTTTCATTTTTCTTTTCTTCTTTGCTCTGAAACTCCATTACCTAATTCGGTTTTGTCGCTATCGATACTTTAGCCTCCAAAGCAGTAGCTATGCCTGCCACATAAACCAAGTGCTCCGTAGGAACAGATTTGTCAACATGCAGCACAACAACTCCCTCTTTGCCAGCGAGCTCGTTCCTTAAAACCATTTCCAGGTTGTTCCGGTTCACCAGCTTGTCATTTACATAATAACGTAAATCGCTGCTAATGGTGACACTTACTTTTTGAAGTACAATGGTTGAGCTTTTGCTGGAAGGCAAATTGACCGGCAAGCCTGAAGGTGTAACAAACGTAGCCGTGAGCATAAAGAATATCAGCAGAAGGAAGACGATGTCGGTCATCGAACTCATGCTGAATGATGCATCAACCTTATTTTTTGGGCGTAGATCCATGCTTCAGTGGTTATTTAGGCTCCTGTAGCAGGTCGATGAACTCGATAGCACTGTATTCCATTCTATGAATGACCTTTTGCATTCTGGTCACCAGGTAGTTATAGCCCAGGTAGGCAATGATACCGACAGTGAGGCCGGCCGCCGTAGTCACCATGGCTTCGTAGATGCCTGACGACAGCAACTTTGGGCTAACCGAACCTTCTTCCTGCGCAATGGCAATGAAGGCCTGTATCATACCCGTTACAGTGCCAAGGAAACCGATCATGGGGGCTGCGCCTGATATGGTCGCTAAAACTCCAAGGTTCTTCTCCAGCTTGTAAATCTCTATTTTGCCGACGTTCTCAATAGACACCTCAATGTTTTTCAAAGGGCTCCCCAGTCGGGAAAGGCCTTTTTCGATCATTCTGGCAACAGGTGTGCCAGTTTGGGCGCAAATCATTTTGGCACCATTTACATCTCCAGCCAATACTTTGGCTCTGATGTCGTCTGTAAAGTGGTCGGGAGTCTCACCTGCCTTTCTCAATGTAAGAAACCGCTCCACGAAAATGATAACGGCTACGACGGACAATAATAAAATGGGGATCATCCAGAATCCCCCTTTTAACATCAAATCAATAAGAGTGACCGACTGATCTTCAACGGCAAGATCAGCGGTGTCAATTTGCAGTAACATCATATGTTATATCAATACCTTAAAGCCCAAACTTCACCTCCGTAGGTTGACTTAGCTTTTTCGGCTTCATCCACTGCTTCCTGATAAGAGTCGAAATCGGAAATACTCACTCTGTAAAACCTCGATTTCCCGAAGGGCTTGATAACAGTTGAGTTCAAACCCTCTTTTGCCAGCTTCTTACCATAGTCATCGGCTAAATCCCCATCGAAAAAGCTACCCACTATTACATAAGAACGACCAGTTCTTTCAGTTAGTGTAACGACTTCGCCGGTTGTGTTAACTGGCTTCTTCACTACAGGCTCTTCTTTTTTAACAGGCTCCGGCTTTGGTTCAACCGGCTTAGGCTCCGCTTTCTCGACTTTTGGCGTTGCTTTGGCAACTACTTTCTTGTCGTCATCTTTATGATGCCAGTACAAAAAGGCAAAACCTATAAGAACAAAGGCCACCGCCCCTATGATAATAATCCTTGTGAAGCTCTTGGCAGAGTCGCCACCCTCATTGGCTTCCTGATAAGCCTGTTGTTTGAACGATGGAGGGGGAGCTCCGCCAAATACATTTGAAACCTCCTCATGGCTTGGCTCCTCAACGTCAAAAATTGAACTCACCTGGCTATCATCTTCCTGAAAAGAAGACGTTTCTGGCTCACCAAAAACCGAGCTGGGTTCTTCAGTTGGAGTATCGCTGGAAGAATCGTCCTCAGCTTCGTCTTCATCGTCATCCAGTGCTTCATATTCAAGTTCCGGAAGTCCGAAGTCCTCATCATCCTGGGGTGCGTTTGAACCACTCTGTTCTTCCTTGTCTTTGTTTGCTTTGCTTTTAGCCATTTATTAAGAGGTTGAGAGTACTTTAGATTCGTTATAAGCTAAACTCAGTTGAAGTAACAATTCCGTAAAATAGAAATTTCTTATGTTTTAATGAAAAAATTCCTAGCCGCAAATAAAGAAACTTTTTTGGAATAATTTAAGAACACCTTAGAATGAATAAGAAAAACCTGCTTTGAAAGTAAGCCCCCTTACCGGATAATTTGAAAGTAATTGATACTGCTGGTTGGCTAAATTGTGAAACTGAAGAAATATTGTTGCTCTTTCAGATAGCAAATAATCAAGATCAATGTAAACGTCAGTCGCTGCTTTCAATTCTTCGGATTGTCCTAAATTCCAGTCGTAGGCTTTTATCCCTCCGAGGTATGCTAAACCTGCCTTTGTTCTCATTTTGTTAAAGGCAAGAAAACTTCCATTGAATGCTATTCTATAACCCGGCATATGCCAGGCCTCTTCAAAAGTATCGGAGCTGTAATTGTAATAATTGACTTGCAGACCCAAATTGATGGAACTTCCCAGGTAAAAGTCGCTGGCCATGTACAAATCCAATACTTTGAAATTGGCGGTGTCGTAGGCCAAAATAAACTTCGACGGGTCATCAGGCGAGTTGAGAAAAACGCCAAATTGCTTGAAGACCTTTTGCGAAAGGCCCACTTTATAGCTCATAAAAGCCAGATTCCCCTGTGCACCCAGCCCGAGGTTCAAGATATTATTGGAATTATGAATATCTACTCCCTGAGCTAGATAAGGATTGCGTGCACTCATGCCCTGCCATGTATTCAACTGGCTGTTTCCTGATAGTTCACCAAAAATGCCAAAGGATTTGCCGAATTGGTATTTCCCTTTCAAAACGGGGTATACCTGCGAGGCAGGCACCAATGAGTCGGACTGATATACATATCGAATACCAGCTGATACCTGATAATTGTCGCCAGTGTACACCACGGAAGGCTCAAGCCCAATTCTTTGCCTGCTGGTGCTCAAAGAATCTTTGTAACCTATTAAGTCAGCGAAAACGCCCACATGCCCGGTGAGTGCACTTTGCAATTCCATGGAAAGATCCGCATTCACTTTCACCCAGTTTTCCGAGATATCCAGGTTGTCACTTTGTCCATTGTAGGCAAGGCCTCCAGAAATACTGATATCAGACTCGGACGATGAGTTGTCGATATTTACAGACACGCCATACTTATTGAAGTTTCTCTTCAGGCTGTCCTCTCCCTCAGTTACTGAAACTGACGGGTCGTATCCATAAAAATTAAAGCGTGAAAGCTTGTAGTAAGCATCTCCCGATGCAGTAAACCCATCCCCAAAATAGCTCGCCTCCCCTTTCAGCAGGGTCTCTCCTGATGCGCTGTTCCTGCCGTCAACAGGGCCTTTGCCAAATGAAAGATGTTTTGCCTGAAACCCGGCCAGGTACTGCTTGTTCCTTTTGTTGTAGAGGTAAAGCTCACCCAGCGGGGAGTTGTAGTTGCCATAGCCAAGCTTCACCAGATTACCATAATACTTTTCCAATGGCTCCGCCTGAAGCTTCAATGCCTTGATGTCGACGGTCGTAGGCGGAACCGTTACGTCGAGGGCGGGGAAAACGTATTCCTGCTTGATACCACCCGTTTCAATGGCTACAGGAGGTATTTTCTCAAAGCTTCGGGGCTGAAAGGGCAATACTATTTCCCTGTCCTTTTCTATTACAACTTCTGCTTCCTGTATTTCCCCCGCTTCTTCCCACTGCTCCTGCGACCAGGCCGGCAGACTCATCAAAAGACAAATGCAGAACAGTAAGCTTTTATACATTTTCGGCATAATTAATTTCTCTTTTGACTTGTGCTATCCTTTTTAATCGGTGACTCATCGCTGTCTTTTTGTGTTACCGCCTCGACCTCTCTTTTGTCCACTTCCTGCAACTTGGTTCGTGCAGCGGCTTTCATCTCAGGCAGCGGGCTGTTGGTAATCACCGACTCCAGGGTTGCTTTTGCCTGAAACAGCTCATTCAACGCCAGGTAGTTGTCGGCAATGAGTAAAAATGACTTTCCTAACCAATAGTCATAAACTGCATATGACTTATTCAGGCCAAACAACGTTTCAAGCGAACGCTTGTACTCTTTTTGCTTGTACTGAATCAATCCGACGTAATATTGTGACTCAGCGGCATTTATGTCCTTGGCGGCATTTACCACGGCCAAAAACTCATCCAATGCAGCACCATACTGATTACGTTCGAATGCAATTTTCCCCACATAGGTGCCGGCTTTGTTCTGGGCATTGAATGCCACCTTGTCGTCGCCCAGGATTCTCTCAGCATACACCTGGGACGAATCCAGCGCATTGGCGGCAAAATGAGACTCCATCAGTCCTTCTCTGGCGGTGTACAAATCCCGTTTGCTATCGGACGACACCCTAAGCTTGTGCCAGTATTTGATGGCCACGGGATAGTTTTTGTTGCTATACTCCAATGCGCCGATCCGCTGGTATACCTTGGCCGGAGACACCGTCTGCATGTCTCCAATCAGCTGATAATATGCCTCTAGTGCTGGTGCTGTTTGATTGAGCCTGTAATAGCTCTCTCCTACGTAATAAAGTGCCTCCGCAGCATTGATACTTTGGGGGTACGACACCCTATAGGCTCTTAAAGCATTGACCGCTTCTGTGTACTTCTGCTCAAAATAGAGGTTTCTGGCCCTTTCATATTCAACACTTTCCAACGCTTTGTCATCGGGATTGGCCTTCTTATAAAGGGCTATGTATTGATCAACTTCATTTGACTTGCCCATTAGTGCCAATACCTCTTGCAGCCCGAGCAAAGCACTATTGGCCAAAGTATGCTGCGGGTATTCTTCCAGCACTTTCTTATAGTCGTTAGCTGAGGCAGGATACTCCTTCAGGTTGTAGCTGCTTGATGCCCGGCGCACCAATGCGTAAGGCATAAACCCACTGTTGGGGTATTTGCTAATAACGCTGCTAAAACCCGCTTTGGCCCTGGCGTAGTCGCCAGCTTCGAAGTCGAGCTGAGCCGATTGGAACGTGGCGTCGTCAGCATAGCGAGAGTTAGGAAAAGCCTTTGTCACCTGATCAAGCTCTCTCTTTGCATCTTCTCGCCTATTCTGAAAACCAAGAATCACCCCCCGCTGATAGAGCAAGTAGTCCCTTTCCTTAAATCCGTTAGAGCCTGCCTGCTGGTAGAAGGTCAGGGCTTCATCGTATTTCTTCTGAGCATAAAGGCAGTCTGCCAGCCTCACCTCTGCATCACGGTTGTTGTCGGGCCGACGGTTGTTTACATAAGCCTTGAAATAGGTGACAGCCTCAGGGTATCTGTTTAGGTTAAAAAGGGCATAGCCCATGCCATAGTTGGCTTTGTGGACGGTTAAGGAATTGCTCCTCCGTCCCTTTTGCAGTGCCATCGTATAGCTGCCAATGGCGTCTTCATATTTTTTTCCTGTCGAGAAGGCCTCTCCTTTCCAGAACCATGCGTCAATTTCTAATTCTGGATCCAGCGGGTAGCGCAGAGAGTTGTCGAACATCTGCACCGACTCATAGAACTTACCGCTGTTGAACAACTGAGTGGCATTGAGAAAGGCTGCTTTTTGATAGGCCTTTTTGATCCGCTGACTTCCCAGGCCCACTTTCTCGAAATAGGCCAGCGCCCTGTCGTAGTTGCTGGAGTTGACGTAGGCCTCGGCTATCATGTCCTGCGCATCTCCCTTGTCGGACGACTGAGGATACTCCCGCATGTATTTTTCAAGCACAGGAATCGCCTGTTCGTAGTTCCCCAGGTCCATGTGCACCTGCGCCAACTTAAACATAGCCCGTTCCTTTACCTTCTCGTCGTATTCAGTGTCGGCAGCTTGCTGGTAGGCACTTACTGCAAATGACTTATTGCCCTCCATGATGTAAAGATCGCCCAGGTAATAAGAGGCAGCCTGCCCTATTTCATCTTTCTCCAGGGCCACATACTTAAAGTTCTCAATAGCTTTGGCGGGCTGTTTTGCCTGCATATAGCTGTAAGAAATCCTGAAGAGCACCGGCGCTACAGGCTTCTTGCGCATCGGCTTCATGTACTGCTCATAATAAGGCAAAGCCTTTGCGTAGTCCTTCTGCTCGTAGTAAGCTTCAGCAGCATACAATGCCACCTGATCAACATTCTTCGCTTCCTTCGTGCCAGTCAGGTACGGCCTGGTATAACTAACCAGCTCTTTGAAATCATTTTTTCTGTACAGTGTGGCGGCTACCAACTCAGGAACAATCGTTTCATAGCCGTCGCTTTCTCCTGCCACCCTAAGGTCAGCCAGGGCATTGTCGTATTGCTTGAGCTGGAAGTAGATGTAGCCTGCGTAGTAATGGGCTGGCGCTTTATATTCTCCATCCGGCTTCTTCACCAGATTAAAATGTGGCAAGGCTTCTTCAAACTTCTTCAGCGTGAATAGCGAAAAACCCCAATGGAAGTAAAATTCAGGTCTTTCAGCCGTGGGGAGGCGCTCAGGTTTGGCTTTGGCATAAAACTCTGCTGCCTTGCTATAGTTTTCCTGTCGGTAATAGAAGTTACCAACCTCGTAGTAACCGGTAAGGGCTCTTGGATGGTTTGGATATTCTGTAAGAAACCTCTCGAAAAGACCCTCTGCATCAGCATGCTGTAGTGAGAGTCCGCAAAAAGCCTGAAAATAGAGCGCATCAGCCACATTCGAACCACTCGGGTCAGCCTTTAAATAAGCCTCGAACGATTTTCGGGCAGCCGCAAACTTGTTTTGATTGAACAAGTTTACCCCTTGCTGGTAAAAATTCCCCTCACGGGAGTCGCTGATGGATGTTTGCGCCAACAGAAGCTCGAAGCTTCCTGCAAACATCACTGCGATCAATATTAGAATACCTGTCCTTATCTGTTTGGTCACTTGAAAGTAGGTTTAACCCCTTGAACGATTTAATGCATCAACTTGTATACCAATTCTTTCATTAAATCCTCTTCACTGATTGAATTGCTGGTAACGCCCTTTGCCTGAAGGTCAGCGTTTTTCAGCAAATGGATATTGCGAATAACCATCATAGCGCTGTAGTTTCTGGCTGCCACCTTGTACTCTTTCACAAAGAACGGAGAAACTCCTATTTTTCGTGCAAGTTCGTCGTCGGACGCCTGGTTATTTTTGTGCAAGAGCAGCAGCTTGGTGAAGTAAGTGAACAGAATAACCAAAAGCGGAATAACGGGGTGACTTTTCGTGTTGGCTCCAAAGTACTGGACAATTTGAAAAGCCTTTTTATGGTCTTTCATTCCAATGGCCTTCTGAAGCTCAAATTCATTAAAGTCTTTGCTGATGCCCACAAACCGCTGGATATGATGCTCATCCACCACCGTGTCACCAGGCAGGTTGACCTTCACTTTCTTCAGCTCGTTATGTATCCTTTCAAGGTTGTTACCAATATGCTCTGAAAGCATATACACAGCTTTTTCGCTCAACTTTAGCTGAAGGTCGGCGGCAAACACCTTGATCCACTCAGGCACCTTGTTGTCGTAAATCCTTTTCTCAGCCAGCACCACGCAGGCTTTCTCCAATTCCTTGGCCAGCTTTTTCCGGGCATCAATTGTTTTGTATTTGTAACAGAACACCAGCACGGTGCTTATGTTGGGCTTTTCCAGATAAGCAGTAAGGGCTTTTTCGCCTTCTTCCCTATTCAAATCGGCAATGTCCTGGGCTTCTTTCACGAGCACCACCCGTCGCTCGGCCATCATTGGAAACTGCCTGGCGTGATTTAAAATATCTATGATCTTATTTTCCTTGCCGTAGAGAACTGTTTGGTTAAAGCCCTTGAGCCCTTCATCAAGGGCATGCTGCTCAATATAGTCGGCTATTGAATCAATAAAGAAGGGTTCTTCTCCCTGGAGCCAATAAATAGGCGCATAGGTATTGGATTTTACGTCTTTGAGAATTTCGTGATAGCCTTTAGGCATGAAAAGCAGATTGATTTATTCGGCTGCTAAGATAGTTACTTCGAACAAAAGTGAAGACTGCCCTTTCAGGATTATCTCTTTTTGGCTGATAAAAGGTAAGGTTTAATTCGATCTTCCATTTAATGCCACTAAATGTATAAGCGGCGCTAAAAATTACATTCACTGCAAAGCCCTTAAACATACTCAACGGGAAATACAAGTCCCATTTCAGTGCCGGTGCTTCGCTAATTGGCAAAAATTACCCAAAACCTTACACCGATAATACTTCACTTTAAATGAGCGAATATCCCGACCCAATGTAGCATACCTTTGAAACATCATAAAACAAAAACTTTACAGCTATGAGAATTCAACACAGATTTGCCGACTTCAATCACCTGGGATTAATGATCGTTGAAATGTTCAGAGGGAAAAGAAAGAGGAATCACTCGATCTAAAGAGCTTTCGGCGACTGCCACGTGCGCTTCATCTAAGCAAAACTCGGCTTGGTCGCTTTTTACCCACCAGCAGTTTAATAGATCATACTTTTGTCAAAAAAATAGAAATCATGAGAGTAAAATCAGCAATCAAAGACTTAAATCATTTGGGAATGGTTATCGTAGAAATCTTCAAAGGGAAGAAGAAGACGGCCTCCAAATAATAACTCTCTAAAAGTACAGACAGAAATATTTTGTACTTTTAAAAGAAAACTTCCTCGAAAACGCTCCAACGGGACGTCGTGCAGATACAGATCACAACAAAAGTAACCGAAGTCGACAAGTTGGTTGATGCCGTAGTGCATGATAACTTGGAGTTTTTTGAGTTAAAGCTAGAAACTAAAAATATTTAAGGGTGGAGAGCATTTGGCTATATAAATAGTCATATGGCTTGTTGCAAAATTTATAGTTTTGAAAAAAAGTAACGATAAATTTTGCAGACAAAGATTACAATTTGCGATTATTACACAGTAAATTGTTCATCTGAACAAGTTCACTCTAAAACGACAGACTAATGAATGTTAGAAAACACCTGAGTGCCCTGATAGGACTTGCACTTGTTGACCATGACTTTTCTGATAATGAGAAGCATTTAATACTGTCTATTGGGAAGGCACACAAAATAAGTGAGAGAGAGATAGAGGAGTTGATTCTGCGTCCGGAAAAGGTAGATATGGATTCGTTAAATGACGACCAGAAATTTGAGTTGCTTTATGACTTGGTGTTGCTGATGAAAGTTGACAGAGAGGTATATTATAGTGAGATTAACTATTGCCAGGAAATAGCTACGAGGCTTGGTTTTGACAAAGCCGTAATCGCTGAACTCTCTTCGAAAATATATTCTGATCCAGCCATCACATCCGACAAAGCGCATTTAAGACAGAAAGTTCTTGCGTTTAAGAAGGCATAACCAGATTTAAAATCTTAAATGTAGGCTCACTAGTGAGCCTTTTTTTATGCCATTAGCAGCGTAATAGTTTCCGCTACCAATGCATCTTTTTCACTTCCTTCTAACTCCAGGTTGTTCTTAGTGAATAGTTTAATGCCAGAAGTTCCCTCCTCTATTTTTAATAGCTTTGTCTTCAACCTCACCCTGGCATTTACTGGCACTGGTGCAAGAAATCTGATCTTTTCACTGCCGTAATTGATCGCCATAGCTGCCAGTTTAAACTCAACAAGCTGCGCTTTCAGCCTGGGAAGAAGTGAAAGCAGGAAGAAGCCATGAACGATAGTTGTGCCGAAGGCCGAGGCAGCCGCCCTGGAAGTATCCACATGAATCCACTGGTGATCGCCGGTAGCAGCCGCAAATGCATTGATCATGCCCTGGTCTATCTTCAGCCAGTCAGAGGTTCCTATCTCTTGCCCTACCAGAGCCTCCATTTGCTTAATGCTGGTGATTTCGATCATTAGTGCTTCTTTGAGTTAATCTTTCTTAAAAAGAGGAAAATGGGAAATCCGGCTAACAAAAACAAAGTACTTACCAGAGCCGCCATCGGGTTTTCTAAAAGGGCGTTGAAAGAAACGATAAGAAGAAAGAGAATAAACACGACAGGAATGACCGGATAGAGCGGCACCTTGAATCCACTGTACGGTTTGTCTTTCATCTTTTTCCGGAGCACAAAAATAGCAGCGGCAGCCGTTGCCAGTATCAGCGTATCGTTGAACATCACAAGGTTGATGATCTGGTCGAACTTACCCTGTGTAATGATAAAAAACAGCACCAGCCCGGTAAATATTGACAGGGCAAACTCTTGTACCTGAGTTTTGGGGTTGACCTTCATAAACAGCCGGGGTACGGCATCGTCCTGTGCCATGGCGTGGTAGGCCCTGGGTAGCTGCATCAGTGTGGCATTGATGAAACCCAGCACCGAAATAAATATCGTGACAGACACGATCCTTCTTCCTACTTCTCCGAACACCACCTCAGCCATGTCGGCAGCGATGAGGTTGGCAGATTTAACACCTTCAAAGCCAAGCACGGCCACATAACCCAGGTTAATGGACAAATAGAGAAAGAAAATAATGGCGACCCCTCCTATCACTGCCCTTGGAAAGTTTTTTCTGGGGTTGATCACGTCGCCGCCCATATTCATGATCGACTGATAGCCGCCACAGGTGTAAAACACGGAGATCAGGGCGATGCCAATGCCTGCGAAATTGAATGCGGAAGGCTCTGATTTAACAGCAACCTGTGCCACTTCCGGTGCAAGAAGCCCCAAAAGGCTAAAAAGCAAGATCATCACAATCTTGATCACCGTGATTGCGTTCAATACCCTGGCCCCCATCTTAAGCCCTGCAAAATTGATAAGGAACAACAACACAATGATCATTCCAGCGAGCCATTGGAGACCTGTTTCGCCCTGAAAAAACGTCATGGGAACAAAAGGTTGAATGTACTCTGAGCCAAGTATGGCCACCGCCGCCATGCCGGCCCCCTGCACCAGGATGATCCCAATCCAGTTGAGCATGAAGGCCAGCGCAGGATGAAAACTTTCTGACACGATCTTATAATACCCACCCGCCATGGGCTTTCTACAGCCAATTTCGGCGTACGTCAAGCCCCCAAAAAGGGCAATCACACCGCCAATTACCCAGGCCAGGAAGAAAGCAGACTCCGAGCCTGCCGCATTGGCTACCAGAGAGGGTGTGCGGAAAATGCCTATTCCAATCACCAAACTGACCACTATCATGGTGGTGTCGAACAAACCGAGCTTCGGCTCTATGTCGTTGATCTTGTCTTTCATCGTTGCCGAAAATAGGTATTTCGATCAAACAAATTGTACACAGCCCAATCAAAGGCATGATTCGACTTTAAATGGGGCAAATTCATGTCGTGGGTGTATTATTTACTTATCTTCCCCTAAAAGACATCCAATGACGATTCAGGAAAAATTCAGGCTCGATGGAAAAGTAGCTGTGATCACCGGGGCCAGCAAAGGTATTGGGGAGGCCATGGCCCTGGCACTAGGACAAGCGGGTGCCAAAGTGGTGGTGAGCAGCCGTAAGCAAGATCCCGTGAACGAGGTGGCTAAAAAGCTAAAGGCTGAGGGCATTGAAGCCATTGGCGTAGCTGCCAATGCAGGTGAAAAAGCTGACCTGGAAAACTTGCTGAAGGCGACAGAAAAGGCATTTGGTGGTGTCGACATTATCATCAACAACGCCGCCACCAATCCGGTGTTCGGCCCTGTAGTGCAAACAGATGAAGCCGCTTTTGACAAAATCATGCAGGTGAATGTAAAGGGGCCTTTTATGCTGAGCAAGCTGGCTTTCCCTATCATGAAACAACGTGGCGGCGGCTCTATTATCAACATCAGCAGCATTGAAGGTCTCAGTCCTGAGCCATTTATGGGCATGTATGCCGTAAGCAAGGCGGCACTGATTTCACTCACAAAGGTGTTTGCACGGGAATGGGGTGCAACTGGCATCAGGGCCAACGTCATTTGTCCCGGGCTTATCCAAACCAAGTTCAGCCAGGGCCTGTGGGCTAATGAGGCCATTCTCAACAAGATAGTAAAAGAGCTGCCTATTGCCAGGGTTGGTCAAACAGATGAAATGGCTGGACTGGCATTGTATCTCGCATCGGAAGCTTCCAGCTATACCACTGGCGGCGTGTTTGTGGCCGACGGCGGGTATACAATCTAAATCGCAGAATAGCTACAAAACGAGAAACGGGCTGGTATCGCTACCGAGCAATGATTCGGTGAAGAATATTGAAATAGAAAATGCAAAAATTTGGAAAAACACTAGTTTTGCTGTTCGCATCTGATTTTTGAAATAGACATATATGGGAAGAGCATTTGAATTCAGAAAAGCCAGAAAATTCAAAAGGTGGGGCCAAATGGCTAAAACATTCACCAGAATAGGCAAAGACATCGTTATCGCCGTGAAAGCGAGTGGCCCCGATCCCAGCACAAACTCCAGGCTTCGTGCCCTGATACAAAATGCCAAGGCTGCCAACATGCCGAAGGACAACATTGACAGGGCAATAAAAAGGGCGATTTCAAAAGAAGAAAAAGACTACAAAGAAGTGATTTACGAGGGCTACGGCCCCTACGGTGTGGCTATAGTGGTAGAAACTGCTACCGACAACCCTACCAGAACAGTGGCCAACGTAAGACATGCCTTTACCAAATACGGCGGCTCGCTCGGCACCAGTGGCTGCCTTGATTTCCTTTTTGACAGAAAAAGCGTTTTCAAAATTGTGACGCCTGAAAACGTTGACCTGGAAGAGCTGGAACTGGAAATGATAGACCTGGGCGTAGAAGAAGTGGAAGCTGAAGAAGAAAATGTTGTGTTATATGGCACTTTCGAATCGTATGGCGCTATTCAACACTATCTGGAAGACAAAGGCTATGAAATTGTGAATTCTGAGTTTGAACGTATTCCTGTCGACACCAAAGAGCTGACTGAAGAACAGGAAGCCGAAGTGCAGAAGATTTTTGAAAAGTTTGATGAGGACGACGATGTGCAGAGCTATTTTCATAATATGAAGTAGCCGCCGCTGATTCACAATAAAGAAAGGCCCGAACCCGGGCCTTTCTCGTTTTAGTGCAATGTAGACTCTAATATAGCCTGCCCTAGTTAATATCTTCCCCCTTTTCCAGCTTGGCTATGCCAGCCACAAGAGCGTCTTTGTTGGGCTGGTCAGGAGCATTTTCCAGCGCCAGTTTGGCATACTTAAGCGCTGATTTATAGTTACCCACTGCGGAATATCCACGTGCCAGTCCAAAGTTCACCGGCCAGGTTTTAGGGTTCTTGTTAGCATTGAACTGGAACACCTCCAGGGCCTTTTGTTTTTCTCCCTGAGCGATCAGCTGACGACCGTAGGCATGTACCTGAAAAACACTTGCTGTGGGGTGATTGATAGCTTTGTCCATTATCCCGGCCGCCTCTTCCTTTTTGCCCAGCGCCGTTAACACACCTGCCTTGGTGGACAAGGTGGTGAAATTCTCTTCACCAATAAAAGAATTGGTCGATGCAGCTTCCGCCCAGGTAAGCGCCTCCTGCAGATTGATGTTTTTCGATAAGCAAAACTGCACCGCAGCCACTCTGTTTTGCCAGTTGAAGCCAGGAGCATTCTCCATCTCGTTTCTGATTTTGGCCAGGTACAGGTCATTCATGTTAGGTACCGATATTTTGAAGGGTACCATCAGCTCATCCCAGTACAGCGCTGCCACAGTAAACTCGGGCTGCCTGTCGATGAACTCATAGCTCAACCACTCATGGTAAGGAGCCTCCCTTGGCTGCACTTCCACCCTCAGAGCGTCGTCTTTGGCATCGTAGAAATAGCTTCCCCAGGCTGTTGAGTTGTTGGAAAGGATAAGTGTCCATGGCTTGTCTTTCTCGATAATCATATGAAGCCCGTAGGTACCTGCCTTTATCGCTTTTCCCTCTACTTCCATGTCATGAGAAAAGGTAATGGTGGTATTCTGGTTGGCTCCGGCCCTCCATGGTGAGGCCGTAGCTGTGCCAAAGCCAAGGTAATTCATTCCATAAGGCTCAAGCTGGCCCCATATTTTACCCTTTCTGTCGGCTCCATTGGGTGCCGTCACGTCCGGACTGTTGTAGTCGATTGTCACAGATGCAATGGAGCCTATATACTGCGTGACAATCGACTTTTGATTGTCGCCGCTGGGAGGTAACGTAATTCCCTGTGCCAAAAGACCTGTAACACATAAAAATGCAAGGGCCGTAGACAAGCCCAACTTTCTTGTAGAGTTGTTCATAGAATGTTTATTTGTTGTAAAAAAAGCTTTTGACGGTTGGTCAACAAAAAAAAATAATTCCACCTCGCAAGGAGGTCGATAAAAATCAATAACGTTAGCTACGGTTGTGGGGTTGGTTCTATTTCACTATTAATACCAATGAGGTGAAATAGAATAATGGACTAACAGCCCGGACTGGTTTGCCCCCTATACTATATTGGCAGAAAAGAATAGCATGTTGATGCTGATGCTCCAGAAACGCTTTTCAGAAACAAAAACAGCAAAGACACTGTGTTATCTTAAATCCTGCCAGGGCCGCTTGCCGGTAATACCTTTGTAGTAGGCCATGATCCGCTCCATGTCCGTTTCCATATCTGTCGGCATAAAAGGCTCAAGCATTTCTACTCTTCTTCGCTTAAAATCAAAGCTCACCAAAACAATCGGGATATTGGCAGATTTGGCAATCCTCCAAAATCCTGTCTTAAGCTTGTTCACTTTCTTCCTGGTACCTTCCGGTGCCAGTGCAATGGAGAATGCCTCCTTCGAGTCAAACAGGTCTACTACCGACTCGACAAGGCCGGCGGCATTGGTTCTGTCGACAGGATAACCGCCCAGCAACCGAAGAAAAACGCTCAGGGGAAACCAGAAAAGCTCTTTTTTACCTAAATATTTAGTATCAAGCCGAAAAATGGAGCGGGCAGCCACGCCAACAAAAAAGTCCCAGAAGCTGGTATGAGGCGCTACTACAATGATGAACTTCTTATCCGTAGGTTTGGTACCTATGGCTTCCCAGCCCAAAAGCCAAAACAGAAATCTAAAAACAGCTCTCATCAGGTCAGATGTTGTTTATATTTTCAAGATACGTCCTGCTTTAACTTCGACAACACAGATTTATTGGAAAGAAGGTCGGAAGCATAGTCGTAACCAACCTGAAAAATCTGTTTCGCTTTTCTGAAGTCGAACACATGAAAGTTTTTGAGCTCTGTTGGCTCAATGAACAAATCGCATTTGGGCTTACGTGCCGCCACATTCTCGTTGATGGCCAGCAGCAGGCTTCTTTCCATCAGGCGCCGCATATTGCGCCCCTGGTATTGGTCAGAAATAGGATTGCAATGAACGCCGACAATTCTGTCGACATTGCCCAGCAATGGCTCCACAGGCAGGTTGTTGACCACGCCCCCATCCATGTACAACTCATCGCCAATGGCCATTGGCTCATACACCACCGGGATACAGCACGACGCCAGCACGGGACGAACCAGTTCTCCGTCTGAAAACACCCGTATTTTGCCCGTCCTCACGTTGGTGGCGGACACATAAAAAGGTGTGTCGAGATCAGTAAAAATTGCTTCTCCAAAATAGGGTTTGATGATCGATTCCACACTCCCTATTTTGAACAACCCCCTGATGTTAATAGCGGGCCTGAGGAATTTGTACACGCTTGTTCTGGTGAAGATTTCCAGGGCCTCGTCGGGAGAATATCCTTTGGCCAGGAACAAGCCGGCCACGGCACCTGCCGATGTACCCGAAATCACGTCAAAGTGAATGCCTTTTTCCAACATCGCTTTCACTACCCCAAGGTGAGCAATGCCCCTTGCGCCTCCCCCCGATAAAGCCAAACCTGTTTTCATCTGTATAAAACTTAATTTTTAGCGGCCAGATCGGTCCGCCGAAGCGGGAATAGCCTCTACCATTGAGGAATGGATATTTAGTCTCGTGACCGATTTATTCATTCCGCTGGGTATGGCTTTCCTTATGGCTATTTCATCTGTATAAAATTTGTTTTTCAGCGGCCACCGGTTCGCCGGAGCGATCGGTCCGCCGAAGCGGGAATAGCTTTTATCAATGAGAATGAATATTTAGCTTTTCGATCCACTTATTCATCGTTCCACGCCGGTTTCGTCGGGCTTGGTACTCCTCATGGCTATTTCATGACGCCTCCTTTAACAAAAAACCGGCACTAGGCCGGTATACTTTTAACGAGTTTGCCGATCGCTACTCAGACACGACACCCATCGCACAAAATTTGTCGATGCGGGAGCTAATTCTTTCTTCAGCAGACATCTTTTGAAGCTTTTTCAGCTCAGCAAAAATCACTTTCTTTATTTCAGCTGCCGCCGACTTCATGTCGGTATGCGCACCGCCAAGGGGCTCCTTAATAATGCCATCGACCAGGTTCACGCCCAGCATATCTTTTGCCGTCAGTTTCAATGCATCAGCCGCTTGCTCTTTATAATCCCATGTGCGCCATAGAATGGCTGAGCAGTTTTCCGGCGAAATCACAGAATACCACGAATTTTCCAGCATCAGCACCCTATCTCCAATACCAATACCCAGGGCTCCGCCAGATGCCCCCTCACCTATGACGATACATATCACAGGTACTTTTAGCGTCATCATTTCTTTCAGGTTCCTGGCAATAGCCTCTCCCTGTCCTCTCTCTTCAGCTTCCAGCCCAGGAAAGGCCCCGGGGGTGTCGATAAAGGTGATGATGGGCACGTTGAACTTTTCTGCTGTTTTCATCAGCCTGAGCGCTTTGCGATAGCCATCAGGATTGGCCATACCGAAGTTTCTCATCTGGCGCTGCTTGGTGTTGCGACCTTTCTGCTGACCAATGAACATGACCGATTGCCCGTCCATTTCGCCCAGTCCGCCTATCATGGCTTTGTCGTCACTCACGGCTCTGTCTCCGTGCAACTCTATAAATTCGTTCGTTATTTCGTATATGTAGTCAAGGGTGTAGGGGCGGTCGGGGTGTCTCGACAGCTGAACTCTTTGCCACCTGGTCAAATTGGTAAACGTCTCTTCTTTCAATCTAATGATCTTGTCTTCGAGCTTGTGAACTGCGTCTGTCACGTCCACCCCATTGTCAGAAGCCAGCCTCTTCATTTCGTTCAGCTTCGCCTCTAAATCTACTATGGGTTTTTCAAATTCTAAATGCATCGCCTAGTGGTTTTATGCTACAAATTTAGGATTAAATTCTTAACTACTCGCAACTGTATGATAAACCTAATTAACGACATTCTATCGAAACAAATGCATTGATTGGAACTGAATGATAGCGAGGGGATTAACTCTCGCAGCTATAAAAAACCAGTTGTACTCCGATAATTTCCTTACACCATAAAAAACAACCGGAGAACAAGAGGCTTTAACAAATACATGGAAGTTGTCGAAATCAAACAGCTTTAAACTGATGTTCTCGTTACCGTTGAACCTTCTGGCTCTGGCGAGGCCAATTCCTCACAACTATACCCTGTGCAGTTATCAGCAAGAAGACTTCAAATTCAACATCTTTCAATTCCCCCCATCCCTGTTTGGCGACCTTGGCTCAGGCCAGGTCATGGGCTCGCCTGTCCGGGGGCTGAGGTGAAGCACAGATTTTTCCCGGGAAGTCCTTTCCGGATCTTCACTGGCCTGGTAGGCCAGAATAGCCGTCAGGATGGCGTTATTGCGCACATCATCGAACACGATTTTGTCGTAGGTGTCGAGATTGGTGTGCCACGTATAGTTGCCATAGCTCCAGCTCAGGGAACTGAGCGAAAAGCCCGGAGCACCCGCAGCTACAAATGAGGCGTAATCGGAGCCGCCGCCACCAGGAGTGCCGGGAAAGGTAGTTTCAATTTCGTTTTTAAACTGCTTGGGCACAGCCTCCAGCCAGCGGGTGATGTAGTCGTATGAGTGAAGGAAGCCCTGGCCGGATATGCTTACTACCCTGCCGGTGCCGTTGTCCTGATTGAAAAGAGCTTGCAGGTTTTCTACGATGTCCGGGTGATCTTCCACAAAAGCCCTTGAGCCGTTCAATCCCTGCTCTTCGCTTCCCCAGTGACCAATAATGATGGTGCGCTTCGGATTAGGATACACTTTTTTGAGGATGCGGGCAGCCTCCATCATGGTGAGGGTGCCGGTGCCATTGTCGGTAGCGCCTGTGCCGCCGTCCCAGGAATCGAAATGAGCAGAAAGCATGACATACTCATCAGGCAGCTCTGAGCCGGGAATTGTTGCAATGGTATTGAACGTGGGCACGGTACCCAGGTCCTTCGACTCTGCCACCACTTTGATCACAGGCGCATCGCCTTTCTCAACCATGCGGTAGAGCATGCCGTAATCTTCCAGCGATAGGTCTACTACCGGGATGGCCTTGGTGTTGGCACCAAAAATTTTGTTGGCACCAAAGCCTTTTGACCACCTCGACTGCACAATGCCCACGGCGCCGGCAGCTTCCAGTGCTTCGTTGATGTTGCGGGTAGTGTAGCCTGTATTTTTTATGTTCTGATTCCACTTATCTGTTTGCGCTTCCCGCTCCTTCTTCATTTTCTCGAATGACTCTTCGGTGGCAAACTCTTCCCAGTTATAATCGGGGCGACCTGTGGGCTCCAGCATCGACACCATCACAAACTTGCCTTTCACACTGGGCAACCATTTCGTGAAAGCCTCGGCATCTGCCACTTCCGGCAGCGTGATCAGCCCTGCGGTAGTCCCCTTCTTGGGCGTTGGCGGACTCCAGGCCAGCTGCGTGCCGTGCAGCGTTGCCACCCGTGGCGACACCATGTCGATATGCGTAATGCCTCTCTCCCAGCCTTTCCATTTGCCCCACTCTTCGTTTTTGGCTGTAATGCCCCAACTAGCATAGGTCTTCGCCGCCCAATCGTTGGCTGCTTTCATTTGTGGTGTGCCCACCAGGCGTGGGCCTATTACGTCCATCAACTGGTGGCCCAGTATTTCGAGTTGGGAATTGTCGGTACCTTCAGCGACGATTTTGTCTACGATGGCGTCATCTTGGGCAACGGCCACCCCGGCCACTAAAATGGATAGCAGGAATGCCAGCTGGAATATCTTCTTCATACGTTGGTTGGTAATTTGGTTGTAATCAGGATTAATGAGCTGCTAAAGTATCGGATTTTCAACCTTGAAGAAGCCGGTTTTGATGAGTGGCTGGCTGTTAATTTGACGGCTCGTTTGCTGAGGTGTGAGAAAAGAGAACAGGCAAAGCTACCTGCTTCGGAGTAGGGGCAATACAAACAACCATGCTAGTCGTCGGTACTTTCTTCGCTTTCTTTTTTCATGAGCGACTGCCCGAAGGCGGCACCCATGGCGACACCCAGCGCAATCCAAAAGCCCAAGTTATCTGTTGCGGCACCTATGGCAGTGCCAATGGCTATGCCCATGGCTATCCCAGTGGCAAGTCGGCTGTTCTTTTTCATAAGTTTCGAATTTTTCGCTGCTGTTAGATAACATGTCAGGCCAGGTTTCTCACGAGACTAGTATGTAAAAAGGTACAAAAAAAGTTTATCCGGGCAAAGTTGAAGCGCCAGTGATGCCGCCAATCACCTATTCATACCGCAGGCTCTCCACCGGACTGGCACGGGATAACCTAACGGTTTGCCAAAGCACGGTTGCCATGGCGACCACCAATACCACCACCGCCACACCAGCAAATATCCACCAGCTTAGGGTTACTCTGTATGCAAAGTTATCGAGCCACATGGTCATCAGATACCACACAACAGGGCTTGCCAGCACAAAGGCCACAGCCACCGATTTCAAAAAAGAGAGGTTCAACAGCCAAAACACGTGCTCAAAGCCTGCACCACTTACTTTTCGTATGCCTACTTCTTTGGTTCTTCGCCTGGTCTCGTGAAAAGCAAAAGTAAACAAGCCGATGGACGACAGCACCAAAGCCACCACGCTGAAGGTAAGGTAAATGCTGCTCAGGCGTTTTTCGCTGGCATACTGGGCATCTATCTTATCTTCCATTGTTTCGAAAGTGAAAATGCCACCAGGGTTCACCTCCCTGTAAAGGTCACCCAAAAAAGTAACGACTTCGTCCATGTGCCCCTCCTCTACCCTTACCAGCACATCTCTGTCCTGGTAAATGGAATAAGAAAGAATCAACGGCCTGATCTTGTGAGAAAGGTGCTGATAGTGGTAGTCTTTCACCACCCCTATGATGGTGTAATCCACTTGATTGGACGACCTGGTGTTGGTAGTCAGCTTTACCTGACTGATATCGTCAATACCCCAGTACGCTTTGGCGGCTTCATTAATGACCAGCTTGTTGTCATTGTTGTTGTCCAGCGTATCAGAAAAAAACCGGCCCTCTACCAGCTCCATACCAAACACGTCGTCGTAACGAGGGTCGGCGGGCATCGTATACACAGGCGTATATTCATTGCCATCGCTGGCAATTTTCCACGAGCTTTCAAACGCCATGTCGATAGGAATCGTACCCTGCGACACGGTACGAATGCCGGGGTGGTTATTCAACTGATTGAGCACATAGTCATGCTGCCGCATCATTCGTTCCATCGCCACGCTGTCTTGTGCCTGATTGGGCATCATTTCGAAGAAATCGGTTTGAACAATATTGTGCTGGTGCAGCCCCGTGTCTTTGTTGAGCATGTAGCCCAATTGTAAAAACACTACAGTAGTGGCTACCAGCAGCAAAATAGTGATGGCATACTGTAGAGTAGTAAGTATCCGCTGCAAGCGGGGAATCTTCAGGCTGAGTTTGCCAGCGATGGCCTGCGACGTTTTGAGCCGATACACCTGCACAAACGATACCAGCCACGATACCAGCACGATACCGCCCATTACTGTGGACATGCTCACCATATCAAATGATGGTGTACTATCAAGATCGAGCTCCAGCAAGCCCACATAGTAAGGAAACAGCCACTGATACAGCAAAAAGGCAAGCCCACCACCAGCAAAAAGGTAGATAAGCCTGCTGACGGCAATTTCCAGCCCGACGTCAAAGCGGGAGGCGCCAATCATGTACTTGACCCCAATTTTTCGAACCAAAGTAAGCTGAAGGCTCGTTTGCAGGTTGACAAAACTCACCAGGGTAATCAGCAGCAGCACCAGCGCTACACCTTCCATGGTTTGGTTGTTGGTTCGGTTGCCATATTTGGCGAACAGCGGAATTTCCACCGACCGGTCGAGGTAAATGGATTTCAGCGGAAAAGACGACAGCACACTCTCAGGAAACCGGGTGCTTTCGGCCTTCGCCACGGCCATATCGTCATCGAAAGTGGCCTGGTCAAAGAAAGCGTCACTGAGGATAATGTTCTGTGGCATGCGCCTCCAAAACCGGCTCGATTGGCGGGGCACCAGGAAGTCGAACGAGATAGAACTATTGGATGGAATCTTTTCCACCAAGCCTGCGACTTTATAGGTGCCCGTTTGGTCGCATTTAATATCGACAACCTGCCCCATGGGGTCTTCTTTGCCAAATACCCTGTTGGCGAAGGCTTTGGTGATCACGATACTCTGCGGATCATTCAGCACGTCACGGTCACCCCTTGTGAGCTCAAAATCGAAAAAGTCGAAGAACGTGCTATCTACAATCAACGCTTTGCCCCGGTGATCCATGCCCTTGTTCACAAGTTTGATTTCATCGGGCCGGTAGCTGTGTACTACCATGCTTTTCTCCACATGAGCAATTTCAGCGTAGTTGATATTGAACATACGCTGCACATCGAAGGCATTCCAATCGGTATCGGGGTTCAGTTTGCCCACCACCAGATGAATCCGATCTCCTTTCGAGTGGAAATCGTCCATAGATTGCTCATTCCTTATCCAGGCATACACAAGCTGAAAGCAGACGACCCCAAATACCAGCGTGGCCAGGCTCAAGCCCGACACCAGCTTATTTTTTGAATAACTGCGAAAGGCCATTCGAAGATTTGCTCTGAAAAGTCCGAAGAAACTGCTGTTTTGTCCAATGGGTAGTTTTTTGATCATTCTGGGTCTGAGGAATTGAAAGCTGTGGAACCAGTAAAGCAGGTGGCGCTTCCATGTTGGTTTGTGGCTGAGCAGCTCATAGTATTCGTACATGTCGCCCATGATCTCTTCCACAAGCTCCTCCCGACATAATATGCTAAGCAACCATTCGGGCAATCTGGGTGGTTGTCTTCGTTTCATGCCTTTATGATTTGTTGACGACCAGCACAGGAATCTGCTGCCATAAGTTCATTTTCACGTCCTTGCTCCTCTCCAGGGCTTTCAGTCCAGCCGCTGTCACGGTCAGTATCCGCTTACGCCGCCCGCCTCTCTCCTCTGTGGCTCCTCCATATTCGGACTCTATCAGGCCCTTGTCTTCCAGCCGGTTAACAGTGCCATGCACAGCACCGATAGTCACTGAGCGTTGCGCCTGTTTGATGATCTCCTGCCGGATGGCCAAACCATAGGCGTCTTTCTCAAGCTTAAGAATAACCAGTAGTATCAACTCCTCTAATTCGCCCAAATGCTCCTTTGACATATTTTATCTATTTAATAGAACAAATATACGAGAGCTATTTTAATTTGTTCTATTAAATAGATGAAATGTTGGGTAAACGATAAAAACCAGTGCTAATCCAATCGAACGACAGGAATAACCAAAATAAAAAAAGCGGCATAACGTGCCGCTCTTCTTTGTGTTTCCATACTCTGAGGCTGAACCTAATCACCAAGCCATTTTTTGTTCTTCCTCCACCATCGAAATATGATTCATTTCACCGTTTCGATACTCCCTATACAGCCGCCTGATGTCTTCCTGTGTGTCGGCAATGAATGGGCCATGAGAAACAATTTCATCGTTTTGCGGCTGCCCGGCATACAAAATTGCACGGGCACCCGTTTCACCTGCCTCCAACCGAAGCTGGCTGGTTCCCTCTTCTGAAAACCTGTCTAACCACCCCACTTGATTGGCATTCAGCTGCCTGGCTTCATTTCCTACCAACACATTTCCATCAATAGCATACAGAAAGGCCGTGTAAGAGGCTGGGATGTCTTGCACGGTGGTAGCACCGGGTTGCAGGGTAATGTCTGCCAAAATGAATGGCGTATAATTTTTGATGGGAGATGTTAAACCGGCCAACGATCCGCTGTATAACCTAAGTACCAGCCCCTCTTCGCTTTTGGTCGGCACATGCTCCAGGGCAATATCCTGCACCCTCGGCAAGGCCTGCCTGTCTTTCTTAGGAAGGTTAAGCCACAGTTGCAGTATGCGCATTCTGGCTTCCTTGTCAATGGTTTCGGTATGCACAATACCACTTCCTGCCGTCATCAGTTGAAGGTCGCCAGCTTTCATTGTATGCTCCTCGTCACCCATTTCTCCCTCAAGCATCAGGGTTACCGTTTCAAAACCGGCATGGGGGTGTGGCCCGCCAACCGGAGTATCGTCCTTTTTGTCGAGCATATCGTCCATTAGCATGATAAATGGATCGCTGTCGGGATAAGGAACTTGTATCACAGCCCTGGCAATGTGACCTGGGCCGAGAAACCCCTGCTGATTGGCAGGTGTATAGGTCTTTCCTAGTTTTCTATGTAAGCTCATCATTTGAATTTTTAGTTA
The DNA here is from genome assembly GCF_902498805.1 of Imperialibacter sp. EC-SDR9. Taxonomy (GTDB): domain Bacteria; phylum Bacteroidota; class Bacteroidia; order Cytophagales; family Cyclobacteriaceae; genus Imperialibacter. The sequence continues at coordinate 6,898 of NZ_LR701574.1, read as the reverse complement.
ATTATTGTCTTCCTGGTGCACTACAGTCATTAACGCAGGTTGAGCTGATTATTTACGGTACTATACTTTGGTATAGCACTATCAAAAAGGTGAGTAATGGGGTTGAAGACCGGCAGAGTGGCAATGACCGATGAGCTTGCGTTGGTGTGAATTAATTCGGAGCAATCAACACCCCCTGCCGATTATTGGGGAGCCCGCACATTATTGCCTGTTTTTCTACACTAAACTCCTTCTCTTACGAAATCTTAATAAGAAGCAACGCCCTACCAGGCGGGAGGGCGAAAAATGGTGGCTGGGTGCGGGCTCTTGGCTTGTGCGTTAATTTTTCGTTGACTTTTCGGTCCGCCGAAGCGGGTTACTTTTTGTCCCATCCGGGAACGGCAAGAAAAAGTAACAGCCAGCCCCGCTTGAGGGCAAAAAGCTAACCTTTAGTGGAACAGAAATTAAGAAATATGCAGAAACCTTGAGAGAAAATCGATCCTAGTCGCCGTTCTAGCCCGTTCTGGAGCAGGGCACCCATAGTACGCAAGTCCACGATTTGGCTGCGTAACTGGCAGATTTCTTCAGTCGCTGGAGTCCGCCAATCGCAATTGACAATTACTTAGCTCCCTTCCGCCGAAAGTCGGACAGGCAGCAATTACCGGTGAGTTTGGGTTAGCGTATATAAACTCGGAGCGTCAACCACTCCCCTTCTCAACCCCGCCTCTCCGCCAGCACCTTCTGCGGATTATCCGCCCAAAAGGCCATGATGGTCAGGCTGAAGTACACCGCAAAGCACAGCCACCCACTCGCATTGTAGGTGCCGAAGTAGGACAACGAACGGCTGAACAGCATTGGCCCGAGGGCACTGCCGAAAACGATCATCATCATGGCCTGGCCGCTGATGGCACCCAAATGAGTACGGCCGTAATACCTTGGCCAGGTGACGGTGGCCAAAACGGCATAGAGGCCTGTCATGAAACCGTTGCCAATAATGATGAGGTAGTAGCCCCAGCTGGTAGTACCAAGGAAGATCACGCCAAGGATGCCGAGGCAGGCACCTCCTCCTTTGAAATACAGCAGGTATTTGAGCGGGATATGGTCACTCACGCTGCTCGCCACCAGCGTAACCACCACGGCGATGATGGCCACAGGCTGGAAGATGGTGATCGCCATGGTGTCGGGCAGCCCGGCCTCAGCAAAAACGGACATGACGTGAAAAGTGAAGCCCGTGAAATACAAAGCCTGCATGGCCATCATGAGGGCAAAGACCCAGAAAGGAAAATTGCGGATGGCCTCAGCGGCGGTAAACTCCTTGATGACCGGGAAAAGGATCTTTTTCTTCTTTTTAGCGGACACTGCCAGCTCCTCCCCCGGCGAGCGGCCATCAGGCAACAGGCCGCTGTCTTCGGGGCGGTTGCGGAAAAACACGATGATCACGACAGGGAACAGCAAGCCGACCAGCAGCGCCATTACCACCCAGGCACCCTCCCAGGTATAGGCTTCGATGAGAGTGAAGAGGAAAAGTGGAGAAATAGAAAAGGCCAGCGACACGAATACATTGCTAAAGCCTGTAGCGAATCCACGGCGCTGATCGAACCACTGGATCATCATATTGCGGGACACGATGGTGAGCACACCCTGCCCGAAAAAGCGCAGCAGCAGAAAGGTGGCAAACAACGTGATGACGATGGCAGTCGTGGCTTGTGCAGCTATCCAGCCCGACAGCAAGTTGTCGATATTACTCAGCCAAATAAGAATTAACCCCAACCCAACTGCGGCAGCCACAGCTGTAGGGCGCACGCCGAGGCGGTCGTACAGCCGACCTGCCCAGGGCAGCATAAAGGAGCTGCCAATGGTGCCCAGCATGTAGGCAAAGCTCAGCTCATCCCGGCTGATATGCAGGCTGCCCAACAGCGAGTCGGTAAATACCGACACACCCATGGTTTGACCGGGAATGCTCATGATGATGCCCAGAGATCCCCAGATGAGGATCATCCATCCGTAAAAAAAGGGCCACTTTCCGGGATGAAACGGAAAATTCGCCCACGCTCGTCTTTTCATAGCAAGGTGTGAAGGTAATAAACTTTGGAGGGAGTTGGCTACTTACGCAATATCGTTCCTTCGAGGGCTGCCAGCGGAAACGATTAATGAGGTCACTCTGCCACAAAGCAGATAGTGACCTCATTAATTTGGTGTTAGCAGAACGGCGCTAAAGCGTTAACCTCCCCCTGCCGGTGATTGATCGTAGTCAACTATTGTATCTTCGAGCCAAGAACGCTTGCTTCTAAGTGCCATCTACCCCGGCCCAATCGGGGAAACCTAAGCCGGGCACCCCTAAGCCGGGCGCCCCTAAAGGGAGCAGATCGGCGATTTCACTTCGGGCCTTGGCAAATACTCCCATCATTTGTTGTAATTTTAGGAGGAATGAAAACTATTTACATTGACACGTCAGTGTTTGGGGGAAAATTTGATGCTGAGTTTGAGCTCTGGACAGACCTGTTCTTTAAAAAGGCAATTGACTCCCAGATAAAGCTCATTTACTCCGACGTAGCAGAGGATGAACTTTCTGGGGCGCCAGAGAATGTTAGGAATTTTGTAAAAAGCCTTCCGGAAAAATCGCTTTTGAGGGTTGAGCTCTCGGAGGAAGCTATTCTCCTTGCAGAGAAATACCTCGAAAAGAAAGTGGTTGGAGAAACCAGCCGGGCAGATTGTTATCATATTGCGATAGCAACAGTTTTAAAGGCAGATATTCTGGCTAGCTGGAACTTTAAGCATATTGTAAATATTCAAAGAATACATGGCTATAATGCCGTGAACTTATTGAACGACTATCAAGCGATAGAAATTAGGAATCCACGAGAGATTTTCGATTATGAAAATGACGATTGAAAAAGATTTTGACTGTGTGAAGAGCGTCAGAAAAGAACGTGAGCGGATAGCCAAAGAGACAGCAGGTAAAACACCTCTGGAGATTCTGGCCTATTTCAAGAAGAGAAAGAAGCTCAAATCAAACTAGGTTCAGCAATAACGGCTGCCAGTCGACACTATTAATGAGGTCACTCTGCCACAAAGCAGATAGTGACCTCATTAATTTGGTGTTAGCGGAGCAGTCCCAAAGTGTAAATCACCCCCTGTCGGTGATTGATCGTAGTCAACAATTGTATCTTCGAGCCAAGAACACTTGCTCCTAACTGCCATCTACCCCGGCCCAATCGGGGAAACCTAAAGGGCGAAAGTCGACGATTTCGCTTCGGAACGACTGCCCACTCTGTCATTTCCAGTTTTCGCAACAATAACCTTTATCGGTCACGAAATCTTAATAAGAAGCAACGCCCTACCAGGCGGGTGGGCGAAAAATGGTGGCTGGGTGCGGGCTCTTGGCTTGTGCGTTAATTTTTCGTTGACTTTTCGGTCGCTCGGCGAACCGCCGCCGAAGCGGGTTACTTTTTGTCCCATCCGGGAACGGCAAGAAAAACGGTCCGCCGATGCGGTAACAGCCAGTCCGGCTTGAGGGCAAAAGCCAACCTTTAGTGGAACAGAAATTAAGAAATGTGCAGAACCCTTGAGAGAAAATCGATCCTAGTTGCCGTTCTGGCCTGTTCTGGAGCAGGGCACCCATAGTACGCTAGTCCACGATTTGGCTTCGGAACAGGCAGATTGCTTCAGTCGCTGGAGTCCGCTAATCACAATTGACAATTACTTAGCTCCCTTCCGCCGAAAGTCGGACAGGCAGCAATAACCGATGAGTTTGTGTTGGCGTGTATTAATTCGGAGTCTCAACCACCCATTGCACACCCTGTCACTTCACAAATACCCCCCAACAAAAAAGGTGACCTTTCGATCACCTTTTGTCTTTCTGGTTGATGCAGCCCCTACATCACCTCTATCTTTTCCGGCGATTGATCGGCCGTGCTGAAAGGTGTATGGTAGTAGCGTTTACCCGTTGCCTTATAAAGAGCGCTGGCCAATGCCCCTATCGCAGGGGGCAACCCTGGCTCGCCCAGGCCTGTCGGTTTGATCTCATTCTCCACAAAGAACACCTCAATCTCCTCCGGTGCCTGGCTATGCCTGATCAGCTGGTAGGTATTAAAGTTCTTATGCACCGACGCACCGTTTTCAAACGTCAACTCGCTGTAGAGCGAATGGCCAATGCCATCCACCACACCTCCCTGAATAATGTTCACGGCACCTTCCTTGTTGATCAAAATACCGCAATCCACAGCGCACCACACCTTTTTTACCTTGGGCTGGTTCTTCTCCATCACCACGTCCATCACCTGGGCCACGTAAGAGTTATGGCAGAAGTAGGCAGCCACTCCACGGAACACGCCGGGCGTTTCCACGCCCCAATTGGCCTTTTCTTTCACAAGCTTCAGCACACCAGCATAGCGCTCGGCATCGTATTCGTATTTTTCTCCTACAGGATTGGCAATGGCCTTGTCGAACAGCTCCAGCCTGAAGTCGATGGGATCCTTGCCTGCCAGCTCCGCCACCTCGTCGAGGAAGGACTGCTCCGCTCCTGCCGTAAAGTGCGACCTCGGTGCCCGCCAGGCTCCTGTAGAAATGTTCGTCGTTGAGCCAATGCTTTCAGCGGTGTAATTGGGCACCGAGCCCGCAGGGAACCTGTTGGGGAAAACAGGGCCTTCGGGTAGCCCCGCCCCTCTCACCGAAAAGGCAATCAGGTTGTTGTTTTCATCCAGACCAGCTTTGTACGTCGAGCGGTAGGCTGGTCGGTAGGTGCCCTGGGTCATATCGTCTTCCCGGGTGTAAATCATTTTGATGGGCGCTCCCATTTTTTTGGAGATCGCCGCTGCTTCCAACCCAAAGTGCACATACAGCCTGCGGCCAAAGCCACCACCTATGCGGGTCATTTGCACAGAGATTTTCTCTACAGGAAGGCCCAGTAATTTGGCAGCAGAGTCTTCCAGCGCCTTAGGCGTTTGGATTGGCCCTGCCAGCTCCGCTCCGTCGGCCGTCACATTGGCGTAGAAGTTCATGGGCTCCATGGTGGCGTGGGCAAGGAATGGCGACGTATACGTCCGCTCAATGACCTTGGCGGCCGAGGCAAAAGCAACCTCTGTGTCTCCGTCTTTTCTGCTGCCCCCTACTTCGCCGTCTTTCAGTGTGTCTTTCAGGCGCTGCACGTGCATGGCCGTGTTTTCGGGCTCTGTCACTGTTTCCCAATTGGCTTTGAGCGCCTTCTTGGCTTTCATCAGCTGCCAGGTAGAATCGCCCACAATGGCAATCAGGTTGTTGAATGCATTTACATCCGACCAGGCTGGCTCCGGTATGGTGGTGTCGATGATGAAAGCGTCCCTCACGCCATCCATCGCCTTGATTTCGTCTACGTTGAAGTCCTTCACCTTCATGCCAAATGCCGGCGGATGCTCGATCATGGCCAGCAGCATGCCTTCTTTTTTGAAGTCGATGCCGAACAGCGGCTTGCCGGTCACAATTTTGGGGCCCTCCACGTTCTTCTGGGCGGTGCCCAGCAGCTTGTAGTCCTTGGGCTCCTTCAGCGCTATTTCTTCGGGCACTTCAATGCCCACCGCCTTGGAGGCAATGGCACCGTACCCTATCGTCCTCGTTCCGTTTTTCTCTTTGATAGTTCCCTCACTGGCTGTCAGGTCTTCCACCTTTACGCCCCACTCTTTGGCGGCGGCTTCCAGCAGCATCCTGCGGCCAGTGGCTCCGGCCATGCGCAGGGCATCCCAACCAAGCATAATCGACAGGCTTCCCCCTGCAAACTGCGGGTTTTTAAAAGCATCCTCATCGAGCATGCCTTGTTCTACCACCACATGGTCCCAGGCCACGTCCAGCTCCTCGGCCACTATCATGGGCATGGAGGTCATCACGTTCTGGCCTATCTCCGGATTGGGGTTGAAGATAGTCACCAGGCCTGTATCGCCAATTTTGATGTAGCCGTTGATCTTGAACCATTCGTTGGGCACGGCCACCAGGGGCTCCGACACCGGCGAGCACCGGGTGAGCCAGCTAAAACCGATCATCAGTCCACCGCCGGCGGCTGCCGAGGTCTTCAGAAATGATCTTCTGCCAAATTTCGTTCTTATTAAAGTCATAAGCTGATGGTTTTAGAGTGTTGAGGCAGTTTTCACGGCGGCTTTGATCCGAACATAGGTGCCGCAGCGGCAGATGTTGCCATTCATGGCCGATTCAATTTCTTCATCGGTGGGCTTAGGATTGGACGCCAGCAGCGCTGAGGCGGTCATGATCTGGCCTGCCTGGCAGTAGCCGCATTGGGGCACGTCGTGCTGCAGCCATGCTTGCTGCACCGGGTGGTCTCCGTTTTCGGAAAGGCCTTCAATGGTGGTGATTTTGTTGTCGCCTACGGCCGACACAGGCAGCTGGCATGAGCGGGTGGCGTTGCCATTCACATGAATGGTGCAAGCGCCGCACTGGGCAATGCCGCAGCCAAACTTGGTGCCTACCAGGTCGAGATTGTCCCGTAGCACCCACAGCATGGGCGTAGCGGGATCCACATCCACCTGCTTTTGTTGTCCGTTAATCGTTAGTTTGAAAATTGCCATCGGTAGTTTAGTTAGAGGGATAATGTTAAAGATAGGGTTATTTAGGGAAGAGTGAAAGTGAAATGTTGGCATGGGTGGGTGGCTGGAGTAATCTGTTCAATTGAACGTGCCGTCACGATTGCCACCGGTGCGAGCCAAAGTCTCGCACCAGTGGGATGTGCTAGGGCTTGAGGGCTAGAAAATCTAGCAAGTGCTGTCAGAAATTCCTTCGAATGTTCTCAAGACTACGTATATTCCTTACCAATAGCGTCCTAAACGAATAGAGTAGGGAGGTGTGAATTAAGTATCTCAAAGTTAGCTTTGAGTTGCACAACAAAAGACTACACCTCCCATGGTAAATCTAAACTTATTCTCGCAGATCATCTCAA